>CBIHOQ010000032.1:0-68373 GCA_966212065.1 uncultured Burkholderiaceae bacterium
AACGAGATTATGCAGAGCCTTTCACTTCTCGTCAACTGTTTTTTAGCTCACCGCTTAAAACTGATTGCCGCCGGCACCGCCTCGTTACTCCCTCCCAAAGGAGGAAGCGAATAGTAGGTCAACCACCCGCTCGTGACAAGGGTATGACGCATCTTTTTTTTCTAGCGACGAAGCGCCGCCGTCACCGCCTCCAGCGGCACCGCTGCGGCCATGGCCGCATAGCCGTCGTCGTTCGGGTGAATATGGTCGCCGCTGTCAAAACGCGGTTGTAGACGGTCGGGATGTACCGAGTCGCGCAACGCGGCATCGAAGTCGACCACGCCGTCGAACGCGTGGCTGGCTCGAATCCAATCGTTCACCGCCGTGCGCACGGCCTCGCGCGCCGGCGGCAGCGATGCAGGCGTCAGCGTCGCACCGAAAATGCGCACACCGCTTCGATGCGCGCGATCAATCAAACGCAGGTAGCCACGTGTGATGTCGCGCGCCGTCACGACCGTATGCGGGAAGTCGCAGTCGAGGCCGGCACGCAGCGGCATCGACGCGAAATTGATGTCGTTGATGCCGATCAGAACAATCACCGCCCGCACCCCAGCGTGGCTCAGCGCATCCCGCTCGAAACGCCGGTCCAGCGCCTCGCCGTAGCACGGCGAATCGCTGAGCAGGCGATTGCCGCTGATTCCTAGATTGAGGACCGCCGTCGGTGTGCGGCCGGCTTGCGCTAGCCTGCCCGCCAACGCGTCGGGCCAGCGGCGATTCCGATTCAAGCTCGACCGCAGCCCGTCCGTGATCGAATCGCCGATCGCCGCGACGGCGACCGCATCGGGCGCATGCACGTCGAGTCCGCTCACCCATACCGACTCGGTGAATTTGCGCGCGTACGCGTTCGGCGCCGTATCAGCCCAATGATCGCCCGCGGTCGAGACATAGTTCATTTGATTGGCGACGCGATGCCAAGCCGTCACTGTTTGACGCGGCCCGGCAGCGAGGCTAATTGCATACGGCTCACCTGCCGTCACTGTTGTCTGAATGGGATCGCTGTCGATTTCGACGCCCGGTTCCAGCGTGACGTCCGGCCGCCCGCCGAATGTCGCGCGCACGGCAGTGCCGGCCCGCGTCGCCGCGCCGCCCGCCGATTGTGCGAGCGAGACGTCAGTGAGCATTACCGGTGCGCGCCCATACATATTGCTGATGCGGATGCGAACGCCGCGCCCGGACACGGTCGGATAGACGATCTGCCTGACGGTGCGGCCCGCTACATCGGGCGTGCGGTATAAGGGAGGCGGACTGGAAACATCGGGAATCGCCTGCATAGCGCTCGCCCACGCAGTCACCCAACCGCTTGGGGCCGACGCGGGGGCAGCCGCGGGGGCAGCCGCATAGGCAGGCGCGGCAAAGCATGCCGCGGCGAGCAGGGTCGATATCGATGCGCTTATGAGGCGCGAAGTCCGAAAGGAATAGGTAAGCATCGGCACCCAATCGCAATGCTGAAAACGCTCGATTGTGCCTCACGATGCGGCGCTGCATAAGCGCATTCGGCGTGCGCTCGACTCAGAGGCGCGGAACCAACCACACGAGCGCCGCCATTGCACGCCAGACCGATGCGTCCCCAGTTAGAGCGCGCGATATAATGAACGGAGTGCTTAATCACTGATCGGCGTTGGACGACTATCGACTTGCGCCTAGCGCGTGTCCAGGCGAGCGCCGGCTGACGGGCCTGCCCGGGTGCCGCCTGTCCCATTTTCGGCCGATCGCCTTTCGTCAGCTTTAATCATCGGGCCCGCATTGCCGATAACACAAGTCTCATGTGGGAGATCAGGATGAAAGCGCTCTTCGGCCTTCTTATCGTCGCGGTCCTATCCGGTTGTGCGCAGTTGCAGGCCATGCGATCGAGCGACCCTTCGCCGTCGCCCCCCACCGTTCAAGCGCCGGCCAAGATTGTCGATATCGCGATTCCAGCCGACGCACTGGGCGCGCGCGATCCGCATCTGACAGCGGTGCTTGCGAAAGTGGGCGCCGTCGCGTCGAAACAGCCGCAGCCGACGACGATCGTCATCGCCGCACTGACACAGGACTTCCCCTATCTGAACCAGTCGGTCAAGCGCGGCATCGCGCCTTCGCGCGCCGCTCAAGTGCGGCTCGAGAACGTCACGGCCGGCAGTTGCCAACCGTACAGCGTGCAAGTCAAGCCAACGGAATGACCCGGAGACGACCATGATTTCCCGCTTCATTTCCCGTTCCGCCCTCGCGCTCGCCGGCCTGTTCGCTTTTGTCTCCGCTCTGCCGGCTTACGCCCAGACGAGCCCACCCGACAGCGCCTCCCCGCTATCGGTGAGGCCATCCGCCGAAGCGGCCGGCCCGAACGAGCTCTTTCCTCCGCTACCGTCACTGGCTTCGCTGCCGCCGCCTTCCGCCGAACAATTGGACGAGGCCGCGCCGATCCCGGCCGGCCATCGCGGCGGCAAGAAGGCGCGCAAAGGCGCCCCGCGCAAGGTTGTCGAAACGAGCTCCGTCCGGGTCGTGGTCAGCGACGAATCGCAAGCCTATCTAGCGGACGTCGACCGCAAGCTCGACGACGCCCTGCGCAGCGCACCGCGCGACGCGCACGTGACCGGCAATGTGATGTCGGTCGCCCAAGCGCGATGAAACGGCGCGTTACCCGCCCATTCGTAGGAGTCGCTCCCATGACGATCCTCCCTCGCCTCGGCTTCCGGCCACCCGGCTCGTGGCTCCACGCGGTGGCGCTCGTCGCGGCCTCATTGATGTTGGGGGCGGCCCCGGCCCATGCGGACGAGGATTGCTTCGCGCGCGCGGGTGCTTACCAAGGGGTCAACCCGCTCGTCCTGCGCGCCATCGCCTGGTATGAATCGAAAGGCAACCCCGACGCCGTCCATCGCAACGCGGACGGCAGCATCGATGTCGGTCAGGCGCAGATCAATTCCGTCCACTTCGCGGAACTGCGCCGCTATGGCGTGCCGCCCAGCGCGCTTAAAGACGCGTGCGTCAATACGTACGTCGCCGCATGGATGCTCAAGCAGAAGATGATCCGCTACGGCAACACGTGGCACGCGATCGGCGCGTACCACTCGGAAACGCCCACGCTGCGCGATCAATACGCACGCAGCATCCACGGCGTGCTCGTATCCTGGGGCATGACGCGCTAACGCTAACGGCGGCGGCAGCGCCATGCCCATCTCGGCTCATTGCCGATGCTGGGTGATGATCTGATAGCCGGGTTCGGCGTTCTCGTGCGCGGCACGCTCCGCATCCTCATAAGAAAGGAAGCGCTCGGCTTCCTCGAGCGACGGCGTCAAGCCAATGTCGCCATCCTCGCCCGGGCAAAGGTACTGCTCGCCGCTCTTCACGAAGTAGACAGTGGTCATGATCGTATCCGGCATATCGGATAAAAGACGATCTCTCCAGTCTAGCAGCCGGCAGCGAAGCCGCTAGCTGCCTCTTAAGTTCCCCGCTTGCGCCGACCACCCGCTTTTTTTCGCATCGCTCCCTAAAAAAATATTCATTAACCGACCGGTCGGTTGATTTATACTCGCGACAACGTACCCCTCTCGACGAGATCGTTCCCATGTACACACAATCCCTCGATATTCCGGGCAACGTCGCGGCCGTCGATGCCGTCGATGCCGTCGATGCCGATACGATGAAGCCCGAGCAGACCCGCTTCGATGCGGTGCTCGCCGCCGACGGCAAGATCGAGCCGCAAGACTGGATGCCCGACGCCTATCGCAAGACCCTCGTGCGGCAGATCTCGCAGCACGCCCATTCCGAGATTGTCGGCATGCTGCCGGAGGGCAATTGGATTTCGCGCGCACCCAGCCTCAAGCGCAAGGCGATCTTGCTTGCCAAAGTGCAAGACGAAGCCGGCCATGGGCTCTACCTCTACAGTGCATGCGAAACGCTCGGCGTCTCGCGCGACGATCTCGTCGATGCCTTGCACAGCGGCCGCGCCAAATACTCGAGCATCTTCAATTACCCGACGCCGACTTGGGCGGATGTGGGCGTGATCGGCTGGCTCGTCGACGGTGCCGCGATCATGAATCAGATTCCGCTATGCCGCTGCTCGTACGGCCCCTATGCGCGCGCGATGATCCGTGTCTGCAAGGAAGAGTCGTTCCATCAACGTCAAGGGTTCGATACTCTGCTCTCGATGATGAAGGGCACGCCCGCACAGCGCGAGCTCGTGCAGCAAGCGGTCGAGCGCTGGTGGTGGCCAGTGCTGATGATGTTCGGGCCCAGCGACAAAGACTCCGTTCACAGCAGCCAATCGGCGAAGTGGGGCATCAAGCGCATCTCCAACGACGATCTGCGGCAAAAATTCGTCGACGCCACCGTTGAGCAAGCGAAAGTGCTGGGCGTCACGCTGCCCGATCCCGATCTCAAATGGAACGATGCGCGCGGTCATTACGACTACGGCGCAATCGACTGGGAAGAATTCTGGCGCGTCGTCAACGGCGACGGCCCGTGCAACAAGGAGCGCCTCGCCACGCGTGTGACCGCGCACGAGGAAGGCGCCTGGGTGCGAGAGGCCGCGCTCGCCCATGCCGAGAAAGTCCGCCGCCGGGCACGGCAGGAAGCGGCTTGACACCCGATCGACGAATGCAGTCGCTGAGCGCTACTCAGTTTCTTCAGTAGGAGAGATTTCATGGATAAAGAATGGCCGATTTGGGAAGTGTTCGTGCGCAGCAAGCAGGGCCTCGATCACAAGCACTGCGGCAGCTTGCATGCCGCGGACGCGTCGATGGCGCTGCGCATGGCGCGCGACGTCTACACGCGGCGCCAGGAAGGCGTGAGCATTTGGGTCGTGCCGGCAGCTGCGATCACGGCATCGGATCCGCGCGACAAGGCCGACCTATTCGAGCCGGCCGGCGACAAGATCTATCGTCATCCGACGTTCTATACGCTGCCCGACGCAGTCAACCACATGTAAGCAAGCCGTCATGACGACTACGCCTGAACATCTTTCCTACGTGCTGCGGCTGGCGGATAACGCGCTGATCCTCGGCCAGCGCAACGCAGAGTGGTGCGGCCACGGGCCGGCGCTCGAAGAGGACATCGCGCTCGCCAACATGAGCCTCGACCTCATCGGCCAAGCCCGTATGCTGTACTCGCACGCGGCGGCGCTAGAACAAATGCTGACCGGAGCGAAGAAAGCGGAAGACGATTACGCGTACTTCCGCACCGAGCGCGAGTTCGCAAACTACACGCTGCTCGAGTTGCCGCATTACGGCCCGTTGAGCGGCACCGCGAGCAGCCGTCGCGATTACGCCGTCACGATCGTGCGCAACTACCTCTACACGGCGTTGATGGCGTATGTCTGGAAGGCGCTCGAAGGCTCGAAGGATGCACAGCTCGCAGCGATCGCATCGAAGGCGATCAAGGAAACCCGTTATCAGTTGCAGCACGCGCGCGAATGGTTTGTCGCCTTCGGCGACGGCACCGACGAGTCGCATCGGCGTGCGCAGGCGGCGCTCGACTATCTAATGCCGTACACGCGCGAATGCTTCGCCGAGGATTCGATCGAAGACGCAGTCGCTAGGTCGGGCATCGGCGTACGCACGGGCGATTTCGAATCGGGCTGGCAGCGCGACGTGCAAGACACGCTGGAAGAGGCGACGCTGACGCTGTCCGCCCCGGTTCAGCACGTCACCACGGGCAAGCGCGGCGAGCACTCAGAGCATATGGGCTTTCTGCTCGCGCAAATGCAAAGCCTCGCGCGCCAGCACCCGGGCGCGACGTGGTGAGACACGGTAATCGAACCGCCCATTCGTCCCTAGCATCAGGTCCGCATGATGTTACCTACTCCTGATTTTTCCCGGCATGCCGATGCCCGCGAACCCGCGGCATCGAGCGACGACGATGCGCTCGCACGCGCGTGGTCCGTGCTCGAGTCGGTGCCCGATCCGGAAATTCCGGTCGTGTCGATCAGAGAGCTCGGCATCTTACGCGGCGTCGAGCGAGCCGAGGACGGCGCGCTGGAAATCGTGATCACGCCGACCTACTCGGGTTGCCCGGCGATGGCGCATATCGCCGAGGACATCGGACTTGCGCTGGGGCAGGCAGGATTGACGCCGCATCGGATCAAGACCGTGCTGGCACCGGCATGGACGACCGACTGGATCACCGACGAAGCGCGGGAGAAACTGCGCGCTTACGGCATCGCACCGCCCGGCGGTCGATGCGCGAGTCCGCAAGCTGAAGAGCGAGTGATCCGTTTCGCGCCGCGCGCCACCGCGGCTCCGGGCTGTCCGCGCTGCGGCTCCGCCCACACGGAACGCTTGGCGCAGTTCGGCTCGACGTCGTGCAAGGCGCTTTATCGCTGCGTCGACTGCCGCGAACCCTTCGACTACTTCAAACCCTACTGAACACTATGGCGACCCCGCAATTTCATTCGCTGCGCATCCGCGAGGTGCGGCCCGAGACCGCCGATTCGGTTTCCGTCTCGTTCGAAGTCCCGCCCGAGTTGCGCGAGCAGTATCGCTTCACGCAGGGGCAGTTCGTGACGCTGAAGGCGCATGTCGCCGGCGAGGAAACGCGGCGATCGTATTCGATCTGCGTGGGCGTGACCGACTACGATCGCGACGGCGAATTGCGGATCGGCATCAAACGCGTGCGCGGGGGGCGCTTCTCGAACTTCGCGTTCGATACGCTCGAGGCGGGCCATTCGATCGAAGTCATGACGCCCGACGGCCGATTCTTCACCCACTTGAACGCGGAGCAGCGCCAGCAGTATGTCGCTTTCGCCGGTGGCTCGGGGATCACGCCGGTGCTTGCCATCATCAAAACGACGCTCGACGTCGAGCCGCGCAGCACATTCACGTTGATCTACGGCAATCGCAGTGTCGACGCGATCATGTTTGCGGAGGAGCTCGAGGATTTGAAAAACCGCTACATGGACCGCTTCATCCTCTATCACGTGCTGTCCGACGACATGCAGGATGTCGATCTGTTCAACGGCGTGCTCGACGAAGCGAAGTGTGTCGCGTTCCTCGACACGCTGATCCCGGCCGCCGCAATCGACGAGGCGTTCATCTGCGGCCCAGGGCCCATGATGGATGCAGCCGAAGCGGCGCTCAAGGCAGCCGGCGTGCCCGATTCGAACGTGCATGTCGAGCGTTTCGGCACGCCGCTGCCGCAAGCGGGCGCACCCGTCGTCGAGATCGCCGAGGACACGCCGGCCGCCGATCTCGAGATCGTCATCGACGGCAATCGGCGTAAATTGCGGCTGCCGTACGAAGGCGCGAGCCTGCTCGACGTCGGTTTGCATGCTGGCCTCGCACTGCCCTACGCCTGCAAGGGCGGCGTGTGCTGCACGTGCAGGGCAAAGGTGCTCGAAGGCGAAGTGAAGATGGACAAGAACTACACGCTCGAAGAGCAAGAGATCCGCGACGGCTTCGTGCTGACGTGCCAGTGCCATCCTGTCAGCGAGCGCGTCGTCGTCAGCTACGACGAACGCTGAAATCGAAGGGCCGCCGCGTTTCGCTTAAACTAGCGCCGCAGCGGCCCCAAGCGGCGTGCTCCGCGACGGCCCGCCCGTCGTGCACGGCACACGAACGGTAAAGCGACGATCACGACGATTCCAACGTTCGCTTACGCCTTGGCCGGCCGAAACGACGACAAGACCATGGCCCGTACCCGAGCACCCGATCACGATACCCAACGCGAGCAAATCCTCGAGCTCGCCGCCGTTGCCTTCGCGCAAACGAGCTATCCGAGCACGTCGATGGCTGAACTCGCCGCCGCGAGCGGCACGTCGAAAGCACGTCTCTATCATTACTACGAAAGCAAGGAAGCGATCCTGTTCGATCTGCTCGATCGCTACACCAAGCGGCTGATGCTGATCATCGCGGAGGTCGAGGGCTCGAGCCAACGGCGGGGGCTGACCGAGCGCGAGACCTTCGCGGAACTCGTCCGCGCGTTTCTGACGGAGTACGAGACATCGCATAGCCGGCACGTGGCGCTGCTGAACGACGTGAAATACCTGGTCGACACGCAGCGCGAAGTGATCCTCAACCGGCAGCGCGACATCGTCGCCGCATTCGCGCGGCAACTCGCGCGCGCCTACCCGGATCGCGTCACCAAAGAAAGCCAGACGGCGCTCACGATGATGGTGTTCGGGATGATCAACTGGACGTTCACATGGCTCAAGCCAGGCGGCCGGCTGGGCTATCGGGAATTCGCCGATCAGGTCATCGACATCCTCGAACACGGACTCGCCCCCGCTCCCTAGGCGTTCGTTTTGCGGCGACGCAGCATATTCGCTTGACTTATCGATCGGTCAAAACGACCTGATGCCGGCGCGCAACACTCCAATTTTTACCTAAAAATCAGCGAGTTACGCCGCCATAAAGCCGTAATAGAAGCTGCCCTCGAAGTCAAATTCGGGTTTTCCCTATCATGACGATGCGAATCGGGTAAAATTCGCATTGCGCCGCAACACGACGCGCATGACGAAAAGGAGAACCACGATGAATCCGCGCCAAACCACTCGCGCCGTCGCTTCGGTCCCGCTGCAGGACCGCGCCTCGCAGGCGGCCCATCGTGAGCCTGTACTCGTGCGCGAGCTGACCGCTCGCGACCGCGATCAGTTGCTCGCACACTTTCTCGCGCTCGACGCCGACGATCGCCTGCTGCGCTTCGGCCAAGCTGCGCCCGATCACGTGATCGAGCATTACGTAGCGGCGATCGATTTCGCCCGCGACAAGGTATTCGGCGTCTACGACAACCGGCTCGCACTCGTGGGTGTCGCGCATCTTGCCTACCTTCCGGTCGAGAACGATCAGCGCACGGCGGAGTTCGGCGTATCGGTGCTCGAAAGCTCGCGCGGTATGGGCATCGGCTCGATGCTGTTCGCGCGCGCCGCGATCCACAGCCGCAACACGCGCGTCACGACGCTTTATATGTACTGCCTCTCGCGCAATACGACGATGATGCACATCGCCAAGAAGGCCGGCATGAAGATCGAATACGCGTATGGCAGCGCCGACGCCTATTTGACGCTCTCGCCCGCCGATCAAACGAGCATCATCACCGAAATGCTGCAGGAGCAAGCCGCGGTGTTCGACTATGCGATCAAGCGCCAAGCTCGCGATACGGCGCGCATCATCGAAGCGATGATGCCGGCGGACGCGCTCGCGTAGCCCTCCTTTTTTCCCCCAGCGTGCCGCTCTCCCCTGTGCGGTGCGCGCGACGAGGCGGCTTCGGTCGCCTCGTTGTCTTTTAGTGCTGCGCTTTTATGCCAGCCGGCATACCGGAGCACGGATGCACGGGATGCACGGGCAAGGCTCACAGGATCGGCAGGGCCGTCGTTTCTTTGAACGATTCGAGCGCGAAGCTCGTTTTGACATCGACGACCGAAGGATGGTGCAGCAACTGATCCTGCACGAAGCGCGAGAAGTGCACCATGTCCTTCACCTGAACGCGCAGCAGGTAGTCCATCTCGCCCGTCATCGCATGGCAGGCCACAACCTCGGGCCATGCCTGCACGGCCGCGCGAAAAAGCTCGGCGTGCGTCGTGCCCGCATGGCCCGTCGCCCCGCCGCGCTTTTCGAGGCGCACGTTGACGTAAGCAAGCAGGCCGAGGCCCAGCTTTTGCGGATCGAGCAGCGCGACATAGCCGCGGATGATGCCGGCCTCTTCAAGCCGTCGAATGCGCCGCAGGCAAGGACTCGGCGAGAGGTTCACGCGCTCGGCGATATCTTGGTTCGACGCACGTCCGTTTTCCTGCAAAAAGGCCAGGATGCGCCTGTCGACGGCGTCGAGTTCGATGTCGGCCATTTTCCCACTCCCTGGGTTTAACCCGAGACATTAAGTTGCGCAATCGTAGTTCGGATCGACGAACATCGCAAATTTTTGCCAGGATGACCGCTATACACTTGCGTCTATGGGTGTCCCGCGACGCATCGCCGCAGCGGCAGCCTCGAACCGGGATATAGCCGGGATATAGCCGGAACACAGTCGAGACACACGGTCATCGTGGTTCGTCGCATACGGAGACAAGCATGCAGGTTCAAACTTGGGACAATCCCGTCGGCACCGACGGCTTCGAATTCATCGAATACACTGCGCCGGATCCCAAAGCGCTGGGCAAGCTATTCGAGCAGATGGGCTTCACCGCGATCGCGCGTCACCGCCACAAGCACGTCACACTCTATCGCCAGGGCGACATCAATTTCATCGTCAACGCCGAGCCCGATTCGTTCGCGCAACGCTTTGCGCGCCTGCATGGGCCGTCGATCTGCGCCATCGCACTGCGCGTGCAAGACGCAGGTAAGGCCTACCGGCACGCGCTCGAATGCGGCGCGTGGGGGTTCGACAACAAGACGGGCCCGATGGAATTGAATATCCCCGCGATCAAGGGGATCGGCGATTCGCTGATCTACTTCGTCGATCGGTGGCGCGGTAAGCACGCGGCACAGCCGGGCAGTGTCGGCGACATCGACATTTACGACGTCGACTTCGAGCCGATCGCCGGCGCCGATCCGCGTCCCGTTGGCCATGGGCTCACCTACATCGACCACCTGACGCACAACGTGCACCGCGGGCGCATGCAGGAATGGGCCGCCTTCTACGAGCGTCTATTCAATTTCCGCGAAATCCGCTATTTCGATATCGAAGGTAAGGTGACGGGCGTCAAATCGAAAGCAATGACCTCGCCCTGCGGCAAGATCCGCATCCCGATCAACGAAGAAGGCTCCGAGACGGCCGGCCAAATCCAGGAATACCTCGACGCGTACCACGGCGAAGGCATTCAACACATTGCGCTCGGCTCGTCGGACATCTGCCGCACCGTGGACGGCTTGCGCGCATCGGGCATCAAACTGCTCGATACGGTCGACACGTATTACGAACTCGTCGATCGCCGGATTCCAGGCCACACCGAGCCGCTCGACGAACTCAAGAAACGCAAGATTCTCATCGACGGCGCGAAGGACGATCTGCTGCTGCAGATCTTCACCGAGAACCAAATTGGGCCGATCTTCTTCGAGATCATCCAGCGCAAGGGCAATCAGGGATTCGGGGAAGGCAACTTCAAGGCGCTATTCGAATCGATCGAACTCGATCAGATTCGACGCGGTGTCGTGCAGGACAAGGCCTGACCGGTTTGACGTGCGGCCGCTCGGGCCGCCGTTCGAAGCAATGAAGCAATGAAGATGAAGGGCCGGGATGCGCTCACCTACCGGGGCGCGCATCCCGCGCGGCCGCTCGCGGCCGCGATGCAACAACGGATTTACATGAGGGAGAGCGGCACGACGCTGGCCTCTTCGCTCGCATCGTCGCGTTTGATCGAAGCCGCCTCGATCTTCGTCGCATGCGCGTGGCTAGCGCGCGCGATCGGCCGGGCCGCGAAAGGCGCGCGCGCAGCAGGCGCTTCGCCCATCGAGAGCGCCCAAGCCTCGGCGGGGCTGGCTCCAAGCCCCGCGTGAGCGATCGTGCGCGAGACTGCCGCCGCGACCACGCCCGCCTGTGCCTGGCGCACGGGCAAGCTCATCGCGAAAAATACGGCGGAAACCGTCAAGAAGGTCTGAACGTGTCGCTTTTGCATCTGTACTCCTTTTATTCAGCGCGCCAACGACGCTTTATGCGCCGGTGGCGCGTCACGCGCCCGGAAGCGTCGGCGTGACACAGGGCCGCGTGCTCGCCAATTGCCGGCGAGTGGGCAATTAGACCAGGTCGAATGGGCGTATTCCAGCCATAAAACAACACGTTACGGCGGTTACAGACGGATACGACGGTACGCCACGTCTCACCGTTTGGCTTCGCGCGTTCCACGTGTCTTTCTGAGATAACGAGCCGCTTCAAAAGCCTTGCTAGGCAAGCAATGGCACCATTTTTGACCACTGCGGCGGGTTTCCACCAGTGCTACCATCGCGAGAAATCCGCCAATATGGCGGCCCCGGCCGAAACATCCAAAAGATGCGGACGCTGAGACGTTTTGGTGATCCCAAACAGGGTTGAGGAGTCAACATAATGAATGCCCCGCTAGACGCAGATCAGCGAGCCTCGCTCGAAGCTGCGCTGTCTTCCGTCACGCTCGACGACAAATACACGCTTGAACGCGGCCGCGCTTATATGAGCGGCATCCAAGCGCTGGTGCGCCTGCCCATGCTGCAACACGCGCGCGATCAGGCCGCCGCACTCAATACGGCCGGCTTCATCTCGGGTTATCGCGGCTCCCCCCTCGGCGGACTCGATCTCGCGCTCTGGAAGGCCAAGAAGCATCTCGCCTCGAACCACGTCGTGTTCCAACCCGGGATCAATGAAGATCTCGCCGCGACGGCCGTGTGGGGCACGCAGCAAGTCAATCTCTACCCCGGCGCGAAGTACGACGGGGTGTTCTCGATGTGGTACGGCAAGGGTCCCGGCGTCGACCGCTCGGGCGACGTGCTCAAGCATGGCAATTCGGCCGGCTCGTCGCGGCACGGCGGCGTGCTCGTGCTCGCCGGCGACGACCACGCCTGCAAATCGTCCACGCTCGCGCATCAGTCGGAACACATCTTCAAGGCGTGCGGCCTGCCCGTGCTGTTTCCGTCGAACGTCCAGGAATACCTGGACTTCGGCCTGCACGGCTGGGCGATGAGCCGCTACTCCGGCCTCTGGGTCGCGATGAAGTGCGTGACCGACGTAGTCGAATCCTCGGCTTCGGTCGACATCGACCCGCATCGCATGCAGATCGTCCTACCGACCGATTTCGCGATGCCCGACGGGGGCTTGAACATTCGCTGGCCCGATCCGCCGCTCGTGCAGGAAGCGCGGCTGCTCGACTACAAGTGGTACGCCGCGCTCGCCTATGTGCGCGCGAACAAACTCGACCGCGTCGAGATCGATTCGCCGCACGCGCGCTTCGGCATCATCACGGGCGGCAAAGCCTATCTCGACGTGCGCCAGGCGCTGGTCGACCTGGGCCTCGACGATGAAACCTGTGCGCGCATCGGCATCCGGCTTTATAAGGTCGGCTGTGTTTGGCCGCTCGAAGCCCAGGGCGCGCAAGCATTCGCGCGCGGGCTCGACGAGATTCTCGTCATCGAGGAAAAGCGCCAGATTCTCGAATACGCGATCAAGGAAGAGCTGTACAACTGGCCCGATGGCCAGCGCCCGCGTGTATTCGGCAAGTTCGACGAAAAGGACGGCGCCGGCGGCGAATGGTCGGTGCCGATGGGCAACTGGCTGCTGCCCGCGCATTACGAACTCTCGCCCGCGCTCATCGCCAAAGCAATCGCGACGCGACTCGATAAGTTCGAGCTGCCCTCCGACGTGCGCGCGCGCATTGCAACTCGCGTCGCCGTCATCGAAGCGAAGGAGAAGGCGCTCGCCGCGCCGCGCGTGACGGCAGAGCGCCAGCCCTGGTTCTGCTCAGGCTGCCCGCACAACACCTCGACGAACGTGCCCGACGGCTCGCGCGCGATGGCGGGCATCGGCTGTCACTACATGACGGTCTGGATGGACCGCAATACGAGCACGTTCAGCCAGATGGGCGGCGAAGGCGTCGCCTGGACCGGGCAAGCGCCGTTCACGAACGAGAAGCATGTATTCACGAACCTCGGCGACGGCACCTACTTCCATTCGGGCCTGCTAGCCATTCGCGCGGCCATCGCGGCGCAAGCGAACATCACCTACAAGATTCTCTATAACGATGCGGTCGCGATGACGGGTGGCCAGCCCGTCGACGGTGTGTTGACCGTGCCGCAGATCACGCATCAACTCGCGGCCGAAGGCGCGAAAAAGATCGTCATCGTCACCGACGAGCCGCAGAAGTACCACGGCACGACGCTATTGGCGCCGGGCGTGACGATCCATCATCGCGATGAGCTCGACGCCGTCCAGCGCGAACTGCGCGAGATGGAAGGCACGACGATCCTCATCTACGACCAGACCTGCGCGACGGAGAAACGCCGGCGCCGCAAGAAGGGCGAATTCCCCGACCCGGCACGACGCGTCGTGATCAACGAGGCCGTCTGTGAAGGCTGCGGCGACTGCTCGGTGCAGTCGAATTGCCTATCGGTTGAGCCGCTCGAGACCGAGTTCGGCACGAAGCGCCAGATCAACCAATCGAGCTGCAACAAAGACTTTTCGTGCCTGAAGGGCTTTTGCCCGAGCTTCGTGACGGTAGAGGGCGGCCAACTGCGTAAGCCGAAAGGCGTGAGCGCGAAAGCGAGCGGCGATCTGCCCGCGATTCCCGAGCCGGCGCTGCCTGAGATTACTCGCCCCTATGGCGTGCTGGTCACGGGCGTAGGCGGCACGGGCGTCGTGACGATCGGCGCACTGCTCGGCATGGCCTCGCATTTGGAACAGAAGGGTGTGACGGTTCTCGATGTCACCGGCCTTGCTCAAAAAGGCGGCGCCGTGATGAGCCACGTGCAGATCGCGAACGCGCCGACCGACATCCATGCGACGCGAATCGCAATGGGCGAAGCGGACCTCGTGATCGGCTGCGACGCGATCGTCACGGCCGGCGACGAGTGCACCTCGCGGATGAAGTTCGGCGAGACGCGCGTTGTCGTCAATAGCTCGAAGACGCCGACGGCCGAGTTCATCAAGAATCCGAACTGGACGTTCCCGGGTACAAGCACGGAGCGCGACGTGCGCGCCGCGGCGGGCGAGCATGTCGATCTCGTCGACGCGAATCGCTTTGCGCTCGCGCTGCTCGGCGATGCAATCTATACGAACCCGTTCGTGCTCGGCTATGCGTGGCAGCGCGGATGGCTGCCGCTCTCGCATCGCTCGCTGGTGCGCGCGATCGAGCTCAACGCCGTTCAGGTCGAGAAGAACCTCGCTGCGTTCGAATGGGGCCGGCGTGCCGCTTTCGACCTGGCCAGCGTCGAGCGCGCGGCCAAGCCCGCAGCCGGCACGCAGGACGCCGGCGCGACGGTGATTTCGCTGCATACGAAGAAGTCGGTCGATGCGCTGATCGCCAAGCGAGTCGAACTGCTAACCGCGTATCAGGATGCAGCCTATGCGAAGCGCTACGAAACGCTCGTCTCGCAGGTGCGGGCGGGCGAACGGGGGCTTGCCGACGGCAATGCCGTGAGCGAGCCGCTCACGGAAGCCGTCGCACGCAACCTGTACAAGCTGATGGCATACAAGGACGAGTACGAAGTTGCGCGCCTGCAAACGGATCCGGCATTCCTCGCGAAGCTGCGCGAGCAGTTCGAAGGCGACTGGAAGCTGAACTTCCATCTTGCGCCGCCGCTGCTCGCGAAGAAGGATGCGAAGGGCCACCTGGTGAAGAAGCAGTATGGTCCCTGGATGTTGTCGGCGTTCAAGCTGGTCGCGAAGATGAAGTTCCTGCGCGGCACGGCCTTCGACGTTTTCGGCAAGACCGAGGAGCGTCGCACGGAGCGTGCGTTGATCGGCGAGTACGAAGCGCTCGTGCGTGAAGTGATCTCGGGATTGAAGGCGGAGAATCTGCCGCTCGCCATCGAACTCGCGAATCTGCCGGATGCGATTCGCGGTTACGGCCACGTGAAGGACAACAACCTGAAGGCCGTGCGGGCGAAGTGGGACGATCTCATCGGCAAATGGCGCAAGCCCGGCGGCGGTGCGACGCGACACGCGGCGTAAACTTCGGCGATAGGACTCGGTCGGCGTGATTTTCTGCGCCCACCGAGTCGATAAAAAATGGCGGCGGCCCGCAAGGACAGCCGCCATTTTTTTCGGCATGTGCAGCCGGCCGGCGACGCGCTAAATAGAGGCGCTGCGCGTCGTCCGCCGGCTTACCCTAAGCAGACACGCGTTACTCCGCCCGCACGTTCGCCGCCGCCACCGCCGTCATGTTGATGACCCGCCGCACCGTCGCGGCAGGCGTCAAGATATGCACCGGCTTGTCCGCACCGAGCAGGAACGGCCCCACCGTCACGCCTTCGCCGCCGACCATCTTCAGCAGGTTGTAGGCGATGTTGGCCGCTTCGACGTTCGGCATGAGCAGCAAGTTCGCCTCGCCCGTGAGCGTCGTGCCCGGGAACGACTGCTTGCGGACAAGCTCGGACAGCGCCGCGTCGCCATGCATTTCACCGTCCACTTCGAGCTGCGGCGCGCGCTCGGCGATCAGCTTGCGCGCAGCGGCCATCCGCTGCGACGACGCCGATGGCGCACTACCGAAGTTCGAATTAGAGAGCAGCGCAATCTTCGGCACGATGCCGAAACGCTCGACCTCGCGCGCGGCCAGAATCGCCATATCGGCCAACTGCTCGGCGCTCGGCACTTCGTTGACGTACGTGTCGCAGATAAACAGATTGCGGCCCGGCAGCATCAGCAGATTCATCGCCGCGTAATGCTCGGCTTGCGGCGAGCGGCCCAGCACTTGAGCGACGTATTTCAAATGACTGTGATACGTGTCGATCATGCCGCAAATCATGCCGTCGGCATGGCCGAGGCGAATCAGGATCGCGCCGATCAGCGTATTGAACTTACGCATCGCCGCCTTCGCGATCTCAGGCGTCACGCCATCGCGCGCGCCGATCTCGTGATAGAGCTGCCAGCTTTGCGTGAAGCGCGGATCGTCCTCGGGATCGACGATATCGAAGTCCACACCGACCTTCAGCTTCGAGCCCATTTTCTTCAGACGCATCTCGACGACAGACGGACGCCCGACGATGATCGGCTTGGCGATTTTCTCCATCAGCACGAATTGCGCAGCGCGCAGCACGCGTTCGTCCTCGCCCTCGGCGAAGACGATGCGCGCGGCCTTTTGCTTCGCCGCCGCGAACACGGGCCGCATCACCATGCCCGTGTGATAGACGGTGGTGCCCAGGTGCTCGCGATACGCGTCCATGTCCTGGATCGGGCGCGTCGCAACGCCCGAATCCATGGCCGCTTGCGCAACAGCCGGTGCGATCTTGATGATCAGACGCGGATCGAACGGCTTCGGAATCAGGTACTCGGGGCCGAATTCGAGCGAGTGGCCTTCATAGGCCTTCGCGACTTCGTCGCCCTGGTCCGTCTCTTCCGCGAGTTCGGCGATCGCGCGCACACAGGCGAGCTTCATCTCTTCGGTGATCGTCGTCGCGCCGACGTCAAGTGCACCACGGAAGATGAACGGGAAACACAGGACGTTGTTGACCTGGTTCGGATAGTCGGAGCGGCCCGTCGCGATGATGGCGTCGGGGCGCACGGCCTTCGCATCTTCGGGACGAATTTCGGGCTCAGGGTTCGCCAGTGCAAGGATCAGCGGCCGGTCGCCCATATCCTTGACCATCTCGGGCTTGAGCACACCGGCGCTCGAGCAGCCGAGGAAGACGTCGGCCGATTTGATGGCATCGGCGAGCGTGCGAGCGTCGGTCGAGGCCGCGTAGCGCGCCTTCGACGGATCGAGGCTGCCGCGGCCCACGTAGATGACGCCCTTCGAATCGGCGACAAGTACGTTCTGCTTCGACAGCCCGAGCTTGACGAGCAAGTCGAGGCAGGCGATCGCCGCTGCGCCGGCGCCCGAGCAGACGAGCTTGACCTTCGACAGCTCCTTTCCGACGACTTTCAAGCCGTTCAGAATGGCCGCCGACGCGATGATCGCGGTGCCGTGCTGGTCGTCGTGGAAGACGGGAATCTTCATGCGCTCGCGCAGCTTCTGCTCGATGTAGAAGCACTCGGGCGCCTTGATGTCCTCGAGGTTGATGCCGCCCAGCGTGGGCTCGAGCATGGCGATGGCTTCGACAAGCTTGTCGGGGTCCGATTCGGCCAATTCGATATCGAAAACGTCGATGCCGGCGAACTTCTTGAAGAGGCAGCCCTTGCCTTCCATCACGGGCTTGGCCGCAAGCGGGCCGATGTTGCCGAGGCCGAGCACCGCGGTGCCGTTCGTCACGACGCCGACGAGATTGCCGCGCGACGTGTACTTTTGCGCGTCGAGCGGATCGGCATAGATGGCTTCGCACGCGGCCGCGACGCCGGGCGAATAGGCCAGCGAGAGGTCGAGCTGGTTCGACAGCGGCTTGGTGGGCGTGACCGAGATCTTGCCGGGCCTGGGATTCTGATGATATGCGAGGGCGCTTTGCTTCAGTTGTTCGTCCATGATTTTGCCTGCGAGACGTAATTGAATTCGGGAATTCGGGCCGGCACGCTCGCGCCCGGGGGCGGCGCCGGGCAGGTCGACAAGATAGCGACTGCGGCGGCCGCATGTTGCGCCGTGTGGGCGCGGCGCTGTTCCTGCGCGGGTAGCACAGACGGCGCGTGAGCGTTTCGCGGGGCGCCTAGTGTACACCCCCTAATCTTGGTTTCCAGCGGGCTCGAAGCGGGCTCGATTCCGAACTCGGGTAAAATGCCGGGCTACGCGCGCAGCAAACAGCCTGCGCCACCGGGCCCACCCGCCCGCCTCTCGCCCATGATCCAAGGATTTGCCCATGACAGGCTTCGATCGCCAAACGATCTCCGATACGACCGCCAAGATTCTGCTCGAAGTGCAGGCGGTGCACTTCAACGCCGAGAAGCCGTACATTTTCACCTCCGGCTGGGCAAGCCCCGTCTATATCGACTGCCGTAAGCTGATCTCCTACCCGCGCGTGCGCCGGGCTCTCATGGAGATGGCCGAGACGACGATCCTGCGCGACGTCGGCTACGAGCAGATCGATGCCGTGGCCGGCGGCGAAACGGCCGGCATTCCGTTTGCCGCTTGGATCGCCGACCGCATGATGCTGCCGATGCAGTACGTGCGCAAAAAGCCCAAGGGTTTCGGCCGGAACGCTCAGATCGAAGGCCATCTTGAAGAAGGCTCGCGCGTGCTGCTCGTCGAGGATCTGACAACCGACAGCCGCAGCAAGATCAACTTCGTCAATGCGCTGCGCACCGCGGGCGCACGCGTGAACCACTGCTTCGTGCTGTTTCACTACAACATCTTCAAGGAAAGCGTTTCGGTGTTGAAGGACATCGACGTCGACTTGCACGCACTCGCGACTTGGTGGGATGTACTGCGCGTCGCGAAGGCATCGGGCTACTTCGAAACGAAAACGCTCGACGAAGTCGAGAAGTTCCTGCACGCGCCGGCCGAATGGTCGGCTGCGCACGGCGGTGCCACGGCGTCACCGCAGTAACGCCCGCGCGCGGCGTGCGCTGGGCTGCGAGCCCGCGCACGCCGCCGATGCTGGCTAAAGGCTCGGCGGCCACGAGCAAGGGCGGGCGATGTTAGACTGGCTACCGCGTTGCGGCGCGCTTTCGGCAAATAATCGGCCGCGACGAGGTCTCCCTCCCCTCGCCGTCGACCGGAGAATCGGGTCATGCGCAAGTACCGCAAAGTCGCCGCATCGGTTTTCGCATGGCTATCGGCCAAGCGGGCAGAGCGGGCCAAGCGAACAGCCGCGGCCATCGTTTCGGTCTGCATCGCATGGTTCGCATCAAGCGTGAGCCCAGCTGCCGGGCAGGGCCGCTTCACCGTCATGAGCAGCGACCTGCAGGACGGTCAACCCGTGCGCAGCGCGCAGGTCTACAACGACGATGGCTGCAAAGGGCTAGGCCAGAACGCCTCGCCGCAGTTGTCGTGGCACAACGCGCCCACGGGCACGAAAAGCTTCGCCGTCACCTTGTTCGATCTCGACGCACCCGGCCCCGGCTGGTGGCATTGGGCCGTCGCCGATATCCCGCCCACCGTCAATACGTTGCCGTCGAACGCGAGCGCGTCGGGTTATTTAAAAAAAATCGGTGCGATCGAGGCGCGCAACGATTACGGCAACATCGGCTACGGTGGCCCATGCCCGCCGCAGGGCAAGCCCCACCGCTACGTGCTCACCGTATTCGCACTCAACACGTCCGACTTACGGCTCGGCCCGGCGCGCCATGCGCTGATGTTCGATCACGAGATCAACACTTCCGTACTCGCGAAGACACAACTGACGGTCACCTACGCGCGCTGAAGGGCTGATGCCGGGGCGCTGCGATTTTCGCGGCGGGGCTGTTTGTTCGGATGGCTTCTCGCGGCAACGTGCAGCGTCGCGTCGAAATTTCACCGCATCTTCCGTTAACCCTTAAAATCATGCTTTGCGCGCCCCGCCCTGGGCGCACCCACAACCGGCAATAGATAGCGAGATCGAAATGAGCACGAAAGTTTTCGTCGACGGACAGGAAGGCACGACAGGCCTGAAGATTTTTGAGTACCTGTCGCGCCGTTCCGACGTCGAAGTGCTCCGCATCGAAGAATCGAAGCGTAAGGATCTCGACGAGCGGCGCAAGCTCATCAACGCGTCGGATGTCACGTTCCTGTGCCTTCCCGATGTTGCCTCGCGGGAATCGGCCGGCCTCGTCGAAAACGAGAAGACGGTGATCATCGATGCCAGTACGGCATTCCGCACGCATGCCGATTGGGCGTACGGCCTACCGGAGCTCACACGTGCGCAGCGCGAACGCCTGCGTACGGCCAAGCGCATTGCGGTGCCGGGCTGCCATGCTTCCGCGTTCGTACTGGCCATGCGCCCGCTCGTCGATGCGGGCATCGTCGCGCCCAGTTTCGCGGCGCACAGCTACTCGATTACGGGCTATAGCGGCGGCGGCAAGAAAATGATCGCCGATTACGAAGGCGAATCGAACCCGAAGCTGCAAAGCCCGCGTCCGTACGCGCTCGCGCTGGGCCATAAGCATCTGCCGGAAATGGCGTTCCACACCGGGCTGAAGACAGCGCCGATCTTCACGCCGATCGTCGGCCCGTTCTATAAGGGCCTGGCGGCCACGACGTACTTCTCGGCCAATCAGTTGGCCAAGCGCGTGGGCCCGCGCGATGTCCAAGCGCTGTTCGCCGAATACTACGGCGGCGAAGCATTCGTGCGAGTGGCCCCGTTCGATGCGGATGACAATCTCGATGCGGGCTTCTTCGACGCACAAGCGAACAACGATACGAATCGCGTCGACCTGTTCGTCTTCGGCAACGAGGAACGCTTCGTTACGATCGCGCGCCTGGATAACCTCGGCAAGGGCGCGTCGGGCGCAGCCATTCAATGCATGAACCTTAGCATCGGCGCTGACGAGCAAACCGGGCTGCAGCGTTGATCGGCACGCCTAACTCTCGTATAAGTTTTGAACGCTGCGCTGCCGGGCGTTTCGTAGTTCGCGCTTGCAGCGTCTCGGTGTAAGACGCACAGACTGACGCACAAAAAAAAAAGCCCGCCTAAAAGGGCGGGCTGAATCCATATCAGTGGAGACATGGAGGAGACAACTTCACTCTAGCAAACCGTTTGGTGCGTTGCAACAAGCCAGACGATCGGCGACGGTCGACCGTTGCCCTTCCGCAACATTCCGATCCGCCGGCAACCTTTACACCAGCGTCATCGACAGCAGAAAGCCCAATTGGTCGACGCCGACCGGCTTGACCAAATGCACGTCGTAGCCGGCCGCGAGCGCCATCTCGCGATATTGCGGCTGGCCCCAACCCGTCAGCGCAATCAGTAACAATTCCGATTGTCCCGCGAGCTCGCGCATTCTGCGTGCCACCGGCAATCCTTCCAAAAGCGAAGCGCCGATGTCGATTAGCGCTGCGTCGGGCGGCGCGCGACGGGCAATCTCGAGCGCTGCTTCCGCCGAACACGCCGCTACCACCTCATAGCCAAGACTTTCGACGATGTTCGCAAGCATGCGGCGCGCTTCGTCGTCGCTGTCGGCAATCAAAACGCGCTTCCGATGTCTTGCCTTATTTGCCTCGCTGGGCGGTTCCGTTCCGTTCGCGACCGTCTCTCGCGCGCCGTACCCATCGGATTTCATTGCATCATCCTCGTTGCACAGTGCTCATTGCGGCTTGCCGAAATAAGGCCGGCGAAGCCTTCATATGATGATTCGGGTCTCACGGGGTGTCGCACCGCTATCAAACGAGCGTTTGCAGAAAAAGTTCAGCGCTCGATTAAAAATAAGGGTTTCTGCTCACATAGGCAAAAAAATTTTCAATCCCTGTGTGGTACGGCACTTCGCTCAGCCGATTTAAAACCGCCGTGCCGGCGAAATCGCCCGCGACCCTTGCGCTGCAACGCGCACTCATTTCCCGTCAAACGGGGGCGACATCCTTACAACTTCGCCTCCGTCGGTTTCCTGACCCGACTCGCCACGGATTACGCGCGCGCCGACACGACCCAGACCTAAAGTTCGCCGCCGCGCGTCCGTTCAACGCAGTAGTACGACATCGAACCCACCCGGTAACGGATGCAGCGCTCCCGCCTTCGCGACGCGCCTGCCTGAGTTGCCCCCGATGTCGGCGCTTCTGCCGGCTCGCCGGCGCACGTAGGTCATCGAAGGAAACGCAGTGAAATCGCACGTTTATTCGGGCGCAATCGCCGTCGCGCTCGCCGCGGCCGGCTCGATGGCTGCCACCGGCGCCTGTGCCGCACTCGGCCAGCACGCCGAAAGCATCGCCGCCGACACAACACATCTCGCCGCTATTGGACACGCAAGCTCCGTGCAAGCTGCCTACACCCTCCATACGATCATCCTGCCTTCCAGCACCGTCGTGCGCGAATACGTCGGGGCCGACGGCATCGTGTTCGGCGTGGCTTGGGATGGCCCGACCCTGCCCGATTTGAAGACGATGCTCGGTGCCGCGTTCGAGCGGTTCGCGAATGCGAGCCCGGCGCGCGGCGCCGGGCCGCTCGCGGTCTCGGCAACTGACCTGGTCGTGTACTCGAGCGGACACCTGCGCGCGTTCTCGGGCCATGCATACCTGCCGCAAGCGCTGCCCGCCGGCGTCGATGCCGCCGTCGTTCGTTAAGGGGCATGCGATGTATCGACTCTCGATTTCGAATGCCGTCATGTGGGCGGTCGCCCTGCTGATGGCCTGCTTGACCGCCGCGTGCGGCGGCGGTGGCGGCTCCGGCGGCTCATCGTCGGTCAGCAACACGTCGAACGCTGCGGCTGCCGTAGCCAACGTTGCGGCGATTACCGTTGATCATGGAGTATCCGGCGTGCCCAACATGCCGTTCGTCAGCGTCACGGTTTGCGCACCGGGCACCGGGAATTGCCAAACGATCGATCACGTGCTCGTCGATACGGGGTCGTGGGGCCTGCGCGTGTTCGCATCGCAATTGCCTGCATCGGTGGTGCTGCCACAGCAGACGAACGGGAGCGGCGGAGCGCTCGCCGAATGCATGCAGTTCTTCGATGGCTATACGTGGGGCTCCGTGCGCATCGCAGACATTCAAATCGCCGGCGAGCGGGCGGCTTCTCTACCCATTCAAGTCATTAATCAGAACTATGCGGCCGTACCGACGAGCTGTTCCAATACGGGCGCATCGCGCAATACGCCGAGCGCGCTGGCAGCGAACGGCATCCTAGGCATCGGCGTGTTCAAGCACGATTGCGGCGCGGCGTGCGCGAACCAGGCTATCGCCGGCACCTATTACGCGTGCTCGGGGACGAGTTGCGTATCGACGGCCGTAGCCGAAACGCGGCAGGTGGCTAATCCCGTGCCGTACTTCGGCGCGGACGGCAACGGCGTGATCGTGAGCCTGCCCGCTGTGCCCGGCGGCGGCGCAGCGAGCGTGGCAGGACAGCTGATTTTCGGCATCGGCACCCAAAGCAACAACGGCCTTGGCCGCGCACCGCAGGTGATCGGCGTCGACCCCTCGCGTGGCGTGTTCACGACCACCGAGAATGGAACGACCTACTCGGGAAGCATCATCGACAGCGGTTCGACGGGGTTGTTTTTCGCGACCAATCAGCTGCCCGCCTGCGCGAGCCCCAATCAGAGCTACTACTGCCCGAGCACGACCGAGCAATTCAGCGCCCTCAACGTCGGCACGAACGGTGTGACGAGTTCGGTCACGTTCAGCGTCGGCAACGCCGCTCAGATTTGGCAAGCGTCGGGCGGCGCTCCGGCGATGCCGCTGTTCGCCGGGCCCGCTTTCGTCGGCTCGCAGGTGTTCGACTGGGGATTGCCGTTCTTCTACGGCCGCAACGTCTATGCGGCCATCGAGCAGCAAGCGACGCCGGCCGGAGCGGGGCCGTACTTCGCCTACTGACGATCGGTATCAGTGGCGCACGAGCGCCATCATCGCCCCGAAACCGACGAACACGCCGCCCGTCAGTCGATTGAACGCCCGGGCAACGCGCCCGCTCTTGAGCGTGGCGCCGATGCGCGCGCCGCACACCGCATAGACGAAGTACCAACTGACCTCGATCACGGCAAACGTCGCGACGAGGACGCCGAATTGCGGCATCGTGGCCCTCGACGCATCGATGAACTGCGGCAGCAGCGCGGCCGCGAACAGGATCGCCTTCGGATTGCTGCTGGCCACGAGGAAGCCGTTGCGATAGAGCGCGGCCAGCGAGCGCGACGGCTTGCCCGATGTCTCGCGCTCGGGCAGGCCGGCCGCGGAAGACGACTCCACTACCTTGGCCCGCCAAGACTTCACGCCGAGATAAATCAAGTACGCGGCACCGATAAAGCGCAATGCGTCGAACATCGTCGGCCAAGCTTTGAGAAATACGCCGAGCCCGGCGGCCGAGACGGACAGCATGAGGACGAGCGCCGAGAGGCAGCCGGCCATCGTTGCGATCGCGCGGCGCATCGTGTGCTGCGCGCTGTGCGTCATGACCACGAGCATATTCGGCCCGGGGATGGCACTGATGACGAAGACAGTTGCGACGAACAGCCACCACGTATGCAGACTCATGACGCAAAGCTCCAGAGAAAGAAAGGACACGAAGCGACGATTATGCGCCCCTCGATCGTTTGCGCATACGTCATCAGCGCCCCGCGCGCCGAGCCGCCACCTCGCCCAGCACCGCGAAATCCTGCTCGCCCTCGCCGCGCGCCAAAACTTCGAGCAGGTTGTCGCGTAGGAGGCTACCGATCGGCATCGGCGTCGACGTGGCCTCGGCCGCCGCAAGCGCGAGCCGCACGTCCTTGTAGCCTAGCCGCGCCTTGAACATGGCCGGCTCGTAGCGTCGCTCGGCGATCAGCTTGCCGTAGCCCGAATACACGGGACCCGGAAAGACGCTCGAAGTAATGACGTCGAGATAATCGGTGGCCGCCACCCCGTGCGCCGCCAATAGCGACGCCGCCTCGCCAAGCGTCTCGATCGCCGATGCGATCGAGAAATTGGCCGCGAGCTTGATAACGTTCGCATGCTGCGGCAGCGACCCGATGCGCCACGTCTTTTGCCCAATCACGTCGAAAATCGGTTGCACGCGGTCGATCGCTTCAGCCGGGCCCGCAGCGATGATCGTGAGCTTGGCCGCGGCCGCGACATCGGGCCGGCCCATCACGGGCGCGGCCACATAGTGAATGCCGCGCGCAGCATGATCGCGCGCCAGCGATTGCGCCAGCGCGACGGATACGGTCGCCATGTTCACGTGTACGAGATCGCGCGGTGCGCCCTCGAGCAGGGCCGCATCGAACACGTCGAGGACGGCGGCATCGTCAGCCAGCATGGAGAACACCGCGTCGCCGCCAAACGCGGCAGCCGGCTCGTCGACGAGCTGCGCGCCGAGCGCGGCGAGCGGCGCCGCCCGCTCGCGCGTGCGGTTCCAGACGCGCACGCGATACCCCGCTTTCAAGACGTTCTCGACCATCGCGTGGCCCATATTGCCGAGACCGATAAAGCCGATGTCCATCGCTTGCTCCTTCGCCCAAAAAAATGGAAGTAAAGCATGATTGCGAAGAACCTGCCGACGGGGCCACGGCGCTGCGCAGGTGCGCCGCCGGTGCGATACTCGTGCGATGACGACGACCGTCACTGCCACATTCCGGTTTTACGAAGAGCTGAACGATTTCATCGCCCGGCCGCTGCGCGGACGCGCGTTCAGTTGCGTGTGCGCGCATGCGGCCACGACCAAGCACATGATCGAGGCGCTCGGCGTGCCGCACACCGAGGTCGAGTTGATTCTGGTCAACGGTGAATCCGTCGGATTCGATCGCGTGCTCGAAAACGGCGATCGCGTCGCCGTCTATCCGAAATTCGAAGCGCTCGACGTGACGCCGCTCCTGCGCGTGCGCGAGCGGCCGCTGCGCACCGTCCGGTTCGTTGCGGACGCGCACCTGGGCGGCCTCGCGCAATTGCTACGACTAGCCGGATTCGACACCCTGTACGACAACCATTTCGCCGATGCGCAGATCGAGGCGCTGGCGGCGTCGGAGGATCGCATCGTGCTCACACGCGATCGCGAATTGCTCAAGCGCCGCACGATCACGCACGGCTGCTATGTGCGCTCGCTCAAGCCGCAGGTGCAATTGCGCGAAGTGATCGACCGGCTGGATTTGAGCGGAAGCATCCACGCGTTCCGGCTCTGTTTGGCATGCAATGCGCCGCTGCGGCGAATCGACCAAGCGGAGGTGGCCGGCCGCGCGCCCGAGGGCGTGCTCGAGCGCCATACGCAATTTTCGACCTGCGATGTCTGCAAGCGCGTGTTTTGGGAAGGCTCCCACTGGAAGCGCATGCGCACGCTCATCGATTCGCTGCTGCCCGAGCAGGCACGCGCGGGGCAATAGGTTCTCTTGGCGAGCTTTCTGTGCGCGCAAACCCACGGACGGACCCGAAAAGATTGAGGTGGTACCAAACTCGCTTATTGACGCATTCTCGATGCAACAACTAGAATTCACTCAATTCCACAAATGGGGCATAGGCCTTGGACAGTTGCAGTAGTCGACCTTCGAACAGTATTTCAGCCTGATTCGGCACGACGTCCGGTAACGCTTCCCCAAGCCGCCGTCTAGCCAACAGGCAGACGGTGCGCATCGTAGTTTCTCTCCCGCTTCTTGTGCGCATCGATTTCGAATGGCCCCCGTGCCGTTCGGCCGCCGCTTGTCGTGTTCGCACGCAACAGCGCCCGTCGGTTCGGCGCCGCGTGCGCATTCGCTCGCGGCAACGCACACGCCGGTGCGCGCTCGCCTGAAGCTTCCTAAAGCTTAATGGCTAAAGCGTCGTCGCCGCCGTGCCGATGAACACGTACGTACGCGCCGCGCGCGAGAAGCCTCGAGAAAAAAAATGTCCACACCCGTCCACGTTTCGCCTGTACGCAGCGCCGTCCTAGACGACGCCCACGTCGGCGACATCAAAGGGGCCTTCGGGACGATCGCTCACCACGACACGGCGCCGCGCCGCGGCTGGGCCGCGCGCCTGCGCACGCTGCTCGCCATTCTGGGCCCGGGGCTCATCGTCATGGTCGGCGACAACGATGCCGGCGCGTTCGGTACCTACACGCAAGCCGGCCAGAACTACGGTACGACGCTGCTGTGGACGCTCGCGCTGCTGATCCCCGTTCTCTACGTCAATCAGGAAATGGTGCTGCGCTTGGGCGCAGTGACCGGTGTCGGCCATGCACGCTTGATCTTCCAGCGCTTCGGCAAATTCTGGGGTGCCTTCAGCGTCGTCGATCTTTTCCTGCTCAATGCGCTGACGATCGTCACCGAATTCATCGGCATCACGTTCGCGCTCAGTTTTCTCGGCGTGCCGAAAGTCCTCGGTGTCTGCATCGCGGCAGTCCTGACGATGGCGGCTGTCAGCACGGGCGACTTCCGCCGCTTCGAGCGCTTTGCGATCGGGCTCTGTTTGCTGAGCCTGCTGCTCGTGCCTGTGCTTATCTCGGTTCATCCGCCTGTCGGAACCATCGCGCGCGATTTCCTCGTACCGAGCTGGCCCCAGCAGTCGAAGTTGTCCGACGTCATGCTGCTCGTGATCGGTATCGTTGGAACCACGGTCGCCCCCTGGCAGTTGTTCTTTCAGCAGAGCTACATCATCGATAAGCGGATCACGCCGCGCTTCATGAAGTACGAAAAGATCGATCTGTGGATCGGCATCGGCTTCGTGGTTGTCGGCGCCGTCGCGATGATGGCGTTCACGGCCGCCCTCTTCGCAGGACGCCCCGAATTGGGTCAATTCACCGACGCAAGCGGGGTGATCGCCGGGCTGCACAAATACGTCGGCGAAACGTCCGCCACCATCTTCGCGGTCGCTTTGCTGGATGCGTCGATCATCGGCGCGGCCGCGGTGTCCCTATCGACCGCTTACGCGATCGGCGATGTGTTCGGCATCCGCCATTCGCTGCATCGCGGTGTGTTCGATGCCAAGGGGTTCTATCTCGTCTACTTCGCCATCATCGCGCTGGCGGCCGCGCTCGTGCTGATGCCGGGTAGCCCGCTCGGCCTTTTGACCGAAGCCGTGCAGACGCTGGCGGGCGTGCTGCTGCCGAGCGCCACGGTATTCTTGCTGCTGCTATGCAACGACAAGGCCGTGCTCGGCCCTTGGGTCAATTCGAAGCGGTTGAACGTTTTCACCGGGGCCGTCGTGGCGGTGCTGGTCGTGCTGTCGATCATTTTGACGGCGGCGACGGTCTTTCCCGACATTTCGGCGAAGGCGATTCTGTCGATGCTCGTAGGTGGCGTCCTGCTGTTCGCGGCCGCCTATCTCGGCAGCGAAGGGATCCAGCGCGGCGCGCGGCCAACGGTGCATGCCGAAGCGGACGAAGCGGACGAAGGCGCAGCATCCGGCGCGCCGGCCCATCGCATCAACTGGCGCATGCCGCCGCTCGACGAACTGCCGCCCCCGCGGCTCACCTACGCGACGCGCTTATGGATGGGTGCGCTGCGCGGCTACCTAGTGATCGCTGTCGGGCTCGTGATCGTCAAGGTCGTGCAGATGGCGATGCATTGAACGCGCGTCGGGTCAGGCCGAGGCTTCGTCCTTCGGGTCATAGGCTCCGCGCGAGGCGGCGCTATTGAGCCGGGCGCGCTTGAGCAGCGCTTGCTGCGCCGCAGCGACATTCGCTGCCTTGCCGCGCCAAGCTTCAAGTGGCGGCTCCTGCAGCGCGCGCCCATAGGAAAAACTGAGCGGCCACGAGCGCCGCCCCGTACGGTTGATCGCATCGAGGTGGGCGCTCGCTTCTTGCGGCGTTTGACCGCCCGATAAGAAATAGATGCCTGCCACGGCCGGCGGCACCGTACGCGCGAGGACGGCGACAGTCCGCTTCGCGACCGCGCTTGCGCTCGCTTGTTGCCCATGCGCCTTGCCGGCCACCACCATGCTAGGCTTGAGCAGCATCAGCTCGAGCACGACGCCATGCCGGCGCAGCGCATGGAACACCTCGTGCAATACCGCATCGGTCACCTGCGCGCAGCGGTCGATCGAATGATCGCCGTCCATCAACACCTCGGGCTCGACGATCGGCACGACGCCTTCTTCTTGGCAAATAGCGGCATAGCGCGCGAGCGAATCGGCGTTAGCCTCGACGGCGAGCCGGCTCGGCAGCGTATCGGAGACGTTGTAGACGGCACGCCATTTCGCGAAACGGGCGCCCTGCGCCTTGTATTTTTCGAGGCGACCGGCAAGCCCATCAAGCCCTTGCGTAATTTCGTCGCCCGGGGCGTGCGCGAGGGCGATCTTGCCCGCATCGACCTTGATGCCGGGCACGATGCCCTGCCGCGCAGCGAGGCGCGGCAGCGGTTCGCCGTCGTCCGCGCATTGGCCGAGCGTCTCCTCGTACAGGATGACGCCGCTTACGTATTGGCCGAGGTTGGGAGTCGACAGTAACAGCGTGCGCCATGCGCGGCGATTTTCTTCTGTCGATTCGACGTCGATCGCCTTGAACCGCTTGGCAATGGTCGGGCCGCTTTCATCCGCTGCGAGCAGGCCCTTGCCGTCCTGCACGATCGCGTCGATGGTGGATTGCAGTGCGCTGTCCGTTTGCATCGTCTGCTCCTTGGGCAAAAAGCTACACGCGCCGCGAATATCGCGCGACGGTCGCGACCAGTGTGCTCGGGACGACTCGACTGCGCCAGTCGCCCATGTGCGTTCGACCGCTCACGGATGTTGGACTGAGCGAGCAATTCAAGTGCCAGAGCGACTACGACATATCCGAAACCTGATCAGCGCGCCGCCGCCGCAGATTTCGACCCCGTGAACAACGGCAATCGCCGAAACAGGTTGAACGCGATGAGATTGCCGAGCACGACGAGTGCGAGGCCGATCACTGCGGGGGCCGACCATCGGATGAAACGGAACGCAATGGAGACGGGCGGCGCGACGACGCCGGTCTGCCACTTGATGGCGATCCAGGTCGTGCCCCACATGAGCACGGTAGTCAGGTAGAGCAGAAAATTCATCGAGGCATTCTTTTTCGAACGATTAGAAACGGCCGGCAGGGCCGGCGGACACGGCCTATCGGCCCTTCACTATGCAACGGCGCTTCGCGCAGTCAATTCTTGCTATTTTAGCCATAGGACTTGGGGCGCCGGCACCGGCTTCTTTATGCTCATGCCGTCATGACCCCATTCGCATGCGAGTCATTTCGGGCATCGCTTCCGCGATGCTGTCGGGGCCTCGCCGCTCGCTTATCGGCGCGCGATGAGAGACGACTTTAACGCATCGACGACGGCCGCGACTTTGGGCGAAGGCTGACGCGCCGACGGATAGACGGCCTGAATGGCGGCCGGCTCGCCGGCCCATCGGGGAAACAAACGCAGCAGCCGGCCGGCCGCCAGATCCTTCGCGATAGAGAAATCCGTCAGCATGGCGAACCCCGCGCCCGCGATTACGGCGGCACGACGGGCGTCGGCCGTATTCGCGCGAAAGCCGCGTTTGCAGCGGACCCGCAAACGTTGCCCGCCCGCACTGACCAACGACAGCGTGTACGGTTGGGCAATCGTCGATAAGGCGACGAAGGGAACGTCGTCCAACCCGCTCGGCGAATTTGGGAGCCTGCGGCTCGACAGGAATTCGGGGCTCGCAACGAGCCATCGCATGTATTGCCCGAGCCGGGCGGACCGATAGCTCGAATCCTTTAGGTTCCCTAAACGAATCGCAACATCGATACGCTCGGCGACGAGATCGGCATAGCTGTCGCCGCAGACCAACTCGATCTCGAGATCGGGATGCGTTCTTTGCAGCGCGGCGAGCGCGGGTGCCACGACGAGCGCGCCGTAATCGACCGGCGACGCCACGCGCACAGCCCCGCGTAACGGCCCCGGCTGAGCCGAAATGGCGGCGAGCCCGTCGCTCGCGGCGCGCAAGCACTCGCGGCTCGCTTCGTAAAGCGTCTGGCCGGCCTCGGTCAAATTCGAGCGCCGCGTCGTGCGCACGATCAAGGTCGCCCCCACTTCCGCTTCGAGCCGCTGCATATGCGTGCTGACCATCGTTTTGGCTAGGCCGAGGCGTTCGGCCGCCGCGCTCAGCGAGCCGGCCTCTACGACGGCGGCAAAGACGACGAGTCGATTCAGGTTGACGTCGCGCAGATCGGGCATGATGGATTGTCCACTCTTAATGGATTGTGATTCACTGATTATCCAGCTTATGCGTTCAATCGCCGTGAGATACGCTTGAATTCCGTTGCATCGGCCACCGCTTCCTTCCATTGCCCGTAAGGATTCCCTCATGTCGCCCGCCACCCCTCGTCAGCCCATTCGCCTATATGCGTCGCGTTTCTCGGGCCATGCTCATCGCGCGAAGCTGTGCTTGAGCCTGCTGGGCCTGCCGTTCGAAACGGTCGACGTCAATCTGAAAGCCGGCGAGCAAAGAAGCCCGGCGTTTCTGGCGATGAACCGGTTTGGGCAAGTGCCCGTTATCGAGGACGGCGAGACGGTCGTGTTCGATTCGAATGCAATCCTCGTTTATTTGGCAAAGCGCTACGGCGATGCATCGTGGCTGCCGGAAGACCCGACCGGTGCCGCGCATGTCACGCAGTGGCTGTCGCTTGCGGCGGGGCCCATCGCGCATGGTCCGTGCGCCGCCCGCCTCGTCAAACTGTTCGGCTATGACCTCGATTACGACGTTGCCGTGCGCAAGGCGATTCAACTGTTCGATGTGATCGAACCTGGGTTCAGCAAGCGTCCCTTCGCCGTCGGCACGCAGAGGACGATCGCCGACGTCGCGGCCTATACGTATATCGCTCACGCGCCCGAGGGCGGAATCTCGCTCGAACCTTATCCGAACATCCGGGCCTGGCTGGCTCGCGTAGAAGCACTGTCGGGCTTCGTCGCTATGCCCGCGTTCGAGTCCGCACCGGCCGCCAAATAGTCCGCGTTAGCGTCAATGCAGCATCGATAAGGATCATTGCCCATGAACACCGAAACCCGCGACCGCCATCCCGTCGCCCCACCGCCGGGCTGGGACCTAGACGCAATCCCGTTCCACGCCGGCGAAATCGCCGTACAGACCCGAGCCGGCGTGCGGGAAAAAGCCGAGATCGGCGGACGGCGCAGCATTCGACGATACCTGCCGGACCAGCACCGGCAGTTTTTCGAGCAGTTGCCGTTCATCGTGCTGGGCGGGATCGATGTGCACGGGCAACCTTGGGCGACATTGCGCATCGGCGAGCCTGGCTTCGTCTCGTCGCCCGATGCCACGACGCTGCGCATTGGCGGCGAGACGCTTGCGGGCGATCCGCTTATCGGTGCGTGGCGAGTGGGCGCAGCGCTCGGCGGCCTCGGCATCGAGCCGCCGACCCGCCGGCGCAACCGCATCAACGGTGTCGTGACGGCACACGACGGCGGCACGCTAACCGTCCAGGTGCGGCAGAGCTTCGGCAACTGCCCGAAATACATTCAGAGCCGCACGCCGGCGCGCGTGGAAACCGACGGCGCGCCTTCGACGCATGCGCCCGAGCGCCGCACGACGGCGCTCGATGCGTCGGACGTAGCGCTGATCGAACGAAGCGACACGTATTTCATTGCCACCCGCAGCGACATGCGCGATGACGGCCCGACGCAAGGCGTCGACGTCTCGCATCGCGGGGGCTTGCCGGGATTCGTGCGTGTCGACGACGAGCGGACGTTCGTGGCACCCGACTATCGAGGCAATCAATTCTTCAACACCCTGGGCAATCTCGTCGAAGACCCGCGTGCCGGGCTCCTGTTCATCGACTATGAGCAGGGCGACCTGCTCTACGTCGCCGCGCGCGCCGAAATCGTCTGGGAAGGCGCGGCGCTCGAGACATTCGCCGATGCGCAGCGGCTCGTTCGATTCACAGTGGAACAGGTTCGGCGCAGCCCGGCATGCCGGCGCGACATCATGGGCGCGTTCGTCAACAGCCGGCATGTGTCCTGGGCCGCGATCGCCGCGAGCGTCGTCATCCTCGCGCTCAACGTCGTGCTGTTGTTGCAGACCTTCGGCATGATGGGTTGAAACCGGGCTGAAACGCGGCTGAAATCGGGTTTGCGGCCGCTTCGCGCTGTTTCCGCTCTCGTTTGACGCGTCGCGCTTCGCGCGCCAACAACGCTGCGAACGCGGCCTCGTCGGCCTTCAACCCGCGTCGTGTCCTGACCTTCGGCAAATCGTCGAGCTCGCCGGCTTCGAACGCCTCTATGACGGCGGGATGAATGTAGCAACGCCGACAAACAGCCGGGGTATTGCGCAGCCTTGCGGCGACGTTCTTAATCGTTTCGACGAGGTGTTTGTGCGCATGCGCCGCGCTCTCCGGTTCGATGCCACGTAGCGCAGCAAGTGCGAAGACGCTGCCGGCCCACGTGCGGTAGTCCTTTGCGGTGAAATCCGCGCCGCTCGCCTCGCGCAGGTAGTCGTTGATATCCGACGAACCCACCGGCCGGCGCGTGCCGTCTTCATCGACATACTGAAATAGCTCGCGCCCCGGCAAATCCATGCACTGCCGAACAATGCGCGCCACGCGCGGATCGTCAACTTCGACCTCATGCTCGATGCCGCTCTTGCCGCGAAAGTGGAAGCACAAGTGCGCCGCACGCACGGCAGCATGACGCTTGCGCAACGTGGTGAGCCCGAACGAATGATTCTCGCGCGCGTACTCGACGCTGCCCACCCGCATGAGCGTGACATCGAGCAAACGCACCACGGTGGCGACCACCTTTTCCCACGGCATGTCGGGCAGACGCAGATCGCGCGCGACATGCGAGCGGATCTTCGGCAGCGCATCGGCGAAGGCCGCCATCCGTTCGTATTTCGTTGCATCTCGGATTTCGCGCCAGCGCACGTGATAGCGATACTGCTTGCGGTTGCGCGCATCGCGGCCCGTCGCCTGCAGATGGCCGAGCGGGTCCGGGCAAATCCAGACGTCGGTATAAGCGGGCGGGACGGCTAGCGCATTGATGCGTTTGATCTCGTCTTCATCATGAATGCGCCGTCCCTGCGGATCGAAGTAGACGAAGTGCCCCCGCAAAAGCTTGCGTGTGATGCCGGGGCGACGGTCGTCGACGTAGCGCAAGTCCTGCGGCAACTCGACCGGCGCGGCTTCAGGTCCACACTGGTCGCTGCGTGCCGGGCCATGACGGGTGGAGATCCGTCGCGGCCCGATTGAATTGGCGTCAGAATCGCCGGGCATAGCGTTCTTTGACGACACGGCTGATGAACGTCGACAGCTCCCGGCCCGCTTTGGCCAACCGCTGCATCGTGGCGATGTTGTCGGCGCTGGTGCTCGCTGCCGTGTAGAGATAAGTCCGGCCATCGACGAATTCGACGGCGATCGAATCGGCGCCCAGTTCGTAGCCGACTACGCCCGATTCACCCGATAGATTTCCGTAACGCTTCATGATGTAGCCACAACGATTGAGAGTCTGATCAATCGGCTTGCGTTGCATGGCGCAAAGAACGGGCCGCGCCCAGCGATTCTCCGCTCCCATACGCGCGCTTTTTCTTGTTCGGCCCGTCAATACGTCTTGTTTTAGCTGAATCGGCGCTGAAGCCCCCGCAAATAACGAAGATCGACATGTTCGCCATGAGTCGGCGAGCGGTAATTCGCATCGATCAATCAAAAGGGGCAAACCAACCATGAATCTACCGTTCTGGATCCGGCCATCGTCGCGCGCGGCGATCGCCGCATCGGCCCTATCGGCCTTATCGCTCTTATGCTGGCTACCGCTCGGCGCGCGCGCGCTGCCAGTCATGCCGTCGCCACAGGTGCTCGTCGAAGGAGGGGTAGTCGCAGGCGATCGCTCGATGAGCGGCATCCATCCAATCAACGTGTTCCGCGGCATACCGTACGCTGCACCGCCGACAGGCCAGAACCGCTGGCGCGAGCCACAGCGGCTCGCGCCCTGGGCCGGCACGCGCGAAGTCAAGCTATTTGGGCCGCGCTGCATGCAAATGGACGCGCCCGGCATGGCGTTTCGCTCGCTGAGCATGAGCGAAGACTGCCTTTATCTGAATGTGTGGGCGCCGGCGGCCAGCCCGCTGAATGGCAAGCTCCCGGTGCTCGTCTACTTCCATGGCGGCGGCTTCGCGTTCGGCGACGGATCGGAGCCGCGCTACGACGGCTCGCATCTGGCCGCGCGCGGCATGATCGTCGTGACCGTCAACTATCGCCTCGGCGCGTTCGGTTTCATGATGCACCCCGACGCGGCGCGCGATAGTGCGAGCGGCGCCGCCGGCAACTATGGCTTACTCGATCAGCAAGCGGCCTTACGCTGGGTGCGCGAGAACATCGCGGGCTTTGGCGGCGATCCGAAGCAGGTGACGATCGGCGGCGAAACGACCGGCGCGATGGCCGTCAGCGCGCACATGGCGTCGCCCTCTTCGCGTGGTCTTTTTGCGCGTGCGATCGGCGAAAGCGGTGGGGCATTCGCACCGAACGCATTCTGGAAACGCGAGAAGGCGGAAAGCGTCGCGCAATCATTCGCGACTCGCGTAGGTGCCGGCTCGCTTGACGCGCTGCGGTCGATGTCCGCGGAAAAGCTACAGCAGGGGATGGGCACTGGGCACAATCCAGCACCGTTCTTCTGGCCGAGCATCGATGGCCATTTCTTGACCGAGACGCCCGCCGCCGTGTTCGAGGCAGGGGGACAAGCGAGCGTTCCATTGCTTGTCGGCGCCAATTCGCAGGAGCGCCACTTCCGAACCGTGTACGGCCCGATCGCACCAACGCCGGCGAACTGGACAGTCATCCTCAGCGCCATATTCCGTAATGAATCGGCCGAAGCACACCGGTTCTACCCGGGGACCGACACCGAGGAAATCACGCGGTCGGCATCGGTGCTCGCAACGGACATCACGATGGGCCACAGCGCCTGGCGTTGGATGGATTTGCACCGGCAAACGGGGCGTGCCCCTGTCTACTTCTACCTGTTCACGCATCGCCGGCCGCCAGCCGTGCCGGCCGCTCGCGAAGCAACGGAAGCCGAAAATCCCGAACCCGCCACGGGCGCGCCGCATCGGTCGGAGATCGTTTATGTCTTCGGCAATCTAGACCTAGATCGGCGCTATCAATGGACGAACGACGACCACACTGTCTCGCAGGTCTTTTCCGGATATATCGAGCAGTTCGTCAAAACCGGCAACCCCAACGGCGTGACCGATAGGCAATCGATGTTCCGGAGTATCGGGCGCGTGCCGAGCATTCGCCAATTGCCGCATTGGCCGGCCGTGCGGCAGGAGCGCGACGGGCTCGCTCGGCAAGTCATCGATACGGACACGCGCACGATCTCGGATACGAGCGGACCGCGACAAGCGCTCGTTCAACGAATCATGGAGGCGCGGCCGGGCAATTGAATCGACGGGAATCGACACGCTAGCGCGTTAGTTCATTCGGCCGCGTGATCGTCGTCCTCCGTGTAGCGTGCTGGCTGGCACCGACAGCCAGCACGCCGCGCAGAGGTCACTCGGCCGAGGCGTCGCCTGCGGGAGATCGACCGCCTACGGACACGCCGCGTGCCGGGCGGCGCACTACCCTGACTTTCCCGCTATTCCCGCCGCCGCAAAAGAATCGCTCTGCGCCGTCGGATTCAAGCCCCGATATGCCGGTGCCCTCCGGCATCGCAAGCGCCTCGATCACTTCGCCCGTTTGCGCATCAACATGCCTGAGTTCGCTTTCGTCGTTTTCCCAGGTGCCGTGCCAGAGCTCGCCGTCGACCCAGGTCACGCCCGTCACAAATCGATTCGACTCGATCGTGCTCAGCACCGCACCCGTGGCGGGATCGAGTTGCAAGATCTTGCGCTCACGATAGCGCCCGAGCCACAGCGAGCCTTCGGCCCATGCGAGCCCCGAGCACTGTCCGCCAGGTGGGGGGGCAATCGTGCCGATTACACGCCCTGTCTCGGCGTCGATCTTTTGAATCACGTCGTCGGCGATCTGGTACAAGTGCTTGCCGTCGAAGGCGGTGCCTGCCCGCGCGGGAACGTCGATCGTTCGCTGCACTTGCCCGCTGTCGGGATCGAGTGCGCAGAGCTTGTCGCCCACGGCACACCACAATTGCCGGCCGTCATAAGTCACGCCGCCGACATTGTCGACACCCGGTAGCGGCCCATATTCGCAGATGATTTCAGCATCGGATCGATTCATAGCTTGCCATCCTAGCCATTCGGCAACGGTGAAGGGAGTAACAAGGTTGTCGTGAATCCGACGACGGGCGGCATCATCCACTTACGCGCTCGGCCGCCGCCCACCGACTGAATTTTTTCCGCACCGGCCAGCGCGTCCAGCGCGCGCTGCACCGATCGTTGGCTCGCGCCCAATGCCAGCGCCAGTGCCGAGCTCGACCACGACTCGCCGTCGGCAAGCAGCGCGAGCACCGCCGCATACTTCTCTTCGAACGGGCGAGCAAGAACGACGACGTCATGCGCGCTGATCGGCATCAGTGCGAAGCCACGCTTGGTTGCCGTGACGTCGGCGAGCCCCCTCAGTTGCGCACGTAGACGGCCTATCTCGACCCTCAGCCGTACCCGGTGCGATTCGTCGATGACTCTACCGCGGAACGCTTGTTCAATCAGCGCTTCTCTCGCGACATCCTCGGGCCACGCTTCGGCCAATATGCGGGCAAGCGTAAACAGCACGGGACGCGTGGCGAGCGAAACCGTCGTGCCGGCATGGCGGACCGCGTGACGGCACGCATCGACGATCAGGCGCTTCGGCGACGATAGTGCCTGCACTTGCTCTAAGGTAAGCGATCGCGCTTCACCTCGCGCGATCAAACGCGCCGCGGGGGCAGCGAGTGCCTGTGCCGCGGTTTCGACTTCGGCCATCAATGAGGCGATGCCCGATTCATGCGCGGCTTGGGCCGCCCGCAGCAACGCGTCGCGCGCGACCTTGGCTTCGAGGCGCCGGATAGCGATGCCCGCTACGAGTAAGTCCTGCGAAGCGCGCAAAGCAGGAGGAAGCGCAGCCGGCAATTCATGCGCGTGTCCGTGCGATTGCGCGGACAGAAGATGCTCAGCCTCGTCCAAACGCCCCATCAGCAGCAATCGTCTCGCCGCAAGACAGCGCGCATGCACGGCGTTAAGCCTGTCGCCGTACGATTCGAGCGTCGCGCAAGCGGCATCGAACGACTTCTCGGGCCAACGCAGATCGCGTGCGGCCAGGGCCACCTCGGCTTCGGCCACGAGGCATCGCGCGCGAGCCAGTGCTTGCTTCGGCCCGAACGCACGCGCTGCGCTTCGCAGCAACGCCTTCGCGCGCTTGAGATCGCCGAGTTGCGCCATGGCGATGCCTCGCAGCGCGAGCGCGGGCGCATCCTCGCGCAACGATACGCAATTGAGCGCGCCCAGCGCATCGCCCGCGGCAAGTGCGCGCGCCGCCGCCGTGAGGAGCGAGTCCGTTTCTAATCCCGCCAAACTTGTCACTCCCACCGTTGGATGCCGGTCATTAATCTAGCACGTGATATGTCAAGACATGGGGCCGCTCTGCGGCGCGGCGCAACGCCATGCAATGGCGATGCAGCGACCGACAGCAGATCGAGAGCCGAACGGAATCGAACGGAATCAAACACGACGTAACCGATGGAGGACATCATGGCGACACACGCAACAGGAACGCGCGACGAATGGCTGGCCGCACGATTGAAGCTGCTCGAGGCGGAAAAAGCGCTGACGCGGCGCAGCGACGAACTCGCGCGCCAGCGGCAAGCATTGCCATGGGTACGTGTCGACAAGGATTATCGGTTCGACACGGAGCAAGGAACCGTGTCGCTCGCCGATCTGTTCGACGGACGCTCGCAACTGATCGTGTACCACTTCATGTTCGGCCCCGATTACAAGGCCGGATGCCCGTCTTGCTCTTCGATCGCGGACACGTTCAACGGCTTCCACGTTCATCTGGCGAACCACGACGTTACGCTGATGGCGGTGTCGCGCGCATCGCTCGATAAACTTCAAGCGTACAAGCGCCGGATGGGGTGGTCGTTCCCGTGGGCTTCGTCGCATAGCAGCGATTTCAATTTCGATTTCAACGTTTCGTTCACCGAGATGCAGCAGCGCGACGGCAAAGTCGAATACAACTATCAGCGCGGCAAGCACGCGATGGATGCCGAGCCGGCGCCCGAGCCCGTCAAGCAATTTGCGCAGACGTGCGGGACCGATGCGAAAACCTATGCGAGGGAGCGGCCGGGCGTGAGTGCGTTCGTGCTCGAAGATGGCGTCGTTTATCACACGTACTCGACCTACGCGCGCGGCCTCGATGCGCTATGGGGCATGTATCAGTGGCTCGATCGTGCGCCGCTCGGCCGCAACGAGAAGGGCATCTGGTGGAAGCGGCACGACGAGTACGAGACGCGGTGAGCGTTGGCCACGCCCTAAGCTAAGGGTCTTCACTAGCTCATCAACGGCAGGTTAAGGGTGCTACGTAATTCTACGTAGCACCCTTAAGTAGTTATGCGCTTGCGACCATTGCACCGAGCGCAAATACTACGGCCGTCAAACGCACACCGATTTGCGCGAGGCGGTAAGACTGCTCCTCCGAAGCAAACATCGCGTTTGACTCGATTTTGGCTCGATTCATCTCACGATCGTTCAATAAAAACAGAGCGTGGGTGCCTGCTCCGTGCGGGACACTCATCACCTCAACGTCGGCCCCTAAGGAGCATCATGGAGACGTCACCCCCGCCACGCCGCTCGTGGCTACCGCTGATCTTGGCTTTGCCCTATCTCGCGTTGCTCTGGTTGCCGTTTTATAACGGCGCGCAACCGTCGCTGCTCGGCTTTCCGTTCTTCTACTGGTACCAGTTCCTGTGGGTACCGATTACCTCGCTGCTGATGTACGCCGTCTACCGGAGCGCCAAATGACCCAGCCGACTCCGATCAATACGACTGCTCTGGCGATCTTCATCGCGTTCTTTGCATTCATCACCGTGCTCGGCTTCGTCGCGGCGCGCTGGAAACGCGGCGACCTCACGCAATTGCATGAATGGGGACTCGGTGGACGCCAATTCGGCACCGTCATCTCCTGGTTCTTAGTGGGCGGCGATTTCTATACCGCTTATACGGTCATCGCCGTGCCTGCGCTCGTGTACTCCGTCGGCGCCTATGGCTTTTTTGCGTTGCCGTACACGATCATCGTCTATCCGTTCGTGTTTGCCGTCATGCCCAAGCTCTGGGAGGCCTGTAATCGCGGCAACCACATCACCGCAGCCGATTATGTACAAGGCGTGTTCGGCGGCAAGTGGCTGGCCGCCGCGATCGCGGTAACGGGCATCGTCGCCACGATGCCGTATATCGCGCTTCAACTAGTCGGCATGCAGGTGGTGATCAAGAGCCTCGGCGTCACCGGAGAACTTCCGCTGATCGTCGCGTTCGTGATCCTCGCGCTTTACACCTATGCGAGCGGCCTGCGTGCACCCGCGATGATCGCGTTCGTCAAGGACATCATGATCTACATCGTGGTGATCGTCGCAGTGTGCTGGATCCCGGCGAAGCTCGGCGGCTACGGCCCGCTATTCGATACGGCCGATAAGTTCTTCGCGGCCAAGGGCGGTGCGACCGGCATCCTGCTCAAACCGTCGCAGTTCACGGCTTATGCAACGCTCGCACTCGGCTCGGCACTCGCGGCGTTCATGTATCCGCACACGATGACGGGCGTGCTCTCCTCGCGCTCGGCCGCCACCGTCAAGAAGAACGCCATCTTCCTGCCGGCCTATACGATCCTGCTCGGCTTGATCGCGCTACTCGGCTACATGGCAATTGCCGCTGGGGTGCACGTGAAATCGGCGTCCGACGTCGTGCCGGCGCTGTTTCTCACGCTGTTCCCGTCGTGGTTCGTCGGTTTCGCAGCGGCAGCGATCGCGATTAGTGCACTCGTGCCGGCGGCGATCATGTCGATCGGTGCTGCCAATCTATTCACGCGCAATCTCTATAAGCCTCTGATTTCGCCGAATGCCACGCCCGCGAAAGAAGCGGCGAACGCCAAGCTTGTGTCGCTCGTCGTGAAGTTCGGCGCGCTGCTGTTCATCATCGCACTGCCGACACAGTACGCGATCGATATGCAGTTGCTGGGCGGCGTGTGGATTCTGCAGATCTTCCCGGCCGTCGTATTCTCGCTATACACGCGGCGCCTGACGACGCAGGGCGTCTTCCTCGGTTGGCTGGTAGGGATCGTGCTGGGCACCGGGCTCGCCGCTGCCCAGGGATTGAAGCCGGTTTATGCGCTGCATTTTGGAGGGGCGACCTATCCGACCTATATCGGTTTGATCGCACTCGTGGCCAATATCGTCGTGACAGTCGCCGTATCGGCAGTGACGGCGAAGAAGCGAGCAGTTCAGCCGAATGTAGCGGTGCAGTAAGCGGTATCTCGTCGTATCGTGCGTGGCGGCCATCGGTCAACGATGGCCGCATTCACCCCGATAAAGACAACGCTTTCGCAGTCGGATGAATTCAGCGAAGGTCATGCTGTCCAAGGCGAGACCTTCGCCGCATCGCGTCTATCGGCCAGCCGTGCGGCGCGTCCCGCGAACAGCATGCGATCGAGCGCCCATACCGCAATGAGCGTCGCACCCATTAGCGGAAACACAGCGCCCAGTACGACGAGCGCCGCGCCCCATGCTCGCATCGGTGGCCGAGCCCGCTCGCGGCTCGGCGCACCTAATGCACCGGCAGGCCGACGCTTCCACCACATCACGAAACCCGTTATCGCCATTGCGGCAAGCCCCAGTGAGATCAACGCACAGACGATCTGATTGGCCACGCCGAAATAACGGCCCATATGCAGCGACGTCCCGTACGACACCGCCTTAGCCACCGCACCATAATCGCGATAGCGGATGTCTTTCATCACCGCCCCGCTGTATTGATCAAGGTAAAGCGTGCGCTCGCCGCGTGGATCGTCGGGAAAGTAGCTGACTGTATAGACCCCGTCCGCACCGCGCGGAAACGCGATCTCATAGTCACTCTTTAAGCCGATCGAACGCAGTTGGTTGACGATGCGCCCGAGCGGCACTCGCACAGCGACATCGTGTGGCGGCGCCTTTGGCACCGGCACCGCACCCACCGCCCAAGGGACCTTAGCTAACGGCATATCGTCCATCACCATGCCAGGCATCGAATCCGATTGAGATTGGGATTGCGTTTGTGCGGGCATCGGTGTCGGCATCTTCATCGCATGATGCTGCTCGCCCGCATTCGCCGAGGCCTTCTCGGCACCCGGTATCGCCGAATGCAGCCGCAAGCCACCCCATGCGCCCGGCGGCGAACCAAGATTCACGCTCGTCGCTAGCGACTTGAAATGCTTGCCCCATGAACCTGTCCACGGCAGTCCTGTCACGATGAATGCGACCGCGCCGATCGCGAGCCACATGCCCATCACGGCATGCAAGCTCTTCCACCACGGACGACCGCTCAACGAGCACTTCGGCCAGAACATATCCCGCATGCGCGTCGCCTCTCGGGGCCACCATAGCGCAATGCCGGTGCCGATCATGACGAGCGCCCAGCATGCCGCCAGTTCCATCAACAACTCCCCCGGCTTGCCCAGCAATAACTTCCGATGCAGCATCCGGTCGACTTGCATGAAGCGGCGCTCGACGCTTAACGTGCCGAGCACCGTGCCCGTGTAGGGATTGACGTACACGCTTTCATGTTCTCCGCCGGGCAGCCGAAATACGAATTCGGCACTGCGTGCCGGGTCGTCGGTGATAGGCGCGCTGCTCGGGGTTGCCCCCTTCGGTAAGGCGGCCATTGCACTCGATAGCAGGGATTCCTCGGAGAGCCTGGGCGTCGCTTGCGGCTCGACAATCAAGCGGTGCGGGTAGAGCAGCGGCTCGATCTGCGGTTGAAAGCAATACAGCGTGCCGGTAACGGCCAGCACGATCAGCAGCGGCATCACGAAGAGGCCGGCATAGAAATGCCAGCGCCACAGCGTACGGTAACCTGTGTTTTGCATGGTCACATCCTCAATTTCGCATCGACATAAAAAGTGCGGCCCGGATAGGGGTGATAGACGAAGTAGCGGGTGTCAAAAAGGTTATCGACGCCTATGCCGATTTCGCTGCGCTTGGTCGGCTTGAACGTGAAGCGCGCGTCCGCGATCAGGTACGTGCTCGTGCCGCCGAATACGTCGGGGTTCGTGTCGGTATTCGTGAGCGTGTTGTATTGGCGGCCCGAATAGCGCGCGGCAAGCGTGACCGCCGCACGCGGATCGAAGCGATAAGTCGCTGCCAGATCGGCGCGCCATAGCGGAATACGATAGAAGTACTTGCCGACGGAGGCCGGGTTCTGCGCGTTGGCGAGAATGCGTGATTGCGTGTACGCGACGCTCGCAAGCAGATCGAGCCCGCGTACGCCGACGTCTTCGCCCGAGTAACTCATCTCTACCCCGCGCGAGCGCACCTTGCCGATGTTTTGGAAGTTCGTGACATTCGGGATCACGGTCGTATCGGTCTGACTGAAGATCGAGTTTTTGACGTCGTCCTGGAACAGCGACAGCCGCCATAGGCCATTCCAATGCGCCCACTCGGCCGTCAATTCCTTCGATAGATCGCTTTCCGGTTCGAGATTCGGATTATTGTTGACGATCGACGAACCATTGATCTGTCCTTGAAACAGTTCGCTGACAGTCGGAAAACGGTAGGCGCGCCCGATCGATGCGCGCAGCGTGAGATCGTCGGTGACATCGAACGACAACGAAGCCTTCGGCGAAATCCCATGCCGATTCGATTCCGCGTACGGCAGCGACGTCGCGCCGACAGCCTGGTGACCATCGTCGGCATTCCAATCTTCATAGCGAGCGCCGTAGACGAACTTCCAGCGCGGCAGGAAACGCCATGCGTCTTGTACGTATAGCGCCTGAGTTTGCGTCTTGCCGCCGAACGCATTGGCGAACGTACTGGGCGCGCCGCTTTGCCAATTCACCGTGTTGTACGTCTGGCTGCCGATGCGATAGTCGTCGTAGTGATAGCCGAATGTCAGCCAATGGCCGCCCCAACCCGCCATACGCGATTCGGGCGTCCACGTTGCCTTCAAGTCGAGCGTCTTCCAGCCGGTACCGTCGCCGAATGTCACGACGCCGGGCCCATTGCCGGACCCGCCCGCGTTTGCCGTGCGGGCCACGCTGTTCGTCACGTCGTAGTAAGACGCGATCGCCTCGGCATTCCAGCCGGTGGCTTGGTGTGTGCGCAATGAAAGGCCATAGAGCCAGTTCTCGTTGGAGCCGCGACTGGGTGCGAGGGCCGCAGCGGGAATCGTGTACTCGTAGCCGCCGATGGCGACTTTGCCGCTATAGACCGGATTGCCGTTCGCATCGGCGAGAAACGTCGACGTTTGGCTGTTGTAGGTCTGATGCCAGTAGCCGAGCGTGAACGCGCCCTGCACCGTCGGCGTGAAATCGTATTGCGCCTTGAGCGTCAATTGATCTTGAATCGCGCGCTCGATGCCCTCGCCATTCACGCCGAGCACCGCCGTCGCCGCATTCGTCTGGTTGTTGTAGAAGTACGCACCGGTGACTGGAACATCGCCCGCCTTTGCAGGCGTAGACGACTTCGCAAGCGTCGCGAACGACAACGGCTGGCTCGTGTTCTCGAGATGATTGACGCCGAGCCGGAACGAGAGCTTGCCGATCTTGTCGCCGATCGCGGCCGTCGCCTCACTGCCGTTGAAGTTTTGGTTGACCCCGTAAAGGCTGAAATGCTGCGTGAACGCCTTGACGTCGGCGTCGGCTTCGAACTGCTTCGGCATGCGCGTCGAGATCAGCACTGTCGCGCCGAGCGAATTGCCCGGATACAGCGCCGAAAACGGCCCATAGATAACGTCGACTCGCTGGATCTCGTCCGGACCCACCATCGACCAGCGCGGCGGAAACGAATAGCTGTTGCCCAGCAGATTGCTGAGCAAGAGGCCATCGACATAGACGAGCCCGCGCGCACTTTGCGTATTGCTCGTGCCGCGCACGGCGATGATTGAGTTCAAATCGCCGATGAAGCGCTTGCGCACTGCCAAATTCGGCAAATATTTAAGCGCGTCCTCGGTGTTGACGACGTTCCATTGAGAAAGTTGGCTGCGGGTGACCGTTTCCACGGTCGCCGGCACATTCGGGTCGATCGCTCCGGCGGAGGACGACCGGGCGCCGTCGGCGTTTGCCGTCACGACGACCGGGGCCAGCGTTACGGCAGCAGCATGATCGTCCGCGAACGCGAGGTGCGGCAGTAACGAAACGGGCAAAAGAATAAGCGTGGCATGGCGAACCTGCCTACGACGGCAAGCAAGTGCGCGGCCAAATGCGAATGGACGCATCGGCAATTCCTGAAAGCGTTGGGAGAACGACCGCTTGCGCCTTCGATGGGCGCGCGTTTAAGCAGTTAGGCGGTCAGGCGAACGGCGATCAGGCTGCGAACGGAGGGGCTCGGGGGCGCCCCGATGGGAATGCGCCTAGCGGCGTAAAGCGCATGGACAGCACAGGCACGATCGTGGCGACGATCAGTACCAGCATCTGCACGACGACGGGCGGCACCGAGGGCATTGCCGTATGCGTGGCGAGCAGGTCGCAATAACCGCAGGCGGATAACGGATCGGCCGAGGCGTCGTGGTGCGAAACATCGACCTGCGTGACGGCCGAGCATAGCGCGGCGGTCGGCTCATGCGAGCGCGCGGCGACGACGAGCTGACTCACGAGCGGCACACATACGACGAGCCACATGGCGATGAGGCCAAGCCATGCGGTCATGCGGGCGTGTCGTCGAAGGTTCATGTCGTCGGAGAAAGCTCGTGCGTCGCGAAGTCTAGCATCGGAGAACGGGATAACGCTAGCGGGCGCCTGCCGCGGCCGCCAGGCGGGCAGCCGTCCTCTCGTTATTGACTCATTCGACGAATGGCAGCGGCTCATCCTCACCCGCGCGCATGGCGAATACATTCAGCGTCATGGCAACCAACGCGCAATAGCCGAGCAGGCCGACGAGATTCACCATGGTTTTGTGACCGAAACGCTGCACGGCTTTTTCGAAGGTCACATTGGACACGCGCTTCGCGTCATACAGCTCGATCGAAAAATCGTAGATGAGCGCTTCGTCGGCCTCGACGAAATTGGGACGCCGGCCTCGCAGCATCGCCTCGGCCACATCCGGCGACACGCCGGCTTGGATCGCAATCGGATAGTGGATCTGCCATTCCGCTTGCGCGCGCCACTGCGCCGCGGTGACGAGGATCGCCAGCTCGGAGAGCCGCAAGGGCAAATCCGTCCGGTATCGACAAAACGCGCCCAAGCGCTGCGCATGCTGCGCCAGTTCGGGGCTCACGATCCACGCAAGGAAAGGACCGTCGAGGCTGCCGCGCGGCCCCGATAGGATCTCGTCCAGCACGGCTTGCTGCTCGGGGGTAGCGGCCGCCCGATCGAACTCGGGTAGGCGCGCGGGATGTCGTCCGGTGCTCATGTCACTTCCTTCGTAGCGCGATATGCGCCGCCAATGTGGCTCACTTGCCGTTTGCTGCCGCCGGTGCGCCGGCGAGTCCAGTGCCCCTATTTACCCCCATCGCCGCCCCGCGGGATTTTCGCTAAACTGCGCGCTCCCGGCCGCCGCCCTCTTTGCGTTTGCTTCTTCGAATGAATCCTTTTCGGCAGAGCGCCTCCGCATGGCGGCCGCTGCGCTTCTCCGCGCGTCTTGCAGCGCGTCTTCCAAGCGTTTCCCAGAGCGTAAAGGCGCTCGCATTCGCCGCCCTGGTCGCGGCCGGCGCATGGACGGCCTATCGCTACGCGGAGCGTGCCGAAACGAGCGCGATCATCGAACGCGCCACGCACCGGCTCGATGTCGACGAAAGCACACTCAAGGGCGAACTGACACGGTACGACTACCTGCCCGCGCTGCTGAGCCTGAATCCCGACATCGCCGACCTACTGCGCCACCCCAACGACGCCGGCCTCATCTCGCGGGTGAACCACTACCTGGCAGACGTCACGACCGATTCGCAAGCGGCCGCGATCTATGTGCTCGATTTACACGGCACGACGCTCGCCGCCAGCAATTGGAATCAATCGATCAGTTTCGTCGGACAAAACTTTTCCTATCGGCCCTACTTCATCAACGCCTTGAACAATGGGACGGGGCACTTCTACGGACTTGGATCGACGAGCCGCCTGCCCGGCTACTTCTACGCCGCGCGGATCGGTGCCGATGGACAGCAGCTAGGCGTCGTCGCCACAAAGATCAGTCTGGACGCAATTGAGGCGCTATGGAAGCGCGGCGACGAAACCGTGCTCGTGGCCGACGCCAATGGCGTCGTGTTCTTGACCTCGCTTCCCGGTTGGAAATACCGTACGCTTCACCCGCTATCGGCTGCGGCGCGCGCTCGCATCGATGCCAAACGCCAGTACGGCGGCCCGGGGGCACTCGAAGAAATCGGGCTCGTGCGGCGTCAATCGCTCATGCCCGACGCAGAGATCGATGCGATTTCGCCCGACAACTCACTTGCCGCGAACCCCGCAGGAAAGCGTCGAAGCGAGTTCGTCGTCGTGAGCCGAATCGTATCGGGCACCGACTGGCGCATCATGTCGCTAACGGATATCGCGCCCGCGCGAAAAAACGCGCGCTACGCCGCGCTCGTTGCCGCTCTCGGCCTTTCGCTCGCCACGATTGCCACGCTTTATCTGCTCCAACGCAGAAAAGTACTGGCCCAAGGCGCCGTCATGCGCGAAACGCTCGAGCGCATGAACGATGAACTCGAGCGCAAGGTCGCGCGGCGCACCGGCGCACTCGCGCGCGCCAACAACAGCCTACGCAGCGAAATCGCGCAACACAAGCGCACCGAGGCGACATTGAAAGCCACGCTCGAAGAACTCGTGCAGGCGGGCAAGATGGCGCTCATCGGCCAGATGTCGGCCGGCATCACGCACGAACTCAATCAACCGCTCGCGGCGCTGCGTACGCTCTCCGACAACGCACTGCTGTTTTTGCAGCGGGGACGCAAAGAAGATGCCGAGAACAATCTGCGCGTAATCACGGGCCTCATCGAACGGATGGGCACGATCACCTCGCAGTTGCGCCGCTTCTCGCGCAAGGGACCGGCGGAACTCGCGCCGGTTGCGGTCGAGCGCGCGCTCGTGAATGCCCTCTTTCTCGTCGAACTTCGTTTGCGAAAAGAAAACGTCGAAGTCATCCGCAACTCGCCCGATGCGTCCGCCAGCGAGGGACTGCTCGTACTGGCCGACGGCAACCGGCTCGAACAAGTGCTCGTGAACCTGTTCGCCAACGCACTCGATGCGATGCTCGGCTGCCCCGTACGGCAGCTTACGATCGCTGCTCGCAACGATGAGACGGACGATGCCTTTGCCACGATCACCGTGTCCGATACCGGGCCGGGCATCCCCGAGGCCGTGCGTGCGCGGCTGTTCGAGCCGTTTTTCACGACGAAGGCGCCGGGCGCAGGCCTGGGGCTCGGCCTCGCGATTTCGGCCGGAATCGTGCGCGAATTCGGCGGCACGTTGAAAACCGATGATGCCGCAGCGAACGCGGGCGCATCGTTCACCGTGCGCTTGCGTCGCGCGAGTGCGCACGATCGCGCCGATGGCACCCTCGCTGACACACCAATAGAAACCGTCGTATCGCAGGCGACGCGAACAAGGGAGCAATAATGTCAGAGGCACGCATGGAGCAGGATGGGCTCAAGGTACTGTTCGTCGAAGACGAACCGGCCGTGCGGCTCGGCGGCGTACAAGCACTGCAACTGCGCGGCATCGAGGTGCAAGCGTTCGAACGCGCCGAGCAAGCGCTTCGACATATTCGCCTCGGCTTTCCCGGGATTGTCGTGACCGATGTGCGTTTACCCGGCATCGACGGACTGGCGTTGCTCGAACAGATTCGTTCGATCGATGCCGACCTGCCGGTGATACTCGTCACGGGCCACGGTGATATCGCCATGGCCGTCGAAGCCATGAAGCGCGGCGCCTACGACTTCATCGAAAAGCCGTTCTCATCCGAGCATCTGGCCGACGTCGCGCAACGTGCGCTCGACAAACGTCATCTCACGCTCGAACTCGATACGCTGCGCCGCCAGGTGAGAGGCCGTGATCGCATCGAAGCCAAGATCCTTGGGCAATCGCCGGCCATCGAGCGTCTGCGGCGCGTCATCGTCGATCTCGCGGATACCGACACGAATGTGCTCGTACTCGGCGAAACCGGCGCGGGCAAAGAAGTGGTCGCGCGCTGCCTGCATGAGGCGGGCCGCCGCCGCGATGCGAATTTTGCTGCGATCAATTGCGCGGGCATCCCCGAGATGCTTTTCGAAAGCGAAGTGTTCGGCCACGAAGCGGGCTCGTTCACGGGTGCGCTCAAACGCCGCGTCGGCAAGCTCGAATACGCCGACGGCGGCACGCTCTTTCTCGACGAGATCGAGACCATGCAGATGTCGCTGCAGGCGAAGTTCCTGCGAGTGCTGCAGGAGCGCGCATTCGAGCGCGTCGGGTCGAATGAGTTGTTGCCGATGAATTGTCGGATCGTGGCGGGGACGAAGGCCGACCTGCTGGGACTCGCGCGCGAGCAGCGGTTCCGCGACGATCTCTATTACCGCCTCGGTGTTGTCGTGCTCGAAGTGCCGCCGCTGCGCGAACGGCGCGAGGACATCCCGCAGTTGTTCGAGCATTTTGTGCTGCAAGCGTCTGCGCGCTATGGACGCCCTGTGCCCGACGCGTTGAGCCCGCAGCAAATGCACGCGCTGATGTCGCGCAGTTGGCCCGGCAATGTGCGGGAGTTGCGTAATGTCGCCGAACGCTTCACGTTGGGACTGCTGGCCGATGTGACCGATGCAGCGGATTGCGTGGCGGCCGCTCCTCGCACCCTCGAAGAACAGGTCAACCGCTTCGAGCGGCATTTGATCGAAGAGGCGTTGCGGGCTTGCCAAGGACGCGCGTCGCTCGCCTGCGAACGCTTAAGCCTGCCGAAGAAAACGCTTTACGACAAGATGCGTCGGTTGGGTATCGCGTCCGAGGATTTTCGTTGAGCGAGGGTGATCGGGTTTACGCGCCCCTCGTTCGTCACGATTTCCGCACAGCCCTCGGGCCCCGCTGAGCGGATTCCCGCTCGACCCTCTGATTCCCGCCAATCGTGAACGTTGCTAATTCAAAGCGTTAGCGGGGATTCATCGTTGGCATAGCTCCTGCGTAATGAATGGCCACGGCGAAGGCGCAATGCCTCGTCAACGTCATCACAACGAACTACACAGGAGACAGACCCATGACATGGACTAAGCAGCAGCGTAGCGTCGCCCTCGCCAGCTATCTAGGCTGGACACTCGATGCCTTCGACTTCTTTTTAATGGTGTTCGTCCTCAAGGACATTGCTAAAGCCTTCGGCACAGAAATCACGAGCGTGACGATTGCGATTACGTTGACGCTCGCGCTGCGGCCCGTCGGCGCGCTGATCTTCGGGCGTCTTGCCGATCGTTACGGACGCCGCCCCGTATTGATGGCGAACATCGTGCTGTTTTCGGTGCTCGATTTGGCTTCCGGTTTCGCTACGAGCTTGACGATGCTGCTCGTGCTGCGCAGTTTGTTCGGTGTCGCGATGGGCGGCGAATGGGGCGTGGGCTCAGCGCTCACCATGGAGTCCATTCCGCCGAAGTCGCGCGGGATTATGTCGGGGATTCTACAGGCGGGGTATCCGTCGGGTTATCTGCTCGCATCGGTCGTATTCGGCCTGTTGCACGACTCCATCGGCTGGCGCGGCATGTTCATGATCGGCATTTTGCCTGCACTGCTTGTGCTGTTCATTCGCCGCAATGTGCCCGAATCGCCGACGTGGGAGCGTGGTCGCAATGCCGCCGTGCGCCCGAGCATCTTCGCCGTGCTGGCCCGTGAATGGAAGCTAGCCGCGTACATGATCGTGCTGATGACGGCGTTCAACTTTTTCAGTCACGGCACACAGGATATGTATCCGACGTTCTTGCTCGTGCAGCATAAGTTCTCGACGCATACCGTCAGCATCATTGCGATCACGTACAACATTGGCGCGATCATCGGTGGGATTACGTTCGGTGCCTTGTCCGAGAAGATCGGGCGGCGCAAAGCAATTGCCATTGCTGCGCTTATCGCATTGCCGGTGCTGCCGCTGTGGGCCTTTGCGACCGGCAGCGTTGCGCTCGCGATCGGTGCGTTCCTGATGCAAATCTCGGTACAAGGCGCTTGGGGGGTGATTCCCGCGCACCTTAACGAAATGTCGCCGCCGGAAGTGCGGGCCACGTTTCCGGGGCTGGTTTATCAGCTCGGGAATTTACTGGCTTCGGCGAATGCGACGATTCAGGCTGGCATTGCGCATCGGAATGGCGACAACTACGGCATGGCGATGGCGATCGTTGCCGGGACCGTTGCCGTGGTGATCGCGGTACTGATCGGCCTTGGGCGCGAGCATCGTGGCGTGCAGATGGACGCTGGGGAAGGCACTCCGATCAGGCCGGGCCTGGGGGATGTGAAGCTGGCTGGGACCGGGCGCTGAATGACCGGCCCCGAAGCCTAAGTTACGCGAAGCTCACATGATAGATGGGTGGGAGATGCGAGGACACTTCGAGCCAGCTTTCGCCGGCGTCGTCGGAAATCCAGAGCCCACCCGTCGTCGAGCCCATCGCTAGCCGGGTGCCCGTCGAATCGACGACGAGCCCGTGCCGATAGACCAGATCGTAAGCGGGCGCCGATGGCAATCCCTGCGAGAAGCATTCGAACGTGCGTCCCCCGTCGCGCGTGCGTGTGACGACGAAGTTACCGTCGACGGGGATACGGCGCTCGTCTTTAACCGCGGGCACGAACCACGCTGTGTCGGGGTCGCTCGGATGGACCGCCACAGCAAAGCCGAAGCTCGACGGCTGGGCTTCGACGCGCGTCCAATTTTCTCCACCGTCCGTCGAGCGGAAGATCGCGCAATGATGTTGAGTCCAAAGCGTGTCGGGCGCGGCTTGGCATTGCACGACGCGATGCGGGTCCTGAATATTAGCCTCGAAGCGGCGCTCGGGCGGCATGTAATCGGCTTCCATGCCTTGCGATGTTTGGCGCCAAGTGGCGCCGCTGTCGGTGGTTTGCCAGACGCCACCGCACGAGATGCCGATGGTCACGTGGCGGCTGTCGCGCGGATCGACCAGCACCGAGTGGATGCCGGCGTGATCGTAGCCGCCGCCGAACCATTCTCGGCGCTCTGGGCAGTCCCATAAGGGACGGTTCAATGTCCAGGTTTCACCCTTGTCGTTTGAGCGGAAGAGACCGCCTGGGATCGTGCCGGCCCAAAGGGTGCCCGGTTCGTCGGGGCCGCCGGGTTCGAGTGTCCAGATTTGTTCTAGGGACCATAGGGGCTCGGGGGCTGCGGGCTGTTCGGCGTTCTGGTCGGGTTGTGGTTCGGCGTCCGTCGATTTGGCTGGATCGGTTGTCGCCGCTGCTTCCGGCTGCGGTGGGTAGACCGGTGTCGTGCACGGCTCCCACTCTCGCGCAGCCGCCGGCAAGCGGTGCAGTTTTACGCCGAAGTGGCCAAGGTTCAGCGCGGTGTAGAGCGTGCCGTCGCGCGGATCGGCCAGTGCGGAACTGACCGGCTCGCCGACGAAGTGGTGCGCCGCCACCTTCCATCGCTGCGGACCTGCGCCGTCCGCTTCGAAAACGAATAGCCCCTTGCGGGTGCCTACGACCAAACGGTTGTCACTCACGGCGTGTCTCCGATGTTTTTTGACCGCGGCGTCAGCCGCCGGATAGCGCTTGCACTACGTAAATGCGACTGTCTGTTTCGACTGCGTCAGATAGGTGGCGACGGTCGCGCAAAGGCTTGCCGTCGACGAATACGGCCAAATGCCGGCGTAGGCCACCCTGATCGTCGAGGATATAGCCGCGCAGTCGAGGCTCTTCCGAGAAGGCTGCGGCTAACGCCTCGTCGACCGAGCGTGCGACGACGTCGCGCTCAGGCATCGCGATGTGGCGTTGGATCGAGGCGGCGAAGAATAAGTGCGCCATGACACGGGCCGAGGTCGGGATGGGTGGATAAGTTTAAACCAATGGTGCGGAGGTGGCGGGAGTTGTGGGCGTTCTGATTGAAGCGCTCGCTGAATGAGCTCCGGTTGTCGCGATGCTATGTCGCAGCGCTCGCCACCAATGCCTTCCGTCTGTCTGATTCCTTGCAGAAAAACGGCTCTGTCATCCTCGTTCCGTAACAATGGCCGCCCGGTTCTGATTGGATCCACCCATCCCTGACATGGAAATAACCTTAGCTTTTCAACTACAGCAAGACACACTGCCGTCCTTGGACGAGCACCTTGGCGAGCTTTGGAAGGTTGCGAACCTGCTCGAGCAGTTCGGTTTTCCGATCGACGACTGGTGCGCGCCTGCGGCGACAAAGAAAAAGTCACTTGAGGCACCAGCATTCGACTGCAATGGCCTTACATCCGTTGGGCGCGAGGGGTTTCGGGTGGCGGACGAAAAAGACCCGACGGCCGAATTTGAGTTCCGCAGAGCGGCAGCCTGGTGTGGCAAGACAAAGGATAGAGAAGGCGCATTTTCGATCCTGTTGTCCTGCGATGTCCTCCTACCGACGTGTCTCGTTCGTCTGCAACTCGATGGCGTCGAGGCGCTGAACGACGCGCGGAAAATGCAACGACTCGTGCTTGGCTTGCTTGAGATATGGCCGGCCGCGTCTTATGTCGAAGCCGGTCCGCTGATGTACTACACAACCCTGCAGGTGTTCCCCAAGAGGCAGGGGGCGGGATGGCTGCTCTACCTTGCGGAGACCATCACGGCCAGCCAGTTGCCGGAAGCGGCCGAACTGGTGCCGGTCGTGGACGGCGACACGCAGAGAGGCACCATCATCGTCAGCGTCGCGGATGAGGTGTTTTCTGTCGATAAGCCGGAGCATGTGAAGATCGCCAACGCGATCGAATTGCGGTTGGCGGATCTGGATGTGTTTCCGCGGTAGGGGGATTGGGCTCGCGGAGACGAATTATGCATCGTCACAACCGCGTAGAATACGCCAGCACCATTACCCATATTGCCCCGAAACGCTCACGTTTCGAACCGAGACTCCATGCCGAGCTTGAACATCCAAAAGCTGAGCCTGAAGGGCTACCGCTGCTTCGAAGCGTTAGACATCGATTTCGACGAACGCCTGACCGTGCTGGTCGCGTCGAATGGCGCCGGCAAGACGTCCATCCTTGATGCGATCGCTGTGGCGTTTGGGCCTTATATCGGGGCATTCGACGAGGGAGTGGGCCACCATTTCGAGCCGAATGACATTCGGCTGTCGCGTGTGCGGAAAACCGCGAGCAACGAAATGGAATACACGCCCCGTGGCATTCAACTAGAGGCGACTGGCTGGATTCCTGGCAGTCTCCCAGAGCAACTTGGCACGTCATTGCCGTCGGTCTGGAGGCGCAGTCTCTCCGGGCCCACCAAAGCGAAAACGACAATTCGGGACGCCAAGGATCTGATCGACTACGGAAAACGCATGCAAGTGGCCGTACGAACTACGGGCACGGACGCTGTACTACCGTTGATTGCCTATTACGGCACCGGACGCCTTTGGCAACGCAAGAAGCTGATCGACGCCAAACTATCTACGACGTCCCGTACGGCCGGCTATGCTAACTGTCTCGATCCAGCGTCGAGCTACAAGTCCTTTGTTGCCTGGTTTCGATACTGGAACATGAATGCGCTGAAGTCTGATCTCGATGCGCACAAGGCGCAACGCGCTTCGGAAAAGACTGAGTTTCATGATTACATCGAATCGGTAAGCGGTGCGGTCAACATTTGCCTGGGGCCCAGCGGCTGGAGGGACATCGCCTACTCGCTCTCCCGTGAGGAACTAGTAGCTCACCACGACCAGCATGGGGAACTACCTGTTGAACTGCTTAGCGACGGCATTCGGAACATGATCGGAATGGTCGCCGACATTGCCTTTCGCGCAACAAAGCTCAATCCGCAATTGGGTAGTGAGGCTGCTCGAGAGACGCCGGGCATCGTGCTGATCGACGAAGTGGACATGCACTTGCACCCTGCCTGGCAACAGGTTGTGCTACAAGGCCTGCTCTCCGCTTTTCCGCGCATGCAATTCGTAGTCACGACCCATAGCCCCCAAGTGCTTAGCACGGTGCCGTCCCGATCAATTCGGATTCTCGATCTGCGATGGAATGAGGAGTTTGAGAAGTATGAATCCATCGTCGTGAAGCCGGAGATGCAAACCGAAGGCGTTCCCAGTGCCGATGTGCTGGCCTTCGCAATGGGTACCGATCCGACGCCAGACGTGGAACCCGCGCGCCAGCTCAGCGAATACAAAGCTCTGATTCAGCAAGACTTGGAAGACTCGTCGGAAGCTCAAACATTGCGCCGCCGCCTACTCGAGCATTTCGGAGACAAGCATCCGGCGATGATCGAATGCGATCGACTGATTCGCTTGCAGCGATTCAAGCGCCAGTTGCCGCCCACGGAGTGAATGTCTTGCATAAGCTACAACGAGGCACCGCGCCCGAATGTCTCGCGAACTATCGACACGGCACCGATTCGTGGAGCGACGTGAGCGCCGAAGAGAAGGCTCAAATCTGGCAGAAGCTTGAATCGATGCAGGGTTTGCGCTGTGCGTACTGCGAAGCGCATATCGAGAGCGGGAAACGGCACATCGAGCACTTTCGACAGCGCGGTCGCTTCGCACAGGGCACATTCGAGTGGAAGAACTTATTCGGATCTTGCGATTACGAAAAATGCTGCGGTAAACACAAAGACCGATGCGGCATCTACGATCCGGCCGATCTCATTAAGCCAGACGAGGAAGACCCTGATAAGTTTTTTGTGTTCGTCAGTGACGGAACCATTAGCGTGCGTCAAGGGTTGAGCGCACGGGACGAGCATCGAGCCCGCGAGACGCTGCGCGTTCTAAATCTGGACGCTCAGGGCGGGCGGTTGCGCCAGATGCGCCGAAGCGCGATCGCGGGCCACCTGCATACAGCCGATAAAATTCGCGGGTTCGCGGAGGACAACGACCTGCCGTCGGATCTCTGGATGCCAGAATTGCAAAAGGAGCTGGACTCGATCGCCGAGTTGCCATTCGTTACTGCAATTCGGCATGTACTGCAGCGGTAACCGCTGCCCGAGTCCGTCCCCAGCAGGCGCGCGCTCTCAGCAGTTATCGGCCTTTCTGGGCGGGGCCAGATCGAACGAAACCGTTCGAGCGGCCTCAGGAGTAGCAGTCGGGTCAGCTTCCGGTTCTTCGTTGCGTAGAACTCCCTTTGCTAGAAATTCCACTTCTGCTCCCGATTCCGCTTACGAGACGGGGGTATTACCCTCTGCGGCAGCGCTCGTCAAAAAAAACCTTCCGTCTGTCTGATTCTTTGCCGAAAGGAAACTTTTCCGGCCACCTCCCTTAACAATGCTCGTCGGACTACAGCGATGGCGACGCATTCGCCGTATGGGATCGTTGTAGCAACGATCCGTTGCCATGCCCGTTCGTCGGCGTGGGCAGACGGGAGGCAAACGCTTTCAGATATCGATTTATGCGTGAAGAAACCAATCAACAAGAGAATGATCTTGTGGTCAGCGACGGGCGAGTGTTCGTTACAGCTGTGCGAGACAGCGTCGTTAGCACCACGCCGGCCTTGGGCGATGATCCCGGCTTGTTCGACCGGCTCGTCCAGGCATATGACGAAGCCAGACGGATTGGGCTTATCGAAGATGACTTGCTCGCGGAGTTCCTGTTTCTCGAGATCGAGGCGCCGGGATTCTATCGTCAACCAGCTATCGTGAACTGGCTCAAGAAGCCGGGCGCTTCGATCGATGATCGCTTCAGAGACTTGCTTGACATGCTTCGAAAGAAGCTCGAGCGAAATCCGAGGACTCGCTAATGGCTGCTTTACCTATTTCCGGTTTGGAAACCGCGGCCCTCGCTCTTATGGCATTGCTCGCGGCCGTCGCCGTGGACAGCGTTCTTCGGGGCGACTCCGACCGGGAGCGAATTGCGGACAAAGCGAAATCGGCCGCACGCGCCGTACCGATACCTCGCGAATCTGTCGATCGGTGCCCTCCGGAGCGGGGGCGCCTAGTGACGCGGAGATGGCACATGTCCGACGTCTCACGGAACTATCAGGCTCGCGTCACCGGCTTTGCACCGAAAACGGAATGGCTGTACCAAAAGGTCGAATTCGATGGCTTCCGGGCGGCTGAATGTCGCTTGCTGGAGGCAAAGGCTCGATACGATCAGTTCTTCTATAAAAAGACCGGCAAACCGAAACTCTTTTTCGAATCGGTCGGCGTGCAACGAGTCATCAATCAGGCTCGCCGTCATTTGCTAGTCGTGGTGACAAACCCGCCTACGAGGTTGACATGGTATTTCATGCAGCCTGTTTCCCACCGGTATTTCGCCGACGTATTCGCAGCAGAAGGACTCCCGGTTGAATCTTTGTTTCACCCCTGACATGCAAATAACCGTAGCTTTTCAACTACAGCAAGACACGCTGCCTTCCCTGGACGAGCACCTTGGCGACCTTTGGAATGTGGCCAAACTCCTGGAACTGTTCGGCTTCCCGATCGACGACTGGTGCGCGCCTGCCTCGACAAAGAAAAAATCGCTCGAGGCGCCGGCATTCGACCGCAATGGCCTAACGTCCATTGGGCGCGAGAAGTTTCGGGTGGAGGACGAGAAAGACCCGACGGCCGAATTGCAGTTTCGCAGAGCGGCGGTCTGGTGTGGCAAGACAAAGGACAGAGAAGGCGCTTTTTCCCTCCTACTGTCCTGCGATGTGCATTTACCGACGTGTCTCCTCCGCCTGCAACTCGATGGCGTCGAGGCGCTGAACGACGCAAGGAAAATGCAACAACTCGTGCGTGGCTTGCTTGAGATTCGCCCCGCCGCGTCGTATGTTCGAGTGGGACCGTTGATGTACTACACGGCGCATAAGGTGTTTCCCAAAAGACCGGGGGCGGGATGGATGCTCTATCTTGCGGAGACCATCACGGCCAGCCAGTTGCCGGAAGCGGCCGAACTGGTGCCGGTCATGGACGGCGACACGCAGAGAGGCACCATCATCGTCAGCGTCGCGGACGACATGTTTTCTGTCGACAAGCCGGAGCATGTGAAGATCGCCAACGCGATCGAAGTAAGGTTGGCTGATCAGGATTTGTTGCCGCGGTAGCGGCATTGGAAAATGGCTGTACCAAAAGGTCGAATTCGATGGGTTCCGCGCGGCTGAATGTCGGTTGCTAGAGGCAAAGGCCCGGCACGACCAGTTATTCCGTAAAAAAACCGGTGAACCGAAACGCTTTTTCGAGTCGGTTGGCATCAAACGAATGATTAACTAAGCGCTCAATCACACCTTGTCGCGAGGACAAACCCGCCTACGAAGCTGACTTTGAGGTTGACCCGCAAAAACGGACACCTATTCTTTTTGCAGAGCGATTCGCACACGAAGGCTTCCCGATTGAATCTTTGTTTTGCCCCTGACATGTACATAACGCTAGCTTTTCAACTACGGAACGGCACACTGCCCTCTCTGGATGAGCACCTTGGCGAGCTTTGGAAGGTCGCCAAGTTACTCGAGCTGTTCGGCTTCCCGATCGACGAGTGGTGCGCGCCCGCCGCGACACAGAAAAAGTCACTGGAGACCCCGGCATTCGACCACATCGGCCCAACATCTGTTGGGCGCGAAGGGTTTCGGCTAGAGGACGAAAAAGACCCGACGGCCGAGTTCGGCTTTCGCAGAACGGCGGCCTGGTGTGGCAAGACAAAAGGCAGAGAAGGCGTGTTTTCGATCCTCCTGTCCTGTAACGTCGATTACCCGCCCTGTCTCCTCAATCTGCAACTCGATGACGTCGAGGCGCTGAACGACGCGAGTAAAATGCAACGACTCGTGTGTGGCTTGCTTGAGATATGGCCCGCCGCGTCCGATGTTCGAGTGGGACCGTTGATGTACTACACGACGCATAAGGTGTTCCCCAAGAGGCCGGGGGCGGGATGGATGCTCTACCTTGCGGAGACCATCACAGCCAGCCAGTTGCCGGAAGCTGCCGAACTGGTACCGGTCGTGGACGGCGATAGGCAAAGAGGCACGATTATCGTCAGCGTCGCGGACGAGGTGTTTTCTGTCGATAAGCAGGAGCATGTGACGATCGCTAACGCGATCGAAGTGCGGTTGGCGGATCAGGATTTGTTGCCGCGGTAGGGCGGAACGGTCCACAGATCCATGGCGAACATCGATAAGAGCCGGATGATGGGGGCTGACCGAAGTCCGAACTACTAAGGCGCCTTGATAGCTCCAACGGTTGCCTTCACGGCTGCCCTTGTGTTGCCGCTGCGTCTAGGCTCGCAGCCCGCTCGATTCGGATTTCCTTGGCCAAGTCATCCGCCTGTTGCAATAAGACGAGCACCTCATCCCGGATCTCTCGATACTTCGTTAATAGCGCACGCTCCTTAGTCGAAGTGCGACGTCGACTCCCTGTAGCGAGCTCCGAATGCGCGTGAAGCCTTTCCTTCAACTCGGCGCGCTGCTCTTCCGTCAGTGCCTCGAGACCGTCAACGTACACCTTGAACAGCTTGCTTCCCTTTGAGGAGTTACAGTCGCGACAGCAAGGAACCAGATTGCCAATCCGATGACCGTGCCCATTCGATTCGCCCGCCGTCACGAGATTGAATAGGTGGTCCCAGGTTTGCGCTGGTTCGAGGCAATAGACGCAGTGTAGATTCTCCGGGTTTTGTCCCAGAGCTCGGAGAGCAGCGTGTACCTTTTCCGGATCGTAGATATCGGTCGGAGCAAGCGCTGATGCGAACGCGTGTGCGATCGTGGTCCGCCTCCTCTCGAAGATCGAGTACGGCTTCAGATGTGAAATTACGCTATTTGCTTTCACTGAGCCTCCCGGCTTTTTGATGAGGCCATCTAATCCCGACCGCGCAGCCGAATCACCCACACAACAGGCGGCATAGCGACTGTGTTTAGGAAGCCGGGGGCAATCTTCGTTCGAGCTTATGCTCTGAGGGTCCACGCGGCTCGCTTTTTAGCCCCCGACGCCGCACTTCGGCGCCGTCATGCGCCGCTGGATTCAAAATAGGTTCCCAAGTACGACTTCAGACTAGTCTCGCATGTCGCGGCCCCCTGTCCTCACCGCCTCTAGCTTGGCTAAGTATGCATTAATTCCCTCGCGGATGACATGTAGGCCCGTCGTCTAACCGACCTGCCACGCCTGAATCGCTTCTTGTTTGAACGATTCGGGATTTTGTTCGCACTCGACCGACTGCCGGTTAAGCGTCAGATCTCCCGCGCCGCACGAATGCGCCGCCCGAACTCTTGCTGGGTTACAGGCATGGCGTTCTCCGCCGTTTAGCTTGCTTTAGGATGAGAGCTAATATCGAACGCCAGCGCTCAACACGTCGACTCCGCCGCGTTTATCGCGAACGTAAATTTGCCGATCACGCGCTGACCGTCCTTGACTAGCAAATGACCCAGTCGGCCCTCGGCCTCTCGTTTGATCGGTTTGTGCATGCGTGTTACGATGAATTCGTAAGCGCTTGGGCAACACGGCTTGGCAGTTCCCTCTTCGGACGGACGTCTGGCCCCAAGACGCAATAGAGGGAGCGGCCGCTTATGCGGCCGTTTTCCTTTGAACTCCCCATGGCTGCTCCCTTCTTTCTCGGGTCGCCGATTTGGCCGTACGGCAGTCCGCTAGTTCGAAAGGCTCGAACGGTCCACCGCTGGACTGTGCAACGCAATGAGAGCGCCGACACGCGCGCAAGGCGGTTACCGAGGGCGAAATAACCGGCGGCAGTAATCCGGTCAGCGTCATTCCCGCCATCCGCCCATACGCACAAGCCTGGGCCGATAACGGACAACGTTTCCGTTCGAGTCCCTAACGGTGATTTCAACGGTGCTCGGCTTTATGAGCGAGGTGGAAACGAGGAACGCACGCAGTTGCTCGGCGGCCTCAGGATCCTTGAGGATATCTTCGAGACGCTTACTGCAAATGGCCTTCATTGTCCCCCCCATGATATCGACCCGACGCGGCCCGACAGAGTGCCATCAGCGCCGCCGTGCGATTCAAACGACCCCAAAAATCGGACGATATCCCCCTCCCTTCAACAACCGATGAGCTTGCCGTCGAGAGGAAGCAGCGCGCAACACGATAACAACACAGCACGCTGTTTTACCGAAACATCTGGCAAGCGGATGAGGCCCCCCCTCAAAACCGATACCCCACCCCAGCCAGATAGATATCGCTGTCCTTGTCATATCCCGTCAGCACCCGGTTCCACGAAGCGCGCACGAACCAGTGACGCGACATCTGATAGCTCGCGCTCATCGTCACGAGCAACGCCACCTTGTCGCTCCTTTGCGTCGTGCCGCTCTGCTGATAAGTGTCGACGGCAAGGTAAGGTCCCGCGCCGACGGCAAGACGCAACGTGTTGCCAAAAAACGAGCGGCCCGCCCATAGCTGTACCGCTGCCCCGTTGCGCCGCGTGAGAACCGTCTTGCCCTCGTCGATCCAGCTCACGGTGGCGTCGACATACGGCCCGAAGCCATGCCGATACTCGGCGCCTCTTGCCCACGCGCCCGGCGAACTGAAGCTGTTGACCTCGGTCCTGCCGTAAAACAGCGTCAGCTCATCACCGCTGCCCGGGCCAGGCCTCGTGCCATCGAAGGACGTATGCGCAGAAGGCAATGTGTCGAGCCGATAACCAACGCCAAGCAGCACAGTCGTCGTGTTGATGCTGTTACGCGCGTTGGTTCGATTGACGAGGAACTGATAGAACCACCGCGAATTTGGATACGAATTCGGATAGTAAGTCGCCGACAAGCTGTAGATGAGCGCGATGCCATGGACATCCGAGTAACGCCCGCCCTCACCGGACGCCGTCGTATCGAAATAAACATAGCCGCCGACCCCCGCGCCGAGCGCAAGCTTCCGGTCGAACAACCAGAAGCGGCGCCAATACTGCAGCGCGAAGCCGTCGCGGTGGTGCCCCGGGAAGTGGCCTTCGTTGAGCCAGGTGTAGGAAAGCGCGTCGTACTGATCGAGCGGCTGAAGATAAGAAAAGCCCCACCCGTCGCTCCACTCGCCCGGTCCGTCCTCGCGTGAAACGCCTCCGAGCACGGAAAACTCCTGTGCGTCGGCGCTGCCGCTGCACATCAGCAATGCGATGACGAGCGCGCCCCATATCCAACGACGCATTTCTCCGTCCGCCAAGCCCGTTCGCCCATTTGTTTCTTTGCAGATACCGCTACGACTCGCGGCCGGCCGCGCCCAAGTACCCGGCGCCGATACCGTAAGCAATTCGCGTGCACGAAAATGCGTCCTGCGCTCGCAGCGACGCACTCCGTGATCCGCTCCGTCCGAAGACACGCACCGCTGTAAGCGCTCGTAACGGTCTGTAATCGTTTCGAGCCCTTCCAAAACCCGATTGCGCGCCGGCACGATTCACTTTTCTGTCTAGAGTCGACTACAGTCCACCTTTTCCACCTCGCATTCCGTCCGGCGCGTCTTCGCATGTGGATCGTCAACGTTGCCCTCAAACGGCCATACACGTTCATCGTGATGGCCATCCTCATTCTGCTGGCGACCCCGTTCTCGTTGATGAGCACTCCCATCGACGTACTGCCGAACATCAATATCCCGGTCATCAGCATCATCTGGAATTACACCGGCCTTTCAGCGCAGGAAGTGGCCAATCGCATCACGTCGGTAAACGAGCGCAGCCTTACGACCACCGTCAACGACATCGAGCACATCGAGTCGCAGTCGCTTTACGGCAGCTCCATCATCAAGCTGTTTCTTCAGCCGAATGCGAACATCCAGACGGCCATTGCGCAGACCGTCGCGGTCGAACAGGCGCAATTGCGGCAAATGCCGCCAGGGGCAACGCCGCCGCTCGTCATCAGCTACTCGGCCTCCTCGATTCCCGTGATTCAGCTGGGACTATCGAGTCCCACGATTGCCGAGCAGGGGCTCAACGACGCGGCACTCAATTTCCTGCGGCCGCAGATCATTACGATTCCTGGCGCGCAGGTGCCCTATCCGTATGGCGGCAAGACGCGTCTAGTTTCGGTCGACCTCGACACACGCGCCCTGCTCGCGAAGGGGCTCACGCCGCTCGATGTCGTCAACGCCATCAACGCACAGAACCTGATCCTGCCAACAGGCACGGCTAAAATCGGCCCGCGAGAGTACATCGTCGACATGAACGGCTCCCCGCCGACAATCGCCGGGCTCAACGACATTCCGGTCCGCACGGTCAACGGCGCGACAACCTACCTGCGAGAGATTGCGCACGTGCGTGACGGTTTCTCGCCGCAAACGAACATCGTGCGGCAGGACGGGCGGCGCGGCGTGTTGATGTCGATTCTGAAGACCGGTAACGCGTCGACGCTGTCGGTCGTCAACGCCGTTCACAAGCTGCTGCCCGTAGTCGAGACGACGCTGCCGCCCGAACTCCATGTCACGCCGCTTTTCGATCAGTCTTTGTTCGTCAAGGCAGCCATCACCGGTGTGGCGCGCGAGGCCGTCATCGCAGCCGCGCTAACCGCGGCCATGATTCTGCTGTTCCTCGGCAACTGGCGCAGCACCTGCATCATCGCGCTCTCGATTCCGTTATCGATCCTCTCCTCGCTGCTCGCGCTGCATGCGTTAGGTCAGACGATCAACATCATGACGCTCGGCGGCCTTGCGCTCGCGGTCGGGATTCTCGTCGACGATGCCACGGTGACAATCGAAAACATCGAGCGACATCTGCATCTGGGCACGAACCTGCACGACGCGATTCTCGAAGGTGCGGGCGAGATCGCCGTGCCGGCACTGGTATCGACGCTTTGCATCTGTATCGTGTTCGTCCCGATGTTCTTTCTGAACGGCGTGGCACGGTATCTGTTCGTGCCGCTCGCCGAAGCCGTCGTGTTCGCGATGCTCGCCTCCTACGTGCTCTCGCGCACGCTCGTGCCGACGATGGCCATGCTGCTAATGGGGCACGCTCACAAGCCGAAAGCCGGCGCACGCCCGAATCTGTTCATTCGGCTGCATCACCGGTTCGAGGCGAGCTTCGAGCGGATGCGCGCCGCGTATATCGTTCTGCTGAGCACGCTGCTCGTACGCCGGCGGGTGTTCGCCATCTCGTTCCTCGGTTTTTGCGTGGCGTCGCTGGGGCTGGCTCTCGCGCTCGGGGCGGACTTTTTCCCGACCGTCGACGCGGGCGACATTCGTCTGCACATGCGCGCCCCGACGGGCACGCGAATCGAGGAAACGGCACGGCTTGCCGATGACGTCGAGAAAGTCATCCGGACGATCGTTCCGCCGCGCGATCTCGCGACGATCCTCGATAACCTCGGTGTGCCCTATAGCGGCATCAATCTGTCGTACAGCAATTCAGGCACGATCGGCACGCTCGATGGCGAAATCCAAATCGCGCTGAAACCGGGCCACGAGCCGACGCAGACCTATATCGACAAACTGCGCGCGCAGCTACCCAAACAATTTCCAGGCGTCGAATTTTTCTTCCAGCCGGCCGACATCGTCACGCAGATTCTCAATTTCGGCTTGCCGGCAGCCATCGATCTGCAAATATCGGGCGCTAATCAAGTGGCGAACTTCGAGTCCGCGAGCAATCTGCTCAAGCAGGTGCGGATGATCCCGGGCACCGTCGATGCACACATTCAGCAAAAGTTCAACGAACCGACGATTCATTTGCAGATGGACCGCACCCGCCTGCAGCAGTTGAACCTCGATGCGAACACCGTCGCGCGCAACATGCTCGTTTCGCTCTCCGGCAGCACACAGACCTCGCCGGGCTTCTGGTTCAATCCGCAAAACGGCGTCGAGTATCAAGTCAGCGTGCAGACTCCGCAATACCGGATAACGTCGATCGACGCGCTGCTGCGCACACCCGTCGCCGCACCGGGAACACCGGGCGCCGCGCCAGGCACGCCGCAACTGCTCGGCAACCTCGTGCGGGTGGAGCCGGCGAATCAATTCGCCTCCGTCACGCACTACAACATCCGGCCGGTCGTCGATCTGCTCGTGGGCGTCGAAGGCCACGACCTCGGCAGTGTGGCCCGGCAGATCGATAAGCTCGTCGACAAGACACGCGCCACGCTGCCACGCGGAAGCCAAATTACCGTGCGCGGTCAGGTCGAGACAATGCAGCGCTCCTATCTCGGGCTTGGCGTTGGCGTCGCGATGGCGATCGTGCTCGTCTATCTGCTCATCGTCGTCAACTTCCAATCCTGGCTCGACCCGCTCATCATCGTAAGCGCATTGCCGGCCGCGCTCGCCGGCATCGTCTGGATGCTGTTCCTGACGGGCACTCATCTGTCCGTACCTGCGTTGACGGGTGCGATCATGACGATGGGCGTTGCCACGGCAAACAGCATCTTGATGGTTTCGTTCGCGCGCCAACGGCTCACCGCCGGCGCCCCGCCGCTCACGGCTGCGCTCGAAGCCGGAGCAAGCCGGATTCGGCCCGTGCTGATGACGGCCTGCGCGATGATCATCGGTATGGTGCCGATGGCGCTCGGGCTCGGCGAAGGCGCGGAACAGAATGCGCCGCTCGGCCGCGCCGTCATCGGCGGATTGCTGTTTGCGACCATTTCGACGCTTTTCTTCGTTCCGCTTGTGTTCGCGGGCATCCACGGCCGTCTTGCGCGGCGCCGCGCGCGAAGCGCACAACGAGGAGACGCCGAATGACAGACGAAGTCACTCTTTACCCTTGCCGACTGCGATGACCGAAGAATCTCACGCCCCCTTGGCCATTCCGGCACGAGAAGACGGCCGCGGTCCGATGCTGCCGCACCGCGATCGTGTCTGGAAGCGCGCGAAAATCGCGGCCGTCGTCGTACTCCTGCTGCTCGCCGCTGGCACGATCCGCACCGTCATTGCGAACCTCGTCAACGATCGGGCCGTGGCGAACACCACCGCGCAAAATGCGAAGCAGTACGTCAATGTCATTACGCCCAAGCTCTCCGACGGTGCAGGCGACATGCTGCTGCCCGGCACGCTGCGCGGCTTCGTCGAATCGCCGATCTATGCGCGCGCCACGGGTTATCTGCTGCATTGGTACGTCGACATCGGCGTGCACGTGAAACAGGGGCAACTGCTCGCCGATCTCGACACGCCCGAGATCGATCAGGAGCTCGCGCAGGCAATCGCCCAGCGCCAGCAGGCAAGCGCGAGTCTCGCGCTCGCGAAGACTTCGCTCGATCGATGGGTCCAGTTGCGCAAGCGTGACGCGGTCTCGCAGCAGGAGCTCGACGACCGGCAAGGTACCTACAACCAGGACATCGCCAATCTGGCCGCCGCCGAAGCGAACGTGAAGCGGCTCGCGCAGCTCGAGTCGTTCAAGCGTATCGTGGCGCCGTTCGACGGCGTGATCACGCAGCGCAACGTCGATATCGGCGATCTGATCGATGCGGGCAGCGCGACGAGCCGCGCGCTTTTTGCGCTCGCGCAATCGAATCCGCTGCGCATCTATGTGCAGCTTCCGCAAGCCTACTCGGAGAACGTGAAAATCGGCATGCCCGTCGCCGTCACGCAGGCCGAACTGGCGGGTCAATCGTTCGGCGGAACGATCACTCATATCTCCGGTGCGATCGATGTGCCCACGCGCTCGCTGCAGATCGAGGTCACGCTCCCGAACCCCGAGGGCAAGCTGCGGCCCGGGGCCTACGTGCAAGTGTCCATCCCCCGCGCGCTGCACTCGCATATGCTGGTGCCCGGCAACGCGTTGCTCTTCAGGGCCGAGGGGCCGCGGCTCGCCGTCGTGGACAGCAACGGCGTGGTGCATCTGCGCCCCGTCGCCATCGCGCAGGATCTCGGTCAGTCGCTCGAAATCGAAAGCGGCATCGAGCCGAACGACAGGATCATCGTGAACCCAAGCGATTCGATCGCCGACGGCGACCACGTGCAGGTGGAGCCGAAACCGGCGGACAGAGGGATTTCCTGATGCGTGGGCGCGGTTTCGCTCGGGCGTGGCCCGCGGCAGCCACCGTTGCCGCGCTGCTCGCGGCCTGCACGGTCGGCCCCGATTACAAGCGCCCCGACGTGCAAGCGCCGGAGGCTTGGCGAACGGATTCTTATTGGCGGCTCGCGGCCCCATCGCACGCACCGCTCGCGCTCGAGTGGTGGCGCGCGTTCGGCGACGCCGAGCTCGATGCACTCGAGCAGGCAGCGCTCGCACAGAATCAGACGCTCGCTGCGGCCAGCGCGCATTACGAGCAGGCGAAGGCGACGCTCGCGCTGACGTCGGCGCAACGGCTGCCTCAGCTCGATCTGCAGACTCAGGTCGATCGCCTCAAGATTTCGAAAGACCGGCCGCGCACCAGCTACTCGACGCCGAACCAGTCGACGGTGCAAAACGAGATCATCGTGCAGCCGACGATCGCCTACGACACGGATCTTTTCGGGCGCATCCGCCGCGAAGTCGAAGGGGCGAACGCGTCGGCGCAGCAGGCGGCGGACGACCTCGCCAATGCACGCCTCGTCTTGACGACCGATCTCGCCACCGATTACTACGCGATGCGCGAGCTCGACGCCGAGATCGATGTGCTGAACCAATCGGTCGGTCTTCAAGAGAAGGCTCTGGATTTCGTGAAGACCGAGCACGAGCTGGGTTCCGTCTCCGGGCTCGATCTGTTCCAGCAGCAAGCACAACTCGATGCGACCCGCGTTCAGGCGACGCTGCTCGTCAATCAGCGCGCGCGGTTGGAGCATGCCATCGCGGCGCTCGTCGGCATCCCTGCGCCGCAATTCTCGATTGCGCCGAAAGTGGTTCAGACGACGGTGCCGCCGATTGCGATCGGCATTCCGAGCGAGTTGCTGCAACGGCGCCCGGACATCGCTTCCGCGGAGCGCGCCATGGCCGCGGCCAATGCGCAGATAGGCGTAGCTAAGGCCGCGTTTTTTCCGAGCATCGTGCTCAATCCTGGCATCGGCTGGGAAACGACGGCGTTTTCGAGCCTCTTCACGGCGCCGACGCTGATGTGGACACTCGGCGCGTCGCTGAGCCAGGTCGTGTTCGACGGCGGGCAGCGCAAGGCAAATCTGAAGTTCGCGAGCGCGGGGTATCTTCAGGCCCAGGCCAATTATCGCCAGACGGTGCTCAGCGCGTTTCAGCAGGTGCAAGACGGCGTCACCGGTTTGTCTGTGCTCGATACGGCCTCGAAACAAGCGCATGCCGCAGTCACCGACGCACAGCGGCTGCTCTCGCTCGCCAACGATCGCTACTCGGGTGGTCTCGTCGCTTATCTCAACGTGATCGATGCGCAGCAGTCGCTGCTGGCGAGTCAGCGCACGGAAGTGCAGATCCACGGCCAGCAAATGGCTTTCTCGGTCGCGCTCGTGAAGGCGCTCGGCGGCGGGTGGGACGACAAGGCGCCGCCAAGTGCGGGAATGGCGAACGTCGCGGCGCAGACCAAAGACCGC
>CBIHOQ010000033.1:0-67477 GCA_966212065.1 uncultured Burkholderiaceae bacterium
GCACGTTGGACAGCGTGACGATCAGGCCCTTGCGGCGGCCGACATCGTCGATATACGCGCCGAGGATGATCGCGCCAAGCGGCCGCATCAGGAAGCCCGCGCCGAACACTGCGAACGTCATCATCAGCGAAGCGAACTCGCTACCGGCGGGGAAAAAGATCGCGGCAATTTGCGTGGCATAGAAGCCGAACAGGAAGAAGTCGAACTGCTCCAGGAAGTTGCCCGCCGTCACACGTATCACGGCGAATGCCTTCGACTGGCCGGGGGCCAGGCGGGTTGAGGAGGGATGCATCGAGGTGTCTCCAGAAATTCTGAGCTTGCGGTGCTCGGGCGATTTGTTGTTTGTCGAATATTCGCCCGAACCGCATAAAACGATAAGTGCTATTTTCGGAACGATTGATGTGCGCTGGTTATCGGTGTGTGCGAAGCACTCATGCTACGAAGCGGCACTGGGACGCGGGCGTTCGGGTGTCCATGTTGCGCCCGCGGTTCAGGTGATCGTCGATTTCCGCCGCGCATCCGAGCATGCGCGGATAAAGGAAAATCGTGAACGCGGCGGTTTCCAGATCGGTCCCGGTCAATTCACCACGTTGCAGCGGCTGCCAGAGCATCTTCAGCAGCAGCGCCGCGATCACGGCATCCACGTTGACGCAGTACACGTTGCGGGAAACGCCGGCATCAAACAATGCCTGCACCAGTTCGCGATAAAACGCATGGAACGCGTTATATTCCCCACGCTCCTCGCACAGTTGCGCAATGAACACTTCGCGCGGGTCGTAGTTGACCGGCCTGTCCTTGAAGACGGGATGATTCACGCCCGGCAGCTTCGCGATATCGAGGCTGCCGGCATGCTTCTGTCGCGCCTTGTACTGCGCATAGCGCTCGACCGAGCGCTCGGCCAGAGCGCGCAGGTCCACACCGTGCGCGGGGTCGGACGGATCGGCAAGCCCGCTATCCCTGAATGCTTCGAGCAGGAACGCAATGCCTTCATAGCCGTTGCCGCCATGCGTATAGCCTGTATGGCTGAGAAAGCCGACCAGCGCCTTGTTGAGTTGAACACGCTCGGGGCTTTCCGGGCCGTCAGCGGATACTGCGCCCTTTGCTCCCTGCGCCGAAATGGCTCCCGGACCGTTGGTCAGCAGCAGACCGACGAGCGTCTTGAAGGCGAACAGATCGTCGGGCCCCGGCGAGCGGTCAAGCAACGCGGCAAAACAGATTTCGGTCAGACTGCGTTCGTTCAGCAGCGCTTGCGTGTTAAAGCCGCAAAAGCCGTCGGGACGGTGTCGCGAGGCGTCCGCCGATGCACCGATCAGCGTCCCGAACAACATGGCCCACCAAGGCAGGCTCTCGGCCGTGATGCGCGAGATGCGCTTGCGCATCAGCGGCTCCCACGCGAGCGTGATGGAGATCGCGGCCAGCACGGCGTCCGCTGTCGGGTGAGCGTGCTGAGACGTGAGCCAGCGCAACACAACGGAGTTGACCTCACGTTCGGCGAGTCCCGCAAGCATCGCTTCGGCGCGCGAATCGGCGGTGTCGGCGAAGAGCTTCTCGCATCCGCCCACGTCGACCCGGGCGATGTCGAAGGTCTCGTCCAGCGCACTCGCGAGGCCGGCTGCCGAGAAGCGATCGATCATCCATCTCGCGGCCTCCCGCGCCGCCCGCTGACGGTTCGGCCCGATGATCGACGCCGCGGCGGCCAGGATCGCGTTGGGTGCATTGCCGGCTTCACGAGCGGCTTGCGCGGCCGCGAGTTCCGGCGTTCCGTGCAGATTGACGAACGCAGCGATCGCAACATCGATCAGCTTTTCGTCGTTTTTTCCGCCGAACTCCCGCAGCAGGGCAAGACTGACGTTCGCTTCCAGCGAATGCGTCGCCGCGACCAGCATCGAGGCGCCATGTAGGCTGCTGACCTGCGTTTTCGCATCCATCTGCGATGCCCCCGACGCATCCTTCAACGCCTGACGCGGCGCTATCGCACCGACTTGCCGATTGACCTGCAAGACTTGCTCGTCGTAGGGCGTGACTGCCCCCACGACGGGGATCGCAAGGCCGGGCGGAAGCTGGATCCCCTGGTCGGAGCCGAACCACGGCTTGAGCGCCAGGCTGCCTTCGGGCTCGAAGTCAGGCATCGTCGCGTTGGCGCGCATGACGGCCGTCAGGGCCGCCGGGATATACGCAATATTCGTGACGACCGCGCCCTTGGCGGAGCAGCACGGATCGTCAGGCGTGAAGAGGCGTTCCACGCCGAACTTTTCCATGAACCAGCGTTCCTTGGCTTGCGCGTCGTCGGAACCGCCCGCCATCGCGCCCGCATGGCCGACCGCCCGCGTGAGGCGGCTCTTCCACCGGCCCACCACACAGGCGACGACCGGTTTCGTGAAGCTTGCATCGGCCTCGTAGTAGCCACCCGGTTCGCAATAGAGCACAGCGCCCTTGCTTCGAGCATCGTTGGCGAGTGCGAATGCAAACTCCGGTGCGGCGTAGTGGATGTAGACGTCCTTGCCGCTGGAGATGACGGTCGACGTGCCCCAACCGCTCATGCGCAGATATTGCGCGATCGTCGTGCTGAAGCCGCCGGAATTCGAAAAGATGGCGATCGAGCCCTTGCGCAGGGAATCGTCCGGACTATCGCCGCCGAGCGCTCCGCCGATTCTGACGCGATTCCACGAGTCGGCGACGCCGAGCCCGTTCGCGCCGAAGATGTCGATGCCCCCTTGCTGACCCATCGCGCGGATTTCGCGGGCGTCGTGTACGGCGATCTTTTCGGTGATGATAAAAATCTTCTTCAGATCCGGATTGACGCGGATCAGTTCGGCGACGCCGTCGCGGGCGGCTGATGGCGGCAGATACACCACGCCGCAGTTGAAGCGGTGCCCGGCCTCCAAACCTTCGCGGACGTTGTTATACACCGGGATATCGCCGATCGATGTGGGGAGCACTTGCCCGCCCTTGCCCGGCGCCGTGCCGAACACGATATTCCCGCCTGAGAACGCATGGCTGACGGGCGTCACCTCCGAGGACTCACCGCCCAGGATATTGAGCACGCACACACGATCGTCACGCGTGGCGATCTGCGCCAGCGAGTTGACGCCGACGAAATATTTGAATTGGCCGCTGTTTTGTTTATACACGTTGCTCTCCTCAGGCTTGCGCCGTTTGGGCTTCCGTCGCCGTTGCGCCGATTCGTGCTGCGATCTCGGCCCGGCCGCCGGCGCGCATCCACGCGTCCGCCTGGCGCGCGTACTGGATCACTTCGCTGATATCCGAGTCGAATCCGAAGAGCCGATAGGGCAGACCGAGCGAGTCGCAGGTGTCTCTCAGCGCGGCCATCCCACGCACGAGATTCGGGCCTCCGCGGCCCAGCACAACGTAAAGCGGCGTCGGCCCCTGCTCGCTGAAGTATTCGCGAAGCGCGTCAGCCATTGCCCGCAGCGTCTCGAAGATGTCGGTGTTGTTCGACTTGCCGCCGATGATAAAAAGAACGTTCGACTGTTTGAGCCAGTGTTTGAAGCAGATACGGGCCACTTCCTTCATCTTCGCGTACGGCGGATTGCCGCCGAAATCCGACGAGATGATCGCGGCGTCGCCAAGCATTTCGGTGACGAGCGAGTTGGCGCCGCCGCCGAACGTCGGCGCGAGAATCGTGCCTTTCTCGTTGATCACATACACATCGCTCTGGCCCTGGTGCGTGCGTAACTGATTGATCTCCTGTTCGAAGTCGGAATAATCGGCTGCGAACAGGTGTTGCGGTAGCCCGAGCCGCGTCCAGCGCGGATCGTCGCGATCGAAACCGCACTTGAAGTCGCAGGCGACCGGTGTGAGGCGCCCCTTCTTGTCCTCGCGCATGCGGATCGGATTCAATTCCAGTGTCGTCATGCCGAAGTCGTGAAAGAGTTCCCAGAGCTTGGGCAACTGCTGGACAAGCGGCGAGATGATCTCCGTCGGCGCACCGATCTCACTCAGCGCGTTCGCCACGACGAACGCCTTCAGGCCCGTCAACGCGTCGAATGGCACCATCGCCACATGCTTCGGATCGACGTCTTCTATCTCCATGCCGCCCTGATGCGATAGCGTCATCGTCGGCGCACGAAAACGCGTGGAGTCGGTAATCGAGAAATAGACCTCATGCTGGGCCGGAACGCCGGCTTCGAACGTCACACCATTCGCCTTGGCTTTCAGATGGCCAACGGTATGCTCCGCAAAATACAACCGCTCTTTTTCGATCAGCGCCGTCTTGAGGTCGGTGGCGCGGCCGAGCAAGCCCGCCTTCCCCTTCTTTCCCACTCCGCCTTTGAAGACGGGTTTGATGAATATCTGACGATGACGATCGATCAAGGTCTTGATCTCATCTTCGCTGGCGCTCGGGCCGAGGATCTCACTCGTCGGGAACCCGACGAATTGCAACAGGCGCGCGCCGTGCAACATACCGGTGATTTGCATGAAGTTGTCTCCTCAAGGGCATTGCGATAGAAACGAAACGGGTGTTCGGATTGCTCGTTAGGCGAAAGCGCTAGGCATGACAAGCGACCGCAACGCCGTTGGCCTTCGGATGCTGCGGTCTGATGCGCGTTGAGTTGGCGGGTGCTCGAACCGGCTGGGGCGCGAGACGGAATGTTGAGTATAGATACTCACGCAAATGCAGCTAGACGATAAGTGCATTTTTTCGAGGCATTGATGTCCGACCGTTATCAATGCTCTCGAAAACCGTCCCTTGTGGGTCGACAGCGGAAGTTCGAGGCGAAAGCCTCCTCGCCAGCGGCGGCATGCGCTAAGGGGCGCGAGCCTCCGGAGTGGCCCCCTCGTTTTGGCGAAAATGGCTCTGAGACGAAGAGCCAAAGCTGGCTATAGTCCCCGTATCGAATCGGCGGCGCGCCCGCCGCCTCAGCCCCCATCGATCCGGCAAAACGAGGAGAGCCACCGTGAAGAATTCCGACCTGCAAGCCCGCAAGAACGCCGCCACCCCGCGCGGCGTTGGCGTCATGTGCGATTTCTACGCGGCGCGGGCAGAAAACGCCGAGCTTTGGGATATCGAGGGCCGCCGCTTCATCGATTTCGCCGCAGGCATTGCCGTCGTGAACACCGGGCACCGCCATCCGCGCATCGTCGCTGCCATTCGCGACCAGTTGGACCGCTTTACGCACACGGCCTATCAAATCGTGCCGTACGCATCCTACGTCGAGCTTGCCGAAAAAATCAATGCACGCGCCCCCGGTGCTTATCCGAAGAAAACCGCGTTCTTCACCACGGGCGCCGAAGCCGTCGAGAACGCCGTTAAGATCGCCCGCGCCGCGACGGGCCGTCCGGGCGTCATCGCCTTCTCGGGTGGGTTCCACGGCCGCACGCTGATGGGCATGGCGCTGACGGGAAAAGTCGCGCCGTACAAGATCGGCTTCGGCCCGTTCCCGTCGGACGTCTACCATGCCCCGTTCCCGAACCCGGTCCACGGCGTATCGACAGCCGATTCGCTGCGGGCCGTCGAAACGCTACTGAAAGCGGACATCGAGCCGAGCCGCGTTGCCGCAATCATCTTCGAACCCGTGCAAGGCGAAGGCGGCTTCTACGTCGCGCCGCCCGAGTTCGTGCGGGGCCTGCGCCGCATCTGCGACGAGCACGGCATCCTGCTCATCGCCGACGAAGTGCAAACAGGCTTCGCCCGCACCGGCAAGCTTTTTGCGATGGAACACTACGACGTCGCGGCCGATCTCATGACGATGGCCAAGAGCTTGGCCGGCGGTATGCCGCTCTCCGGTGTGGTCGGCCGGGCCGATGCAATGGACGCCGCGGCGCCGGGCGGGCTGGGCGGCACCTATGCAGGCAATCCGCTCGCCCTGGCGTCGGCGCATGCCGTGCTCGACATCATCGACGAAGAAGGGCTGTGCCAACGCGCGACGCAACTGGGCGACACGCTGAAGGCGCGCCTCGAAGCGCTGCGGCCCGACGTGCCGCAACTGGCCGATATCCGCGGGCCCGGCGCGATGATCGCGGCGGAGTTCCTGCAGCCGGGCACCCGCACGCCCGATGCCGCATTCGTCAAACGCGTGCAGGCGCGCGCACTTGAACGCGGCTTGCTGCTGCTCATCTGCGGCACCTACGGCAACGTCATCCGCTTCCTGTTTCCGCTCACCATCGAGCTGCCGGTCTTCGAGGAGGCACTCGGCCTTTTGGAAGAAGCGTTGAAGGAAAGCGTCGGCGTAATCGCCTAAACTTTTTGTTCCGCAGTCCCGATTCATGCCGTTGGAGTTGACATGCTGACCTTGGAACCGATCGATCTGAAAGACCCTTCGCTGTTGAAAACGAAGGCATTCATCGCAGGAAAGTGGCAAGACGCCGACAACGGCGCCGCGTTCGAAGTGCGCAACCCCGCCACGGGCGGTGTGTTGGCGACGGTGCCCGAAATGGGCGCGAACGAGACGCGCCGCGCCATCGAAGCGGCCAACGAAGCGTGGGCCGCCTGGCGCGCACAGCCAGCCAAAGCGCGCGCGGCGGTGCTGCGCAAGTGGTACGAATTGATGCTCGCCAACGCCGACGATCTCGCCGCGATCATGACGGCCGAGCAAGGCAAGCCGCTTGCCGAAGCAAAGGGCGAGATCGGCTATGCGGCGTCGTTCTTCGAATGGTTCGGCGAAGAAGCGAAGCGCACTTACGGCGACACCATCCCGAGCCCGTCCGCCGACAAGCGCATCGTCGTCGTGAAAGAGCCCGTCGGCGTCTGTGCGGCCATCACGCCGTGGAACTTCCCGGCCGCGATGATCACGCGCAAGGTGGGCCCGGCGCTCGCGGCGGGCTGTCCGATCGTCGTCAAGCCGGCCGAGGCGACACCGCTGTCGGCACTCGCGCTTGCGGTGCTGGCCGAGCGCGCGGGCGTGCCGGCCGGCGTGCTGAGCATCGTGACGGGCGACCCGAAGGCCATCGGCGCCGAAATGACAGGCAACCCAATCGTCCGCAAGCTTTCGTTCACAGGCTCCACGGGGGTGGGCCGGCTGTTGATGCAGCAATGCGCGCCGACGGTCAAAAAAATGTCGCTCGAGCTGGGCGGCAACGCGCCGTTCATCGTCTTCGACGATGCGGATCTCGATGCCGCCGTGACCGGCGCCATTGCGTCGAAGTATCGCAACAGCGGCCAGACTTGCGTTTGCGCGAACCGCTTCTACGTGCACGAAAAAGTCTACGACGCGTTCGCGGAGAAACTGCGTGCGGCGGTGGAGCAGCAGCTGAAGGTCGGCCGCGGCACCGAGCCCGGTGTGACGCAGGGCCCGCTCATCAATGAAGCGGCGTTACTGAAAGTGGAAACGCATATCGACGACGCGCTGTCGAAGGGCGCGCGCATCGTAACGGGCGGCAAGCGCCATGCGCTCGGCCGCAACTTCTTCGAGCCGACGATCTTGGCCGGCGTGACGTCGGCCATGAAGGTCGCGAAGGAAGAGACGTTCGGCCCCGTCGCGCCGCTGTTCAAATTCGCGAGCGACGACGAAGTCGTGCGTCTGGCGAACGACACCGAATTCGGTCTTGCCGCCTACTTCTACAGCCGCGATATCGGCCGCATCTGGCGCGTGGCCGAAGCGCTCGAGTACGGGATGGTCGGCATCAACACGGGCATGATCTCCAACGAAGTGGCGCCGTTCGGCGGCGTGAAGCAATCGGGCCTCGGCCGGGAAGGATCGCATTACGGCATCGACGAATATGTCGTGGTCAAGTATCTGTGCATGGGGATTTGACCCGCGTCGCGATTTAACAGGAACAGGTTTACTAGCGGTGCCTCATTTTGTCTTGGTATGCTTGCGCCGCGCTGCCGCACTCGGCAGCCAGGGAAACCACCGGGCCGCTTACCAAGCAGGCCGGCGCCCCGATGTGCAAAGCGCAGCATCGGAGTCGATCGAACCACTCGAGGAGTCAACGTGAAAAAATTGTTAGCCGCCGTGACCATCGCCACGCTCGCCCTGTCGGCCGGCGTGGCGCAAGCGAAAGACTGGAAGCAAATCCGCATCGGTGTCGACCCGAGCTACGCCCCTTTCGAATCTAAAGCGTCGGACGGCAAGCTCGTCGGCTTCGACATCGATCTCGGCAATGAGATCTGCAAACGAGTACACGCGAAATGCGTTTGGGTGGAAAACGACTTCGACGGGATGATCCCCGGTTTGAAGGCGAAGAAATTCGACGGCGTTTTGTCGTCGCTGACGATCACGCCGGAGCGCCAAAAGGAAATCGCGTTCTCGAAGCCGTTGTTCGACACGCCCACCGCGCTCGTCGCGAAGAAGGGCTCGGGCCTGAAACCCACGGCTGAATCGCTGAAGGGCAAATCGGTCGGTGTCGAGCAAGGCACGACGCAAGAGAAGTACGCGAAAGATAACTGGGCGTCCAAAGGCGTGAACGTCGTTCCGTATCAGAACCAAGACCAGGTTTATCAAGACTTGATCTCGGGCCGGCTCGCCGCCGCCTTGCAAGACAAGGTGCAGGCGGAAGTGGGCTTCTTGAAGCAAGCGCGCGGCGCAGCATTCGAGCAAGCCGGCGACGAGATCAAGAGCGGCGCGGCAGCCATGGGGATGCGCAAGGACGACGCGGACCTGAAAAAGGCCGTCGACGGCGCGATCGACGGCATGATGAAGGACGGCACGTACAAGAAGCTCGAAAGCAAGTATTTCGACTTCGACGTCTCGCCGAAGGGCTGATGATCGGCCGGGCGTAGCCGCCCGGCACGTAAGCCAAGGCTAAGGCTAAGGCCAAGTAAGGGGCTCCGCGTCAAACCGGAGCCCTTTCGTATTGCAAGCCACGTTGACGTTTTGAATGCTGCGGTGCGGCCGACGTACAATTGGGCACCGTACCCTCGTTGCGCGGCGCGCATGAGCGGCGCCCAAAATCGCTATGCAAAAAAAGACCCATCCGCTGATTTCCCCTTCGCTCGGCACCGCGCGTACCTTGACGAGCTTTCATTACGGCCCGGGCGGCGGGCAGAAAGTCTACGTGCAATCGTCGCTGCACGCCGATGAGCTGCCGGGCATGCTCGTCGCCTGGGAGCTGCGCCGCAAGCTAGCGGCACTGGAAGCCGCGGGCAAGCTGCACGCCGAAATCGTCGTCGTGCCGGTACCCAATCCCATCGGCCTCAATCAGCACGTGCTGGGGCAAATGATCGGGCGCTTCGAGGCGAACACGGCCACGAATTTCAACCGAAATTTCCATGATCTGGTCGCACTCGTGGCACCCGGGATCGAAAGCCGATTGACCGGCGACGCCACGGCCAACGTGCGCGCCATCCGAGAGGCGATGCGCGAAGGGCTCGCGGCCCAAACGCCGCGCACCGAGCTCGAATCGCAGCGCCTGGCCTTGCAGCGGCTTTCATGCGACGCCGACATCGTGCTCGATCTGCATTGCGACTTCGAGGGCGCCATGCACGTCTACACGAATCCGGAACTGTGGCCCGACGTCGAACCCCTCGCCCGCTATCTCGACGCGAAAGCTTCCCTGCTCGCGCTCAATTCGATCGGCAATCCATTCGACGAAATTCACAGCTTCTGTTGGTCGGAACTGCGCGCGCGCTTCGGTAGCCGTTTCCCGATCCCCAACGGATCGATCTCGGTGACGATCGAGTTGCGAGGCCAAGCCGATGTCTCATACGGCCATGCCGAGCATGACTCGCAAGCGATTGTCGAATACCTGACGCAGCGCGGGCTCATCGAAGGCACGCCGGCTCACTTGCCGCCGCTGGCCTTCCCCGCCACGCCGCTCGCGGGCACCGAGCCGCTGATCGCCCCGATATCGGGCGTGCTCGTGTTCCGTACGCCGGCCGGCATTTGGATTGAGCAAGGCCAGGCAGTCGCCGATATCGTCGACCCGCTGACCGACCACGTCGAAACAGTCAAGAGCGGCACGGCGGGTGTGCTGTATGCACGGCATCGGGCGCGTTTTGCCACGGCAGGCATGGAAGTGGCGCGTATCGCCGGCGCGACGCCGTTGCGCAGCGGCAGCTTGCTATCGGCGTGAGGCGTCTGCGTTTTTGCGGCGTCTTTTCCGCGAGGCAGTAAGGCGCCGGAATAATCACTTCGTCGCCGGCGTTTAGCGTAGCCGTTGCCCAAGCCCTCCTACTCCGCGACGTACGGAATGCTTCGATGCGCATTGCTGATCAAATAAGAACGCCTTGATATTAATCTCTTGCGAGGGCTCAAGTTGTTGGAATTCAACTCCATGGACGGTCAAGTTGCTGCCCGTTGCTGAACCATGTACGTTGCAGATGGTGCACAGTGCCTTGATCTCGGCATCGAAGTCGTGGGTTTTGAGGCGGAGTGCCACACGCATGCGACTCCCCACGGGCCCCAGCACTCTCGATGCAGCGAGTGAAAGACCAAGTGGACTGAGATCGCCGACGATGCCAATGCCGTCGTAGTGGCCGCCACTGGTGTTGGTCGCGTAAAGCGCCGCCAGCCTGGTCCGAAGGCGTAGCGCTCGACGCTCCCTCAGCCGGCGGATCGACGTCGGTTCCGATAGGACGAGATAGGTGAACGGCGATTTGCACACCGCGTCCACCGAGCAGAGGAACCGAAAAACGGCTATCGCGGATAACGCGACAACATCGATGTGTTCGCCCGACAGGAGTGAGACGGACTGGCCCGAGCGGGCCGGAGGCGTCACGAACAGCGCATGGTTGGGGGCAATGCCAATGATGCGGCTAGAGCACATCGCATCGCCCGCTCGCAGCCGTGGCCGAAGTCCCAAACGCGCGCCAATCGTCAACCCCATTTCATCGATAGCCACCACACCTGACGTGTTCTGCTCTGCTTCACCCTCGGCACCTGCGCCGTCAGCAACCAGATCACGTTGGCACGGACCGAAGTGCGAGAAAAGGAATGCACGGGCTTCGCCGTCAGGGACGACTGTGCCGCGATCAAGAAGCACCGTACCGTACTCATCAAAAATCGGCCATGCAAGCGGTGTACCGACCGGCACTTCACCTTCGCTCAATGGCTTGGTCTGCGCCAGATCCACTGCCTGTCCCCTCATACGCTCGATCATGGAAGCCCCTCGATGAGCTCTACAAACGCCGGTCTCGCCTGCAAACGGACCGCACGCCGCATGATTGATGGCCGGCGCCATCAGGAGCGTGAAGACCTTTGGTCCGGAGAGTATCGATCAACGTTCATGCGATTGATATCAGCCAGTGCCAAATCCGCGTGTAGTCCGCACTAACTCGCTCGTCGGCCGTTTCCTACGATGGCACTCGCTAACCCTCCACGCCACGTTCGACATAGCGGCTCGCCGCTGCCAGCAGCCACGACTCGAACGACTGCAACCACGGCGAATTCTGCTTGTATTCGGGATAGACGAGGTAGTAGCCCTTGTCGCTACGCAAAGGCAGGTCGCACGGACACACGAGTTCGCCGGTCGCCAGTTCGTGCGAAGCGAGGAATCGAGGCACGAGCGCAATGCCCAATCCGGCGCGTGCCGCCTCCACCAGCATGGAGAAAAGCTCGTACCGCTGCCCCTTCATACAGTCAGCGTCGTGAACGCCCGCCTGCGCCAGCCATTGCCGCCAGGCATCGGGGCGTGCCGATTGATGCAGCAGCGTGAAATTCACGATCTCGCGGGGCTCCAGGGCAGACTTTCCCTTCATCAACCTTGCACTGCACACGGCCGCCATCTCCTCGCCAAACAGATATTTGGCGATGGACCCGGGCCAGATGGGGTCTCCGAAGTGAATCGCGGCGTCGAACTGCGTGTCGGTAAACAGGAACGGCTCGGCCCGCGTGGACAGGTTGACGACAATGTCCTCGTGCTCTTCATAAAACTGCGCAAGCCGCGGAATCAACCATCGTGTAGCGAATGTGGGAATCACTGCCAGTTCGATAATGCCGCCCGCATTCCGATGTGCCATCGCCGCCAGCGTGTCGCGCTCCATTCTTTCCAGGTTTTCTCGCACCTGCTTCGCATAGAGCTGGCCGACTTCCGTGAGACTCAGCCGCTTCTTGACTCGATTGAAAAGCGCGACGCCCAGATACTCCTCGAGAATGGCAACCTGCCGCCCGACCGCGCTTTGGGTCAGGGCCAACTCATCGGCGCTGCGCGTGAAGCTTAAGTAACGCGCCGCCGCCTCGAACGCGATCAGCGCTTCGATACTCGGGATTTTTCGTCTCACGGATCCTTCCTCAAACGCACAACGTCGCGAGTTTATATCGTTTGCAAGCGGACAACGATATCGCAACAATGGCTCCAACATCTCGGCAAGTCGCATCCGAGCCGCATCGCCGGGATGCCGGCCAGCCCAACGGACCCGCGGCGCACGCTGCCGTGGCAACGAGGTGGCGGCCCATCCAGCTACGGTTGATGAGCATCGCCGCGCTGCCCGGCGCATTCGACGCCGAGCTTGCCGCGCCGCCTGCGTTCAGACAGCCGTCGAATGCGTTGCCTCGCCGAATTCGTTCATCTCGAATTTGTTAGTAGTCCTTATTTTCCACACATGTCGGCTTCCGAAATTTAAGGAGAATCATGTCCTGCGACACGCTCCCCACGAAGTTCAAGCCTTACACTCGACAAACCATCGCAAAGTCCCCTCAATGGCAACTGCTTCCAACGGATCTGCGCGAAGCAGTACAGGTGGTGTCCCGCGTTTTGCCATTTCGCACGAACCAGTATGTGATGGACGAGTTGATCGATTGGACCAATGTCCCGGACGATCCCATCTACCGTCTGACGTTTCCCCACCGGGACATGCTTTCGGCCTCCGAGTACTCGCATCTTAGAGACCTGGTACTCGAGAGAAAGGACGAGGCCGCGATCGAGGAGGCCGTGCGGGCCATCCGGATGCGGATGAATCCGCATCCGGCGGGCCAAATGACGCACAACGTACCGTTTATGGACGGTCAACCGGTAAACGGTCTGCAGCATAAATACAAAGAGACCGTGCTGTTTTTTCCCAGCGCCGGACAAACCTGCCACGCCTATTGCACGTTCTGCTTCCGTTGGCCGCAATTCGTCGGCATGGACGAACTGAAGTTCGATGCGCGCGAATCCAACGAGCTCGTTGCCTATCTGAAGCAGCATCCCGAAGTGACCGACGTCCTGATTACCGGCGGCGATCCGCTCATCATGAACACACGGTCTCTAGCCGGATATCTCGAACCGCTGCTGGCACCCGAACTCTCTCATATCCAGAACATTCGGATCGGTACCAAGTCGGTGGCGTACTGGCCTCAGCGTTTCGTGACGGATAAGGATTCGGACGATCTCATACGGCTCTTCGAAAAAGTCGTTGCGGCCGGCAAGAATCTCGCCATCATGGGCCATTACAACCACCCCGCGGAATTGCGACCGGCTATTGCGCAACGTGCGGTCAAACGTATCGTCGGGTCCGGTGCAACGCTTCGCATGCAGGCGCCGCTCATCCGCCACATCAACGAAGACCCGAAGGGATGGGCGGAACTGTGGACGACGGGCGTGCGACTCGGCGCGATTCCCTACTACATGTTCGTCGAGCGCGATACCGGCCCCAGCCACTACTTCCAGTTGCCGCTGGCGAAGGCCTATGAGATTTTCCAGGCCGCCTACCGGTCCGTTTCGGGACTCTCGCGCACTGTCCGCGGCCCGTCGATGAGCGCGTTCCCCGGCAAGGTGGTGATTGACGGTATCGTCGAAATCGCCGGCGAGAAGGTGTTCGCCCTTCAGTTCTTGCAAGCACGCAATCCGGACTGGGTGCGCAGGCCTTTCTATGCGAAGTTCGATCCCGCGGCGACCTGGCTTGACGATCTGAAGCCGGCGTTCGGTCGGAAGAAGTTTTTCTTCGAAGAGGAAAGTGTCGCGAACATCGCCATTGCTCGCCATTCGGGCCGGCATGTTTGCGATGCGTCGACCGAACCCGCACTTGCGATGGCTTCGAACTCATGACAGCAGGGTTTTCGATCGTTGGCGCCGTCGCTTTCGGCGGCCCGTTGTCAATCGCGTTTCGTTTTATCAGGAGGCATAAATGGCCTATGTCGTGACCGAAAATTGCATACGGTGCCGCTACACCGATTGTGTTGAGGTATGTCCAACAGACTGCTTTCGCCAAGGGCCCAACTTCCTCGTTATCGATCCGGACGAGTGCATCGATTGCGCCGTCTGTGTGCCGGAGTGCCCAGCCGATGCGATCGTATCGGATGAGGACGTCGAGGACAGCCAGCGGTCCTTTGTCGAGTTGAATGCTTCCTTGTCGAAACAATGGCCTGCAATCACCGGGAGGCAGACACCTCCACCGGATGCCGACGATTGGAAAGCGGTACGTGAGAAGCTGCAGTACCTGATCGCTGAACCCGTTTCCAGCTAGCCGTGTCGCCCGGAGAGTCGACATGGCCGACATGACCGACATGACCGATGCCGAGCAAGCAAAGGAAGCGCGGAAGCAGAGTGGCCGGCGCAAAGCCGCCGCGATCGCGGCACGGCTTCGCGCCGAGCCGAAGCGGGCAATTTCAGAGGAAACCGCATGACCACCGTTTTTCATCGTGTACCGAAACACACGTTGCCGGTTGCCGTGGCAGGCGACGGTATCGAGATCGTCGATTCGGCAGGCAAACGCTATATCGATGCGTCGGGCGGCGCGGCGGTATCATGCCTCGGGCACAGCAATCAACGCGTAATCGATGCGATCAAGCGGCAAGTTCAGCAGCTCGCTTACGCGCATACCTCGTTCTTTACGACGGAGCCGGCCGAGGCACTGGCTGACTGGCTCGTGGCGCGCGCCCCGCAGGGTCTGGCTCACGTGTACTTCGTATCGGGCGGCTCGGAGGCGGTCGAGGCAGCGCTCAAGCTGGCCCGGCAGTATTTCGTCGAGACCGGCGAGCCGCAGCGGCACCATTTCATCGCACGCAGGCAAAGCTACCACGGCAACACGCTCGGCGCGCTGGCGATCGGCGGCAACGCATGGCGGCGCGAGCCATTCCTGCCGATTCTCATCGGCGCGCATCATGTGAGTCCCTGCTATGCCTATCGCGAGCAGCACCCGGGCGAACCCGATAACGTCTTTACGCAGCGCCTCGCCGACGAGCTCGAGAGCAAGATCCTGGAGCTCGGGCCCGACACCGTCGCAGCATTTGTCGCGGAGACGGTGGTCGGCGCGACCGCCGGCGCGGTCCCGCCGGTGGGCGACTACTTCCGCAAGATCCGTTCGGTCTGCGATAAATATGGCGTTCTGCTGATCCTCGATGAAATCATGTCCGGGATGGGCCGCACGGGGCATTTGTACGCGTGCGAGGAGGACGGTGTGGCGCCCGACCTGCTCACGATCGCCAAGGGTCTCGGCGCCGGTTATCAGCCGATCGGCGCGACGCTTGTAAGCGACAGGATCTACGATGCGATCGTCGGAGGGTCGGGGTTCTTCCAGCACGGCCATACTTACATCGGCCACGCGACCGCTTGCGCAGCCGCCCTTGAAGTGCAGCGCGTGATCGAGGACGATCGACTGCTCGATAACGTCAAGACGCGCGGAGCGCAATTGCGCGCATCGCTGCGAGAGCACTACGCGCGGCATGAGTATGTCGGCGACGTTCGCGGCCGCGGGCTTTTCGTCGGCGTCGAACTCGTCAAGAACCGCGCGACCAAAGCGCCATTCGCACCCGGACTGGCGCTGAACGCGGCCATCAAGCGTGCCGCGATGGCACGCGGGCTGATGGTCTATCCGATGGGCGGAACGGTAGACGGCGCATCCGGCGACCACGTATTGCTCGCACCGCCGTTCATTTGCACGGCCGACGACATCGATCGGATCGTCAGTCGCCTGACCGATGCGATCGACGATGCACTACGCGTCGCAGGTGTGCGCTAGTTGCGCGACGCATCATGGCTCGCCAAGCGTTCGATCGTCCAGCTTCACATTCGCAGCCAATTCACGACCCGTTCATGACTCGCCCATCGTCCACCACGCCCGCCACCGTCACCCCCACCGCCACCGCGCCCACGAGCCGCTTGCCCGCCTTCGACAAGGCGCATGCCACGCCGGAACAGGAAGCCGTCCTGACGGAGATTCTGTCAGGACCGAGAGGTAATCTGAACGGTCCGTTCCTCGGATGGATCCACAGCCCCGAACTCGCGCAGCATGCCCAGCGCCTTGGCGCGTTCTGCCGCTATCGTGCCGGGCTGCCGATGCGCCTTTCGGAGCTGGCCATACTGATTACGGCCGCACGTTGGCGTTCGCAGGCGGAGTGGCACATCCACTATCCGATCGCGCTCGATGCGGGCGTGCCCGCCGCGACGGCCGAAGCGATCCGTAGCGGGCGTCGGCCCGAATTCGATGACGATGCCGCCGACGACGCACTGATCTTCGCTTTCGCCACCGAACTCTACGAGACACAGCGCGTATCGGATGCCACGTTTCGACGGGCGCTCGAGCGCTTCGGTCACCCGGTGACGATCAACCTGGTCGGTTTGCTCGGCTACTACGCGCTGGTGGCGATGACGTTGAATACCTTCGAGATGCGCGCGGACGGCCAAACGGAGCTGCCATTTCCCGAATAGGCCGAGAGACCATCACTACCGCACGACTTTCTCCCGCCCATACAGCATCATCATCACTCATGAGGCCAATCTAATGCGCCCGTAGCTACCTTAATCCGCCGCTTGCCACCTCAATGTCCCAACCCGCTCGCCGCGATTTTCTGCTCCACATACTGTGCAAACAATGCATGCAGATGCGTGGTCGGATGCAAGTCGTCGGCAAACATATAGGTCTGGTCCGCGTTCGGCGCCGCATAGGTTCGCGGCGAGCACAGCAACGACGTCTGATCGGGCGTTTTGGCAGGATCGCAGGCAAAGCGGGTATTCGATACCGTAAAACCATTGGCCTGAAAATTGGCGACCATCTGGTTCGCCCAGGTGTACGAGTCGACTTCGATCACCTTGCCTTGCAGGCCATCGGTCTGCAACGCCGCATTCAAGTCGTCGTTGAACATCTGCGATAACTGGGTCAGATTTGCACCGCCGTCAGGCTGCGCTAGGCCCTTCGGTGACAGCCCCACATTGGGGACATTGACCAGCACGACATGCGTGCCGCCGTTTTGAACGATCTGCCCCACGACTTGGGCAAGCGTGGTGGCCGCAGTCTGCACCGTCGAGGCGGCGGCAGGCAGGGCTCCGGCGCGCAGCACGTCGTTGGCGCCGACCCACACCAGTACCAACTGGTTGGCATTGAAACTGCCGTGCGCGGCCAAATAGCTCGCAACCTGCTGATTGACCGGCATTTCTATATCGCCGATGAGATCAGTCAGAAAACTATAGAGGTTTGCCGGCGTTGCTACGGTAGCCCCACCCTCCGCATAGCCGAGGCCGCTTTGGGCCTTCAAGTTGTGGGCGATGTCAATCGTATAGGCCGCGGTTAGCATATCGCCGTAATACTGCGCGACATCCTGCGACCACACTTGTCCAGGATTGGTCGTGAATCGCCCGCCGCCCACCGCGCCCGCAATCGGCGCATAAGTCCCCACATCGGAAAGGCTGTCGCCGAACGAGACGATTTGCAGACTAATGCCGCCTGCGGGAAGCGACGCGCCGCCGCCAGCGCCACTTTGGATTCCCGCATCGTCACCATGGCCACCGCATGCCATGAACAGAGACATGGCGCCGGCAACGATTGCAATCGATACCTTGTGTGTGATCCGCCGCATGGGGTTTTCTCCCGGCTGGATGCAAAGGCGGCGCCGCGCGCGTTCACGCCCCGCGTCAGAGGATGCCGCGCCAAGTGGGCCGCGCGGCACCGTTCCTGTCAGCACGATCGGTGCCACGATCACATGCGCCGAAACACCTTGGTCTTCACCCATGCGCTGTCCGAAAATTCGGGCCAGACGGGGTATTGCGCGATCATAGCGTCGATGGGATTACTGGCAAATTGTGATCGAAACGCCGGGCGGTGGCGGTTACTGCCCCGCCGACTGGCGCCTGCCGGCGTGAAGGGCTTCGGCGGAGCCTTGCCGGAGTCATGCCGTCGCGGCGCGGGCGAGCCGTTTCGCAGTAGGCGACGGTTCTTCGCGCGCTGCGGCCTGGGACGCCGACATGCGCGCTACGCTCGCCCCAGACGCAGATGACGGCACTGGCTGACCGCGGACGCATGAGGTCAATCTAATGCGCCCGTAGCTACCAGTCTAGCTACCCATGAAATGGGTTACGCCGCGATACACGATGACACACCATGGCGCACACAGATCCTTTTATTTCATGGGTTAGTGATTTTTGTGGCACACGGCGAGACGCCCTGAAACATCCCTCGCCTTAAGTTTGGCTTAATTCTGGGCTGCGACTATGCGCTCATACCACCCCTGTTGAGCCGCCTGAGCATCGGCGGCGTCTTTTTATTCTCCTTCGCGTGGTGCCCGCACTGTCTGTGCGGTGCCGGAAACGGAAACGGAAACGGCGATGATCGAAGATACGGTGTTCAAGCATCTGCGAACGATGCTCAAGCGCGAGCATGCGTTACCGGTCCAAAGCTGCCGCGTATCGGTGCCCGTGCAGCGTCCTTGGGGGCGCACTTACCGGCTGGTCGAATGGACGATGTATAAGGACGCACCTTCGACCCGCTGCGTCGTCCCAGCCGAGTATTCCGATACGGATATCGCGCGGCTCGTCGCGTCGCACGTGCCCGGTCGGCTCTATGTAAGCGAAGTCTGCTGAAATTCGGCCGAGCCACGATACCTACGGTGCGACGCAGCGTTCTCTGCTAGGCTGGCGAGTCCATCACCTCCAATCCAACGTTCCTCGATGGACAATACATTCAATGAGCGTGGCGTCATGATCACGCGCAACGGGCTGAGCGCGGGCGGCCAGATTTTTGCGTTACGCGAAATTACCGGCGTACGCATCGAGACAGTTCAGAAAAACAAAATCCTGCCGCTGTCGCTTTCGCTTGCCGGCGCCGCCGGCTTGGTAGCGGGCGGCATCTCGCGCTCGGGTGCGGCTTTGACGCTCGGCGTCATGATGATCGTAGTCGGCATCCTGACGTGGCTCACACAGGACATCACGCATCGACTCATGGTCACGACACTCACCGGCGATCGAGAAGCCCTCACGAGCCCCGATCCCGATTTCGTCAAGCGCGTCGAACAGGCACTGCAAGGCGCGCTCGCATCGCTACCGCACGCGACCACGCAGTAGCGCGACGGTGCACGAAACCCCGCACGAAACCTGCCAACGGCACGCGGCTAGCGGCCCGCCGGCGGCACCACCGCATCGCCCCCCCCCCCCAGATCTCAGGCGGCCTCCCCCTTCTGATCGGCGTCGAGCATCAACGGTTTGACGCGCCAAATATGCTGCGCGTACTCGGCGATCGTACGATCGGACGAAAACCGTCCCATGCCGGCCACGTTTTCGATGCAGCTTGCCGTCCACGCGCGTGGATCGCGAAAGCGCGCGTCGACGGCATTTTGCGCCGCGAGGAATTCGGTGAAATCCGCCAACACCATGTAGTGATCGCCCCAATCCACGAGCGTGTGAAAGATGTCGGAGAAACGGTGGGTATCGCCGTCCGAAAAGTAGCCGGTGCGAATCTGATCCAAGGCGAGCCGCAGTTGCGGATCGCGCTCGTAGATCTCGCGCGGCCGGTAGCCCGACGCGCGCAATTCGCTCACCCCATCGGCGGTATGTCCGAAGATGAACATGTTCTCTCGCCCCACGGCTTCGCATATTTCGACGTTGGCGCCGTCCATCGTGCCAATCGTCAGCGCGCCGTTGAGCGCGAGCTTCATGTTGCCCGTGCCTGAGGCCTCTGTGCCCGCCATTGAGATTTGCTCCGACAGATCGGCAGCGGGAATCAAGTGCTCGGCCACGCTGACGCCATAATTCGGCACGAACACCACCTTCAACCGATCGCCCACGAGCGGGTCCTGATTGACCTTGTCGCCCACGTCGCCGATAAGCCTGATGATCGTCTTCGCTATCTTGTACGCCGATGCGGCTTTGCCGGCGAAGATAACGACGCGCGGCACCCAATCTTCATTGGGGCTGGCGCGAATGCTGTTGTATCGCACGATCACGTGCAGCACGTTCAGCAACTGCCGCTTGTACTCGTGAATACGCTTCACTTGCAGGTCGAACAGCGCATCGGGATGGATCGTGCAGCCCGTCTCGTGCAGAAGATACTGCGCGAACCGAATCTTGTTGCGCCGCTTGGCCGCCCGAAATTCAGACGTGAAGGACGGGTCGTCCTTCAGCGCGCGCAGCTTGGCCAGTTCGAACAGATCGGTGCGCCAGCGCGGGCCGATGTGCGCATCGATTAGCGCCGATAGCGGACGGTTCGCCTGCGAAAGCCAACGCCGCGGCGTGATGCCGTTCGTGACGTTCGTGAACCGCTCGGGGAAAAACCGCGCGAATTCACTGAAAAACTCTCGCTCCATCAATTGCGAGTGCAGTTGCGAAACACCGTTCACTTTCTGGCTGGCGACGATCGCAAGATGCGCCATGCGCACGCGGCGCTGCGCGTATTCGTCAACGAGGGAGACGCGGCGAATCACCTCGATGTCGTGACCGAAATGCTCGCTCGCTTCCTTCAAAAAATCGGCGTTGATGTCGAAGATGATTTCCAGGTGCCGCGGCAAAAGACGCGCGAGCATATCGACGTCCCAGGTCTCGAGCGCCTCGGGCATCAACGTGTGATTCGTATACGAGAACACCTGATGCACCATCTTCCATGCACGATCCCAAGGCACGCGATGCACGTCGACAAGCAAGCGCATCAGCTCGGGGACGGCGAGCACCGGATGCGTGTCGTTCAAGTGAATCGCCACCTTCTCGGCAAAACGCCCAAACGTACTGTGCGTGCGCTGATAGCGGCGAATCAAATCCTGCATCGTCGCGGAAACGAAGAAGTATTCCTGACGCAAGCGCAATTCGCGGCCGGCGGGCGTCGAGTCGTCGGGATAAAGCAGGCGGGACACGTTCTCCGAATGCTCTTTCGCTTCCACCGCGCGACGATAGTCGCCTTGATTGAACGCGGAGAGATCGAGTTCTTCGGTTGCCCGCGCCGACCAAAGCCGCAACGTGTTCGTCGCGCTCGTGCCGAAACCGGGAATCACGGTATCGAACGCCGTCGCGTTAACGTGCTCGGTGTCGATCCATTCGCAGCGTCCGTCTCGCACGATCGTACGTCCGCCGAAATGAACGACGTACTGCACTTCCGGGCGCCGGAACTCCCACGGGTTGCCCGCGCGTAGCCAATAGTCGGGCGTCTCGACTTGCTCGCCCCCGACGATTTGCTGGCGGAACATGCCGTATTCGTAGCGAATCCCATAGCCGAAACCCGGGATCGCGAGCGTCGCCATCGAATCGAGAAAGCATGCAGCCAGCCGGCCCAGGCCGCCGTTGCCGAGTGCGGCATCGGGCTCGAGGTCGATGACGGCTTCCATATCCACGCCGAGGCTCGCTAGCGCCTCTTTCATTTGATCGTAGATGCCGAGCGCCAGCAGCGCATTCGTAAACGTGCGGCCGATCAGAAATTCCATCGACAGGTAGTAGACGCGTTTCACGTCTTGCTCGTATTGCTGCCGCGTGGTCTTCATCCAGCGGGCGACGAGCCGATCGCGCACGGCGAGCGCCGCGGCATTGAGCCAATCTTGCGGCCTGGCCGCCACGGCGTCCTTGCCGACGCCGTACATTAACCGATTGGAGATGGAGCGCTTGAGCGCATCGACGGTACTGTTGAGCTGGTCGAACTCCAGATCGACGGCTTTCATCGAATCCCTCCTCGTGCAAACAGCGGCATGCGCTTTGCTGTGGGGCCGCGCTCGGCGCCTACCGCGGGAATATTCAGGTTACGCCATTTTGAGCCGATGCGAAGCCGATGCTTCGACCTACCACGTACCCGTGCGACATTGGCGCGCCAGCGGCGAACGCCTACTATGAAAGGATCACGACGCTCCGCGGAGATCGATATGACAACCCCAACGAACATTCATTCGGTCATCGGCATGCTTCACGCGCAGGAGCTGTTGACGCTCTCCGTCATCCGTTCGCTCCCGCCCGAAACGCGAGGCAAAATCGCCGACGAATTAAAAGCGCATGCCGAACTATCGAGCCAGCCTCAACCGAGTGCATCGGGCGATCGGGATGCGCTCGAAGCATTCCACGCGCATGTGAAACGGCTTTCGATCCTGCTTGCCTCGGTATCGTGAGTTCGGCCCCGTTCGCGCTCGCGATCACATCGTGAGCACGGCGGGTGCCCGATGGTGTAAGAAGTCACCGCGGCAGATAAGCAAGCGGATCGACCGGCTTACCTGCGCGTCGGATCTCGAACTCGACGCTGCCGCGTCCCTGCGAATCGGTGCCCATCTCGGCGATGGGCTGCCCCTTCTTGACGGCGTCGCCCTCTTTAACGAGAACGTCGCCGTTGACCGCATACCCGGAAACGACATCGCCGCCGTGTTTGACGACGAGGAGCGACTTGTATTGATCGATGCCGGCACCGACATAGATGACGTTGCCGTCGGCCGACGCCTTGACAGCTTCATCGGGGCGTCCGGTAATGACGATGCCCTTCACGTTGCCTGCATCGGTCAACCGCGCGACCTGCCCATAGGCCGGCCAGGCAGGGCGGACGACAATCCCCTCTGCGCCGGCCGTATTACCTGCATTGCCCAGTGCACCCACCGGCTGCGGCGCGACGCGCAGTACCTGCCCCGGTGTCAGCATGGCGGTGCGAGGCAGGTTGTTCCAAGCGGCTAAGTCTTCGACGCGCTGGCCGAATGCTGCCGCGACGCCCGGCAACGTATCGCCCGGATTGACGCGGTAATAGCCGGCCCGAACCCCGGTGCGCTGCGGCGCGGACTGAGACTGCGAGGCAAAAGGCGACTGGCCGAACCAATCGCCCGTCGCGCAGCCGCCCAGTAACGTTGCGCCGGCCAATGCCAACGCGGCCTGCGCCCATGCAAAGCGCTGTCGTGTAGGAATGCTCACCGTTTTCACTCTCGGCCCTCGATCGATGCGATGCTGCATTGCTCATTCGATCCGACGGCAGCCAGACGAGCAGCTTGCCGCGAATCGCCCGGACGTCTGTCTTTCACGTCTCTTACGTCGGTCGTCGACCACGATCGTATCCGCCGAGCATCGCACACCCTGGCACGAAAAAGCAAAATGAAACTGGCTCGAGCCCCTTCCGGGGCCGCGAGCCAGCGGGTCCTGCTAACCGATCGCGTCTGTCTGACTGATTGAGCGCAATCGCGTTCCGTGAAGCGGCTTATTGGCCGAAGAACGTGGGCTGGGTGCCATCGGGATTCATCCGCTGAGCCTGCCCGCCAGCGGCACCGCCGGACTGCCAGGAGCCCGCCGCGACGCCGCCGTAGCCGCTCGTGCCGGTGTCGCCGGCCGCTACCGCCGAACCTTGCTCGGCTTGCACGCGCTGCTCGGCCGCTTGGATATCGTTCGGGTAGTACGGATCGTTTGCGATGGCGGGGTTGTAGCCGGCCTGTTCAACTTGGATCAACTCTTGCCTGACTTGGGCACGCGTCTTCGGGCCGTTGTTGTCCGTGGATTGCGCGAATGAAGCGAGCGGGAGCGACAAAGCGGCCGCCGCGGCGATGGCATACATGACTGACTTCATAATCAACCTCCGAAACTGTGGTTCGCCGCATGCGATGTGCCGCAGCGACTCATAGAAGTCTAGTCGGCTAATCCCCTAGGGAAAACCACTAATTCAACGAAATTGAATTGTCTGGTCAGCAATAATCAACGCACTGCTTTGGAGCTTTCCTGCTGAAATTAGCGGTAATCATTCGCCAGATCGGATACGTGTCACTCGGCACGGGCTATGCTTTCCCTACTCTAAGCCCTCGATGTTGGCCTACGACCACGTCGCGTGGAAGCTTCCCTCGCGATCGATGCGCTCAAACGTATGCGCGCCGAAGAAATCGCGCTGTGCCTGCACCAGATTCGCCGGCAGACGCTCCGACCGGTAGGCGTCGAAGTAAGCAATGGCCGAAGCGAACGCGGGTACCGGCACGCCGGCCGTCACCGCCGCCACGACGATGTCACGCAACGCAGCCTGATAGCGTTCGGAGATCTCGCGGAAGTACGGATCGAGCAGCAGGTTCGCGAGCTTGGGATCGTGCGTATAGGCATCGGTGATCTTCTGCAGGAATCGTGCGCGGATGATGCAGCCGGCGCGGAAGATCTTAGCGATGCCGCCGAAATCGAGGCTCCAGCTGTACTCCTCTGAGGCCGCGAGCAGCTGTGCGAAGCCTTGCGCATAGGAAATCACCTTGCTCAGATAGAGCGCGCGGCGCACCGCTTCGATGAAGCTGTCGCGATCCCCCGAGAATGACTTGTTTGCCGGGCCCGAGAGCAGTTTGCTCGCGGCAACGCGCTGCGTTTTAAGCGACGAGAGCACGCGGGCGAACACCGATTCGGTGATGAGCGGCAGCGGCACGCCAAGATCGAGCGCATTCTGGCTCGTCCATTTGCCCGTACCCTTTTGCGCGGCGCGGTCGAGAATGACATCGACGAGATCGCGGCCCGTCTCGTCGTCGCGTTTGCGGAAAATTTTCGCCGTGATGTCGATGAGGTAACTGTCGAGTTCGCCCTTGTTCCACTCCGCATAGACTTGCGCAAGCTCGGCGTTCGTCAAGCCGGCTACCTGCTTGAGCACGGCATAGCTTTCGGCGATGAGTTGCATGTCGCCGTACTCGATGCCGTTGTGCACCATCTTCACGAAGTGGCCAGCCCCATCGGGACCGATATACGCGACGCACGGCTCGCCATCGGGCGCTTTCGCCGCGATCTGCGTCAAGATCGGCGCGACGAGGTCATAGGCGTCGCGCGGCCCGCCCGGCATGATCGCCGGCCCTTTGAGCGCCCCCTCCTCGCCGCCCGACACACCGGTCCCAATGAAATGCAGCCCGGCTTGCGCGAGCTCGCGATTGCGACGAATCGTATCGGTGAAATGCGTATTACCGCCGTCGATCAGGACGTCGCCTTTGTCGAGCAGCGGCCTGAGTGCGGCGATCGTCGCATCGGTCGGCTCGCCGGCCTTCACCATCATCAAAATGCGCCGCGGCTTCTCGAGCGAATCGACGAACGCTTCGAGCGAATCCGCCGGCACGAGCTTGCGGTCCGGAAACTGTGCGACGAGTTCGTCCGTCCTCGCGCGGCTGCGGTTGTAGACCGCCACCGTATAACCGCGGCTTTCGATATTGAGCGCTAGATTGCGGCCCATTACCGCGAGGCCGATGACGCCAATGGCGGGTTTGCTCATTTGTCGAATTCTCCAAGATACCGACGTTGCGGCACGGCCGGCCGCACACGCCGCGACGGATTGATGCTCAACGATAAGGCGCCGCGGAAGCGATACGCGCGGCCACGGCGGCGAGCGCATCGCCGCACGGCGCTTCGACTTTCAGCGAGAACAAGGAATCCGCACGCGTCTGCCCGATATTGACCGCGGCAATCGGCGTGCCAGCCTTCGCTGCCCACATGCAAAATCGATAGCCCGAAAAGACCATCAGCGAGGAGCCGACGACCAGCATCGCATCGGCAGCCTCGAGCGTTTGCGCGGCCAGGCTCACGCGCTCGCGCGGCACGTTTTCGCCGAAGAAGACCACGTCGGGCTTGAGCATGCCACCGCAATGCGGACACGCCGGCACGCGAAAATCGTCGAGCGCGTCCCACTCGACATGCGCATCGCCATCAGCCGAAACCGCAGCGCTCGCATCCGCAAGGGTGGGGTTGTCGCGCAATAACAGGGTTTGGATCGCGGCGCGCCGATGGCGCCCTCCGCAACCGAGACAGAGCACTTCGTCGATGCTGCCATGCAGTTCGACGACATCGGCGCTGCCGGCGCGTTGATGCAGCCCATCGACGTTTTGCGTGACGAGACGCTCGATGCGGCCCGCTGCGCCGAGTTGCACGAGTGCGCGATGCGCGGCATTCGGGTGGGCTCGCGCGAGCATCGGCCAACCGACCATGCTGCGTGCCCAGTAACGGCGCCGCGCATGCTCGGAATCGCGAAAGGCTTGCCATTGAATGGGCTGCGCACGCATCCAATCACCCTTGAGGTCCCGATAGCCGGGGATGCCCGACGCGACGCTCACGCCAGCCCCGGTCAGCACGAACAGCCGCTGGTGCCGCTCGATAAACTCACTGAGCGCGTCGAACGCGGCGGCGCGCGACGCGGGCCCGGGAGACGAAAGCTCGGGCAGTCGAATCGGAGCGGGCGATTCGGTCATGTCAGCGGCAACTCCTTCAACGCTAACGGCGAACGGCAAGCAACCTGTTGGCTGCAACGACGCGCATTCTACGCCGATCGAGGTGCGCGCGTTGCCGGCATCCGCGCGTGCATTGGCCCGTGTTTTTTTGTTTAAATGAGGCACGCTAGGCGCGCTACGATGTTCACCGTTTGCGCCGTCGAATCATCTTAAATTCTTTCAAGAGACGCAGACAAACCGCAGATCAACGCAAGCAACGGCATCGCGCCGGGACGTTGTTCGGAGCAAACTTTTCCGTGATCAGGAGAATGCAATGAATGGGACTCGCGCAAACGTCAGATATAAAACGATAGAAATAGAGGGTCTCGATATTTTTTACCGGGAAGCCGGGCCGCAACACGCCCCCGCCCTGCTACTGCTGCATGGTTTTCCGTCGTCGTCGCGAATGTACGAAACGCTACTGCCGCCGCTGGCCGATCGATATCGACTGATTGCACCGGACTACCCGGGGTTCGGTTATAGCAGCGCTTTGCCGCCAAGCGAGTTCACCTACACCTTTGACAATCTCACGCAAGTAATTACTAGCTTCGTCGATCGCCTGGAGCTCGACCGCTTTGCCTTGTTCGTACAAGATTACGGCGGTCCTGTCGGCTTCCGTCTTGCAGAAGCGCAACCTCACCGCATTCGCGGCATCGTCGTGCAAAACGCTGTCGCACATATCGAAGGTTTGGGCCCGCTGTGGGAAACGCGCAAAGCCTTTTGGGCCGACCGCTCGCGGCATGAAGCCGCGTTGCGCGCGAACCTGCTTTCGTTCGATGCGACGCGCCTGCGGCATACCGGCCATACGCCGCGCCCGGAACGATACGATCCCGATGCCTGGCACGATGAATTCGCGTTCTTGTCGAGCCCCGGGCAGATCGACATCCAAACCGAGCTTTTCTACGACTACAGAACGAACGTTGAGCGCTATGAGCAATGGCAGCGCTATATGCGCGAGCATCGCCCGCCCATGCTCGTGCTATGGGGCAAGTACGACCCTTCGTTCACGATCCAAGGCGCGCATGCTTACCGGCGCGATGTGCCGGATGCGCACGTGCATGTACTGGAAGCGGGACATTTCGCGCTCGATGAAGCATGCGATGAAGTGGCCGCGCACACGCGCCGTTTTCTGGCTTCGCTCGATGGCGAGCTTGCGTGACATCCATGACGATGCTTGCGGAGACAACGATAGGCAGGCGTGTCGCAGGCGGCGACGGACCGCAGGCAGCGCGGTACAATGCGCGCTCGCGACTGCCGGAGCGTCCCCGCGGCGCCGATTCGCGTCGATGCAGCGCGTCGGCGGTACGTTGCACGGCGCAGCGCCTCGCCGCGGCGCCCGCCTTCACGAGGATTCATGGATTCGGATATCAATCACATCGGCCAGCGCATACGACGCCTGCGCCGGGAATCAAAAATGACGCTGCTCGAAGTCGCGACGGCTTCGAGCCTATCGGTGGGTTTCTTGTCTCAGGTGGAACGCAACCTCACCGGCATCTCCATTTCGTCGCTCGTGAACGTAGCGAAAGCCTTGAGCGTACCGCTCGGCGCCCTGCTCGAACATCCGCGTCAAGCCCAGCCCGATTCGCATGAAGGGCGACGCGAATCGTATCGAGTCGGCCCGATGCAACAGCGCTATGAGCGGCTGTCTACGACGTTCGACGGCAGCCTACTCAATGCCGTCAAAGTGCGGATGATGGAAGGCTACAGTTCCGAATGGGTGGCGCATGGCGGCGATGAGTTCGTCTACGTGCTGTCGGGCCAGGTGCGCTATACGCTGCGCAAGAAGGACTATCCGCTGACGGCAGGCGATTCGCTGCATTTCAATGCGCGGGAGCGGCACCGCGTCGTCAATGTCGGAGCGGGCCCGGCCGAACTCATTGTGGTCGGCACGTTGCCGTTGTTCGATGACGGTCAAAGCCAGTTTGCCGCGATCGAGAGCAAACCGAAAAAGCGCGCGACGGCCGCCAAGAAAACGAAAACCGCGGCGAAACCCGCAGCGCCCTCGCCCGCGCAATCGCGCCCGCAGCGCAAGCCGGCGAACGCAAAAGCGGCGGCTGAGAAAAAATCAAAGGCCAGCGCGAAAAAGCACGAAGCCAACGCCTAGCCGTGCAATGCGGGGCCGCGGTACGAGTGGGGCCCGCATCGCCCCGATCCACGCCGAATCACTCGAAGGACGACTCGCGTCGGGCACCGCGAGACCTCAAATGATAGATCACGACTACTACGGCCATGGCTGCGAGGATGGCTAGCGACGCCGAGATGCGATTCAGATTGAGCCCACCTTCCGCGAGCGGCTTGGTCAACGTGTCGCCTAGCGTCGCACCGAGCGGACGCGTCAGGACGTACGCCGCCCAAAACAGGACCCCCATCGGGACGCGCCGCGCGAACCGCCATCCCAACGCAACGATGACGAGCAGGCCCGCAAATACGAGCGCGCCTCGCTCGAAGCCGAGCCCTGCGCTATCGGCGGCGAAATCGCCGAGCGCGGTGCCAAGCGTGTTCGAAACCAAAATCGTGACCCAATAGAACACCTCGTCGCGCGGCCGCACGATACGGTCATATTCGATGCGGCCAGCAACGGTGCGCCATGCCGCGAGCACGATCAATACGCCGAGCAGCAGCATCGCCGACGACCATACATATCCCAGGCCGGCCGTTCGGTCGAGAAAGTCGGATGTCGTGGTGCCTACTGTCGTCGTGGCAATCACGACGGCCCAATACGCCGCGGGATGAAAGCTGCGCGAGCGGACCTGAATCGCGAGCGTGACGACGAAGAAGGCCAAGAAAACCAGTGTCGCAACGGCGTAACCGAGCTGCAAGGTCATCGAAAGCGCGTCGCCGCCGGTTTCGCCCACCGTCGTCGCCAAGATTTTGACGAGCCAAAACACGGCCGTAGCCTCGGGCACTTTGCTAAGCCACGTATCTCGATCCTGGTTCGCGCTTATCGCGGTCCGGACATTCATGCTTCGTTCTCCTACAGGGATTTAGATCGGGGACATACGGCTGAGTCCTCACGGAATTGCCGCATTATCGCGAAGCTTGCTTAAGGCCAGCTTATTAGCATCGGCCGGGCCCGGATGCATTTGCGCCCCGCACCGGCGGCACTTTCGACCGATTACCGCGTGCCGGACGATCGGAAAATCCGTCACCCCCGCGGCGGCGCGTTACCATGTCGCGCGTATCGACGAGGGCCGCGCATCGCTCGCGCGGCAGCCAACGCGCAAAAACCGACGGAGCCTGGCCGATGAAAAAAGAAACGCCAACACCCCCGCTGAACGAACCGCCTGAGACGAACGAACCCGATCAACCCGATAACCCCGAACGACGCCGCGTGCTTGGCAGCCTCGCAGCCGTGGGGATGGGGCTGGCACTGCCCGGATGCGCGAGCAGCGGCGGCAGCACGGCGCAACACTACCGCGCGGTCGCGCGAACCGCGGCCGACGACCCATTGGATGCCGCATTGCGCGCCCGCGTGCGTCACATTATTGTCATCTACGCGGAGAATCGCAGCTTCGCGAATCTCTACGGGCAGTTCCCCGGCGTGCAACATTCGATCGACACCGCGTTGATACAAGCGGCGGCGCAACTGGATCGCGACGGCAAAACCGTATTGCCGCACCTTCCCAAAATCTGGGGTGGCCTCGTGCCGCAAGCGCAGCAGGTGGGCATGACGCGCTACATGATCGGCCAGGACGACATCGCGCACTTGCCGAACCGGCCCTTCGTCGTATCCGACGCGCACGGCCGCCCGCTGCCCAATGCCGTGATCACGCGCGACTTGATCCATCGGTTCTACCAAAATCAGATGCAGATCAACGGCGGGCGCAACGATCAGTTCGTCGCGTGGGCCGATTCGGGTGGACTCGTCATGGGCCACTACCGCAATTCGCCGCAGACGCTCAAGCTATGGAATCTCGCGCAGCAATACACGCTATGCGACAACTTCTTCATGGCCGCGTTCGGCGGATCGTGGCTCAATCACATTTTCTTGATCTCCGCCCAGGCGCCTTTTTATCCGAACATCGCAACGAGCCCGGCTAAGGATCTCGTATCGGTACTAGAAGGAGACGATCCGCTCGGCACACGGCTCAAGGTGGCGCCCGGCAGCAAGCCCTCCGCGCTCGATGCGCCGCCGAAGTTCGTGCGCGACGGCCTGTTCACGCCCGACGGCTACGCCGTCAACACGATGGCGCCACCGTATCAGCCGAGCTTCGTCGCGCCCGCGCCCGATGGCGATCGACGCCTTGCCGATCCGGCCAATCTTCGTGTGATGCCGCCGCAGACGTACGCGACGATCGGCGACCGCCTCTCGGCAAAAGGCGTGGACTGGGCCTGGTACAGCGGCGCTTGGCAGTACGCGCTCCAGCATCGCGACACCGGCGCGTCGCCGGATTTCCAATACCACCATCAACCGTTCAACTACTTCGCCAACTACGCGCCGGGCACGGCCGCGCGGGAGCAGTACCTACGCGATGCGGGGATGGGAAACGATGCATCGACGAACCGCTTCATCGCCGATGTCGATGCGGGCCGACTACCCGCCGTCACGTTCTATAAGCCGCAAGGCGATCTGAACATGCATGCGGGCTACGCCGACATCGAATCGGGCGACCGCCACATCGCGAACGTCATCGATCATATTCGCAACGGCCCGCAATGGTCGGACACGGTCATCATCATGACGCACGACGAGAACGGCGGCTGGTGGGACCCGGCCGCGCCGCCGAAAGGCGACCGCTGGGGCCCGGGATCACGCGTTCCCGCGCTCGTGATCGCGCCGTTCGCCAAGAAGGGCTATGTCGATCACACGTTCTACGACACCAACTCGATTCTGCGTTTCATCGATCGCGTTCATGCGCTTGCGCCGCTCGACGGCGTAGCCGCGCGCAACCGCGCGTTCGCGGCAAGGGGCGAGATGCCGCCCGGCGATTTGACCGGCGCGCTCGATATCGGCTAATAGACGCAAACGCACGGCCGGTGCCGCTTGCATGAGGGTGCCGGCCGACCGACTTGCGCGCCATGTCATAATCGCCGCCGGATTCGCACTCTTATCGCTCTCTTATTCCACCCTTGAAAGACACCAGCGTCACGCTCGAGCGCCTAGCCGATTTCGACGAAATCGTCGACGTGCGCACGCCGCTCGAATTCGCCGAAGACCACGTGCCAGGCGCCATCAACGCGCCCGTGCTCAGCAATGAGGAACGGGTTATCGTCGGCACGCTCTACGTGCAAAGCTCGGCATTCGAAGCCACGCGCGTGGGCGCAGCCATGGTCGCGCGCAATATCGCACAGCACTTAGAGACGACGTTCGCCGATCGTCCCCGCGGATGGCGTCCGCTCGTCTATTGCTGGCGTGGCGGCAAGCGCTCCGAATCGATGGCCGTCTGGCTCAATCTGATGGGCTGGCAGGCGCGCCGTCTCGACGGCGGCTACAAGACCTATCGGCGCTCGGTCCTCGATGCGCTGACTGTACTGCCCCAGCGGTTCAATTACATCGTGCTGACCGGCTCGACGGGCAGCGGCAAGACGCGCCTCCTCCGGGCGCTCGATCACGCCGGCGCGCAAACGCTCGATCTCGAAGGACTGGCCGCCCATCGGGGCTCGCTGCTCGGCGCCATCAAGGACGAACCGCAGCCTTCGCAGAAGGCGTTCGACACGGCGCTCGTCGATGCGCTGAAGGGCTTGGCGCCTGAGCGGCCTGTTTTCGTCGAAGCGGAAAGCCGCATGATCGGCCGCGTGAACTTGCCCGATGCCTTGCTCGGCGCGATGCATCGATCGCGCTGCGTGTCGGTCCAAGCGTCGCGCGACGAACGTATTGCCTTCTTGCTCGACGACTATGCGAACTTATTCGACGCACCGGATGCGTTCAAGGCGCAACTGAGGAAATTGATCGGGCTGCATAGCCGCGAGCGTGTCGAAAACTGGTGCCGGCTCGTCGACGAAAACGCGCGCGCCGCGCTGTTTAGCGAACTCATCGAGTTGCATTACGATCCGGCCTACGCCCGCAGCAGCACGGGGCACTTTACGGAGCTGTCCCATGCGACGCCGTTCGAGCTGCGCCCGAACGATGCGGACATCGATGCGCAGGCGCGCGCCCTGCTCGACCTTTTGCAGTTGTGAGAATTTGTGAACTTGTGAGTTTGTGAAAAGCACGGACGTCTCGCTCAGTGCGCCGCGTCCCGCACACGGAACGTCCCGACAACATCGGCGAGCAGCCGCGCCTGCTCTTGCATCGACTGTGCGGCGCCCGCCGCTTCCTCGACCATCGCCGCGTTCTGCTGCGTCGTCTGATCCATCTGTGCGATGGCGATGTTCACTTGTTCGATGCCATGGCTTTGCTCTTCCGATGCCGCGGAAATCTCGCTGATGATGTCGGTCACGCGCTTGACCGAATGCACGAGGGACTGCATCTTGCTGCCCGCGCTTTCGACGAGCGTCTTGCCGTTCGCGACGCTGCCGACCGATTCCTCGATCAGCCCCTTGATTTCCTTTGCCGCGTCCGAACTGCGGCGGGCGAGATTGCGCACTTCGCCCGCGACGACCGCAAACCCGCGGCCTTGTTCGCCCGCACGGGCGGCTTCGACGGCCGCGTTCAGCGCGAGGATATTAGTTTGGAAGGCAATGCCCTCGATGACGGAGATGATGTCGACCACACGGGCCGAACTCGACGCGATGTTTTGCATCGTCGCCACTACCTGCTGCACAGCGTCGCCGCCTTCTCCGGCGATACGCGACGTCTCGGCCGCCATCTGATTGGCTTGGCGGGCGTTGTCCGCATTCTGTTTGACCGTTGCCGTGAGCTGCTCCATGCTCGAGGCCGTTTCGCCGAGCGACGCGGCCTGCTCTTCGGTGCGCGAGGACAGGTCCAAATTGCCGGCAGCGATTTGCTGCGCGGCATCCTTGATCGTCTCGGTGCCGCCATGGATGCGCTGCATCGTCTCGGCCAAGCGATGCTGCATGCGCCGCATCGCAAACACCATGCTGCCGCGGTCGCCCTCTCGCACGTCCACATCGTGCGTCAAGTCGCCGTCGGCAATCGTCTCGGCCACGGCCGCCGCATAAGCGGGTTCGCCGCCGAGGCTGCGCTTCACGTTGCGAATGATCATGAACAGCACGGCCGAACCGATGCTGCCGATCACCAGGACCGTCAGCAAATAGCTCAGCAAACGGACGCGAAAGGCCGCGTTGATGTCGTCGATGTAGACACCGGAAGCGATATACCAGTCCCAAGGCTCGAAACGCCTGACGTACGAAATCTTCGGTACCTCGGTCGATTTGCCCGGAAACCGCGCCATGTAATCGACGAAACCCGAGCCGTTGGTCCGTGCCACCTTCAGCAGCTCGACGAATAAGTACTTGCCGTTGACGTCCTTGTAGTGGCTTTGGTCTTTGTTCACCAAATCGGGCAGAACCGGATGCATGATGACGACCGTGTTCGCGTCCGTGATGAACAAGTAGCCGTTACCGGGATATCGCATCGCGGCCAGCTGCGCCATGGCGCGGTGCTTGGCTTCGTCCTCCGAGATTTCGTGGCGTTCAGCCATCTGCTGAAACTGCGCGACTACGCTCGTGCCCGCTTCCACGATGTTGCGGATAGCCGCCTGGCGGCCCGCCAACATCGTCGCGCGCGTCTGCAGCGCTGCGAACCCGCCAAAAAATAACAGGCCGAGCCACATCACGAGCAAGGCCAATCCCAATTTCTTACCGAGCGTCAAACGATTCACACTTACCTCTTAGGCCAATCGGGCGCTCGCCGATTGGCGATGCGTCCGCTACGACATCAACGAACAGTTCCTCGTTGATTAACGGCTCCGGAACGCGCTTCTACAGGGGGGTTAGTGCGGAGTGCCGGCTTTTTTTGGGCGGCATGAATGAGGGAAATCCCTGGCTAGTACGACATATCAGGGATTACCCGGCTTGGCGCGCTGTCGCGGGCGGCACGGCTTTGCGTGCTTGGACGGGCACTGGCCACAGATCGGTTAGCCTTCAACCTCACGACTGCCGCGACGCTTGGGTCTTATGAGGAATTCCGACGATTCGAAAACGAGGCAAGCGGCGCCCGAGTCGCGCGGCCCCGGTGAGCCCGCTGATAGCAAGCTGCGGGCCTATCTCCGCATGAAAGGCCTCGCCACCGCCCTGCTCGCCGCAACGGCCGGAATTTATGTGCTCGCCCGCTTCTACGAGCCCCGATATCCCGCGGCGGGATTCGCGCGGGCGCTGGCTGAAGCGGCGATGGTGGGCGGCATCGCCGATTGGTTCGCCGTGACGGCGTTGTTTCGCCATCCGCTTCGTTTGCCGCTGCCGCACACGGCCATCATCCCGCGCAACAAGGACCGCATCGGCGAAAACCTGGCCACGTTCGTCGAAAGCAACTTTCTCGCGCCCGAGATCATCGCCGGCAAGCTCGAACGCATCGACTTCACAACACAATTCGCGCAGTGGCTAGCCAACCCCGCGCGCAGCAGCCAGATCGCACAATGGGCGCTCGATGCCTTGCCGAGCCTGCTCGCCGCGATCGACGACGAGGACGTGCGGCGCTTCATCCATGACACGCTCGCCCGGCGCGTGCGCGAGATCGATACGACTCGCCTCGTGGGCACGATCGCACAAACGCTGCTCGAAAATAATCGACATCAGGCCGTCGTGACCGAATTGCTCAAGCAATTGGCGTCTCTGTTCGAAGCGCATAAGCCCTCGATCCGTCAACGCGTGTGGGAAAGCTCGGCATGGATTTGGAAAAAGCTGTCGCTCGACGAAAGGGTGTCCGATAACCTCATTGCCGTCGTGGATGAGATCCTCAAAGAGCTCAGCGAAAACCCCAATCACGCGTGGCGTCGCGGCTTCGACGATGCGATCCGCAACTTTGTCGTTCAGTTGCAAACGTCACCCGATTACCTCGCCAAATGGGAAGCCCTCAAGGAGCAATTTCTCTCTCACCCGGCACTCAAGGAATATTTAGCAACGGTCTGGAGCGACATTAAAGCGAGTATCGAACGCGATGCCGTCGCCCCGCATTCGACCATCGGGGTCCGCATCGAAGAAGCGATCGCCGGCAGCGCCGGCGCTCTGCTGCGGGATGCCGCGATGCGCGAGCGGCTCAACACATGGCTGCGCGAAACGATGCTTGCCGTCATCGACGCGCAGCGGCATTCAATCGCACGGCTCATTTCCGATACGGTTCGCCATTGGGATGCCGACACCGTCACGCAAAAAATCGAACTCGAAGTGGGCCGCGACTTGCAATTCGTCCGCATCAACGGCACGGTCATCGGCGCAATCGTAGGCCTCGTACTCCATACGCTCGACGTTCTCTTGTTCTGACGGCCCGACACTTTTCGGTGTGCGCCGCTCCGGTTAACGAGTGAGATTCGGGCTCGGTGCGCGTTTGACGGAAGCGGCCGACGGCGCGCGAGCGGTCGCGCCGCGCACTTCGAAATGAACCGTATCGACGCTCGCGCCGCGCGCATCCACGAGTTCAAGCACGTGGCGCCCCGGCCAAGGCAGCCAAAGCACGCGCTCGGCATGCCCGAGCGGCTTGCCGTCCAGACGCCAGACGCTGCGCGTCGACGATCCGCTCACGCGCTCGAACACGATCCGTTGGCGGGCCGCGGGGATATCGGGATCGAGCGCGAAAAGGGTGCCGTCCGTGGGCGCGCCGATGCGCGGCGCACCGCTTTCGCTACGGTCGCTATTTTGCGATCGAGCCGATGCATTGATCGCCGCAATCGCGGCGGCACCGCCTGCATCGGCGGCGAGCCCGACCGCGGAGACTTCCGAGCCCTTCAAGAACCACTCGTTGCGCGACGGCTCGATGTTTCGCTCGAATGCGACACGCGTTTGCACAACCCCGGCCGGCTTCGAGGGCGGCGTACTAGGTACGCTCCGGTGCAAATAGCCCACGATTGCCGCCCAAATCGGCGACGCACCGGTCACGCCGGATACATCCCACATGGCATCGCCGTCCGCGTTGCCGACCCACACGCCCACCGTATAGCGCGAGGTGAAGCCTACCGTCCAGTTGTCGCGCATATCCTTGCTCGTGCCTGTCTTGACCGCCGAGAAAAAGCGTGTCGCCAATGGACTATCGAAGCCGAACGTACGCGTTCTGGCATTGTTGTCCGACAGCACGGTCGTGACGATGTAGACGGCGTCGGCACTCAGTACGCGGCGCGGCGTATCCGAGGCGTTGCCGTTTCGCTTACCGGCGGTAGGCATGCGCGGCAGGTCGTGCGGCGATGAAGTCGCGCCGCCGTTCGCGAGCGCGCGATAGGCATTCGTCAACGACAACAACGTCACATCGGCGCTGCCGAGCGCGAGCGAATAGCCGTAATAGTCGCCGCTTTCAACGAGCGGCAGGCCGAGCGCTTTCAACGTCATCGCGAAGCGATGCGGCGTCACCATCGTCAGAGCCCGTACCGCCGGAACGTTGAGCGAAGAACCGAGCGCCGTGCGCACGCTGACCCAGCCCTTGAAATCCTTGTCGTAGTTCTGCGGGATATAAAGCCCCCCGCCGGCGGCCAAATCGAGCGGCGCGTCATCAAGCAGCGACGCCGTCGTCAGGCGGTGCTCCTCGATGGCCTGCGCATAGAGAAACGGCTTCAGTGTCGAGCCCGCTTGACGGCTCGCGAGCACCGCGTCGACATCGCGTGCACCGGAGAGTCCGCCCGACGAACCGACCCATGCAAGCACGTTGCCGGTCGCGTTGTCGAGCACCACCACGGCCCCGTCATGCACGTTGCGCGCATGCGCCGGGGCATTCAGTTCGACCAACGTGCGCCTAAGCGTATCGACGGCGAAGCGTTGGAGTTTTGCATCGAGCGTCGTGACGATGTGAGCACCGGCCACCGGATGCGTTTCGTCGGCCACGCGTCGCGCAAAATGCGGCGCCAGCGTTTCGGCCCCGGGCGAAACCGACAGGACGGCAGGCGCCGGCCGCGCGAAGGCGAGTTGTACGTAGCTGGCAAGGTTCTCGCATCGCTCGGGCGCCTTCATATCGCGCAGAATGCGGCACGCTCTCACGCTGACTTTCGAGTACGGCGCGTTGGGCGATCGGATCAACGCGGCCGTAATGGCAGCCTCCCGTTCGTCAAGCCCGGACGGCGCCTTGCCGAACAGTGTCAGCGATAGCGCCGACAAGCCAATCGTTTCCCCGCGAAACGGTACGAGATTCAAATAGGTTTCGAGGATTTGATCCTTGCGCCACGACCGTTCGAGCCAAAGCGCACTGACCGCCTGCCCTGCCTTCTGAACGATCGAACGTTGCCCGGAATGCAGCGGGTCATCGCTTAGCAACCCCGTCAATTGCATCGTGACAGTCGAGGCACCCCGCGTGCGCGTGTTCCAAAGGTTTGTCCAGGCCGCTGCCGCCGCGCCGTGCCAATCGACGCCGCTATGCTCATAGAAGCGCTTGTCCTCCGATACGACGATCGCTTCGCGCAGCGCGGGAGAAACATCGGCCAGCGCGACCCAATCGCCGCGCCGCTCACGCTTGTCGACGCGCGTTCGCTGCAGCGGCACGCCGTCGCGCGAAAGCAGCAGCCAATCGGAGCTGCGCCATTGCGCCTGCACCTGCTCGAACGTCGGCAACGCGTGCGCGCACGGCGCAGCCGCGAACAACAACGCGCAGAGCATGGCGCGTCCCGTTGCGGCGCCTCGCATCGATTGCATCGATTCTCCTGCTTGTTCGTATTGCTTCGCTACGCTTTCGCTACTGTTTCGCCGCTGCCGGCATTTGAACGACGACGTTCGCATTCGGCAGGACACCGTACGTCGACGGCGCGTAAAGCGCCTCGACGCGCGTCGGCGGCAAACCCAGCGTGCCCGCATTGTTCAATCGCATCGTGTATTCGACGGAGAATTTCCCCTTCGGCAGGTAGTCGTAGTACGCGCGATAACCGTCGAAGCTGCGTTCGACGAACATCGGCCACGTACCGTCCTGCGACTTTTCGCCTTCGGTCGCCGCTTGCGAATCGCGCCCTAACCCCGAACCCAGAATCGTCGCGCCGGCCGGCACCGGATCGTTGACGACGACCCACGTCATGTCCGACTGCGCATCGATGTCCAGATGCACGCGCAGCACGTCGCCACGCGTATAGACACCTTTGACGGCCGGCTCGATCGGCGTCACCGTCTTCGTGATTCGGTAACCGGCTGCGAACGGCGCTTTCAGCGCGACCGCGGCAAGGCTTTCGATCGTCGCCCATGGCTTGCCGGTACCCAGCTGCGTGAGCGTCAACGGAACGGGCGCCGTGCGGGCGTCGGACGGCCAGGGCAGCAGCTCGCTGCGCGTATTGGCCGTCTTCGTCACGGCAGTCGCCGACGCAGCATTCGCCGCCGATGCCGGCTGGCGCCAGTCGATCGTCTTCGAAGTCGTGCCGAGCTGAAGCTTTGTTTGCCCGGTTACCGGCGTGCTTTCGAATGCGCGGGAAAACGCTTGGACGGCAAAGAGCCCCCAAAGATTGGAGGTTGTCGTCGACCACGCACCGTTGCTTTGCAGCGCGAGCAAGCCGGCAATCAAGCGCGGCATCTCGTCCTTCCAGCCGGGCGCGTTGACGAATGTCAGCACCGTCCGCGCGGCATTCGCTTCGGAGCCGGTCATCAGCCACCAGAGGTCGTCGGTATCGGCTGTCGAGAACGTCAGACGCGTGCCTTGATAGGTCAAGCGCGAACGAATGATCTGCTCGGCTTGCGCCCGCTTCTCATCGCGTTGTGCAACGTCCTTCACGCGCGAAAGGATCGCGTAGTAATCGATGACGGCGGAAGTCGGCCACTGGTTCGGCGCGATTTCAATCGAATCGAGCATGCTCGCGCGTGCATTGCCGAAACGCGACAGCGCTTCGATCGCTTCGAGCTTGCGCAAATCGAGATCCTTGCGCGGCGCCCAGGTGTCGCGCTTGATCTTGCCTTCGACAAAATTGGCAAGGCCGCCTTCGAGCTTCGCGCGCACATCGTCAGGCAGCGCGAAGCGCGGATCGAACTTGGCGGCTTCGTCGCTGACCGACAGCAGATACGCGCTCAGCGTCGTGCTGCCCGTGTTGCCGCTGTCGTCGCTCGGCGGGAAGTAGTTCGCTAGCCCGTCGCGGTCAAGGTACACGGGCATCCGTGCGACGACGGCCTGCCATTGTGCGACGTCCGCCAATCCCAATGCGCGCGAGCTCTGCTGTTCAAGGCAGTTGTAGGGGTAACGCTCGAACCATCGGCGAACGCCGGGCAAGCCGTCGGACAGCTTTGGCTGCAACGAGACGGCTATGCCGCCGCGCACGGCGCCGGACTGCGCCGCCGTCGCATTCGCCGGTGCGGCCACCGGTAGTGAAAACGTACCGTCGATCTGTGTCAGCGTCGCTTGTTGCACGGTGACGGGAATCGCCGCGGCAACACGCTGCGCGATCTTCAGCGCGTCGCTCGCATGCGGGCCGCCCTGCTCGGCCGCATCGATGACCCACGTCAGCGCAGGCGTCGTCGCCTCGGACAGCCCATCGGGCGGTGTGACCGTCCAAGCGATGTCGCGTGCGGCGCCCGCGGCAACGTCGACCGTTTGCGGCTGCAACGGCAGGCCCGGCACCTTGGGCGTGACCACCACTTTCATCGCGCGCGCAGTCGTGTTACGCACAGTAAATTGCGCCCGGAATCGATCGCCTTCGCGCACGAGCGGGGGCAGCCCCGAAATCAGTTGCAAGTCCTGCGTGCTGCGAATCGACGTGCTGCCGGTGCCGAACGTGCCATCGCCGACGGCCGCGATCACCACGATCTTGAAGCTCGTAAGCGCATCGTTGAGCGGGACATCGACGGTTGCCTCTCCGTTCGCGTCGAGCGTCACACGCGGGTTCCAGAGCAGCAGCGTGTCGAACAACTCGCGCGTCGCGCTGTGCCCGCCGCCGCCGCCCGCCGGCACGGCCTTGCGCCCGAAGTGGCGGCGCCCGACGATTTCCATTTGCGCCGTCGCGGTTTCCACGCCATAGGCGCGCCGCTGCAGCATCGCGTCAATCAAATCCCAACTGTCGTTCGGCATCAGTTCAAGCAACGCTTGATCGACCGCGGCGACGGCCACTTGGGTGCCGGCCGGGGCCGGCTTGCCGCCCGGCATTTGCACACGCACCTTCACATGCGCTTTGCCGCGCACGGTATAGGTCTTCGCGTCGGGGGTAACCGTCACCGCGAGCTTATGCTCCGCCGTGCCCACCTTGATTTCGGCCAATCCGTAACGGTAGGCCGGCTTCGATAGATCGACGAGCGGCGTCGGCGCCTCGTATCGGCGGCCCTCGTACCAGAACGCATGCACCCATTCGAGCGGCGCCTTCCAGCCCCAAGTAAAGAACGAGTACCAGGGCACTTCATGAATTCGGCCGCGCAATGCAAGCACCGACACATATACGTTAGGCCCCCAGCCTTTATCGACCTTCAGCGAAATCGTCGGGTCCTTACCGTCGAGCTTGACCACGTGCGTATCGACGATGCCTTCGCGTTCCACTGCCACGAGCGCGGTCGCAAAACGGAACGGCATACGAACTTGGAAGCGCGCCGTTTCGCCGGGCTCGTAGGCGTTCTTTTCCGGCAGGACGTCCATGCGGTCCGTGTTTTCCCCGCCGAACCAAAGATCTTCTTCGCGGGTGACCCAGACCGAGGTCGTGGCCGTCGAGGCATGGCCGTCGCCGTCTTTCGCCGTCACGACAAGATCCACGTTTCCGGCTTCCTTCAGCTTGGCATCGCACGTCATCAAGCCGTGGTCGTCGCTCTTTCCGCTGCAAAGCGTGCCGAGGTCCTTCGTCTCCGTCCGGTTGTCATAGGCATAGAAACCGCCGACCATGCGCTTGCGCGTCGAGATCGTGATGCGCGCGATGCCGTGCACGTCGAGCGGTACGCCCGCACGCGGCTTGCCCTCCAAATCGACGGCAAGCGCCTTGACGGGCACGGTATTGCCGACCGATACCCATTGCCCCGATTTGACGCCCGCCACGACGGCGGCCGTCCACAACATCGCATCGCCGCTGATCGTCTGCACTTCGCCGTTCGGATCGGCGAACGTCGCTTCGAGCGCAAGCGCCTTCGGCGCATCGACGTGCGGCAGGTTCTTCAGCACGAACGCCCCGGACCCGTTGCGGTCAAGCGTGACGGGTTCTTTATCGGCGATGAGTTTTGCGGAATCGTCATCCGTTTGCTGCGCGTTTTGCGCCTCGTCGTCCGATGGAGAAGAGGCCGCACCGTCCTTGGGCTTCACGTACGGCGTGAAGCTAAAGTCGGGATAGGTATCGGCGAAGGACGGCGAAGTCGTCTTCATCAACGCCGAGATCTGCACGGGCAAGCCCGAGGCGCCGCCGCCCGACGTGTAGTCGATCTGCAAGGTCAGCGGCGCCTGACTCGCCGCGACGAGCGGATGGGCCTTCTCGTCGCGCACCCCGATCGAGCCTTTGAGGACGGGCAGACGAAATTCTTCGACGCGGAAGCTGCCCGAGTCGTAGCTATGGGCCGGCGAATCGCCCGCGTTGTCGCTGTCGTTATCTCCGTTGCCGGAGGTCGCATTGGCATTAGCACTGGCAGTGCCGTCGTCGAGCGCGACGTCATACTCGCCGAGCTTGGCCGCGGCCGGAATGACGAAGGTCGAATCGGCCGTATGATCCGCGGCCCACGTCAGCGGGAAATGCCACGTTTGCCCGCTGCCGAGATGGCGGATCGTCAAACGCGTCGGATAGGTCTTTGGCGAAGCAAGACCATGCATCGTTTCGACGCGAATGAAATGCTTCATCGAAACGGTCTCGCCCGCGCGCAGCAGCGTCCGGTCGAACACGGTATGCGCTTGAACGGTTCGCGTAAGGCTCGTATCGGTCGGTACGTTGAAGCGCCATGCTTCGATGCCGCGATTCCAGTCCGAGCGCACGAATGCCATGTCGTGATCCGTTTTCGCATCGTCGACGCGGGCGGAAACGAAGAACCCCTCGAAGCTGTCGCCTTCGCATTTGCCGCGCGGCGCGAGCGGCCCGTCGATCGTCAGCAGCCCGTGTGCATCGGTCTTTCCCGATGCGACTTGCGCACCGTTACAGTCGCTCACGTGGACATCCGCGTTTGGCACGGGCTCGCCTTTATCGAGTGTCGTCACCCAAACGACGCTGTTCTCGCGGCCCTGCTTGAAATGAACGCCGAGATTCGTGACGAGCACCGCGGTGCGCACGTACATCGACGCGTGCTTGCCGAGCAGCGACGCGCCGAGCGCCGGCGAGGCAAGTTCGATCACGTAGAACCCGGGCTTCGCCACGGGCACGCCCACGACTTCGAACGGACGCAGCGTCTTCGGGTCCGCCTTCGGCAGCGTCAGCGTTTCGACGCCCGGCGAGCCGGCAAGCAGCGACAGCGATCGAATGTCGATCGTCGGATTCGTCTGCTTTCTGTTGCTCTTGCTGTTGCTGTTGCTGTTCGATGCGTCGTCGTTGCTCGGCACGATCACGGGGTGCGGATTGTGTTGAAGCAGTTGCGGCATCTCGTCGTTGATTTCGCGGCGCGTCATCATCGTAAAGCCGTCGAACCGGTCGACGTTGCGCATCCAACGGCGAATGTCTGCGTCCGCATCGACGCGTAGCTTCGTGAACTGCGCGTTACCCGCGTTGAGCCCCGCGATGTGCAAGTCGGCTTCGACGTTACGCAATGTGACGGGCACCAGCGCGGGCATGTTCGGTTCGGCGAAACGCTCGATGATGCCGAACGTGCCTGACGAGAATTTTGCGAGCGGCGGCAATGGTGCCGTCGCCGTTTTCAGCGGAAACAGATCGGCATTCGAGAGTGCGCGGCCGCTGACGTCCTTCAGATTGGGGGGAACCACGACCGTCAGTTCGGCGCGCTCGGGCAAAGGAGCCGCGAACCGAACCGCCTCGGTTTGCGGGTCTTTATCGTCGTCAGCAAACGTGGGCTTGATGTCGCCGTTCGGCCCCTTGATCCGAAGCTTCTCGGCATCGGTGCGCGAGATCGGCGCATTGAACGCCAAACGAAGCGGACGCAACGGCGTGCACGGCGCCTTCGCATTTTCGCGCTCGCAAGAGAACGTCGCGGCGAATGGGTCGCGCACGGTGAAATCGAAGCGGCGCTCGACATCGTTCGCGATGCCGCTCGGGCTCGCGACGCCCTTGCCGTAGACGATCTGCGCCTTCGTGCCGGACGGCAACGCTTGCTGACATTGCAGCGTCAGGACACGTGACGCCTCCTTTTGCAGATCGAAGCGCTTGAGCAGCGCCGTGCGCGTGGCTGCGTCGACGTTCTTCACGGGAATGCGATTGCCCAGCGCGCTCGATTCGCACCAGACATATTGGCGTACCGATGCGTCGGTGGCCGGACCGTTGAGGCGGACCACGAACGCTTGGTTTTCTTCGATCTCTCCCCCGTATGGCTCGATGCGCTTAACGAAGGGGCCGCCCGTTTGGAACGTGTAATGCTTTGGGCCCGCGAAGGCGGTGCCTGCCGACGATTTCAAGCCGTCCTTCAAATCGACGGCGCAGGCCACGCCCGGCGGCAGATCATCGGTAAAATCCCAGGCCCACGTTTTATCGTTGATCCAGCGCGATTGGCCAGCGCTTGCCGCTGCGTCGTTGCATTTGATCGTGGCCGGCGCCGGTAAATCGGCGGCGCCGAACGGCACCATCGATTCGTCGAACTTCACGACGACTTGGCGGACCTTAGCCACCGTGCCTTGCGGCGAAACCTGCGTCATGCGCGCCGCGTCGGCTCGCCAGATCGTGGAGGACAGTATCCCCAAAGCCGCGACCGTCGCGGCAACCCATTTAAATTGTCGTTTGTTCGTGCCGCGTCGCATGGAGCGCGCTCCCAGGATTAGTGTCGTTTTTAGGAATTGGGCGCGATTTTAACCGAGTTATAGGGCGGCTCTTCTGTCTATCCGTATATTCGTGGTCGAATTTCCTATGGATCTCATGATCTGGCTATTGCGCCCGCAGCATGCGCTCACAAGCGGCCAGCACCGCGCCGCCCGCAAACGCAGTCGTCATCGATCGCCGATTTCAGTTGTAAAGAACGGCCTTGATCTTCGGATCGTCGATATTGGTCTTGTCGTACCAATAAAAACCCGTATCGATGACCTTCGGCAGCTTTTCGCCCTTGAGCGCCTTCACGGCGGCTTGCACCGTGTCATAGCCGATCCCCACCGGATTTTGCGTGATCGCTCCCGCCTCGAGGCCATCGCGGATCGCATCGATTTGCTTCTTGCCTGAATCGAATCCGACAATCGCGACCTTGCACTTCATCTCCCGGCATCCATTGATCACGCCGATCGCCGAGCCTTCGTTCGTGCCGAAGATGCCCTTCAAGTTGGGGTGGGAGGTCAGGATCGCCTTCGTCACGTCCGTCGACTTCAATTGATCGCCGCCGCCATACTGTACCGTGACGATCTTGATCTTCGGATGCTTCGCTTTAATCTCGTCGACGAACCCGTCGCGTCGATCGATCCCGGTCCGGCTGGTTTGATCGTGCGCGACCACGGCCACTTCGCCTTGATCGCCGATCAGCGCGGCCATCTTGTCCGCCGCCTGAGCTGCCGCGGCCTTGTTGTCGGTGGCAGCCGTCGTGAGGGGAATGGTGCTATCGACACCGGAGTCGAACGCGATCACCGGGATATGCTGGGCTTGAGCCTTCTTCAACAGCGGAATCGCCGCCTGGCTGTCGAGTGCCGCGAAACCGAGCGCACTAGGCTTTCTCGCCAGCGCGGCCGACAGCATGTCGATCTGCTTGTCCACCATCGCCTCGGTCTCGGGCCCTTCGAACGTCACCCGCACGTGATAATCCTGCCCGGCTTTTTCAGCGCCGGCCTTCACGGCTTGCCAAAACTGATGCTGAAAACCCTTCGAAACCAGCGCCACGTACGGCTCTTGCGCAGATTGAGCGTGCGCTGCGCCGCTCACCGCGAATGCGGCTGCGAGCCCAAGTGTCATGCGGGCCAAAGTTCGTTTTTTCATTCCCGTCTCCTGTCTTTCTCTGGTTAAACCCGCGTCGCCCCACCCGGGCACGCCGCGTACAAGTACGGCCTCGCGAACGCTTTTCGTCGTCGCATCGAGACCGAAATCGCCTGAGCCGGCATCGCTTCAGCGCTGTTTGCTTCGCCGCAAGATATCCATATAGACCGCCGCGATGATGATGAGGCCCGTCACGACGATCTGCCACTCCTGATCGACCGACATCACGCGCAGCCCGTTGACAAGCACGCTCATGATGAATGCGCCGATCATCGTGCCGGTAATCGTACCCATCCCGCCCGAGAGCGACGTTCCGCCAATCACGACCGCGGCGATGGCATCGAGTTCATAACCCTGCCCCAACGCGGGTTGCGCCGAGTTCAAGCGCGATGCGATCAGCAGTCCGGCGATACCGCAAATCGCCCCGCCCACCGTATAGACAGCGATCTTCCACAAGTCGACGTTCACGCCCGACAGCCTGATGGCTTCTTCGTTGCTGCCGAGCGCGAACGTGTAGCGGCCGAACAGCGTCTTATTCAGGGCAACGGCGGCGAGCACCGCGAGCAAGAAAAGAATCAGCACTGAGTTCGGAATCGGCAAGGCGGGAATCAACGATCCGATCAGCGAATCCTGCGAAATGCTTGTGAATCCGGGCGTGCTGTTGAAATAGATGGGACGCGTGCCCGAAATAACGAGCGACAACCCTTTGAGCAGCATCATCATGCCGAGCGTAGCGATGAACGGCGGGATGCGCAGCTTCGCGACGAGAAAGCCCGAAATCGACCCAGACAACGCGCCGAACACGATCGCCGCGAGCACGCCGACGAACAACGGCATACCCCAATTCGTCAGGAACACACCGCTCATCACGGCGCAGAAGGTCATCAACGTGCCGACCGACAAATCAATGCCGCCCGTGATGATGATGAATGTCGAAGCGATCGCAAGCACGCCGTTGACCGCGGTGGACTGAAGAATGCTGACGATGTTCTCGACCTGTAAGAACTCGGGCGACGCAAACCCAAAAAACGCGACCAGCACGATCAGGCTCGCGAACGCCAGCAGCTTTTGTCTTGCACCGGTATCGAAGAGCCGCGCGCGTAGGGCGGTGAGCCGTCTCTTACCGCCCATTAGGGGCATCTGCGATTCGGCTTCGGGTATGGGATTGGGGGTAGGTGCCATAGTCATTTCCCTTGATTCAAGCGATCGTTGCCGACTCGCGCTGTGTCGCGAGCCGCATGATTCCCTCTTGCGAAGCTTGCGCGCCTGACAGCTCGCCCGTCACGCGTCCTTCGCACATGACAAGCACGCGATGGCTCATGCGCAGCACCTCGGGCAATTCCGACGAGATCATCACGATGGCTTTGCCCTGTGCCGCCAGCGTGTCGAGCAGCTTGTAGACCTCTGTCTTCGCACCGATATCGATGCCCCGCGTCGGCTCGTCGAAAAATAGAATGTCGCAATCGCGCAGCAACCACTTCGCGATGACGATCTTTTGTTGATTGCCACCCGATAGCAGCCGGACCTGCTGGTGGATCGACGGCGTTTTAATGCGAAGCTGGTCCACGTATCCGCGCGCCGCCTCGTCGATCTTGCGCCTGTCCAAAAATAGGCCTAGCGACATGAAATTGCGCATGCTCGGCATCGCGATATTCGATGCGACGTCCATACCCGTCGCCAGACCGAACTGCTTGCGGTCTTCGGAGAGATAGCCGATGCCATGACGCACGGCATCCTTCGGCGAGCGGATCGAGACGGCGCGCCCATGGACACGAATCTCGCCGGCATCGACCGGGTCCGCGCCGAACACCGCGCGTGCCACCTCGGTACGGCCCGCGCCCATCAAGCCGGCGAACCCGACGATTTCGCCCTTGCGCACCGAAAAGCTGACGTCCCGGATCGTTTTGCCGCGCGAGAGTCCCTTGACCTCGAGCGCGATCTCGCCGGCCGCTCTCTCGCTCGCCCTGCGCTGCGTCATGTCGAGTTCGCGGCCCACCATCATTGCGATGATGTTTTCGATCGGTGTCGTTGCCGTTGGCACCGTCCCTACATACTGACCGTCGCGCATCACGGTGACGCGACTCGAGATTTCGCGCAGCTCGTCCATCTTGTGCGAGATGTAGACGATGCCCACACCGTGCGACTGAAGCTGACGAATGATGCGGAACAGTTCTGCGATTTCGGCGTCGTTCAGCGCGGCCGTCGGCTCGTCCATGATCAGCACGCGCGAGTCGAATGAAAGCGCCTTGGCGATTTCGACCATCTGCTGCTTGGCGACGGTCAATTGGCCAACGGGTGTGCGCGGGTCGAGCTTCATGTGCATGCGCCCGAAGATTTCGGTCGTGCGTCGATTGAGCTCTCGTTCGTCGATGAACATTCCCATCGTGCGGCGCGGCTCGCGACCGATGAAGATGTTTTGCGCCGCGCTCAGATGATTCATTAGGTTCAGCTCTTGGTGAACGATGCCGATGCCGAGCGCGCGTGCGGCTCGGGGGTCGTGAATCTCCACGAGCTGGCCGTCGATACGAATCTCGCCGGCGTCCTTTTGGTACACGCCCGACAGCACTTTCATGAGCGTGGACTTACCCGCACCGTTCTCGCCCATGAGCGCATGAACCTCGCCCGCGTGCAGCTCGAACCGGCAATGATCGAGCGCGCGTACGCCCGGAAATGACTTGCATAAGTCGCGAATCGATACGAGCGCGTGCTCGGAGTGCTCGCCGGGATGCATCACTGTCTCACTCATATCCGCCTTATCTGCCTGGTCGCCATACGCATAGCGGGCACCGCTCGTGGCCGCGAATTCCTCTGGCCCGCCGGCCTAATCGAAACGTTTCGCTAAACGTTTCGGCGAGAGACTATAACCACTCGGATTTCATGTCAATAAGGCTTAAATGGCAAATAGGGTTAACGATATCGACACTCTTATCGAAACGTTTCGCTAAACGTTTTGTTTTGCCAAACCACGGGGAGTCCGGCTATCATTCGAGCGCGCAAACTACTCAATTGGATGAGAACGTGGCAGCAACGATGAAAGATGTGGCGCGCCTGTCCGGGGTCAGCCTCGCCACTGTCTCGGCGGTCCTGTCGGGGTCGTCATACGTTAGCCCCGACCTGACCACACGTGTGCAGAAGGCCGTGCAGACGCTCGGCTATGCGCCGAACTCCGTGGCCCGCAGCTTGAAGAAAGGCGCGACCAAACTCATCGGGCTTGTCGTGCCCGACATCACGAACCCGTTTTTCACGGGCTTCGTCCACGCCGTGCAAAAGCGTGCGCGCGCGCTCGGCTATTCGGTCCTGCTGTGCGACAGCGAACGCGACTTCGAGCAAGAGCGCTCATACATGAAGATGCTGCGGGCGCATCTGGCCATCGGCACGATTCTTTGCCCCAGCGGCCCAGAAGAAGCGTATAAGCGCCTCGAAGACGACATCGGCATCATGCCGATCGTCTCCGTCGATCACATCGTGCGCCGCGACGACTACGACTCCGTCGTGCTCGACAATGTCGTCGCAGCGCGAATCGCCATGCAGCACGTTATCGATCTCGGGCACACGCGTGTGGCGATCGTGGCCGGCCCGCAACATCTCGTGCCTGGCCGTGATCGTCTCGCCGGGTTTGCCGATGCGCTGCGCGGCGCAGGGCTCGAGGTGATCCCGGAGTTCGTCCGCCAGGGCGAGTTCGGCGAAGCGGGCGCGTTCGATGCCGTGCAAGCGCTGTTGCGGCTGCCCGATCGGCCGTCGGCGATCTTTGTTACCAACAATCAGATGCTCATTGGCGCGATGCGCGCATTGGCCGAGGGCGGATTGTCCTGTCCGCACGATATGTCGATCGTGGCCATCGACGATTTTCCCTGGGCAGCGGCCTTTTCGCCTGCGTTGACGACGGTGCGCCAGCCCGTGGATGCCATGGCCGAAGCCGCGCTCGCCATGCTAGTCGACCGCGTGCAAGGCATAAGCGGCGCGCCCAGGCACCTCGTGTTCGCGCCGGAGCTGGTGGTTCGCCGTTCCTGCGGCGCGCCGTCCGGTTCCATGCCGGAGAAGACCCGAAGCCGCCGGAGCAAAGGCGCAGGAAACATCAAGCCTGTCGCCGCTTTTAAGGCCATCGCCTCCAATGCTTAGGTCAAGGAAGCATCGTTAGCCCGGCCTTCGCTCGTCTCGCCAATGCGGTGGGTGGGGGCCAATACGGCAATAATTCGAGACAAACACCGTGAACGACACGCAGGGTCTGCAATTTCCAAAAATCATGCAAGCGGTGGGCGCACTGGGTTTCGGCGCCGCGCCGCTCGGCAACTTGTACACGCGGGTGACCGATGCGCAAGCCGAGCAGACGCTCGACGCTGCGTGGGACGTAGGCATTCGATACTTCGATACCGCGCCTTTCTATGGCAGCGGCCTTTCCGAGCAGCGTGTCGGACGAGCCCTCTCGCGCTATCCGCGAGACGAATTCGTCCTCTCGACCAAAGTGGGACGTCTGCTCGTGCACGACCCGTCTGCGCCGGAAGTACAGCACGGATACGTTGGCGGCCTGCCGTTTCGCATCGAATACGATTATTCCGCCGATGGGGCGCGACGCTCGATCGAAGCCAGCCTATCGCGGCTGGGGCTCGACCGTATCGACATGGTCTACATCCACGACGTCGCCCAAGATACGCACGGCGACGACTGGCTACGCCAATACGCGAGCGCGGCCAACGGCGCCATGCGGGCACTATCCGATCTGCGCGACGAAGGCGTGATCCGCGCGTGGGGCCTGGGCGTGAACCGCGTCGAGCCTTGCCTGATGGCGCTGCGCGACGCGGCCCCCGATGTGTTTTTGCTCGCCGGCCGCTATACGCTGCTCGATACGTCGGCGCTCGGCGAGCTGATCCCCGCATGCGCAGCGAAAGGCGTGCGCCTCGTTATCGGCGGGCCCTATAACTCGGGGTTGCTGGCCGGCGGCACGATGTTCGAATATGCGCCGGCCCCCGCGGACATGCTCGAAAAAACCCACCGCCTCGCTCTGCAATGCGAACGCTATGGCATCCCGCTCAAAGCGGCTGCCCTGCAATTTTGCAAGGCGCCGGCTTCCGTGAGTTGCGTCATTGCGGGTAGCCGCAGCGCAAGCGAGCTTCGCGAGAATTGGGCACTCATGCACACGCCGATTCCGCCGGAATTCTGGGCTGAACTCAAACGTCGCGGACTGATACCGCAAGAGGCACCGGTGCCGGTCGCGGCGCCAACCTCGGACACTGCGGCCGCGCCCTAACGTCGAGCGACTCGGCTCGCGCATGTTCACCCATTACCGGATAGCAACATGTACATCGATAGCCACTTTCACATTTGGTCACTGTCGCGCGGCGACTACGATTGGCTCACGCCCGAACTATCCGCAATCTACCGCGATTTCGGCGTCGTCGATTGGCAAAATCAATTCGGTGCGCACGGCATAAGCGGGGGGATCCTCGTGCAAGCGGCGCCCACCGAAGCGGAAACCGCATTTCTTTTGGATCAAGCCCGGCAGCATGCCGATGTCGTCTTGGGCGTCGTGGGCTGGACCGATTTCGAGCGGGACGATGCGGCTTCGCGCGTGCTCGCGCTCGCGGCAAACACGGCGCTCGTTGGCTTGCGACCCATGCTTCAAGATCTGCCCGACCCAGCATGGATCGCGCGCGCTGAAGTGCAGCCGGCGTTGCAAGCAATGGCCAACGCCGGATTGACATTCGATGCGCTCGTGCATCCGGTTCATTCACCGTACGTCGATGAGCTGGCCGGGCGCTACCCCAATCTCACGATCGTCGTCGATCATGCCGCGAAGCCGTCCATCGCCACGGGACACGATCGCGAGGAATGGACGCGCGGATTAGCCGCGCTGGCCCGGCATCCGTCGGTCTATTGCAAGCTCTCGGGGCTATGGACGGAAGCGGCACAGGGCGCGCCCGTATCGAGCGTAGGGCCGTGGGCCGAGACTGCGATCGAGCTATTTGGCGTCGATCGAATGCTGTGGGGCAGCGATTGGCCCGTAGTGCGCTGCGCGGGGCAAGCCACCGAGTGGTTCGAGTGTGCGATGTCGATGGCCAAGGCGTACGGACAAGAGGCGGTGCGGAAGATATTCGGCGCGAATGCTCGGCGTGCTTATCGGCTGCCGAGCAGTGTATGAATGAGTTTTAAACGGCCCATCCGTAACAATCAGACCTTCCGCGTTCAAGTAAGTAGTTATACCGGGTTGCGAACGGGACATGGCATGTCCCGGCCTCCCGCATCACCCGCCACGCATGCTGACAGCGCGTATGTCACGCACTGCCGCGCCAATACCTCCGTCGGATCGACGAGCGTCGCGCGCGTGCCGCGAACGCCGATATAGTCGCCGCCGGGAAGGAGGAGCGGCAACTCGGTACAGCCGAGCACGACCACTTCGATGCCCGCGTCGATCAACCCTTGCATGGCCGCGGCGATGTCGTCGCGACATGGACCGTCGACGAAACCCGCTTTGACGCCCGCCTTGCCGTAGATCGCTTCCATCACCCGCGCCTGCAGCGGCGGGCTCGGTACGACCTGCCTCAGCCCTTGCGCCGCGAGCGCGTCGCGGTAGACGCCGCTTTCGATCGTTCCCGATGTCGCCAGCACACCCACGTCACGCAGCGTCGGATAAGCTTCGCGTAAATGACGCACCGTCACCGTCAGCATGTTCACAATGGGGATGCCCAGGTAGGGCTGAATGCGATCGATAAAAGCATGCGCGGTGTTACAGGGAATGGCGATGAGATCGGCCGCCCCCTCTTCGAGCTTCTTACACGTCGCGTATAGCGAGACGGTCGGATCGGCCCCGCTGCCGATCAAATGCTCCGTACGATCGGGGATTTGCGGATTCTGTTCGACAAGCACTTTGATGTGATCCTGATCGCGCGCGGCAGGCGTGTTGCGCACTATCTTTTGCAGAAAGTCGACCGTAGCCGCCGGCCCGACCCCGCCGACAACACCGACCTTGAATGTCGCACGCTCCGCACCGCATGCGGCTTCGATCACATACTGTGCATAGGCAAGATTGGAATCGATCATCGGCACATCGAGCGCACCAAGTTGATCTGCGACGAGTGCGATTTCCGTCATGCCCGGCACGATCACGTCTACGCCCTGCTCGATCAGATCGTTGCAAGCCCGGCGCAGCAGATCGATCGGCCGGCCACGCAGATTTCCCGTCTTGATGCCGTCGGCGCCATAGACTGCCTCGGTCACGCAATCGATGTCATCGCTGGTGCGAGGATGAACGACATCGAAGTGGGGTGTAACGAAATATCGCTCGAACAACCGCTTCTCGCGCGTGTAAGCAGACGCGAGGATACCGATGCGCCCGGCACGCGGGAATCGCTTCTCGACATGCCGGCGCACCGCGTCGACGATATCCACGATCTCTAAAGGCGAATTCGCACGCAGTTCATCGACAAACGTGTGACTCAGGAAGCACGGCAGTACCACCGTTGTCACGCCTCGCTTCTCGAAGTCCCTCATCAAATCGAAGATATAGAGTTTGCGCTCCGTCGTTGCGGTCTCGATCGGCCCCACACTTCGAAACGCATGCTGCTGAAAGATTACATCGAAGTGATCGGCGCCGCCCGACGCGGGCGCCGCCTTCATCAACTTGAACAGAACGTCGGCGCCGGCGAGCGGCCCGAGGCCGCCGATCACGCCGAATTTTCGAATGCGGTCGCGCTTCATTTTGCTTCGATCTGCGCTTCGATGTGTGCTTGCTCGACTGCCGGCCGCTCCCTTCGGCCTTGGCGCGCCGCTTCCCACTTGGCAATGACGGTGGTCGCCACGCTATTGCCGATCACGTTCGTCATCGTACGGCCCATGTCGAGAATTTGATCGATGGCGAGCACCAGCGCAACGCCGGCGGCGGGCAGATGAAACATCGGCGCGACGGCCGCCACGACGACAACGGATCCGCGCGGCACGCTCGCCATTCCTTTACTGCTGAGCATCAGCACGAGCAGCATGAAAACCTGCTGCGAAAGCGGCATATCGATGCCGAACGCCTGCGCAATAAAGATCGCGGCGAACGATTGATACATCATCGATCCGTCCAAATTGAATGCATAGCCGAGCGGCAACACGAACCCGACGACTCTTTTGTCCACCCCGAATTTTTCCAATTGCTCTGCCAGGCGCGGATAGGCCGCCTCACTGCTGGCCGTCGAAAACGCGAGCATGGCCGGCTCCCGGACCGCCTTCAGCAGAGAACCCACCCGACGGCCCAGGCACAAATACCCGATGCCGATCAGCACGGTCCATAAGACAAAGAGCCCCAGATAGAACGAGCCGATCAGCTTGCCGTACGTGTAAAGCACCTCGAGCCCGCGCAGCGTGACGGCCGAGGCGATGGCGCCGAATACGCCGAAGGGCGCGGCCCGCATCACGTAATCGGTCAATCGCAGCATGACGGGCACCATGCCGTCGATGGCGCGCACGAGACCGGCCACCCTCGGATCATGCTTCAACGCGCCGAGCCCAAGGCCGAAGAACAGCGAGAAAACGAGTATCTGCAGGATGTCGTTACGCGCCATCGCATCGAGCAGGCTCGTCGGAAAGGCGTGCGTCACGACGTCTTTCACGTTCAACGCTGCGGTGTTGAGCCCCGTGCTCTCCTCGCCCGCGCCCGCGACCAGATGCAGACCGGCACCGGGATGCAGCGCGTTGGCCAACACGAGCCCGAGCGCGAGTGAGACGAGCGAGGCACAGATGAACCAGCCGAGCGTACGGACACCGATACGCCCGACATCGCGCCCGCTCTCCATGCCGGCGAGCCCGGAAACGAGCGTCACGAACACGAGCGGCGCGATGATCATCTTGATGAGCCGCAGAAAGATATCCGTGACGATCGAAAAATATCCGGCCGCCGCTTTCGCCGCGGCGGCATCGGCCGCGCCGGCATGACAGACATAGCCCGCGGCGACGCCGAGAATCATGCCCGCGGCAATGTATAGGGTGAGGCGATTTTTCATGGTCATCCGTCCTTTGATGGCGCGCGCGATGGGTTGAATTTGCGCGCGCGAATAAATCGAGCGCCGTTGGCCTTGCGCCGCTCGCGATTTAGAACAAATGGTAGGGACGGCTAAAAAGATGGCGATGCTGGTATGGCATCGAGTTATGCGATTTCCGCATAATAAGGGCAAACCCTCATCTGCGCCGCGCTAAACGCCGGCGCGAAGATGCTGCCAAAGGGTGTCTAAAAACTCGCTACGGTTCGACGCATCGCGATAGACCCTCAATTCGACCTCGAGATTCCAACTGCGTGGGCCCGCGGGCACCAAGCTGCCTCGCGCGAGTTCATCGACGATCGCGCTCTTGGGTAGCCACGCGACCCCCTCGCCTTCGATGACGAGCTTTTTCAGGACTTCGGCCATGTCCGATTCATAGTGCAGTTGCAACGCGGCGGCCGTCGCAGCCCGGCCGAGCAGCAACGCCAGGCATCGGCCGAAGTAACTTGTCTCGGTGTACGAAATCAGCGGCAACGGCTGCTTCGCAGTGCCGGGCAAACGATAGAGCGGCGCCGATCGCGCGTTCGGCTTGCAGGCCGGCATGAACGTATCGATACCCACCGTAAGGTGCTCGTAGCGCGCGGGGTCCAAATGCAGCGGAAGTTCGGGATGGTGGTATGCAAACATCAGGTCGCAATTGCCGTTGACGAGCATCAAAATCGAGTCATGCACGTTGGTCGGAATCACACGTGCGCGTACGTCGCCGAAGTGCGCGGTGAGCGTCTTCAACCATGCAGGCAGGAAATTCAGCGAGATCGTATGCCCCGCCGCGATTTGGAGACTCTTGCCTCCAATGCGCTGCTCGGTGCGAATGACGGCGCGCGTATCGAACAGCTTTTCTACTATGTCTTCCGCTACCTCGCGAAAGAGCCGCCCCGCAGGGGTCAATACCGGCGGAAAGCTGCTCCGGTCGATCAGCTCGGCTCCGACCCATTGCTCCAAGGACTGAATTCGTCTACTGAACCCCGATTGCGTCACGTTCCGAAACTCCGCCGCACGCGAGAAGCTTTGGTATCGCGCAAGCGCAATGAAATCCTCGATCCACTTGATTTCCATAGTTGGCGGGCTCGTTAAGCGCTGTTTTCGGACCGCGGCATTTTACCGCCATAACGCGAACGTACCCGACCGATCCGCTGCAAGCGGTCACCCACCCAGGACACCATGCGTGTCCGGGCGAAACGATAGCCCGCGCGATCACCGCGAACGTAACGTTAGCGGCCGCGCGGCCATCGCGCGCCGCGCATAACGCTATCCCGGATCCGTGGAATCGATAGAGAAAATCGTTCGTTCCCGGCGGCCATGGCGCTAACTACACTGGGGCTCGTTCTCTATGACAGGCCCAGTATGCCCGCCGGTACACCCTTCGCCCATTCGCCCTCGCCGCGCCACCGTCCGCGCTGCTTCCTCTCGAAGCAGCCAGCCGCAACCCATCGCTAGATAAGAAGGGCGACGCAATGACGATCGAAGTGCTCGAATACGACATCGTGGTCGTGGGCGGCGGGACCGCCGGCCCGATGGCCGCTGTCAAAGCGAAGGAACGAGACCCAACCCTCAAAGTGTTGCTGCTCGAAAAAGCCAACGTGAAGCGCAGCGGCGCGATCTCGATGGGTATGGACGGGCTCAACAATGCAGTCATCCCGGGCCATGCCACGCCGGAGCAGTACACGCGCGAAATCACGATTGCAAACGACGGCATCGTCGATCAGCGCGCCGTCTATGCCTACGCAACGCATAGCTTCAAGACCATCGAGCAACTCGACCGTTGGGGCGTCAAATTCGAGAAGGACGGCAACGGCGACTTCGCAGTCAAGAAGGTCCACCATATGGGCTCGTATGTCCTGCCCATGCCCGAAGGCCACGACATCAAAAAGATCTTATATCGGCAGCTAAAACGCGCCCGTATCGAGATCACGAATCGCATCGTCGTTACGCGCGTGCTGACCGATGCCCAAGGCCGCGCGTGCGGGGTCCTGGGGTTCGATTGCCGCACGGCGCAGTTTTATGTCGTGCGCGCCAAAGCCGTCATCCTAAGTTGCGGTGCGGCCGGACGGCTTGGTTTGCCCGCCTCGGGATACCTGATGGGAACCTACGAGAATCCGACCAATGCAGGCGACGGCTACGCCATGGCCTACCACGCGGGCGCGGCGCTGGCCAATCTTGAGTGCTTTCAGATCAACCCGTTGATCAAGGACTACAACGGCCCCGCCTGCGCCTATGTCACCGGCCCGCTCGGAGGCTTCACGGCCAACGGCAACGGCGAACGCTTCATCGAATGCGACTACTGGAGCGGTCAAATGATGTGGGAGTTCTATCAAGAACTCCAAAGCGGCAACGGCCCCGTCTTTCTGAAACTCGATCATCTCGCCGAAGAAACGATCCAGACGATCGAGCAGATCTTGCATACGAACGAACGGCCGAGCCGCGGCCGCTTCCACGAGGGACGCGGCACCGACTATCGCCAACAGATGGTCGAAATGCATATCTCCGAGATCGGTTTTTGCAGTGGCCACAGCGCCTCGGGCGTCTACGTCGACGAGCACGCGCAGACGACCGTGCCCGGTCTGTATGCCGCCGGCGATATGGCCGCCGTGCCCCACAACTATATGCTAGGCGCCTTTACCTACGGATGGTTCGCCGGCGAACATGCAGCGCAATATGTCGCGGGCCGAGCGCACGCACCTGTCGACTCGGAACAAGTGGAAGCGGAGCAAGCACGCGTGCTCGCGCCGCTCTCCCGAGAGCACGGGCTAGCACCTGCGCAGGTTGAATACAAGCTCCGGCGATTCGTCAACGATTACCTGCAGCCGCCGAAGGTGACGCGCAAGATGGAAATCGGCCTGCAACGCTTTGGCGAAATCGCCGAGGACATCGAAGCGATCAAAGCGAGCCATCCGCATGAACTCATGCGTGCAGCCGAAGTGCGCGCCATTCGCGATTGTGCCGAAATGGCCGCTCGCGCCTCGCTGTTCCGCACCGAAAGCCGTTGGGGTCTCTACCATCATCGCGTCGACTATCCGAAGCGCGACGACGACCAATGGTTCTGCCACACCGATCTATACAAGGATGGCAACGGCGATATGGCCAGTAAAAAACGGGCCGTCGAACCGTACATCGTGGCGCTTGCGAAGGAAGAACAAAAAGCCTACGACGCGTTGCGCATTCGAGACGGTGAAGGGCAGAAAACTGCGCTTGAACACGAAGCGCATTGACGGCTCGGTTTGGGTCGATTTGCACAGAAACGCAAGGATCACCATGTCTTATACACCGCACGACATCTTCCAGCGCAGCAGCGCGCCCGTGACGATCGACGAGTCGCTCTGCATCGCCGACAAGGGCTGCACCGTTTGCGTGGACGTCTGCCCGCTCGATCTGCTAGCCATCGACCTCACAAAGGGCAAGGCGTACATGCAATTCGACGAGTGCTGGTACTGCATGCCGTGCGAGCGCGACTGCCCGACCGGTGCAGTCAAAGTCGACATTCCGTATCTGTTGCGCTGATCGAGCAATCGATCAGCGCGCCCCGCCGCTCGTCTATGCGAATAACCATGAACCATCGACCCAATATTTTCAGGTTTGTTGCCGCCGTGCTCATCGGCGCAGCCGCCACGCTATCGCATGCCGAGACCATTCGCGTCGCGATCGGCACGCAAGATACGACCATCAACTGCGCGACGGGCGGCTTGCTGATCCGTGAGTTGCATCTGCTCGATAAGTACCTGCCGCATTCAGGGAAGTACAAAGACGTTCAATACGACGTGCAGTGGAAAGACTTCACGTCGGGGGCGCCGATGACCAATGAGATGGTCGCCGGCAAGCTCGACTTCGGCGCGATGGCCGATTTTCCCGGCTCGCTAAACGGCGCGGCATTCGACAAAGCCGGCAAGAAAAGCCTCTTCATTACGGTCCTCTCGGGCAGCATCGACGGCAGCGGGAACGGCATCGTCGTACCGGTCGATTCGCCCGTGCGTTCAATCGCGGACCTGAAGGGCAAAACGATCTCGGTGCCGTTCGCCTCGACAGCCCACAACATGCTGTTGCGCGCGATCAAAGCGCAAGGCTGGAATCCGGACACGGACGTCAACATCATCACGCAAGCGCCCGAAGTAGCGGGCAGTGCATTGAAAGCCGGAAAGATCGATGCGCACGCTGATTTCGTGCCGTTCGCCGATTTATTTCCCTATCGAGGCATCGCGCGCAAGATCTACGACGGCGCCCAAAGCCACGCACCGACTTTTCACGGTGCGCTCGTCGATGCCGCGTATGCGCAAAAGTATCCGGAAATCGTCGTCGCGTATTTACGCGCAGCGATCGAGGCGAATCGCCTTATGACGGAAGACCCTGAAAAGTACAGCCTGTTGATTCAGAAGGTGGCCGGCATCGAAGCGCCGGTGGACTATCTCTATCACGGGCCGCTCGGCATCCAAACGCGTGATCTCACTTGGAAGCCCGAATATCGCCGTGCCCTCGCTACGGCGATCGATACGCTCAAGCTGCTCAAAAAGACCGATACGAAGCTCGATGCCAATACGTTCATCGACGATCGGTATATCCGCGAAGCCTTCAAGGAGTCCGGGCTCGACTACGACGCCGCGCTCGCCAATTATGCAAAATCGCCGTTGACCGCTAAGGATGCCGTAACGGGCAAATCGATCGTCGACTTCAACGATGTCGCGCAAATTTGGTTCGCGAACGAAGCGCATGTTCGGAACTATGCCAATCCCGCCGAAGCATTTGCCGCACTCGATAAGCAACAACACGCTGGTGAAAAAGTCCGCGCCGTCTTCGTGCACGATCACGACAACGGCCTGAAGGTGTTCGCAAACGAGGCTTGGTACGTCAAGGACCGGCACGGCACTATTGCGGCGTTCTTCTTGCGTTCCACGGCAGACGTCTACGCGCAGCGCGTTTCGGGCAAGGTCGTCGATTACGCGGGCGCTGCATCGGTCGCACCGCAGTCGGTCGCGGCGCGCTGAACCGGCGTGACCGCCGCCAGGCATTGAACAAACGCACGTGACGCCCGATGCACAATACAGATACACGGTCAGTCGATCGCATCTTTCGCGTCGATAACCTTCATTCAACCTGGAGCTTCGTCCGCATGGCAGCCACACTCGATCTAGCCGAACGCGGCCCACGCGAAGCGCCCAAGCGCGTGTCGGCCGCCCGGACCCGTACCGGCGCGACGATCCTCAGGCGCCGTTCATTGCAGGTTGCATCGATTGCGCTTTGCGTCGGTTTGTGGCAACTCATCGTTCATGTCCGGCTCTCGCTCGGGATCATTACGTTTGCGAACGTGCCGGCGCCCGCCGACGTCGCACAGGCGCTGTGGGTGCTAGCGCACTCGCCGAAGCTACCGATGCATCTTGCTGCAAGCGTCCTCCGCGTACTAAGTGGTTTTTGCGCGGCCGCTGTGACAGGCGTGGCGCTGGGACTCGCAATCGGCCGGCATCGCCTGCTCGAAGACACGATCCTGCCGCCGCTCGAAGTGCTGCGGCCTATCCCCGCCGTCGCGTGGATTCCGCTTGCCATCTTGATGTTCCCGTCTTCCGAACTCAGCATGGTTTTTATCACGTTTATCGGTGCGCTTTTCCCGATCCTGCTGAACACCGTGCACGGCGTCGAGGCGATCGATCCTCGTCTCGTTGCGACCGCACGCGGTCTCGGAACCGGGCCACTCGCCCTATATGCCGACGTCATCCTCCCCGGCGCCGCGCCCGCGATATTTACAGGGTTGTCCATCGGCATGGGCACGGCTTGGTTCTGTCTCATCACGGCAGAGATGATCGCGGGCCAATACGGCATCGGTTATTTCACTTGGGAATCATATACGTTGCAGAACTACGCCGACATCATCGTTGGCATGGCCCTGATCGGCGTGCTGGGTATGGGCAGCAGTCTCTTGGTCAAGCGTATCGGTCTTGCGCTGACGCCTTGGTATCGCCTTCGCGGAGATAAACGATGAGCGCCGATGTAGTCGAGCCGTTAGTGCGGTCCCGGGCGGGGAAAGTCGGTTTGCGCGCCTTAACGGTCGATGTCGGGCCGCCGCGTGAGCGCATATCAGCCATCCACGATGTCGATCTCGACGTGCCCGCGGGGCAATTCCTTTGCGTGCTCGGCCCATCCGGCTGCGGAAAGTCGACGCTGCTCGCGGCGATTGCCGGGCATGTCGCCGCCGCGCAGGGGCAAATCGACGTCGATGGCGTGCGAGTCGATCGGCCCGATCCCGATCGCGGCCTCGTCTTTCAACAGCACACGTTGTTTCCATGGAAACGCGTTGTCGATAACGTCGCGTTCGGGCTCAAGATGAAGGGCATCGACGCCGCGGCTCGGCGTACGCAAGCGTCCGAACTGCTCGAGCTGGTCGGTCTGCGCGGATATGAATCGCACTACCCGGCGCAATTATCGGGCGGCATGCTGCAACGCGTCGAGATCGCGCGCGTGCTGATCAACCGGCCCCGCGTATTGCTGATGGACGAACCTTTCGGCGCCCTCGATGCCCAGACGCGCAGAAACATGCAGACGTTGCTGCTGGATGTTTGGTCCAAGGTGCATACGACGGTCATCTTTGTCACGCATGACATCGACGAAGCGCTGTTTCTCGGCGACCGCATCGTCATGCTCTCGCGGCAACCCGCTCGCATCCTGGCAGATATCGCCGTGCCGTTCGAACGCCCTCGTACCGACGAAAGCACCTTCGATCCCGCCTTCATCGATATCAAGCGGCACTGCCTCGCATTGCTGCGTGACGCGGCGTGAGGGAAGCTCATGCCACTCCATGCAAGCGGACGCGAAAGCCGATCGCCGATAGCTCCTTTTTAAAGAACCGATAAACCATGGCCGTTTTGAGCGATATTTCGACGCATGCGTCGGCCGCGCCCGCCGTCACACGCCTTACCGATGCCGATCCGAACGTGCGGCGCGTGGCGATCCTCGATCTCGCCGACCTAGGCGACCCCGACTTCGTACCGCAGTTCATCGCCGCGTTGCGCGACGATGCTTCGCCCGGCGTTCGCCAGGAAGCCGCACAGGTCCTGGCCGAGTGGGAGCAAGAGGATGTCGTCGAAGCGTTATGCGGCGCGCTATTGGATGCGGATGAAGCCGTCCGCCAAGCAGCGGCCCAAACTCTGTCCGAATTGAAGGACGTGCAGTCCGCGCAGGTCTTGCTGCGTTGGGCGGATCGACCGGAACCGTTCGTTCGCGAATCGATTTTGCGCGGCTTGCGAGAATTGCGCAGTCCTCACGCATTTTCGACTGCGATAGGTTTATTGAATGACGATGCAGCGGCCGTACGGCTCGAAGCGATTGCCGTACTCGGCTGGTTGAAGGACCCACGTGCACTGGCGCCGCTCGGCGCGCGATTGGCGTCCGATCCCGATGCGTCGGTGCGACGTACCACCGCGAGCGCCCTTGGATTTGCTTCTCGCGATGACGACGCAGCCGTTGCGGCATTGCTGAGCGCATTGCGCGACGAGGCCTGGCAAGTACGCGAACAAGCCGCCGCCACGCTCGGCAAACTGCGGGCTGACACCGCGGGCAAGCCGCTCACCGCCGCGCTGGACGATCCGTATTGGCAGGTCCGCCTGCGCGCAGTGCGGGCACTCGGAGAATTGCGCGATCATCGAGCCGCCGCACCCATCGCGGCATTGCTTGAGCATTCGATCAGTAATCTACGCAAGGAATCGGCGCTTGCACTCGGTGAGCTCGGTGGGCTTGAAACGCTCCCGGCCTTGCGGGACGCGCTTGAAGATGGCGACCCCGACGTCCGCAAATCGGCGCGCATCGCCATCGCGCAAATCGAAGAGCGCGCGAGATGAACGCGCCGGCAGAAATCAAAATCGACCAGCGGTCTCGCCGAATCGTCGTCACGTGGTCGAACGACAATGAGCAACAACTCGACGCCTCGCAATTGCGCCGCGCGTGTATGTGCGCGCAGTGTCGGCGCATTCGGCTATCGGGCGATACAGTCGAAGCCCCCGCGCAAATCGCAATCGAAGGATTGCAGCCGATGGGATACGGCGTACAAATCGAATTCAGCGACGGCCATGCGCGCGGCATTTATCCCTGGCAGTATCTATCCGAACTGAGCGCTCAGGCCTTTTGATCGGTCACGAGCAAACCGGCCCCAGCCCGGTTAAGGGCCCTTCGGTGTTGCATAGGCCGCCGCCCCTGGCGCGCCGGCCCGGCCGTTGAGCGCGGCCATCCATCGGTAACGCCAGGTCTCGAGCCTGGCCGCCTCGCGCGACTCGGGGAGGGAAACCTCAGCGCTGCTAATAGAAACGATAAAAACAAAAGATTTTTCAAAAAACCGCATCAATCCCAGACTCTAGCCAAACAAGTTCGACACAAACGGTGAACAACCCGCCGTCGTCCCCAAGCGCTTGCACCGCGAACCGGTGCGGGCACTTGGCGCTATCGCACCCCTGCGCGTCCATAAATAATATTACGTTTCGTAATACACATTCCATTTTGTAAAGATCGCACCTTTACGGAATGTAATAAATATAAAAGAACGTTTAGTAGTCCTAATTAAAGGAGGAGATGTTGAAAACCTTTCGATCTGTGCCGCTCCTTGCGGCTCCGAGCCTGTTGGCGATCGCCGCGGGTATGACAGCTTCAGGGAACGTTGGCGCCCAGGCGCTTCCCACAAGAGGCCAATCTCAGGAAATACGGTTGCTCAAAGAGCAAATCGATAGCTTGAACAAGAAGCTCGATGCGCTTGCCGCCAGTCAGGCTCGAACGGAAGCCGCTCAAACAGCCCAGAAAACATCGGTACCCGTCGCGGCTGGAAGCTCTGCAGCGTATGCCGGCGTGCCTGTCGACACAGATGCCCCGAAGGCGAACTGGACCGACAACCTGCCACCGCGCTTGAAGTCGTTGCTGGAAGTACTGGGCGACATCGACTTCTACGGCAACTTCGACCTATCGGTCGATTACGCAACGAAAGGCTTGGCAAGCTCGTATAGGCTACCCGACGGAACGGTCGTCAGCCCGCGCGGCCAGATGGGATGGCAGCCCGACATCTCGTCGAACCTCTCTTATTTCGGCTTGAGAGGAAAACGCTCCTTCGGCTCTTCGAAAGATTTATCGTTCGTCTATCAGCTCGAAACCCAGCTCGATGTCTCGGCCACCTCCGGTACCGCCAACTCGAACTCGGCTCAAGACTCCACCGTCAAGGGCGGCCTGACTTCGCGCAATAGTTACATCGGTATCGCATCTGCGAAGTGGGGGGCGTTCAAGATCGGCAAGACCGATGCCCCCTACAAGAACTCGACGGCACGGCTCAATCCGTTCTCCGGAACGCTCGGCGACTATAGCGCCATCATGGGCAACACGGGCGGCGACAACCGCGTCGAATTCGGAAACCGCCTCGATCACGCATTGTGGTACGAATCCCCGAACTTTCACGGGTGGTCGTTCAATGCGCTCGTTTCCCCGGGGCAGAATCGCGGCTACGAAAACTCCACGCAGGCTGCCGGCGAGTCGGACTGCACGGGCGGGAATATTCCGGGCAGCGGAGGCGGCCCCGTGGCCTGTAACGATGGCAGCTATGGCACGGCGTATAGCACCAATATCGCCTATCAGGGCGGACCGTTTTACTTCACGACGGCCTACGAACTCCATAAAGGGGTCAACCGCTCTGGCGACGTGACCACCTCGCCCGCCGCACTCGCATCGCCCGACGGAACGGATCCCAACGATATCGGCAACGAATGGGCTTGGAAGGTCGGCATGCAGTACAAGCTGCCGACGCATACGACGCTCAATGGCGCCTACGAGGTGATGCGCCGGAAGATCCCGAACTATCTGGAAACCCAAAACGAACGCAGCCGCAACGGGCTTTGGCTTGCGGTGACGCAGGACTTCACGCTGAAGGACAGTGTGAGTCTTGGCTGGGCGCATGCGTTCCATACGCCGGGCGATCCGGGGCAACACAATACGCCACCCATCGATCCGAACGCGCTTGGGACGGCCAATCCGCACAACGCGGCCAACCTGTTCGCTGCCATTATCCGGCACAAGGTCGACAAGCACACCACGATCTATGCCGACTATGCGCTGATGCTCAATCAACCCGCTGCGCACTATGCGCTCGGCGCGGGCGGCCGAGCCGTGACGGTGGACTGCCACGACGGGAGCTCCATTTCCCAAGGCGCGCCTTTCTGCTATGCCGGCGGACGCGAAATGGGTGTGTCGGTAGGCCTGAACTACAAGTTCTGACACAACGCTGTTCTCATGCCCGACGCGAATTTCGGGCGACGGATAAAATACGGCGAGCTGTTCGCTTGTCCCGGCAAACTGCCGGTCCAAGCGAACGATTGCTGTCGACTTTCCCGTCATCGAGGACTACGCGTGAACGATCTCTCCGCCTTCCCAATCACCCGCAAATGGCCCGCTAAGCATCCCGACCGCATCCAGCTTTATTCACTGCCCACGCCGAACGGCGTCAAAGTATCGATCGTGCTCGAAGAAACCGGGCTTGCGTACGAGCCGCATCTCGTGCGGTTCGATGCGAACGATCAGATGTCGCTCGAATTCCTATCGTTGAACCCGAACAACAAGATCCCGGCGATCATCGATCCGAACGGGCCTGGCGCAAAGCCGCTCGCGCTGTTCGAATCGGGCGCGATCTTGATTTACTTAGCCGATAAAAGCGGCAAACTCATGCCGAGCGACGAGGCAGGCCGCTACGAAACCATTCAATGGCTCATGTTCCAAATGGGCGGCATCGGGCCGATGTTCGGGCAAGTAGGTTTTTTCCACAAATTCGCCGGCAAGGAATACGAGGACAAGCGGCCGCGCGATCGCTACGTGGCCGAATCCCGGCGTCTGCTCAGCGTGTTGAACGATCGGCTTAGCGAACGCCAATGGATCATGGGCGACACGTACACGATCGCCGATATCGCCACGTTTCCATGGGTGCGCAATCTCGTCGGCTTTTACGAAGCGGGCGACCTCGTCGGCTTCGGCGACTTTGCACATGTGAAGCGCGCGCTGGATGTGTTCGTCGCGCGGCCGGCGGTCGTCAAAGGCCTCAATATTCCGAGCCGCAACTAAAAAAGCCTCACGAACGATTGCCGTTGAGCTTGCGCCACAACGTCGTCTTGCTGATACCCAATGTGCGGCACGCCGCGTCGCGATCGCCATTGCATGCCGCGAGCGCGGCGCGCACTTGCGCCGCCTCGACGTCTCTACTGCGTTCGCGCAGCGTCGCGGCGCCCGTCCGTTTGCCGCGCTCGTTTGCTCCGCCGACAAACAATTCGGGGGCGATGGTACGCATCGTTCCGACATCGAGCGGTTCGGCGATGCCGGTCGACGAACCCATATCGGCAAGATCGACGGCAATCCGCTCGATGACGTTCTGCAACTCCCGGACATTGCCGGGCCACGCGTATCCGCACAATGCCGCTTCGACTCCCGCCAGCACGCGCGCAGCCGCCTCTTCGCCGCGAATGCGCGCCGTCAGGCGCGGTTCGCGACGCACAGCCTGCAACAAAAGCGAAACCGCAAGCGGCATGATGTCGTCGGCACGCTCGCGCAGCGGCGGCAGCGCCATGCTCAAAATGTTGAGACGGTAATAGAGATCGGCACGAAACGTCCCGCCGCCGATGCGCTCAGTCAACGCGCCGTGCGTGGCCGCAATGACGCGAATATCGACGCGCGTCGGCTCCGTCGAGCCGAGGCGCACCACTTCCCGCTCCTGCAGCACACGCAATAAACGGCTCTGCAGCGGCAGTGGCATCTCGCCGATTTCATCGAGAAACAACGTGCCGCGGTGAGCCGCTTCGATCAGCCCGGCCTTGCCGCCTTTGCGCGCCCCCGTGAATGCCCCCTCCTCATAGCCGAACAGTTCGCTTTCGAGCAGTGCCTCCGGAAACGCGCCGCAATTGATCGCGACGAAAGGAAACTCGCGTCGCGCGCTGAGCCGATGAATGCTTTGCGCGACCATCTCCTTGCCCGTGCCGCTTTCGCCGAGCACCAGCACCGTCGCATCGGATTGGGCATAGCGTTTGACGAGCGTCTTCACACGCTGCATCGAGGTGCTGTCGCCGATCAGATCGTCGAGCCGATATCGCGCCGCGAATTGATGCGTCAATTGCTTCGATCGCAACGTGCGATCGAGTCGCTCCACGGCGCGCGATTCCTGAAACGTCAGCACCGCCCCGTCTTCGCCGCTGTCGCCTACGAGCGGCCCGCGATGCACGAGGTAGCTCACGCCGCGGATCGCAGCGAGTATCTCGCCGCCCGCATCGGGCAGCGTCCGTGCAAGGTCCGGCGCCAATTCGGCAAACGGGCGCCCCACGGCCCGCACCGCGTCGATATCGAGCGCTTGCGCCAAGCGACGGTTGATCGCCTCGACCCGGCCGTCCGCATCGAGCGCAACGACACCATCGCGCAAATGCTGAAGCAGGTTATCGATATGACGTCGGCGTTTGGCCTCCGCGCGCGTGGCCTCGGCCAGTTCGAGCGCCGTATCGAACCCGCGGCGTATCGACGTGTGCGAGTATAGAAACACCGCATCGATCCCGGCTGCCGCGGCCAGGTCGGCAATGAGCCCCGGTCCCACCACGGCGCCGACGCCGCGTTCGCGCAGCGCACGCACGCAGGCGTCGGCGTCCTCGGCCGAGCGATACGATTCAAAGACGATGTCGAGCCCGTACGCCGCCACAAAATCGCGCACTTCCTGCGGGGTCTCGCCGGGACTGACGAGTGCGACCTGCCGCTCGCCTTGGCGCCGCGCTCGCGCGAGAGAATGCATGACGTCGAAGCCCGTCGGGTTGATCTGCACCACGGGCACCGATAGGCGTGTTTTCAGGTAGGCGGCATTCGAGCCTCCGGCCACGATGACGTCGGGGCGGCGCGATGCGGCCGCTTCGACTTCTTGCACGGCATCGTCGTAGGCGCGCGCGATCACGCGCAAATCGGCGCGCTCGTCGTACTCGCCGGCGATTTCGAATAGAAGATCGCGCAGCCGGCTGATGCCGAATGCCCAGATGCGGGGACGCGCAGGGACATCGAATGAATGATCGGAAGAAAAACGGCTCACAGCCCTACTCCGTCGTTGAGCCCGCGACACACGCGCAGTAGACCGAATTATGCGCGGTTTGTTTCCGATATGAAATCGCATATTTCATATTTGAAATCACGGCGCGGAACGGGACGCCGCCAAGCCCTAGGTAAATCAATGACTTACGCTTTCTGGTTCCAGCTGGTCCGCACCTTGCATTAAGGGGTGCACCTTTCCGGGAGCTAACGTGAATACAGATCATCAGCCACCCCTGCGCGCCGGCGCGGCTTTTCGCTCGGCCGTTGCGGCGGAACAACCGCTGCAGGTCGTCGGCGCAATCACCGCTTATGC
>CBIHOQ010000034.1:0-66978 GCA_966212065.1 uncultured Burkholderiaceae bacterium
CCCCTGCATCAGATCACCTGAGATCGCAAGAACGTCGGTGAATTACCGATTACGACGCAAGCGAAAGCCATTACCCGTCGCCGCTTTCCTAGAGAGTACACATTCGACGATGAAACAATCCCGTGCAGCCTCGCTAGCGAAAAAGTTCGTCCCCGTTGATCCAGTGCCACTTACCTGCATCTTGGAGGATGGCGCATTGAGTGTCCGGTTCCAGGAAGGTGGTCGAGCCACCTTGCCCGGCGGCAGACATCGAAGCAGTCAGTCGATCTTCTGCCTTGCCCTGTGGGGTTCGCTCCACCTAGATGGTCGACCGGTCCGATGTACGGGAATCGTGCCGGGCGTCTCGGTGCGGATCGAGGCCGGCGGCATGAAGTTGAACGACGACGAGGCGGTTAGCCTGGCCGACGACGTTTGGCATGCCGCTTATAGCCGCCTCGGCGCGTGGCTCGCCGGCGGGCCACGTGGGCCGGCTAAGTTCGGCATGTCAGCACGAGATGGACTCGAGATCGAGTTCGCATGGATGGGTGCCTCCACCCTTCGCCCGAGCGCCATGCAGATCGACGTCGAATATACGAAAGCATTCGAGCAGGCCTATATCGCCTCCCGCGCCCATCGACCATTGATCGAACTCGCACCCGGCCAGCCGGAGCCGCCTATCACAGTGGAGCAGAGCCCCCTCGCTGGTCTTATCCGTCGTGCGATGGAAAAGACAATCCAGGCGGATAGCCCACTCTATAAGGGCCTTCCGATCCCGGTGCGATACCGCATCTCTGGAGCAATTGAAGCATGGACGCAAGTGCGCGAGGCTGCTGGACGGTCCGGAGCGGATTTCTCGCAGCGGCTGACGTCCGCGCCGCTTGGCGATCTGATGCACAACTTCCCGCAATATCTGACGGCATGGACGCGGGGCAATTCCTCATGCATTGGGGATGAGGACGACATGGGACACGCGCAGCGCAGTGTCATCATGCAGGCATTCAGCGCTAGCCAGGGAGCGCTATACGAGCCGACGCCGGCCCTGCACCGCTTACTGGATGATGCCTACATCGCCGACGACGTGCCGCTTAGCATGATCCGGCTGCCTGTCGATACGCTGTGCATTGTGCCCGATCCTTCATGGTGGGGCCGTAGGAAAGGCGTCGAAATTATCCTGCTGTTTTGCCGACGTCGGGAAGTGGACGGAAAGATGGCCGACATGCTCAGTTGTCAAACATGGGGACGGCGAGGCTCCGGTGACGAACAACGCATCAGATTGGAGTTGATTGAGTTTGCTATCTCCGACACCGAGCAGACCGTCAAGCGCCTTTTTGATAATAGCCCCGCCTTGTTGCCTGAAGATGCGGCCGAAGCGCCAGCGCCAGGTGCGCGCCCATACTGGAAAAACGTGCTCGATTATGCGATCAAGATGCTCTTGTACCTCACGGTGCGCGATGCACATGTCGTGCATGATCGCGCTTATTCGGGCGCCTCGCGCGATGTCAGTGGGCTGGGCAAGCGTCGGCGCACTGAGCGATTAGCCGAGATCGAACGGCTATACGATCGGTACATCGTTGGACCGGCGGTCCTCGATGCTGAGGTCGCACGTTCCGCATCGGCCGGCGGTGACAACGGCGAGGTACGGGGGCACTGGCGCCGTGCCCATTTCCGGATGCAGCCGCATGGACCGAACTCGTCGTTGCGCAAGCTGGTTTTCATCGGACCGACCATTGTGCGGCCGGATCGGCTTGGGCTGTAATCCATTTTCATCGACTTAGCCGGCTTGCGTCACGGCCGGGCGCCTAGATCGAAAACGCGTCGAACACCAATTGCCGAAGCCACTGATTCCCTGGCTCGCGATGGTTCCGCCCGTGCCACAGCACGTTAATCGTGATATCGGGGATCTTGACCGGGCAGGGAGCGCTCACCAGATCGAACGGTGCGAGCGTCCGCGCCGCATAGGCCTCGGGCACGACGGCCACGAGATCCGTTGTCTGCAAGATGTGACCGACAGCGACGAAGTGGGGCACGCGCAAATGCACGTTGCGGGCAATGCCCGCCCGTTGAATGGCGGAATCGACCATGCCGTGCCCCGTTCCTTCGGCAACGATCGACACGTGCTCGGAATCGAGGAACGCTTTCGTCGTCATGCCGGTTTTGGCGAGTGGATGCCCCTTGCGGAATAGACAGACATACTTCTGACGAAACAGACGCCGCTGAAAAAAGCCCGACTTGAGATCGGGCAGAAACCCAATCGCGAGATCCACGTTGCCGCGCTCCATTTCGTCACGTAGGGCATCCGACTGATTGCGGACCGTGCTGATCGACACGCCGGGTGCCACCTTCGCCAACTGCTTCATGAGGCTTGGCAGAAAGTAGATCTCTCCGATGTCGGTCATCGCAACGGTGAATGCGCGCGTGCTGGATGCGGGATCAAAGCCCGCTTTCATGTTTAGCGCATCGTGGAGCGTTCCCAGCGCGTACCCGACCGATTCCGCGAGCCCCTCGGCAAACGGCGTGGGCGTCATGCCCTTCGACGTACGGAGAAAAAGTTCGTCGCCGAGTGCTTTTCTGAGCCGATTCAGCGCGTTGCTGATCGCCGGCTGCGAAATGCCCAGTGTGGTGGCGACAGCCGATACACGCCGTTGCCGCAGCAGCTCGTTGAATACGACGAGCAAATTCAGATCGATTTCCTTGAGTTCCATGCGCGGTCTCCTCCTCCAGCTTTCGCCCAATTATCACCGCTGGTGATGTGCCGTATCAATGTATTTCTATTTATCAATGGACTAGGCGCGTGCATCATGCGGCCATAACTTGAATGTTTTGGAGACGCAGGCCCCATGGAAGTGTCCATTCTTCCGCTTCAGAGAACGCTCGCCGTGCGATCGGGCGACAATCTTCTAGAAGCGCTGCGCAATCATCAGATTCCCGTTTCGTACAGTTGCATGGCCGGGCGGTGCGGTACCTGCCGGTGCCGGATCGTATCGGGCAACGTACTCGTGACCGGCTCGGCCGATACGAATCGTCCCGCTACCGACGGTCAAACGGTGCTCGCTTGCCAGGCGACGGTCGTTGAAGACTGTGTGATCGAAATCCCGGAGGTCGACGAAATCGTTATCCATCCGTCCAAAATCGTCAAGACGACGGTGGTGGGTATCGACGATCTGACGCACGACATCAAGCGCGTGCGGCTCGCGCTCTCCAAGCCGTTCGCGTTCTCGCCGGGGCAGTATGCGTCGCTGCAGTTTGCACCGCAGCACGTGCGGCCGTACTCGATGGCGGTGGCCGCCGGCGGCGACGAAGTGGAGTTTCACATTCGCATTGTGCCGGGCGGGCGCGTGACGTCATATGTGGCGACGCAATTGAAAGTGGGCGATTCCGTTCGCTTAAGCGGCCCGCTCGGGACTGCCTATCTGCGACAGAAGGCATCCGATCCGATCGTCTGCATCGCGGGCGGCACGGGCCTCGCACCAATCTTATCGATTCTTCGCGGGATGGCGGATCGGGGCGCGACGCCTCCCGTGCATGTGTACTTCGGCGCTCGCTCGCCGCGCGACGTCTACGGTGTAGCGTGGCTCGACGAACTCAAGGCGCGCCTGCCGAATTTGACCGTTCATGTGGTGGTGACGTCGTCGGGCGAACCCGGTTCATACCGAATGGGCGTTGTCACCGAGGCGGTCAAGCATGATTGGGACAGCCTGAAAGGATGGCGTGCCTATGTCGCCGGTGCACCCGCGATGGTCGACGCCTCGACCATTCTTCTGCGCCAAAAAGGCATCGCGGCCGAACATGTCTACGCCGATGCCTTTTATGCAAGCGGTGTGTGATTTCGCGTTCTAACAAGCATTCGAAGTTTTCCCAGTCAGGAGACAAATCATGAGTGAGGCGCCCGTTAGTTTCGTGCGGCCGAGCTGGAAGGACGGCGGTTCCAGCCGCATTCCATTCTGGACCTACACCGATGACGAAACGTATCGACGCGAACTCGATCGATTTTTCTATTCGAACCATTGGTGTTACGTGGGCCTCGAAGCTGAGATTCCGAACCCGGGCGACTTCAAGCGCACCGCCATCGGCGAGCGCTCGGTGATCGTCACGCGCGCTCAGGACGGCGACATCGCCGTGGTCGAAAACGTCTGCGCGCATCGGGGCGTGCGGTTTTGCCGAGAGAAGTTCGGCAATCGGAAGGACTTCACGTGTCCGTATCATCAATGGAATTACGACCTCAAAGGCAACCTGGTCGGCGTTCCGTTTCGTCGCGGCGTCAAGGCCGACGGCAAGGTGAACGGCGGTATGCCGGCCGATTTCGATCCGAAGGAACATGGCCTGACGAAGCTCAATGTTGCGCGCCGCAACGGCGTGATCTTCGCATCGTTCGACCATGATCTCCCGTCGCTGGAGGCTTATCTCGGGCCGACGATCCTCGCCTACTTCGATCGTGTATTCGATGGCCGGAAGCTGACGATTCTCGGCTACAACCGCCAGCGGATTCCCGGCAATTGGAAGCTGATGCAGGAGAACATCAAGGATCCGTATCACCCGGGCCTCCTTCATACCTGGTTCGTCACGTTCGGCCTTTGGCGTGCCGACAACAAGTCCGAACTGAAGATGGACGATCAGTTTCGTCATGCCGCAATGATTTCCACGCGCGGCACGGGCGGCAAAGGCGAAGTGACGAGCGGCGTGACGAGCTTCAAGGACCGCATGACATTGAACGACGATCGATTTCTCGACGTCGTGCACGAGCCCTGGTGGGGAGAGCCGACTGCCGTGATGATGACCGTCTTCCCGAGTGTGATCATTCAGCAGCAGGTGAATTCGGTGTCGACGCGACACATTCAACCGAACGGGCGCGGTTCGTTCGATTTCGTGTGGACGCACTTCGGCTTCGAGGACGACAGCGATGACATGACACGCCGGCGTTTGCGTCAGGCGAATCTGTTCGGGCCCGCGGGTTTCGTTTCGGCCGACGACGGCGAAGTCATCGAATTCTCGCAGGAGGGTTTCGAACAAAAGCCGTTCCATCGCACGATTGCGGAACTCGGCGGGCGCGACGTCGGCAATACCGATCACATGGTGACGGAAACGCTGATACGCGGCATGTACGACTACTGGCGCCGGGTGATGGAGGTCTGACATGACGATCGATTTTGAAACCTATCAACAGGTGCTCGCGCTGTACGCGGACTATGTATCGGTTATCGACAGCAACCAATGGGACAAGTGGCCGGAATTCTTTACGGATGAATGCATCTACAAGATTCAGCCTCGCGAGAACTTCGACCGCGGCTTTCCGCTGGCCACGCTCGCGTTCGAAAGTAAGGGCATGCTCAAGGATCGCGTCTACGGTATCGCGGAAACGATTTTTCACGATCCGTACTATCAGCGTCATGTGATCGGGGTGCCGCGCCTCTTGCGTGTCGAAGCGGAGCAGATCGACACGGAAGTCAACTACGCCGTATTTCGGACCAAGCCCGACGAGCTGCCGACCGTATTCAACGTCGGTCGTTACGTCGACACGATTCGTCGGACACCGGCGGGCCTGAAGTTCGAATCGAAAATCTGCATTTTCGACAGCGAGATGATCGCGAATTCGATCATCTATCCGCTCTGAGGTGACTCATGCACAAGCAATGGATGAAAGTGATCGAGCACGCCGCCGTGCCCGCGGACGACGTGACGGCGATCAATGCGGCGGGGCAAGAGTTGGCGATTTACGGCGTTGGCGGTGAGGTGTTCGTGACCGACAACGTGTGCACGCACGGTCACGCCCGGTTGTGCGACGGGTTTTTGGACGGACACGAAATCGAGTGCCCGCTGCATCAAGGCAAATTCGACGTGCGTTCCGGCAAGGCGATGTGCGAGCCATTGACGGCCGATATCCGGACGTACCCTGTGAAGATCGAGGATGGCTACGTCTACGTCGAAGTATGACAAACGGACAGCATCAATCATCGATCGGAAATCGGCAATCCGCAATCTGAAATCACAGCAGGGAGACGAACAATGACGGCCACGACGCTGAGCGAGCAGCGCTCCGCCTACTATCGGACACTCGAAACGCAAGGGCTATCGCCGCTTTGGGAATCGCTACATAACCTCGTCCCGAAAGAGCCGAGGCCTCAGGCGATCGCTGCGATCTGGCGGTACGCGGACATCCGCAATCTCGTCATGGAGGCGGGGTCGCTGATCAGTGCGGAAGAAGCGGTGCGGCGTGTCCTCGTGCTCGAGAATCCCGGATTGCCGGGCAAGTCGAGCATTACGTCGACACTCTATGCCGGCCTCCAATTGATTTTGCCGGGTGAACTCGCCCCAAGTCATCGGCATACTCAATCGGCTTTGCGGTTTATCGTCGAAGGGCGCGGCGCATGGACGGCCGTCAACGGCGAGCGAACGACCATGCACCCCGGCGATTTCATCATTACGCCTTCGTGGACATGGCACGACCACGGCAATCCGACGATAGAAGAGGGCGGAGAACCTGTCGTCTGGCTCGATGGCCTCGATATCCCGCTGATCGGCCATCTCGATGCGGGCTTTGCCGAAACCTATCCGGAAGCCACGCAGCCGGTGCTTCGCCGGGAAGGCGACAGCTTTGCGCGATTCGGACACAACATGGCGCCCGTTCGCCATCTGGCCGCGGCGCCCGCTTCGCCGATCTTCAGCTATCCCTATGAGCGCAGCCGAGAGGCGCTAGCGACGCTTTATCGAAACGGCGATTTGGACGAATGCGACGGGGTGAAGCTTCGATACGTCAATCCGACGACGGGCGGATGGCCAATGCCTACCATTGCGGCATTCATGCAATGGATGCCGGCCGGGTTCGCTGGTAAGCCCTATCGCAGCACGGATGCCACCGTCTACTGCGCGGTCGAAGGAAGCGGCATTGCCCGCATTGGCGAGAAGACATTCAGCTTTGAACCGCACGACGTGTTCGTCGTGCCCTCGTGGCAACCGGTCAGTTTGAGTGCGACGTGCGACTGTGTGCTGTTCAGCTACTCCGATCGCCCGGTGTTGTCCGCGTTGAACCTGCTGCGCGAGGCGCGGCAGTAGCCGGCCGAAGGCGTTTTTACGTCGACCGTTCTCGTACGCCTTTATTTCGGCCTACTCAACAAGTCATTCAATTCAAGCAAGGAGCGTTCATCATGGCGTTTGTCTTTACTCCAGAGGCGCCGGTCGCCGTCCCGGTTGCAGGCAGCGATGAGCAGGTCGCCGTGCGCCGCGTGTATTGCGTCGGCCGGAACTATGCCGCGCATGCGCGCGAGATGGGTTTCGATCCCGACCGCGAACCGCCGTTCTTCTTCTGCAAGCCGGCCAATGCCGTCGTTCCGGTAGCGCAGGGCGACACGCTTGAAATAGCCTATCCGTCGCAGACCAGCAACTACCACTACGAGGCGGAACTCGTCGCCGTGATCGGCAAGTCAGGTGCGGACATCCCGTTGGAGCAGGCGCTCGATTACGTATACGGTTACGCCGTCGGGCTCGATATGACGCGCCGCGATCTACAGATGAAGATGCGCGAGATGGGACGCCCGTGGGAGATCGGCAAGGCATTCGACGAGTCGGCGCCGATCGGTCCGATTCACCGCGCTAGCGACATCGGGCACATCGAAAGCGGTGCGATATCGCTGAGCGTGAACGGGGAAACGAAGCAGAAGAGCGATGTGTCGAATCTCATTTGGTCAGTGGCCGAGACGATCGCCGATCTATCGAAGTTTTTCCGGCTGGAACCGGGCGACCTCATTTACACGGGCACCCCCGAGGGTGTGGGCGCGGTCAAGGCGGGCGACCTCATGGTCGTCAGCGTCGACCGCCTGGGCGAACTGCGTGCGCGTGTCGTGTAACGCCGACGACAAATCATGCAACTGCATAACTTCTTCAACAGCTCGACGTCCTATCGAACGCGAATCGCCCTTGCGCTCAAAGGCGTGCCGTTCGATTACGTCGCCGTCAATATTCGCACCGGCGAGCATCGCGAGGCCGGCTATGTGGAGGGGATCAATCCATCGGCGGCGGTCCCCGCGCTCGTCGACGGTGATTTCCGTCTCGGCCAGTCGCTCTCGATCATCGACTGGCTCGATGCGCATTTTCCTACGCCTCGACTCATCCCGGCCGATGTCGACCTGCGCGCTCGCGTTTTGGAATTGTCGTACCTGATCTCGTGCGAAATGCATCCCGTCAACAATCTGCGCGTGCTTCGTTACCTCGAAACGGAACTCAAGGTCACGCCTGAACAAAAGAGCGCGTGGTACAAGCATTGGATTGCGGAAGGGATGGCCGGCGTCGAGCGGCTGCTCGCGAAGTACGAAAGCGGGCCGTGGTGTTTCGGCGATGCACCGACGCTCGCGGATTGCTGCTTGGTCCCGCAGATGGCGAATGCGGCGCGAATGGGTTGCGACTTGGAGATCTATCCGCTAAGTCAGGCTGTGTATCGGCATGCAAGCGCGCACGCGGCTTTTATAGCCGCACAGCCTAGCTCGCAGCCCGATTTCGTCTTGCCTTAACGCGGCGCGAACGCGCGCTAACTCCGTACCGCTCTATCCCCCAACGCCGCCTTTAGCGCATCGGCAAACGATAGCGTCACGGGCGGCAGCGTTCTCTCGCGCTTCTTGATCAACGCGATGGGGCGGACGAAACGCTGATCGTCGATCGGTCTGCCGATGAGTTCGCGGTCGACGCCGATCTCGGGTGCCGACCCGGGCAGAATCGTAATACCGAGCCCGGCCCGAACCATGGCCACGGCCGTCATCATGTAGGTGGGCTCGCAGGCGATTTCGGGTGTGTGTCCGGCTTCGTCGAATGCGGTGTCGACGATCGCGCGCACGCTTGTGCCGGTAGCAGTCAGCACCAGCGGGTAACCGGCGAGGTCGCCCGCCACCACTCGCCGTTTCCTCGCGAGCGGGTGCGCGCGCGGGCACACCACCATCAGGCGGTCTTCAGCCCGGTGCAGGATTTCCAACTGCGGATCCGAGAGTTCGCCGCCTGTCACACCGAGGTCGAACTCTCCGTTGCGCACGAGTTGATTCACCATGCTCGCCACGACGTCACGAATCTCGAACGTTGCGCCCGGCGTATCCGCTCTGAAATCGCGGATCAGCGCAGGCAGCCGCCCGGCCGCGAACGACGGCAGGCACGCGAGGCGAACCGTCCCGCGCGAGCCGTCGCCCAATGCGCGCGCGTCGTCCAGCACCCGCTGCATTTCCGCCAGCGACTTCTGCAGCACAGGCAGCAGTTCGCGTCCCACGGAAGTCAACGTCACAATTCGACTGTTCCGATCAAAGAGCCGCGCGCCCACCGTTTCTTCGAGGCGACGAATCTGTACCGTCAATGCAGGCTGAGACAAGTTGAGCCTTGCCGCGGCGCGCGTGAAGCTGCCCAACTGGGCGACGGCAACGAACGCACGTATCTCTCGTAAGTTCAGATCCATTCTGTTTTGTGATCGCTGCGATCAAATCATTTCAATTGTTTTATCGATGTATCGACACTACGCTTTAGGCCATTAAAAGACAAGATCGGAGACAAACTCGTGCTGGCCTTACTTGGCGTTGCCACCATCGTCGTATTACTCGCCGCCATTCTGTCGCGGCGCATGTCGGCGCTCGTCGCGCTGATCCTAGTCCCTATTGCAGCCTCGTTGATCGGCGGGTTCGGTCTGCAGACGTCGCAGTTCGTCCTTGGCGGCATTAAAGCGCTCGCGCCGGTCGTCGGGATGTTCGTGTTCGCGATTCTCTACTTCGGTACGATCACGGACGCCGGCACGCTCGATCCAATCATCGACCGTATTCTTCGCACCGTCGGCACGCGCCCGACGCGGATCGTGATGGGCACGGCATTACTCGCGCTCCTGATTCACTTGGATGGATCGGGTGCCGTTTGCTTCCTGATCGCCATCCCGGCCATGCTGCCGCTCTACGATCGCTTGAAGATGGACCGGCGCGTGTTGGCCGCCGCCGTATCGCTTGCGGCCGGCGTGAATTTCCTGCCGTGGACGGGGCCAATGATACGTGCGTCGGCTTCACTGCACCTGCCGGTTTCAGCGTTATTCAATCCGCTCATTCCCGTGCAAATCGTCGGTCTCGCGTGGGTGTTCGGGATGTCGTGGATGCTCGGCAGGCGAGAGGAGCGTCGGCTCGGACTGGGGCCTCGGCTCGACGGCGCCGAGGTGGCGGTGCTTGCGCGGCACGAGTTGACCGACGAAGAGAAGACGTTGCGCCGCCCCCGCAACTTTTGGTTCAACATCGTGCTGACAGTGGCGGTGCTCGGGACGATGGTCGTCATGGGCGAAAAAATCCCGCCGGTGCTCATGTTCATGGTTGGCCTCTGCATTGCGTTGCTCGTGAACTACCCGGACGTTGAGATGCAGCGCAAGCGCATCGACGCGCACGCGCGGGCCGCGCTGATGATGGCCGCTATCCTGCTGGCGGCGGGCGTGTTCACGGGAATCATGCAAGGAAGCGGCATGCTCAAAGCCATGGCGCAGGCGGCGGTGGGCTTCGTTCCGGCTTCGATGGCCTCGCATATCCCCGTCGTGTTGGGCCTGATATCGATGCCGCTCAGTTTGCTGTTCGACCCCGATTCGTTTTACTTCGGTGTCTTGCCGGTCGTCGCCGAGGTCGCCGCACAGCTTGGCGTGCCTGCTGTCCACATCGGCCAGGCCGCGATACTCGGTCAAATGACCACGGGCTTCCCGATCAGCCCTTTGACACCGGCCACGTTCCTCGTGATCGGTCTCACCGGCATTGACTTGGCCGAGCACCAGCGATTCAGCTTCCCATTGCTGTTCGGCGCGTCGGCGGCGATGACCGTTGCTTGCGTCGTATTCGGCATCTTTCCTCTTTGATCATTGAACGTTATGTCGACAGCAACGCCTTCTCGAAGGATCCGAATCGGCACGGGTGCAGGCTACTCCGGCGATCGGATTGAACCCGCGGTGGAGCTCGTCGAACATGGCGCGCTCGATTACCTCGTCTTCGAATGTTTGGCCGAGCGCACGATCGCGCTCGCGCAACAAGCGCGTCGCCGCGATGCCTCACTTGGCTACGATCCGCTGCTAGAGGCGCGCTGGCGTGCCGTGCTCCCGCTCGCCGCGAAACTGGGCGTGCGCATCGTCACGAACATGGGCGCGGCCAATCCCCTTGCTGCTGCTCGTAAGACCGTTGCACTCGCGCGGGAACTCGGTATCGACGGGCTAAGGATCGCTGCCATCATGGGTGACGATGTGCTCGACGTGGTGCAGGCGGGCGACTACCGCTTCGAAGAATCGGGCGAACCGGTGGCGGCCTTCAAGGACAGAATCGTGGCCGCGAACGCCTACCTTGGCGCGCAACCGATCGTCGATGCGCTGCAAGCGGGCGCCGATGTCGTGATTACGGGGCGCGTGGCCGACCCCGCACTCTTTCTTGCGCCGTTGGTGCATGAGTTCGGTTGGTCGATGGCCGATTGGAATCGATTGGGCCAGGGTACCGTCGTCGGGCATCTGCTCGAATGCGCGGGGCAGATCACAGGCGGGTATTTCGCGGATCCCGGCATCAAGGATGTGCCGGACCTCGCACGCCTAGGGTTTCCGATCGGCGAAGTGGGCGAGGACGGCTCCGTCGTCATCACCAAGGTGCCGCATGCAGGCGGTTGCGTGACGGAGGCGACCAGCAAGGAGCAACTGCTCTATGAGATTCATGATCCCGAACGTTATCTGCAGCCCGACGTCGTAGCCGACTTCGCGCAAGTCAGCGTCACGCAACGGGGCGCCGATACCGTGGCCGTAACCGGCGGACGCGGTACCCCGCGCACCGGCACGTTGAAGACATCGGTTGCCTACGTCGACGGTTTTATCGGCGAAGGTCAGATTTCATACGGGGGCTCGGGTGCGCTTGCGCGCGCACGCCTTGCACTCGATATCGTGCGCGAGCGGCTTGCGCTGAGGGGCATAGCGGTGCGTGAGCTTCGCTGCGACCTCATGGGTGTCGATTCGCTTTACGGATCGGAGCGAGCGGCAAAGCGGCCCGAACCCTATGAAGTCCGCGTGCGCGTCGCGGCGCGTTGCGATTCGATGGAAGAGGCCGTGCAAATCGGCAATGAAGTCGAAACACTCTATACGAATGGCCCGGCCGGGGGGGGCGGCGCGACGAAATCCGTGCGTGAAGTGATTGCCGTGCAATCGGTGCTGCTGCCGCGGGAGGCTGTCACGCCATCGATCGAGATTTTTGGGGAATGAAACGAAGATGAAACTACGCGAACTGGCACATGGCCGAACCGGCGACAAGGGCGACACGCTGAACGTTTCGGTGATTTGCTTCGATGCGCGCGTTTATCCGCATCTGCTGCGTCATCTGACGGCCGAGCGGGTGAAATCGCACCTACAGGGTGTCGTGCGCGGTGAGGTTCGACGCTATGAATTGCCGGCGATACGCGCGCTCAATTTTGTCCTCGAGCATGCGCTGGGCGGGGGTGTCACGCGTTCGCTGGCGCTCGACGCACACGGTAAATCGCTTAGCGCGGCATTGCTCGACATCGATATCGAGCCGCCCGTTTGACATACTGCGCCGCGGCGCATGCGAACGAGCGATTCATTGATTCGGTGCGCTGGCGAGGCGCACTTCGGCCGTTCGAAGCCGCCTTACTTTCCCTTAAGAAATACGTCAGTTGAACCTCGAAAAGACACGATGCTACTCTGGCGGCGCCTCGTCGTGAGGCGATCTAAAAAGGGAATCAAATGAAGTTCTCTCGTATTCTTATAGGTGGACTGCTTTCGCTCGTGAGCGTGAGCGGGTTTTCGGAAGTCGTTCACTTCGATCAAAAGACGTACGACGAACTTCGTCGGGAAGGTAAGCCGGTCATCGTTCATACGGACGCTACCTGGTGCCCCATTTGTAAGAAGCAGAAGGACCTGCTGACGTCCATCGAGCAGGAGCCCCAGTTCAAGCAGTTGACCGTGTTGATTGTCGACATCGATGCTGATCGGGACATCATGAAATCGCTCGATCTATCCAAGCGCAGTCTTTTCATCGCCTATAAGGGGAACGTCGAGGTGGGGCGTTCGATGGCCGATACCGGCAAAGCTTCGATCGAAGCCTTGTTCGCCAAGGCGCTCTGAACTGGCCTCTTTCTCGGGAGGCGAATCATGCAGTTCGGAATGATCACCTATGTGTTGGGCTACGCGTCGGGCGCATTGTCCACGCTTTCACCGTGTGTGCTGCCATTGCTGCCGGTTATATTAAGCAGTGCGGTGGTGGCTGGACGGCTCGCGCCATTCGCGCTAACGGCAGGCGTCACACTGTCGTTTAGTACCATCGGCATGTTTTTGGCCACTGCCGGCGCCGCATTCGGCTTGAGCGAAGGGGCACTGCGCCATACCTCCGCAGCCCTGCTTCTCATCACCGGCGTAGTGTTGATGTTGCCTGCGTTGCAGCGGTGGGTTGCAGTCCTTGCGAGCGGTGCGTCTGGCGTCGGTCATTCCCTGCTTGGCCGGATGAGACTCGGCGGCAGCGGCGGGCAATTCGTGGTCGGGTTGATGTTGGGGGTTATCTGGAGCCCTTGCGTGGGCCCTACGCTTGGCGCCGCGGTCGCACTGGCCTCGCAAGGAAAAAATCTATCCGAAGTGGGGGCACTCATGATTGCCTATGGCCTGGGCGCCGGCACGCCCATGCTGGCGTTGGGTTTCTTATCGCGTGCCGCCGCAGGGCGATACCGCGGCAAGCTGCTGTCGATCGGCAATATGGGCAAGTACGTGCTGGGCGGCTCGCTGTGCGTGCTCGGCATCTTCGCATTCAGCGGTTTCGACAAGACGCTGGAAGGGATCGCGGTCGAACACTCGCCGGCATGGTTGACCGACCTGACCACGGGTATCTGAGACGATTGCGGGGTATTTTCGAGTCCGTCGATCTTTTAACGCCATGAACATTTCCGATAGGCATACTTACGTCTTTTGGACGACTCCACGACCGGAATGATCGACGATGCGCATTCTCATTGTTGAAGACGAAAGCAAGCTCGCTATCGCATTGAAGGAAAGCCTCGAGTACGAACAGTTCACGGTGGACATCGCCCATACCGGAGAGGAAGGTTTTTTTCGGGTCAACGAACGACGTTACGACTTGGTGATCCTCGATATCATGCTGCCGGGGCGAGATGGATTCGACGTCCTGCGCACGCTTAGGAAACGCAATCTGCAGACGCCGGTCATCGTTCTGACGGCGAGAGACACGATCGAAGATCGCGTGCTCGGGCTCGACAGCGGCGCGGACGATTACCTCGCAAAGCCGTTTGCGGTGCCGGAGCTACTAGCGCGGGTTCGGGCTTTGTTGAGAAGAGGCCGAGCGGACAATCCGACAGCATTGAAATTCTTTGGCCTCGAAATGGACCTGGTGACGCGCGACGTCATGCGCGAAGGTACGCCAATCGAGCTAACCGCCAAGGAATTCGAACTGCTCGAATACCTTTTGCGGCGCCAAGGCACGGTTGTGACGCGCGAGATGTTGGCACGCGATATTTGGAAAGTTTCGGTCAGGGCTGTGCCGCTCGATAACGTCATCGACGTCCATATGACGAGGCTGCGCAAGAAAATCGACCAGGGCTTCGCCTTTTCCCTTCTTCAAACAATCCGTGGCGTCGGATTCATCCTGCGGGAGGCCATCTGATGAAGACCTTTGCGGGGAGTATTCGCTGGCGCATGACCCTGTCGTATTCGGTCTCGATCTCGTTGATTTACTTGGTGTTCGCGTGCTGCGTATTCTTGACCTTTCGCTATGGCTGCATCGCGGAATCGCGCGCGCGGCTCGACAACGAACTCGCGCTCGTGACGCAAGCGATCTCCGGTGCGCCTGATCGCTTGTCAACGATTGCAGCGGATTTTCCGGCGAGCGATTTCTATGTCCTAGCCGATCAGCGCGCCCTCTATGCCAGCCCCGGTTGGGTGCATTTGGGGATCGCTGCTTCCGCACCGTTCGATTCCAACGGCTACACGTTTCGCGCCTCGCCGACCGGGCGACACTATGCGATTCGCAAGATTGAGCTTCGGCTCGGTGGCCGGCCCGTCGAGGTCGGCCTTGCCCAGGACGGACAACAGACCTTCGAGAACGTGCGCAGGCTTCTGCTCGTTCTGCTTGTGAGCGTCCCGGTCATCCTGACGGTTAGCCTCGTGTGGGGCTGTTTTCTTGCTGGACGCTTTCTGCGCCCCATCGGCGAGATGGCGCGCAAAGCCAACGAGATCACCGCGGACCATCTTTCGCACCGCCTGCCGGTGGGCAAGGTAGACGACGAACTAAATCGCCTTGCGCGCGTATTCAACGAAACGTTTACCCGCCTAGAGGATTCTTTCGGCCGGTTGAATCGGTTTACCGCCGATGCGTCTCACGAGCTGCGCACGCCTTTGGCGGTTATCCGGGCTTTGGGTGAAAACGCACTCAGAGGGTCCTGCAAGGCAGTTCGTTACGAAGAAGCGATCGGCAGCATCCTGGAGGAAACGGATCGGATGAGCCGATTGTTGAGCGGATTGCTGACGCTGACGCGGGCCAAGTCGGAGCGCCCCCCGTTGCATTTCGACGATGTGAGTCTCAACGAGATATCGATCGATGTGGTCAATTGCCTACGCGTGCTGGCTGAAGAAAAAGAGCAGACGCTTGTTTTCGAGGGGCGGGCCGACTTAACCGTCAGGCTAGATGCGCCAACCTTCAAGCAGGCCCTGATCAACTTGCTCGCCAATGCTATTCAGTACACGCAGGCCGGCGGTGAAATCACGGTTCGCGTGAGGCAATCCGAAAGGAAAGGGGCGCTGGTAGAGGTCGATGACAATGGTCCCGGCATTGCGCCCGAACATCGGCAACATATTTTTCAGCGCTTCTACCGCATCGATAAAGACCGGTCGCAAGCAGCCGGCGGCTCGGGTCTCGGGCTGGCCATTGCTCGGTGGGCGATCGACCTGAATGGCGGCACGGTGGAGTTCGAGGCAAAGCAGGTCGCGGGTAGCCTATTCCGCATCGCGTTACCCGCGATCGACGGGCGCCATCGCTCACCCGCCGATGCTATGCCGATTCCCGCTCCAGCCCCGTGAGAAGCGCGTCGATCGCTTGATAGACTCGATCGACGACATCGCGGCCCACCTGCGATTCGATCTCGGCATATCGGGCCTCGAGATCTTGACTCAATGCCGCAACGAGCTTAAGGCTCGTCGCTGTCAGCGAGACGCGCACGCGCCGTTGATCGCCGGGGAACCGTTCCTTGACGACAAGCGCCATCGCTTCCATCCGCGCGAGCACGCCCGCCATGCTGGGGCTCGAAATCGTGCAGACATCCGACAGCTGACGAGGCTCCATCGGCCCCCGCTCGTGCAGCGCCCGTATGACGCGCCACTGCTGCTCGGTCAGCCCGTGAGCGGTCAGAAGCGGCCGGAAGCGCTCCATCATCTTTTCTCGCGCACGCAATAGCAGCATGGGCAAGTTGCGGTGCGACACCGCTTGTCTCGTTTTCACGACCATAGGTATCGAGGAACAGTGTCCGTCAACGCCGGCTCAGTGAAAACCCGCATCCGGGTAATGCGTCGTTGACGGCGGATCATAGCAAGCGAAATAATACTAACATGTGAGTGAATCGACGAGGTATATCGCTGATGTATTCGCCGGCCGATCATCGGATTCACCTGTTGAATGAGCCGCTTGCGCGTGAACTTTCCGCACAGGCCGTGCGGGAATTGCTTGCACAGGGCGTGGCATGCCGTCCGCCCGTGGATGGAACGGTGTACGGCACGCTGCTGAACGATGTCGGCGCATTGGCGGCACTCGGGGAGGCAATGCATGCATCGCCGTACAAAGCTCCGCCGAAGGCGCCTATTTTGTATATCAAGCCACGCAATACGCATGTGGGGCACGGCGCGACAGTGGTCGTGCCCGATGGCGCCGCAGGCATAGAGATAGGCGGCTCGCTAGGCATCGTGATCGGGCGTACGGCATCCCGCGTGCGTGCCGAGCAGGCGCTTGAATTCGTCGCCGGTTACACGATCGTCGCCGATCTTTCCCTCCCTCATCAGAGTCTCTATAGGCCGTCGGTCCGCTTTCGTGCACGGGATGGGTTCTGCGTAATCGGTCCTGAAGTGATCGCACGCCGGCTTGTCGATGACCCTGACGCGATCGACATCGCGATCGACATCAACGGAGAAGCGCCATTCCGTGCCAACACGGCAACGTCGATTAGACGCGTTGCGCAACTGATTGCCGATGTCACCGATTTCATGACACTTAGCGCCGGCGACGTCCTGACGCTCGGCGTACCGCACGGCGTGCCTATTGCCCGCGCGGGCGACACGATACGCATTGCGATCGATGACTGGGCGCCGCTGCGTTTTTCGACGATTGCGGAAGGGGACGCTCGATGATCCGAGGCCGCGTTGCCTATACAGGAGCGGTCCACGAAGCCTATCCGCATGAACGAGGCATACGGCTCGCCGACGGCCGCATTTGTCGCGAAGACGAAGTCGTATGGCTTGCGCCGATCGAGCCCGGCACGATCTTCGCACTGGGGTTGAACTACGCGGAGCATGCCAAGGAATTGCAGTTCTCGCAGCAGGAAGAGCCGCTTGTCTTTCTAAAAGGACCGGGCTCGGTAATCGGTCATCGCGGCGTAACGCGTCGCCCGTCCGACGCGACATTCATGCATTACGAATGCGAACTCGCAGTTGTTATCGGCCGGTCGGCGAAAGCGGTAAAGCGGATGGACGCGATGCATTATGTCGCCGGCTACATGATCGCGAACGACTACGCGATTCGCGATTACTTGGAGAACTATTACCGGCCCAACCTGCGTGTGAAGAATCGCGATGGCGGGACCGTGCTGGGGCCCTGGTTCGTCGATGCGGCCGACGTTGCCGACGTCGGGCAGCTCGAGTTGCGCACCTACGTCAACGGCACGCTGCGGCAGCAAGGCAACACGCGCGATCTAGTCACCGACGTTGCTTCGCTGATCGAATATTTGAGCAGCTTCATGACGCTCGCGCCCGGCGACGTCATTCTGACCGGCACGCCCGACGGCGTCGCCAATGTCGATGTGGGCGACGAGGTGGTGTGCGAGATCGACGGCCTGGGCCGTCTCGTCAACGTCATCGCTGCCGATGCGCAATTCAATCGCGACCGATCATGATCATTTGGGACTGCTATGGGAATCGAACGAATCGAACGAATCGAACACCTGATCGACGGTAAATCGACGCCCGCCCGCGATTACTTCCAAACCGTGAATCCGGCCACGCAGGAAGTGCTTGCCGAGGTTGCAAGCGGAACCGCGGAAGACGTCGATGCAGCAGTGCGCGCAGCAAAAAACGCTTTTCCCGCCTGGGCGGCGAAGCCCGCGCCCGAGCGTGCCAAGCTGATGCGCAAGCTGGGCGAACTGATTGCGAAAAACGTGCCCGAGCTCTCTGACACCGAGACGCGCGACACCGGCCAGACGATTTCGCAAACGCGCAAGCAGCTCGTGCCCCGCGCCGCGGACAATTTCACGTATTTCGCTGAGATGTGTACGCGCGTGGACGGTCACACGTACCCGACCGATTCGCACCTGAACTACACGCTGTTCCATCCTGTCGGCGTATGCGCGCTGATTTCGCCGTGGAACGTGCCGTTCATGACCGCCACGTGGAAAGTCGCGCCTTGTCTTGCGTTCGGCAACACGGCCGTCCTCAAGATGAGCGAGCTTTCCCCGCTGACCGCATCGATGCTCGCCGAACTCGCGCTAGAGGCCGGTATTCCGGCGGGGGTGCTGAACGTCGTTCACGGCTACGGTAAAGATGCGGGCGAACCGCTGGTCGCGCACCCGGATGTGCGCGCCGTGTCGTTCACCGGGTCCACCGTAACGGGCAACCGCATCGTGCAAGCGGCAGGCCTCAAGAAATTTTCGATGGAGCTTGGCGGCAAATCGCCGTTTGTGATTTTCGACGACGCCGATTTCGAACGCGCACTCGATGCGGCCGTCTTCATGATCTTTTCGAACAACGGCGAGCGTTGCACGGCAGGCTCGCGCATCCTTGTGCAGAAGTCGATCTATGCGAAGTTTGCGGCGCGTTTCGTCGAACGCACGAAGCGCTTGACCGTTGGCGATCCGCTTAGCGAAGCCACCATCGTCGGCCCGATGATCAGCCGGGCGCATTTGGCGAAAGTGCGCAGCTATATTGAGTTAGGCTCGAAAGAGGGCGCAACGCTCGCCTGCGGCGGCCTCGACGCGCCTTCGGTGCCCCAAGCGCAAGCGCTGAGCCAGGGAAACTTCGTCGCGCCCACCGTCTTCGTCGATGTCGACAACCGGATGCGGATCGCGCAGGAAGAGATTTTTGGCCCTGTCGCATGCTTGATTCCGTTCGATGGCGAAGCCGATGCGATTCGCCTTGCCAACGATATCGCGTACGGTCTGTCGAGCTACGTGTGGACGGAGAACGCCGGTCGCGCGCATCGCGTGGCGGCCGCGATCGAAGCGGGCATGTGCTTCGTCAACAGCCAGAACGTGCGCGATCTGCGGCAGCCGTTCGGCGGGATGAAGGCCTCGGGGGTGGGCCGTGAAGGCGGGACGTGGAGCTACGAAGTGTTCCTCGAGCCGAAGAATGTGTGCGTGTCGCTGGGCTCGCACCCGATTCCGCGCTGGGGCGTTTGACGCCGCGGCGCATAGGAGAGCGCGATGGGAAAGTTGGCACTGGCCGCCAAGGTCACACATGTGCCGTCGTTATATTTGTCGGAACTCGACGGTCCGCACAAGGGGTGCCGTCAAGCCGCAATCGACGGCCACCATGAAATCGGCAGGCGATGCCGCGAACTCGGTGTCGATACCATCGTCGTGTTCGACGTACATTGGCTCGTCAACAGCGAGTATCACATCAATTGCGCTCCGAATTTCGAGGGCGTGTACACGAGCAACGAGTTGCCGCATTTCATCAGCAACATGCCGTACGCGTATCCGGGCAATGTGGTGCTCGGCAAGCTGATCGCCGACGTCGCCAACGAGCTGGGCGTCAAGACACGCGCCCATAGCGAGACGTCGCTTGGACTCGAATACGGCACGCTCGTGCCGATGCGCTACATGAATTCGGATCGGCACTTCAAGACAGTGTCCGTGTCCGGATGGTGCATGTGGCACGACCTTTTCACGAGCGCGCGCTTCGGCCTCGCCGTACGCAAGGCCATCGAGGAGCGATACGACGGCACCGTCGCGATCCTTGCCAGCGGATCGCTCAGCCATCACTTCGCGAACAACGGTACCGCCGAGCAATTCCTGCACAAAGTGTGGGACCCGTTCTTGGAACAGGTCGACCGGAGCGTCGTATCGCTTTGGGAGCAGGGCGATTGGAAGACGTTCTGCGCCATGTTGCCGATGTACAACGAGAAGTGCTGGGGCGAAGGCGGGATGCACGACACGGCGATGCTGCTCGGCGCACTCGGCTGGGATCGGTATGACGGCAAGGCCGACATCATCACACCGTACTTCGGCAGCTCGGGTACGGGGCAGATCAATGCCGTCCTCCCCGTCACACCGTTGCCTGCCTGACCCTGCAAAGGACACATCGTATGCCGCATCTGACACTGGAATACAGCGCCAACCTGCCCGGCGGCGACGGCATGGCCGCTCTATGCCATAAGCTCGCGCAATGTCTGCGGGAACTGCGAGACGGTGACCGCGCCGTTTATCCGCTCGGCGGTATCCGCGTGCGAGCCCTATGCTGCGAAACTTACTGCATTGCCGATGGCACGCCCGACGCCGCGTTCATGCATGCAAACCTGAAGATCGCTGCCGGGCGATCGGAAGCGGTGAAGCGGGCGACCGGCGACGCGCTGTTTGACGTCGTCAAGGAACACTTCACCGAAACGTTCGAACGGCAGGGGCTCGCACTCTCATTGGAGATCAATGAGTTCAGCGAAGCGGGCACGTGGAAACACAATAATTTGCACGCGCGCCTGAAGCGCTGATGCGATAGGGGGAAGACTCATCATGCTCGATCAGGCGACAATCCGCGAACTCGCGGCGAAACTCGATCACGCGGAAAAGACGCGAACGCCGCTGCGTCATTTTTCGGCGGCGTACCCCGAGATGACGATTGAGGACGGCTATGCGATCCAGCGGGAGTGGCTCCAGATTAAACTGGCCGAGGGGCACGTCGTCAAAGGACGCAAGATCGGGCTGACTTCGCGTGCGATGCAGCGCGCGTCGAAGATCGACGAGCCCGATTACGCGCCGCTGCTCGACAGCATGTTCATCGAAAGCGGCCGCGATATTTCCGTCGATCGCTTCATTGCGCCGCGTGTCGAGGTGGAGCTTGCATTCGTTTTAAACAAGCCGTTGAAAGGGCCGGGCGTTACGCTGTTCGATGTTCTCGATGCGACGGCTTACGTTACGCCGGCCATCGAAATCATCGATGCGCGTATCGAACAGTTCGATCGCGAGACCCACGCGCCGCGCAAGGTGTTCGATACCATTGCCGATTTTGCGGCCAATGCGGGCATCGTCACGGGCGGCCGCCCGGTGCGACCGATGGACGTCGATCTGCGTTGGGTCGGCGCGCTGCTCTATAAGAACGGCGTCGTCGAAGAAAGCGGTCTGGCCGCCGCGGTACTCAATCATCCGGCAACGGGCGTGGCGTGGCTCGCAAACAAAATCGCACCGTACGGGGAGGGGTTGAACGCTGACGACGTGATATTGAGCGGCTCGTTTACTGCTCCGCTCCCCGCGCGAGCCGGCGATACCTTCCACGTCGACTACGGCTCGTTAGGGGGTATCGCGCTGCACTTTGTGTGACGTTACAACGCTTTTCTCAAGCCGATTCCAGCTTTGGCGGGGAAGATTCGATTACCGCGGTAACCAACTGTTCCAGCGCCATGCCTATGTCGAGTTGTCGAGCGACCTCGGCCGTCATGGAGCTATCGTTTGCATCGAACGCCGTCATTGGATGCAGATAAGGCTCAAATCGACCGTCCTGCGAAAAACGGATCGGTTCAGCCTCGGCACGAACGTGTACTCGTAGTACGCGTGGGTGGAGATGTGGATCCAATGACTCAAAACTTTCGGCATGGCGCTTACCTATTAATCGACTGGCCTCGCCGCCTGTGAACTGCTTCGTTGCGCTCTGGATCATCCCCATTCGCGTCACATCCGCACATCGTTGGTCGTCGAGGCTCTTACCGCCCTACGCGTTACGTTCTTCGCCGCGTAAGGCATGGCCGTCTCTCAGCCATGTAACAAAGGTAGGCTTGCCGCGCCTTCTGCGCCATTCTACGAACGGGTTGCCCCGCACCTGCATAGGCATGTGCCATTCATACAGGCGTATATCCGTGAAGGCCCTAGGGCGGCGGCCGCGTCAGGGTTTCGGCACCGAGATGCGATCGGCCGCCCGGCCATTGGACAGCACGCACATGATCGGCACACGGCCGGCGGGCCGCGCGAGCGCGCTGAACGAAACGGGTCGTTTTCGCCCGAGCAGAGCGATGCTCGCGGAACGCCGGCGGTTTCGATGATGGAGGCGAGCCCGGTTTCGCCGAAATTGAGTCGACATAGCGCCTTCTTTCCAAGAAAAAAACAAAAAAATCACTGCGCGTTGATAAGGACGGGCGATTGGATGCCGGTTTCTTGTTTTGATCGTCGGGCGTGGCCGCTCGCACCGAACGGCCACATGCTCACGATATAAGAGCGGCGTCCAACACTCAAATCTACGAACAGGTGATCTGATTCGAACGATCGTGTCAGCCGGTCATACGTTCGTATAGGGTGCCGGCGATACGTTCGTATAGTGTCCGTCCCGCCGTTCGCGACCTAGACTGCCTTATTGAATGCGCGCAAATGTTCCCCGGTTGCGCTGCATCCCTCGACTGAGCGAGGAGCGCCCCGCATGGGTACCGGCCGAATCATTTGCATCGTCGACGATGACGAGGCTGTCCGTCTCGCCGTCGCAAGCCTGGTGCGGTCGCTAGGCTGGGCGGTGGAGCTCTTTGCATCGGCCGAAGCCTTTCTCGCGCATGCGCGCCCGGGCGAGACGATTTGTCTGATCTCCGACGTGCGCATGCCGGGCATGTCGGGTACGCTCATGCACGAGCGTTTGCTGCAACTCGGCTACTCGATACCGACGATATTCATTACCGCCTTTGCGACGCCCGACCTATCGGCGAGAGTCGGCAGGGATAACGTGCTGGCGGTGATCGAAAAGCCGGTGGAAGCCCAAGCGTTAGCGCATTGGCTCAACGTTGCGCTGACCCAGTCGAGAGGTTCGACGTCGGCGCCGGCGGCTTGATGTGGAGCGCTTGCGCTTTACGGACCAAATCGGCCAGAGAGCGGGCGCCCATCTTTTTCATGACCTGGCCGCGATGAATCTTGACGGTGATTTCACTGAGGTTCATGGCCCCGGCGATTTGCTTGTTCAGCATGCCGGTTACGACGAATGCCATGACTTCGCGTTCGCGCGGCGTCAGCGACGCATACGCCTCGCGCAGCCCCGCGCTCGCGCTTTCGGCGGCGAGACGCTCGCTGTCGCGCGTCAACGCGTTTGAAACGGCATCGAGCATGTCTTGCTCGCGAAACGGTTTCGCAAAGAAATCGATGGCCCCGGCTTTCATCGCTTTCACCGACATGGCGATGTCGCCGTGCCCCGTCATGAATATGATCGGCATCTGCAAGCCGTTTTTCGCCAGTTCGTCCTGAAACGCGAGCCCGCTTTCGCCGCGCAGCCTGACATCGAGCACGAGGCAACTCGGCGCGTCGTATTTGGGGAACGCTAGAAACGCTTGCGAGGATTCGAATGTTTCGACGTGCAGCCCGATCGAGCGGAACAGGCTGCTGAGTGCAAGCCGCATCGCTTCGTCGTCGTCCAGAATATAGATGACGGGCCGAGCGTCTCCGGCCGCGCTGCCTGCCGGCTTTTGATCCGAAACCAAACTCATGGGGCGGCCCTCCCGCGAGCCGACTTTTCGTCTCGTCTATCGTATGCGGCCGCACCCGGCCGCTGCTGAGAGCCATTCTACGCCCAGGAAACCACCGCAGCCGCGCGTTCTTCGAGAGCGGGGCGTGACACGCCCGCAAGAGGTGACGCGTCCGGTGCTCGAGCGCTATCAGCGTTACTTGTTCCCATATCGCAAGCAAAACGACGAGGCGTTGTCCGGACGCAGTCAACATTAAGCTGGTGTATGGCAAGAAAGCCTTACTCGGGGAAAAGCGCGGGCGGAAGGACATGCCTGGGATGGAGCTTTGGTACAAAATTTTATACAATGCACGACGACAAAGAAATCCGCTGGATCGGCTCCTCTTACGAGGACATTCTTGAATTTCCATCCACCGCTCGTCGAGAAGCGGGTTTCCAGCTTGGTCGGATTCAGGCAGGGCTGGATCCAGACGACTGGAAACCGTTCGACGATGTTGGCGCCGGCGTGCGGGAACTGCGTATCCGAGATGGCCATGGGATCTACCGGGCGATGTACGTAGCGAAGTTCGAGGAGGCGATCTACGTGCTGCATTGCTTCCAGAAGAAGACACAGGCTACGTCCAAGCAGGACAAGGAGATTGCTGTGTGCCGCTACCGTGAGGTGGTGCGAGAAAGGAAGGAGCAGAAATGAGCAAAGTAGACACGCGTATCCGCCATGTGACGAAGCCTGGCGCGAACTTGTTTGCCGAACTGGGCTTCGCGCCCGAGGAGGCGCGGCTGTATCAAGAGCAGTCGCAGGCCCTGATCAGTCAAACGCTGGCACTGAAGGAGCAGCTTATGAGCGAGTTGGCTTCGTGGATCGAGGACCACCATCTGAGGCAAGCCGAGGCCGCCGAGATACTGCACGTCTCACGGCCTCGCGTCTCGGATGTGGTGAACCAAAAGGCCGGCAAATTTACGATTGACGCCTTGGTGGACATGCTGGCCCGCGTCGGCAAGCCTGTCAAAGTGGTCGTCGGCTGAACCTTCATTGCGACACGAACCGCGTTACTCGGCGATTGCGTTTCTTCTTTAACCAGCCACCGACGCGGTGATTCCCGATGGACCGATGACTAAGTTTTTCCGCGTCGTACCGTAATCTCAGGAAGCTCTGACTCATTCCCATCCGCAGCAGCGCACTTTAGCGCATGAAATGCGCGCCGCGCCACAAGCCGCGGTGCGGGGTCGCGCGTACCATGGTGATTTGATGGCCGGATCGGCGAAAACGAACCCGTCGTCAGGGTTATTCCTCCTGACTGCAGAGTGGCAACGAGCGCCATCATTGATGACCGGCGTCTTCGCGGCGTGACGCTGCGAACGCCGTGTGGTGCTATTAGTAAGTAGTAAGTAGTAAGCAGTAAGTAGCGATCGATCGACCCGATAGGGTGGTTGGGGGCGGTATGAGGGGCTTGCTTCTCGCGTGGGTATGCGCATGCGCGAGCATGCCCGGGATAACTGCGGCGCAGGGCGTGGCATCGGCATCGGCATCGGCATCGGCATCGGCATCCGTTCTTGCCGCGGCATTGACAACGACATCCGCATCCACTACGAGCGCCGCCGTCACTACACCAGGGAATACCCTTGCCGAGGCCCAGCGCGTCGTAGCCGCCGCCGCGCGGTCGGCCGTCCCCTGGACAGGGCCGCGCACCGGGCCCCGCGCCCAAGCAGGAAAACACCTCGCGATCGTTGCCGAAGATTTGCGTAACGGCGGCATTCTCGGTGTGATTGACGGCGTTGTCGAGGCGGCCAAGGCCATCGGCTGGAGCGTGAAGATATTCGACTCCGCGGGGGTGCCGGATGCGCGGTTGACGACGCTTTCGAAGGCGCTGGCCAGCGAGCCCGATGGCCTGATCGTGGTCGGCGGCGATGCGCATGCGCTGTTGCCCGGCCTACGACCGTTTGCCGAGCGGCGCATTCCGATCGTCGGCTGGCATGTCGCCGCAAAGGCCGGGCCGGTGCCTGGCACGCCGGTGACCATGAACGTATCGACCAATCCGCTCGAGGTGGCGCGCGTGACTGCGCTCGCAGCCATCGTGCAGTCGGGCGGGCATGCGGGCGTCGTCATTTTCACCGATTCCAACTTCCAGGTGGCGCAAGACAAAGCCAACGAAATGGCGGCCGTCATACGCTCGTGCAGCGGCTGCACGTTGCTTGAGGTGCGCGATCTGGCGATCTCGCGCTGCGAGGCACTGATGCCGGGTACGACGCGCTCGCTGCTGGCACAGTACGGCAAGCGCTGGACGTATGCGCTGGCGATCAACGATATCTACTTCGACTACGCGGTTCCGGTGCTAACGCAGGTTGGGGACGCACGCGGCACCATGGCGATGCTTTCCGCGGGCGACGGCAGCGAATCGGCCTTTCTCCGGATTCGGGCGGGCACGTTTCAGACCGCTACGGTGGCGGAGCCGCTGAACCTGCACGGTTGGCAGTTGATCGACGAAATGAACCGGCTCTTCGCCGGGGAACCCGTCTCGGGCTACGTGTTTCCGGTGCATCTCGTGGATGCGAGCAATGTTGCCGCGGACGGCGGAGATCGGTTGGTCTACGATCCGGCCAACGGCTATCGCGATATCTATCGCCACATCTGGCAGCACTCGTGAAACTACCGTCCCCTCGGTCGCTCACCGCACAATTCGCACTGGTCGCTTCGTGCTTGGCCGCGCTCGTGGTCGCGATCGGTGCAACGTCGCTCTATTCGCTGACCGGTTCGGCTCATGCGTTGCGCCAATTGGCCGAAGATCGGCTCGCGCGCTTGCAGGACGGGCAGGATCTCGCCCAGCAAACGCTGACGATCGAACGCATGGCGTTGCAGTTGGCCAGCGAGGAGACGGTCGCGGCGGTGCTCCAGACGCAGCGGCACATCGTCGAGCATCTGACCTCGTTCGACCGCCTGGTCGATCGCCTAGCTTCTGCCCCTTCCACGCGCGAAGACGTCGGCATCGACGCATTGGCCTTGCATCGGTCGAGCCAGCGTTTTCGCAATACGGTCAACATCGAGGCGCAACTGCGCGAGAGCGCGCTGGGGCAGGGAAAATCGGCGAGGGCCGACGTGTCGTTGGCCGACCTGGATCGCGATCTGCGTAGCCAGGCCGGCGATCTTGCGGGGACGGCGCGCCAGCAGTCTGACCAACTCACGAGCGAATATCGCCTAGCGGTTCAGAAATTGGCCCACGATGCGAACCGCGCGCGTGCTTGGATCGTCGGCGAAGTTGCCTTAAGCCTGGTGCTCGCGTGGTTGATCGCGCATGTCTTCCTTGGCCGTCACGTGATGGGGCGGCTGCGCATCGTCAGTCGTTCGCTGCGGCACGGCGACGGCGATCGCCTACCGGCCGGTGTCCCGGTGCGCGGCGGAGACGAGATTGCCGATATGGCACGGGCGGTGGAGCAGTTTCTCGAAGACCGGCGCCAGCGCCGGCAGGTCGAGGATGCGCTGAAGGAGCTCAACGCCGAACTGGAAATGCGCGTCGCAGCGCGCACCGCCGAACTCAGTACGGCGCTCGCGGGCCGGACTGCCGAGATCGTCGAACGACAGCATGCCGAGGAGGCCGCGCGGGCGAGCGAGCATTTCCTGGACAGCATCATCGAAAATATCCCCGACGTGGTATTCGTCAAGGACGCGGCAACGCTCAGCTTCGTGCGCTTTAATAAGGCGGGCGAGCAACTGCTAGGCTATCGGCGCGAGGAACTAATCGGCAAGTCGGCGCACGACCTGTTTCCGCCAGCGGAGGCCGAATTCTTCGAGATGAAAGATCGCGACGTGCTCGCGGCGCGGCAGATGGTGGACGTCCCCGAAGAGTCCGTCATGACGCGCTCCGGGCCGCGACTCGTCCATACGATGAAAATCCCGATCGTCGACGTACGCGGCGAATCGCGATTTTTACTCGGCATCTCACGCGATATCACGGAGCAAAAGCGCGCGGAAGCGGAATTGCACGAGACGGAACGGCGTTACCGAGAAGTCCAAATGGCGCTGGCCCATGCTAGCCGGGTCATGACGATGGGGCAACTGACTGCTTCCATCAGTCATGAAATCAAGCAGCCGATTGCAGCGACGGCCACGAATGCTCAGGCCGGCTTGCTTTGGTTGCGCGCCGAGCCGCCGAATTGGGAGGAGGTTCGGCAAGCGTTCGATCGAATCAACAAGGACATGAAGCGCGCGAGCGAGGTGATGAATCGAATCCACGGCCTCGTGAAGAAGGCCCCGCCGGCGATGGAGCACGTGCGGATTAACGAGGCGATCGGCGAGGTCGTCGCGCTCATGCGCGGCGAGATCGCGAAGCACCGTGTCCGCGTGCGGATGGCGCTTGCATCGGATGTGCCCGTCGTCGAAGGCGATCGCGTTGCGCTGCAACAACTGATGTTGAACCTGATCATGAATGCAGTCGAGGCGATGCGTGGCGTTGACAATGGGCCACGGGAAATCACGATCAGCACGAGCCGCCATGACGCGGGCAGCGTCCTGGTTTCGGTGTCCGATTCTGGGCCGGGCGTCGCGGCTGCAGATGTCGAACGTCTTTTCGAGCCGTTTTATACGTCGAAGGCAGGCGGAATGGGGATGGGATTATCGATTTGCCGGTCTATCGTCGAGGCGCACGGGGGACGATTATGGGCGAGCGCGAATGCGCCTCGCGGCGCCGTGTTTCAGTTCACCGTGCCGGTGGCCGCCGCCGACGCCGCCGCCGCGGCATCTACCCGTTAGCATTTGCGTTAGCGCTATCGTTATCGATGTGTCGCTTAGGCTACTTTGCGACGAATCGCAGAATCGCATCGACGATCATCTCGCGATGCTTCGCACGCAGCCGTGGATGCGAGGGGTCCCGCCCGAATGCGGTGCCGAAGGTGGACCGATTGCTCACGCGATGAAAGCAAAGCGAACTGATCATCAGGTGCAGATCGATCGGATCGATATCGTCGCGAAACCGACTCGCGGCGATGCCGCGTGCCAGTAAATCTTCGATCGTCACGATCACGCTGGCATTGCGGCTGCGGAACGTCTTCAACTGTTCGAGGTACTTGGCGCCGTGAATGTTCTCGATCGAGACGAGGCGCACGAAATCGCGATGCTTGTCATGGTAATCGAACGTGAATTCGACGAGCCGCCGCATGCCGTCTCGGGGCTCGAGCTCGCTCACGTGCAAGTCTTGCTCTAAGGCGCGGATGTCGCCATATACCTTATCGAGTACCGCCTCGTACAGCCCTTCCTTGCTGCCGAAGTAGTAATAGAGCATGCGCTTCGTCGTATTCGTGCGCTCGGCGATTGCATCGACGCGCGCGCCGGCAAGCCCCATCGCAGAGAATTCGGCCGTCGCCACTTCCAAAATATTGCGCTTGGTTTCTTCGGGATCGTATTTGCGTCGAGCGTCGGTCTTGACGCGACTATTGCTTGACGAGGCCGCCGGTCTTCCCATGTCGTGTTGCGTCTTCAGGGTGAATGCGCGCGATTCTAGCATGCGCATTCACCGGAAAAAGGCTCCGCCGGCCGCCGCGCGCGGTGCGGCGAGCGGCTGCGTTACAGCGCTATTCGCTTGATGTCGCCGACGATGAAGATATAAGAAGCCGCACCGATCAGCGCGATGACGCCGATAAATGAGAGTGCGCCGACGAACGAGCCCGTTGCCGCTACGATCAAGCCGATGACGAGCGGCGTGACGATGCCGGCGAGATTCGCCGCGACGTTGAAGATGCCCCCCGTCAACCCGAGCATGCCATCGGGTGCGATATCCGAGACCAGCGTCCAGCCCAGTGCCGCCATGCCTTGCGCAAAGAATGCAACCGACAGAATCGCGATCACGGCGATGTTGCTCTGCACGAAGTTCGCAAGGACGATTGTCGATGCCAACAGGAGCCCGACAATGATCGGCAGCTTGCGCGCGACGTTCGCCGATTTGCCTCGGCGCAGCAGCCAATCGGACAGCGCGCCGCCGAACATTACGCCAATCGATGCCGCGATAAACGGCATGATCGCGAAGAAGCCGATTTTCAGCCAACCCATATGGCGTTCCGTCGCGAGATAAGTCGGAAACCACGTTAAGAAGAAGACGAGCGTGGAGTTGCCGGCGAACTGCCCGAGACAGATGCCCGTGAGCTGACGATGCTTGAGCAAGCGGCCAATGTCGCGCCAGGCCATCTTCGCGTGCTTGTCTGCTTGCTCGCCCGGATCGCGACGCGTGAGGCCGCCGCCCGCTTCGATGTAATCGAGCTCGGCGTCGTTTGCCGCCGGATGTTCGTGCGGCTCGCGATAGAAGCGCCACCACACGAAGCCGAAGACAATGCCGACGCCACCCACGACATAGAACAGCGAACGCCAACCGAAGGCGCCCATCAGTGCGAACAGTAGCGGGCTAAAAAAGGCGAGACCGATATATTCGCCAACCGTATAAGTGCCGGTGGCGAACGCACGCTCCGTCTGCGGAAACCACGTGGCGACGATGCGGCTGTTGGTCGGGAAGCATGGCGATTCCGTTACGCCGAGCCCAAGCCGGAAGGCGAGCAGTGCACCGATACCATTGACGGTCCCCTGCGCGAGCGTGCATAGCGACCAGAGTGTCATCGACAGAAAATAGGTCAGCTTGCTGCCGAATCGATCGAGGAATATCCCGCCTGGAATTTGCGACGCCGTATAACTCCATGAAAATGCCGAAAAAATCACGCCCATCAACGCCGCGTCGATGCCGAGTTCTTTCGTCAGTTGCGGCGCGGCAATGCCCAGCACGGTGCGATCGAGATAATTGATCATCGTGCCTGCGGCCAGCAGGCCGAGGATTCGGTAGCGGGCGCGCGAGCGACGACCCGCGGCCGATTGCGCGCCCGCTTGCAAGGGGACCGGGCTCAGCGAGCGCGGCGAAATCGGGGGTGCCATGTCTTTTGTCTCCTTGTATCGATCCGAGTCGTTATCGTTCGAGGGGGGCTAGCTGGGAGTGAGCGCCTGGTGTTCGAGCAGCGCTTGCAGATGCGCGAACATTCGGTCCGCGTCGGGCTCCATGCCCGTGAAGATGCGCAAGGCATCCACGGCCTGGTAGACAGCCATGCCGCCGCCGCTCAGCGTGCGGCAGCCGGCATTTTCAGCGGCCTCGATGAGCGCCGTGCGAATCGGGAAATAGACCACGTCGGCCACCCAGAGCGAGCGGCGCAGCAATGGCGCGGGCAAGGGGATGCCTGGAAGCTTGGCCATGCCGGTGGGGGTCGCGTGAATAAGCCCGGTCGCCTCGCGCATTGCATGGGCGAGCGAGCCGCCCGACACTACCTTTGCCGATGGGAAACGGTGCTGCAATTGCGCTGCGAGCGAGACGGCGCGTGCCTCGTCGACGTCGAACAGCGCGAGATGCTGCGCACCCAGGCTCAGCGCCGCATCGGCCACAGCGGCCCCGGCGCCACCCGCGCCGAGTTGAACGACGCGCGCAAGCGATGCACCGGGCAGACTACGCTCGAACGAGCGTTTGAAGCCCGACCAATCTGTGTTGTAGCCGATTCGTTTGCCGTCTTTGAACAACACCGTATTGACTGCACCCAATGCGCGGGCGTCGTCGGACAATTCGTCGAGCAGCGGAATCACTGCTTGCTTGCACGGGTAGGTGATATTCAGTCCGTCGAATCCCATGCGTTCCGCGGCCGATAGCAGATCGGGCAAGGCGTCCACATCGAGACGCAATGCTTCAAGATCGATGCGTCGGTATACGTAGCTAACACCTTGTTGCCGCGCTTCTTCTTCATGCATCGCCGGGCTCAGCGAGCCGCCGATGCCCGCGCCGATCAGTCCGACGAGGAACGAGCGTGTTCCCTGATTCGCAAAAGTCCTCACAACCCCCCCAAAAAAAAGAGCGAACACAGCGCCGCAAAGCATCTCTCGTCGAGGAGCGCCGAATGCTCGCCAGTGTGCTACCGATCGGCTCGCAGGTCATGCTAGGGTTTTCGAGAATTTGTACCAACTAGTTAGTTCATCTAAAGTTCGACTAAACACACTCCCTAGGCCCATGAAGAATCGTCCTTGCCTTTACCGCGAAGCCGCGCTGCGACGATCGATCGCCACCGTCTCGATCAGCGGCACGCTCGTCGAAAAACTGCGTGCGATTCACGCTGCCGAGTTCCGATGTGTGGAGATCTTCGAGAACGACCTTCTTTACTACGACGGACCGCCGGCCGACGTTCGGCGTATCGCCGACGATATGGGATTGGAAATCGTGCTGTACCAGCCGTTTCGCGATTTCGAAGGGGTCGGTGCGGAGCAACTGGCGAGGAACGTCGAGCGTATCAAGCGCAAATTCGACGTCATGCATGCACTCGGCACGGATCGCCTGCTCGTCTGCAGCAGTGTGTCGCCCGACACCCTTCGCGACGACGGGTTGATAGCCGATCAACTCGGCTTGCTGGCGCAGCACGCACAGACGGCGGGCGTGACGGCATGCTACGAGGCGCTTGCATGGGGGCGGCACGTCAATTCATACCGCCATGCATGGCGGCTTGTGAGTAGGGTCGATCATCCGAATCTCGCGCTCGCACTCGACAGTTTTCATACGCTGTCGATCGGCGATTCACTGGACGAAATCGAATCCATCCCGGGCGATCGGATTGGATTCGTGCAGATCGCCGACGCGCCCCGCATGAATATGGACGTGCTCGAATGGAGCCGCCACTACCGTTGCTTTCCCGGGCAAGGCGATTTCGCACTGGCGGATTTCACCGCGCGCGTCGTCAAGAGCGGCTACCTCGGGCCGCTTTCGCTCGAGGTCTTCAATGACGGTTTTCGCGGAGCGCCGCCCGCGGTCACGGCTGCCGACGGGTATCGATCGCTGCTGCTGCTCGAGGCGCAAACGCGCGCATTGCTGCACGGCGAGGCAGACACTGAGGCGTTGCCGCTCTACGCGCCGCCGGCGCCGCCAGAGCACCTATCGACTCAGTTCTTGGAGTTTGCAGTCGATGCGGCGTCGAGCGCCCGGCTTGTCGACTGGCTCGACAAGCTGCGCTTTCGTTGCGCAGGGAAACATCGATCGAAGGATGTCACGCTCTATCAGCATGGCGCGGCCGCGATCGTATTGAACGCGGAACCCGATTCCTTTGCGAGTGCGTTTTTTCAACAGCATGGCCTCTCCCTTTGTGCGTCCGCGTTTCATGTCGACGATGCGCAGCTTGCGCTCGAGCGCGCGGCCGGTTTCGGGTATGTCCCATTTCTGGGCCGAGTCGGCCCGAACGAACGCATCGTACCGGCCGTGCGCTCGCCGGACGGAAGTCTTAACTACTTAGTGAACGAGAAGTCGGATCAGCCAACGCTATTCGAAGCCGATTTCGAGCTAACCGACATCGACGGTCCGAGTGAAGTGGGACCGTTGACCGGCATCGATCACGTCTGTCTCGCCTTGCCGGCGGGCGCCCTGGATAGCTGGACGCTGTTCTTGAAGGCCATGTTCGGGTTCCAAGCATCGCCGGGCGTCGTTGTGCCTGACCCGTATGGGCTTGTGCGATCGCGCGCATTCAGCAGCAGCGACGGCTCGGTGCGTGTCGTGCTGAATGCATCGGTCGACAGACATACGGCCGTCGCGGAAGCGGTCCAGGTGTATCACGGGTCGGGACTCAATCATGTGGCGTTCGGCACATCGGACATCTTTCGCGCCGTCGCGGAGTTCAAGGCGGCGGGGCTGCCGCTCTTGCGTATTCCGCGCAACTACTACGACGATCTCGAAGCGCGCTATGCGTTACCCGAAGCGTTCTTGGCAAGCCTGCAAGCGCACGATCTGCTCTACGACCGCGACGAGCAGGGCGGGGAGTTCCTGCATGCGTACACCGAAACGCTCGATCAGCGTTTCTTCCTCGAAATCGTCGAACGCCGCGGTGGGTACGACGGCTATGGCGCGGCTAATGCAGCGGTGAGATTGGCCGCTCAGGCTCGGCAGCGGGCAGCCGTGTAGCATAGGCGGCGTTGACGGACGCCGCAATCAAATGCAAACTCGTGCCTTTTACAAGCCGGACTTTAGCCATGCCCCCGGAAGATCGAAACCTCGCATTATCAAAGACGTTAGCAACGCCTTTGGACCTATACCGGGCGATCTCGTGCGTATGGTCGACAGACACGTCGAGCCCGACCGACGCGTGGTCGCCGTCAAACCCGGCACAGAATCACTGCAGCGTCACCGCGCTCGTCGTACAGGATCTATTCGGCGGCGAAATCCTGTCTACGCGTACGTCAGGCGGCACGCACTTTTATAACCTGATCGACGGAAGAAAATGGGATCTCACGGTGAGTCAGTTCGCCGAACCCATCGCGTACGACGACACGCCTTCCAGTCGCGAAGCTGCCTTGGCGGATACGTCGCCGCACAAATACCAGCTACTGAAGTCGAGGCTGACTGGAAGCTGACGGCTACGCGTGAGCGAGCCGGGGCGTCATCTTATTCATCTATGCAGGGATAGCGCAGCCTATCGGACTACTTCGTAGTCATTGCTACCGCGTGGAGAGAAGGGGAGTCGAACGTCGCTTGTCCCGAGCGTTCTTCCTCCACCCGGTTGCGACCGAGTGCTTTCGCTCCGTATAGCGCGGCATCGGCGCCGGCCAACAGTGTCTCGGGTTGCGGATGGGGATGCGAACGGCTCGAAGCGTGGCCGATCGATACGGTCACCCAGCCGGGGCTTGCCGAAGGCGCGGGTAGCTTCATATCTGCGACCCATTGCCTCAAGCGCTCGGCGATGGCCGAGCTCGCGAGCGGATCGCGGCCCGGCAGCACGACGACGAATTCTTCCCCGCCGTACCTCGAAACGAAATCCGTTTGACGCGGCAGCGCCGCAGTGAGCGTGTGCGCGATACGCCGAAGGCACTCGTCGCCGGCCAAATGCCCGAATGCGTCGTTGTAGTCCTTGAAATGATCGACGTCGATCAGCAAGACGGCGAGCGGATAGCCGGCCTTCGTCGCGGTCGCGAGTTCGCGGGGATAGCGCTCGTCGAAATAGGCTCGGTTGAACACCCCCGTTAGTCCATCGCGGACGGAGAGTTCTTGCAGCGTGCGGTGCGTATCGGCGAGTTTTTGATAGGCACGGCTCGTTTCCGACATGAGCATCCCGAGCACCGCGTTGGCCGAGACCATCGATGCGATACGTGCGCCATACCAGCCCACGCTGTATCGCTCGCCGGCGGCGAGCGTCAGTACGATGTCGACTACGCCCGCAAGCAGCGCCACGCCCACCCATAAGTCCATCAACGTTCGCAACCGTGTCACGCGAGTATGGATGCCGAGCGCCGCGACGCAGAGTGCCGCGACGGAAAGCGCGGCAGGACCCGCCGCCAAGTGCCGATAGGGTTCAGTGCCCAAAACGAGATTCGGCAACCTGTCTTGCTCGGCGATCGCCGCTAAGCACAGCGCGATCGACATACCCATTGCGCCACTGATCGCCAATGCGCCGTAAGTTTGGCGTCGCGGGCGGTTTTCGATCGGCGGGTGCAACCTCGTTGTCAGCGCGAGCGTAACCAGCGAGGCGAACCCCGCTCGCCAAAGCAGCCACGTCCAAATGGCGGTCTGCGTTGAGGCACCTAGCAGCCCGGTGGTGGAGAAAACGTTGGGATAGACGATCAAATGAAAGGCCGCCGTGACACTGGTGAACGCATAAGCGCTGGCCAACGCCGAGAATAAGGACCGCCCCGACGCGCGATACTGGGTCCACAACAGAAAGGCGGTCAGCCCTTCGGCAATGACCACCGATGTTGCAAAGATCGGCATAAATGGTTGCACAATCGGGCTTTGGACCGTCGAGTATGGCAATACCAACCCCGCTGCGCAAAGTAGGACGGCGGCCGCGAGCAGGGCCGCCCATCGTTGGCCTTTCGTAGCGGAAACTTGAATTAGCGTTGCTTGCATGGGGTGGCCGTTCGGCGACAGGGACTTTCCATGTACAACGGCAACTTGTTGGGAATCTGAAGTGGCATCTGAAGCGGCATGCCGTCGGTCGCAAAGACTTTACGGCACTGCCGGCCTACGGCACAGTGGCACAAACACCGATTGGGAGTGGCCATGAAATCACTGCATCCTTTCATTGAACGATTGGGTATCGCATTGCCCATTATTCAAGCGCCGATGGCGGGTGTCGCTACGCCCGCGCTCGCGGCGGCGGTTTCTAATGCCGGGGCCCTGGGCTCGCTCGGTGTTGGCGCGAGTACGGTGGAACAAGCGCGAAAACTGATCGACGAAACGCGCAGCCTGACGCGTCAGCCGTTCAACGTGAATGTGTTCTGCCATGCACGGGCAGCGCGAGACGAGGCACGCGAGGCGGCTTGGGTGGCGCACCTCGCGCCGCTGTTTGAGGAAGCGGGTATTGCACCTCCCGTCGCGCTTGAAGAAATCTACACGACCTTTCTCGAGGACGAAGCGCTGTTCCGTCTGCTGATGGAACTGCGCCCCGCGGTGATTAGTTTTCATTTCGGTTTGCCGAGTATCGACCGCATCCGCGCGTTTCGCGATGCGGGCATTACGCTGCTCGCTACCGCCACCCATCTTCATGAAGCGCAACGCATCGAAGAGGCAGGGATCGACGCGATCGTGGCTCAGGGGATCGAGGCGGGCGGCCATCGCGGCATGTTCGATCCCGATGCCGTCGACGAACGATTGAGCACTGTTGTGCTCGTTCGACTGCTCGTAAAACGAACGAAGCTGCCCGTGATTGCGGCCGGCGGCATCATGGACGGCCAAGGGATCAAGGCGGCGCTCGATCTCGGCGCTGCCGCGGCTCAACTGGGTACCGCATTCGTGCCGTGCCCGGAATCGATGGCCAGCGCGAGCTACCGCGCCAATCTCTTAGGCGAGCGGGCGGCCGTCACCCGGCTGACGAGCGTGCTCTCCGGGCGGCCCGCACGCGGCATCGTCAATCGGTTGATTTCGTTCGGCGAAGCAGAAGGGAGCCCTGTTCCAGCGGCTTATCCGGTTGCCTACGACGCGGCCAAGCAACTGAATGCGGCCGCGGCAAAACTCGGCAATCACGAATTCGCGGCACAGTGGGCGGGGCAGGGGGCGCCGCTGTCGCGCGCATTGCCTGCCGCGCAACTCGTTCAGACGCTAGTGGATGAAATGCGAAGCGAATAGCGTGCGGCTGCTACGGAGTCGATTACAACGGCTATACCCATAAAAAAGGCGGCGCTGCGAATACCCGCAGCGCCGCCTCTATTCAAGTAACCCGGCCGATATTACTTCGCGACGGGCATCGTGAACTCCGCGCCCTTGGCAATGCTGTCCGGCCAGCGCTGCATGATGCTCTTGTAGCGCGTATAGAAGCGAATGCCTTCCTCGCCGTAGGCGTGGTGATCGCCGAACAGCGACCGCTTCCAGCCGCCAAACGAGTGCCATGCCATCGGCACCGGAATAGGCACATTGATCCCGACCATCCCAACATGGATTTGGCGCGAGAAGGCGCGGGCCACGCCGCCGTCGCTGGTGAAGCACGCGACGCCATTGCCAAACTCATGCGCATTGATCAACTGGACGGCTTCGGCCAAGTCCTTCACGCGAACCACGGCCAGAACCGGGCCGAAGATCTCTTCTTTGTAAATCGTCATCTCAGGCGTGACATGATCGAAAAGCGTTCCGCCGACGAAGAAGCCGCCTTCGCGCCCTTCGACCACATGGCCGCGGCCATCGACCACGAGCGTAGCGCCTTCGTCCACGCCGCGCGCAATGTAAGTCTCCACCCGATCCTTGTGGATAGCGGTGACCAACGGGCCCATTTCCGAATCCGATTGCATGCCGTCGCCGATCTTCAGCGATTTAGCTCGTTCCGCCAGGCGCTGCACCAGCGTGTCCGCCACGTCGCCCACCGCCACGGCCACGGAGATCGCCATGCAGCGTTCGCCGGCGGAGCCGTAAGCCGCGCCGACCAGCGCATCCACGGCGCGATCGAGATCCGCGTCCGGCATGACGACGAGATGATTCTTGGCACCGCCGAGGGCTTGGACACGCTTGCCGCGTGCGGTGCCCTGGCTGTAGATGTATTCGGCAATGGGCGTGGATCCGACGAAAGACAGCGCATCGACGTCCGGATGTTCGATCAGTGCATCGACCGCTTCCTTATCGCCCTGGACCACGTTGAATACGCCGTCCGGCAGCCCCGCTTCCTTGAGCAGCTTCGCGATCATGAGCGATGCCGACGGATCGCGTTCGGAAGGCTTGAGCACGAACGTGTTACCGCACGCCAGCGCAACCGGGAACATCCACATCGGCACCATCACGGGAAAATTGAACGGCGTAATGCCGGCGACGACGCCCAGCGGTTGGCGCAGATTCCAGTTGTCGATCCCGCCGCCGATGTTATCGCTGAAGTCCGTTTTCAATAGATGCGGAATACCGCACGCAAACTCGACGACTTCGATGCCGCGCGTAACTTCGCCCTGTGCATCCGAAAATACTTTGCCGTGCTCGCGCGTAATGATCTCGGCCAGCTCGTCGCTATGACGATCGAGCAGTTCCTTGTACTTGAAGAGGATGCGAGCACGCTTGAGCGGCGCCGTTTCCGACCATGCGGGAAACGCGGCCTTTGCCGCCGCCGCGGCGCGATTCACGTCGTCGCGAGCGGCGAGTGTCACCTTGCGACTGACTTCGCCCGTCGCGGGGTTGAAGACATCGGCGGTGCGGTGGCTGTCACCGTGGGTCTCTTTCCCGCCGATCCAGTGAGAAACGCGAGCGGGCAGGCCTGAGTGGGAATCAACGGGAATCGACATGAGGGGTAGTTCCTAGGGAGGGGGTAAGACAGGATCCAGTCTAGGCTTGCTCATGCAATTCGATAAGCCGGTAGAATCCAACCAGACTGTTCAATAATCTGAACGATAGGCCAATCATGTCATCGGATCGTATTGCCCCTTTAGTCGCAGACATCCACCTGTTGACGGTGCTGGCCGAAACGAAGAGCTTTACTCAAGCGGCGCGCCGGCTCGATATTTCGAAGGCCTCCGTGAGTATGCGCGTGGGCGAGCTTGAACGCGCCGTCGGCGTGCCGTTGGTGCACCGCACGACGCGTGCCGTGGGATTGACGGAGGCAGGCCGGCAACTCGTGTCGGATTGCGCGCCGGCATTCGAGCGCATCGACGCCGGCTTCGATGCTGTGAGGGATTTGACCGGATCGCCGCGCGGCACGGTCCGCGTGACTGCGCCCGTAGCGCTCGGGCGTCAGCATCTGGCGCCGCTTCTGGCCGCCTTTCTGCGCCGCTTTCCCGAGATACGCGTGCAGTTGGACTTGACCGATCGATTCGTCAATCTGCCGCAGGAAGGGTTCGATCTAGCGATTCGCCATACGTCGAACGCGCCTGAAAACTACGTCGCATGGGCGCTGTGCGAGACAAGCTCCGCCCTAGTTGCGAGCGCGGCGTATTTGAAGCGGCGCGGCGTGCCGAAGCATCCGCTGGATTTGGCGGGGCATGATTGTTTGTTGTATCTCGGCCCGAACGCATCGGATATATGGACGTTCGCCCCCAAGGGGGCCCATGTCCAGGCAGACGTCGTATCGGTTCATGTGCAAGGACCGCTCAAAGCGAACAACAGCGAAGTGTTGCGACAGGCCGTTATCGACGATTTGGGCATTGCGCTGCTGCCGGATTTCAGCGCGCTATCGACTTCGCGCAAGGCATTGACGACCGTGTTGCCGGCCTGGCAGACGGAAGGCTTCTTCGGGCACAGCATCTATGCGATTCGGCCGTGGGCGCAGAAGGTGCCGCGTGCCGTGCAATGTTTTGTCGAATATTTGCGTGAAGCGTTCACGGGAATACCCGGATCCGGCGCCTGAAGTCGCGCCTGTGCGTACCTGTGCGGGCGCTCAGAACGCCCAGTTCAGTTGTGCGACCCAGCGGTGAACGAGCATGGGGCCAAGCCGCGCCTTGATGCGCTGGGGGCTTTGCGTGCCGAAGTAGGCGAGCTGCAGTTGCAGCGGGCCGTACTGATAGTCGAGGCCGATGTCGTCGTAGAAGAAGCCGGCGCCAAATTCGGCATGCAAGTCGTAATAGCCGACGCCGCCTATCGCCGAAAAGCCGTGCGCCAGCGGCAAATGCCCGACGAGGTTGTAGGTGAGCGCTAGCGTTCGCGGCCCGCCGTACGACGTATTCGGCGATGCGGTGACGGAGGCGAACACGCTCTCCCGCCATCGCGCGGCGAGTCCGATCTCGTCATACTCGGCCCGCGTGGCGCCCGGCGTGTGGGCGAACTGATAGTGCAGCACCATTGCTTGTCCGCTCCAGTCGCCACGGCGCCATCCGTAGCCGGCATTGCCGATGATCTCGGCCCCGACGGGCGCGCCATGGAAGAGCTTGACGGTCGATACGGAAACGCCTGCGAACGGGCCCGTGCCCGGATACCAGCTTGCCGCCACGTCTACGGAAGGCCCCTTGTCGCTTTTATCGAGGCCGCGGTTGATCCGATCGGTGGTGCCGGCTATCTGAAAATGCCAATCATCGGATGCGAAAGCAGCGGACGGTAGCCACGCGGCGGCCGCGAGCGCCATCGAAAACCACAAGACCTGAGCGCTGCACCGTTTCACCGACAGTGATGCCCGCTGCAATCGCAATCGCAATCGTATTTCAAACCAACTACGCCCCCAATTCATACAGTTTTGCCGATTCACCGTGGATGGATGTCAGGTGCCGAAACGCCATCGCCGGCAGCTGCAATGTGCAACCGCGGGAGTACTCGAGCGTGACGATGCTACCGCAGAAACGAGCAGCCGACGAGCAATCGGCGCTGCGCAGTGAATGCGGACGGCCCAGCCGGTACTGCTGGGTGTCGGGTAGTGGCATCCGAGTGTCGGCGCGCGGCAGTGTTCGGCAGGGCCGTCGCCGGCGGGCTCGTCGCGATGGATGTGCTCTGGTATCTTCGATTCTTTGCAGCAGCAACATTTTTCGCCGCTACGCGTACTCACGGGTGTAACGCATTGCCTTTCGCATTTCTGCCTCTCGATCCGCCACCCGGAGAAAACATCTGATGTTTCACCCCTTGCCTGCCAGGTACGTCTTACACCCGCCGTGCTCTCGATACCGGAGACGCTCATGAATGCGTTCATTAGCGTGCGCTTCGTCGCCCTGGCCGCGGCGCTGCTGCCGCTCGCCGTCGCATGCAGCGATGTGTCGCTCGTGCCGCCGTCAAACGTCCAGATCGATCCACGCGTGCAGCAGCAGATACGCGACGAGGGGGATCGGATGATCGTCGTAGCCGTCGACAATCCGAGCGAGTCGATGCCGATGTTGGCCGGCACGACGATCGGCGGCTACGACGGGGGTTCCGGCTATGCGGCCTACGGTAGCGCGCGCGCGACGATCGCCGCTGTCGCCGCCGATCACAAGCTGGCACAAGTGATGGCTTGGCCAATCGTGCCGCTGGGCGTGCACTGCGCCGTGCTCGAGGTGACAGATCAGCGTACGCGCGCCGAAGTGCTCGAGCAACTCTCGCACGATCCGCGCGTCAAGCTGGTCCAGCCTCTGCAAGCTTTTCGTACAGTAGGGTCCATCAGCAGGCCTAGCGGCGACACGGGCGTGCCGGTTGACAAGGCGGCGCGTGAGCCCGATGCGGCTTCGGCGCAACGCGTTGCGTTTGCGCCCGGCGCGGCGGGCTCGTACGATGCCAACTACGTCGACCTAGAGCGGGGATTGCGCGAGATCGGCGTGCCGGCCGCCCAGCGAATTTCGCAGGGCGAGGGCGTGCGGGTAGCGGTCATCGATACGGGTATGGACACGTCGCATCCGGGCCTCGCAGGGGCGATAGCGATGACGCGCGATTTCGTCGAGCAGGGTAAGGGGGCATTCGATCGCGATGTGCACGGCACCGCCGTGGCCGGCGTGATCGCGGCGAATCTGCACGGCGGCCACGGCATCCTAGGCGTGGCGCCGCGCGTGCGCATTCTGGCATTCAAGGCGTGCTGGCAAGCGTCCGCGGCCGACGTTGGTGCCGAGAAGGGCGCGTCGGTCTGCAATTCGTTGACGCTTGCGCAGGCGCTGGCTGCGGCGATTGAAGCGCATGCGAACATCATCAATCTGAGCTTGAGCGGGCCGCCCGATCCGCTCTTGACGCAACTCATCCAATATATGCTGCGGCATGGCTCGATCGTGGTCGGCGCGGTGCCGCCGAGCGGCGACATGCATGCGTTTCCGGTGGGCATTGCGCACGTAATCGCGGCCGACTTTCCCGGCGCTAAAGCGGCCGAGCCCATCGTGCGTGCACCGGGCCGCGGCGTGCTGAGCCTGACGCCGGGCGGGCATTACGATTTCTTCTCGGGCACTTCGTTTTCGACGGCTTTCGTCTCGGGCGTCGCCGCGCTCTTGCGCTCCGTCGATCCGCGACTCGATGCGGACGCGGCCTACGCGGCACTGGCAAGCAGCGCGCGCGGCGACGGGACGCGCCAAACGATCAATGCGTGCCGCGCGCTGTCGGCCGTCACGAGCGCGCCGTGCGAGGAAGGTACAAGCCCCACGCACTGAGCGGATCCACCGAATCCTTCCTTTTAGCGGACACGCGTCGTACCGTCAGGATGTCCTTACAAAGGAATCCGTCTTTTCTGATCCTAAGTTTGGCAACGAGGGCTGCAAAGTAGGGCTGCGTTACATTTCGATGCGGGGCATCGCAACTTTTTTCGTGTCGACGGGTACCTACAGTGAAATATCGAAGCCGGTGGATTCAGAATTGCATGTTGCCGATCATTGACCCCGTGGCCGCACGAGCGCGGCCGGTAGCCTCGCGCACCAACGACGCGGACGACCTGGCGTTGCTCCAGCGCATTGCCGCGCGCGACAAGGCAGCGCTGGCGGCCCTTTACCGCGAGTACCACCGGCGGCTGGTCCGTTTCTTGAGCCGCTTCACGCGTCGCGAGGACGTCATCGAGGAAGTCGTCAACGACACGTTCCTAATCGTCTGGCAAAAGGCCCATGAATTCAGGGCGCAGGCGCGCGTGTCCACTTGGATGATGGGTATCGCCTATCGGGTGACGCTCAAGGCGCTGCGGCAGGGCGATTTACCTGTCGAGCCTTCGCTTGAAGCGCTCGAGACGCTCGCGGCCGAGCCAGTCGATCATGAGCTGACCGACTGGCTCGACAAGGGCCTCACGAGGCTGACAGCGGAACAGCGCCTTGTTATGGAGATGGCTTATGTCATGGGGCATTCGCTCGAAGAGATCGCCGATCTGACGGGCTCGCCGGTCAGTACGGTAAAGGCGCGAATGTTTCATGCCCGCGTAAAATTGCGCAACGTGATGCCGGCGCTGGCCGGCTTTGCGGAAGACGATCAATGAACATATCGATTACGGACGATCGGGAGCGTACTCACCTGCAGGTGTGGGATGCGTTGCCCTGGATCGTGAACGGGACCGCGTCGGACGCCGCGCGCCGCGCCGTCGAGGCGCACCTGCGCGAGTGTGAGCATTGCCGCGAGGAACTCGCCCGCCAGCGGCGCGTGTATGCCGCCATGAATGCCGTCACGCCCGCCGAACCGCCGCTCGAACGCGGGCTCGATCGCCTGCTGCAGAAAGTGCAAGCGCACGAGCAGCAGCCGGTGCGCGCCGCGCCTGCCCGCTACGGCGCGGCACGCAGTTGGTGGGCCATGGCGGCTTGCGGTCTTGCCGCCATGGTGCTGCTCGAAGCGGGCGGCCTCGTCGCACTGGGCACCCAGTCGGGCGGCAGCCGCTTAAGCGCGGCCTATCGCACGCTGTCGTCGCCCGAAGCGGCGTTGCCGCCGGCGTCGATCCGGCTCGTCGTCGATCCGTCGATGACGGTAGGTAAGCTGCAGGCGCTGCTCGTGCCGCTGCATCTGCAGATCGTTAGCGGTCCCAACGAAGACGGCGTCTACTCACTTGGCTCGCTTGAGCGCGGGCGCAGTGTCGAAAGCGACGTGACGGCGTTGCGTGCGGCTTCGGGCGTGCGCTTTGTCGAGCCTGTCGGTGCGGGGCAATGAGCGAAGCGCAGCGCCTGCGAAACGTCGCAGCGGGTTTTGCGTTGCGCGATAAGTTGCCGTGCTGCCGCTAATTGCCGTGCGGTGTTCCGCACGTTTGCGCTGCGGCGTCGGGCCGATGTCGCGCGCGCTGCTTTGGCGGTGCATGTTGACCGTGGCATCGGCGATATGGGTGTTGGGCTTGTCCGTTCCTGACGCCAACGCGGCGCCGTTCGAGATCGTCTATGCGCACCTCGTGACGGCGGACGATTCGAGAACCGATTTTGCGAAGGCCGTTATCGAACTCGCCATGCATGAAGCGCATGCCGACTACACGATTCGCGAGTCAAGCGATGTCATGCAGCGCGAGCGAGCATTGCGCGAATTGGAACACGGGCGAACGATCAATTTGATCTGGGTGAGTATGTCGGTCCACGATGAGCGGCGACTGCGTCCGATCCGCATTCCGATCTATCGCGGCCTGATCGGCTATCGTGTCTTGTTGATCCGGAAAGACCGCCAGCCTGATTTCGACAAAATCAATACGCTCGACCAATTGAAAACGATGACGGGCGGGCAGGGTTTCGGATGGGTCGACACCGGCATTTTGCGCGATGCCGGATTGCATATCGAAACCTCGACCTACGATTCGCTATTCGAAATGACGCAGGCGGGCCGCATCGACTATTTTCCGCGCGGCGTTGTCGAGGCAGGGCTGGAATTGCAAGCGCGGCACGCGACCGATCCCGATCTCGTCGTCGAACGTCATCTGCTGTTGGTCTACCGTTCCGATTTTATCTTCTACACGAGCAAGCGCGATGAGCAGCTTGCGCAGACGATCGAGGCAGGCTTGCGTGCGGCTTACCGCGACGGCTCGTACGAGCGCTTATTCCGTTCGTTTTCTTACATACGGCAGGCGCTCGATGAAATTCGGCCTGGGCGACGGACGGTCATCTATCTCGACAACCCGTACCTGTCGCAAGCCGATCGCGATATTTCGAACGCGTACTGGCTGCCTCATTGATTCTGCGATCGATCGCGGAGCAAACATGAACCTTAACGCGTCAATCCCCTGGTGGCGTCCGCTCGATCGCTTTCGCGGCAGCGTGGTGCTGCGGTTGTTCGCCGTCATCTTCGCATTCAGCTGTGTGGTGACGGTTGCGCTCACTGCGGTGCAGCTTTACCGCGATTACCGGCATGGCGCGGCGCTCGTGCGGCAGCGGCTTTCCGAGGCCGATCGCATCTACGGCGACAGCCTTGCGGAGGCGCTGTGGCGGCTGGACAAGGCGCAACTGAAGGTCGAACTCGACGGCATTCTACGGCTCGGCGATATCAGCGCGGTACAAGTGCGCGACGGCGATGCGGGCTCGGGCCCGCTCGTCGTTTCTTCCGGCAATCCCTTCGGCGTCACCGCCGCGATTTCTCGGGACTTTCCGATCATGCGCAAGGTCGACGGCAAGCAACGGCAGATCGGCACGCTGCATGTCGAAGCAACGCTTGCCTCTCTCTATCGCTCGCTGGCGCGCACAGCGGCATTGATTCTCGTGAATCAAGCCGCAAACACGTTCCTCGTGGCGGTGTTCATCATCTGGCTGTTGACTCGGCTAGTGACACGGCATCTCGCCGCGATTGCGCGTGCCGTTAGCCGCTACGATCATCGCGAGTTGTCGCCTCAGTTGGTATTGCACCGCCGCACACGCGCTGTCCCCGACGAGTTCGACCGCGTCGTGTGCGCGATCAACGGCATGGCCGCGCGCGTGCACCTTGCCTATCTGGACGAGCGCCAGGCGGCGGCCGAGCGCGAAGCGCGGCTCGCCGCCGAGGCCGCTAGCCGCGCAAAGAACGCGTTTCTCGCGAACATGAGCCACGAGCTGCGCACGCCGCTGAACGGCATTCTCGGCTACGCGCAAATACTGCGCCGGGACGGCACGCTCGGGGCGGCGCAGCGCGAGGCCGTCGCCGTCGTTCTGCGGTGCGGCGAGCAACTGCTTGCGCTCATTCAAGATGTGCTCGACTTGGCGATGATCGAGGCCGGGCGCACGCGTGTGGAAATAGGCGATGTCTCGCCCGCAGAAGCCGTCAACTCGATCCGAGAAGTGATCGCCATCAAGGCGGCGGAAAAAGACCTCGGTTTCGTTTGCGACATCGCGTCCGACGTGCCCTCCGCTGTGCGAGCCGATGCTCGCCGTCTCGGGCAGGTGCTGCTGAATTTGCTGACGAACGCCGTCAAGTTCACTGCACAAGGCGTGGTCGAACTTCATGTGCGGCGCAGTGCATCGGGCGGCGCGCTGTTCGAGGTAACCGATACAGGGCGCGGCATCCCGTCCGATGACCTTGAACGCATTTTCCTGCCCTTCGAGCAAGGCAGCCGGAACGGCGATCGCGACGGCGGCATGGGGCTCGGGCTTGCGATCAGCCGACAGTTCCTTCACGCAATGGGCAGCGACATCGTGACCCAAAGCGAGGCCGGACGCGGCAGTGTGTTCCGTTTCGAGTTGCCGGCATCGACTGGAACGGGCGAACTCGCGTTCGAGCACCGCACCGAACGCATGGCGACAGGTTATCCCGGCCCACGCCGCACGGTGCTTGTCGTCGACGATATCGCGATCAATCGCGCAGTGCTTGCCGACTTCCTGCGCAGCCTGGGGTTTTACGTCATCACCGCGGAATCGGCCCTCGACGCGTTGGATGCGCTCGCGCGATCGAATGTGTCGCTCGTCCTGACGGATATCATCATGCCTGGCATCGATGGGCTTGGGTTCATTCGCCGCGTGCGGGCATTGTCCGTGCGAAGCGACGTTCCCATCGTGGCCTTATCGGCGAGTTCGTCGGAAGCGGACGCCGGCAAAGCGCTGTTGGCGGGCGCTAATGCCTTTCTGCCGAAACCGATCGACTTCAACCGGCTGCAGACGGAAATCGCCGCGCTGCTTGACCTCACGTGGCATTATTCGACGCACCGGCACGGGCAGGACCTGGACTTCGACTATCTGGCGAAGGCCATTCTGCCGACGCCGCCGGCAGAGTCGATGCGCGAACTGCATCGGCTCGCGCGGATGGGCGACATGCGAGGCGTGCGCGGCTGGGCCGACGCGCTGGGCGCGGCCGACGCGCGTTATGAACCGTTTGCGTGCGCATTGCTCGCGCTCGCGCGCGCTTATCAATCGAAAGTGCTGCTCGCCTTCGTCGAGCGGCATTTGCAGGGTGGAGGGGCGTCATGAGTCAAGTGGCCGATCGCAGCACGCCGACGGCCACCGTGCTGATCGTCGACGATACGCCGGCCAACCTCGGCCTGATCGTCGACGCGCTGGGCCAGCGCGGTTTCCGTGTCCTGATCGCGCTCGATAGCGCCGAAGCGATCGAACGTGCGCGCTTTACGAATCCCAGCCTCATTCTGCTCGACGTCAACATGCCGGGCGTGAACGGCTTCGAAACATGCCGGCGCATGAAAGCGGATGCGCTGACGCGCGACATTCCGGTTATTTTCATGACGGTGGCCGACGGCCTCGACGACATGGTCGAAGGGTTTCGTGCCGGCGGTGTCGATTACGTGACGAAGCCCGCGCGCATCGACGAGGTCATCGCGCGCATCAATGTGCACTTGACGATGCGCGAGATGCAAACGACGCTCGTCAAACAGAACCGACAACTTCAAGAAGAGGTACGGGTTAGACAGCAGGCCGAAGCGGACCTCTCCGCCATTCGGGATGAACTGGAAATACGCGTAGCACGCCGCACGGCGCAGCTTGCACGCGCCAACGACGATTTGCGGGCCGAAATCGTCGAACGCGAGCGAGCCGAGGCACGGCTCAAACTCAGCGAAGCGCGCTTGCGGGAAATCGTCGAAGTGAGTCCCGTGCCGCTTTGCATCGGTGCGATCGAGGAGCCGCGCGTTCTGTTCGCCAACGAGCAATGGCGGCAGCTGTTCGGTGTTTCCGAGCAAGAGCAGAGCGAAGTGTGCATCGAGGACTTCTACGTCGAGCCCGGCGGACGGTGCAAGATGATCGAGCGTCTCAAGATCGACGGTGCACTGTCCGAAGCGGACGTGCCGGTGCGCCGGCGCGATGGCTCCGCATTCTGGGTCACGCAGACGGCACGGCTTGCCTCCTATCAGGATCGACCGGCGGTCTACGTCGGCATACGAGACGTGACGGAACGTAAGCGCATGGAGGAAGAGTTGTTCGCATCGCGCGAGCGATTGCGTCAGCTGAGCGCCTACATGGAAGCCATCCGCGAAGACGAACGCAAGCGCATCGCACTGGAGATTCACGACGAACTCGGGCAGTTGCTCACGGCGTTGAGGATGGAGGTGTCGTTGCTCAAGATGCGCCTAAAGGACGCGCCGGATCTATCCGAGAAGGTAGCGGGCATGCGCGAACTGGTCGAGCAAACCATTCTGATGGTGCGCAACGTCGCGAATCATTTGCGGCCGGCGGCGCTCAATTTCGGGCTGGTTTCGGCGCTGGAATGGCTTGCCGAGGATTTCGGCAAGCGCACAGGCATCGTGTGCCACCTCGTGCTCAATACCGGCGAGCCCGAATTCAGCGATGCGCACGCAACGGCGCTGTTTCGCGTCGTGCAGGAATCGTTGACCAACATCGCGCGTCACGCCCATGCGAGTCGCGTCCATATCACCATGATGCGCGACGAGCGCGGGTTGCTGCTGAACTTAAGCGACGACGGCTGCGGTTTCGATCCCGCTGCAGCTTGCAAGCGCGATTCTTATGGATTGATGGGCATGAGCGAAAGGGCCAGGCTCATTGGGGCATCGCTGAATATCGACAGCGCACCGGGTTCGGGAACGGTGATATCGATTAGCATTCCTGTCGAAAACGGAAAAGAGGATGATCAAGATTCTGATCGCGGATGACCACGCAGTGGTCCGCAGCGGGTTGAAGCAAATCGTGGCGATGTCGGCCGATGTCATGGTCGTCGGTGAAGCGGCGAGCGGCGCTGAAGCGTTGAGTAAGCTGCGCAGCAATGAAGCGGACCTGCTGATGCTCGACATCACGATGCCGGGCATCAGCGGCGTGGACTTGATTCGCCGCGTGCGCGGGGAATACCCGGACATGCCGATTCTTATCCTCAGCATCCATAACGAAGCGCAAGTCGTCTCGCGTGCGCTGCGCGCGGGCGCGACCGGTTACCTCACGAAAGACAGCGATCCCGAGGTATTGCTGTCGGCAATCCGTAAGCTCGCCGCGGGCGGGCGCTTCATCGATCCGAAGCTCGTCGATGCGGTCGTGTTCGAGCGCCACGCCGATAACGCATCGCCGCATGAGATTTTGTCGGACCGGGAATTCGAGGTATTGCGGCTCTTGGCCAGCGGGCGCAGCGTCAACGATATTGCAGACGCGTTTTCGTTGAGCGCGAAGACGATTAGCACGCACAAGCGGCGGCTGATGCAAAAGCTCGGCCTCAGCAACAACGCCGAGCTCATTCGTTATTCGATCCGGCACGGCCTGGTCGCGCAATAAACGCGACCGGATAAAAAACAGCCGTATAACGCAAGGCGCGCCGCAAGCGCAGCGGCTTGCGGCGCACGCCTCAATGCAGCGTGCCGAACAGGGCGCCCACGCCTTCGTCGGGCGTGAGTCCCAGCTTGAAGTAACCTTCGAGCCGTTCGGCGGTTTCCATGTCCAGTTGGTACTGCGGCTGGATGTAACCATCCTCGAGTGCGAAGTGGTACCAGGTCGCCATCCATTGGCGTAGCCGCATTTCTTCGGGCGGCAAACCGGACAGATCGGGTTCGGGGAACGTGGCGGTCATCATGAGCGTGCTCCTGTTTCCGGTTGATCCGTATGCGATAGGGTGTGTAACGACATCGCGAGCGCGCTTGCATAGTCTAAGGTGCCCGTGATCCTATCCTACTCGCATATTTGCCCGATCCCGATAGGACAGGGCGGAAACTACCGGTAGGAAAAGGATGAATCGGTTGTAGGGATTTTTTATCGATGTTGCGCCGTACTCATGTTGCCATGGCGGTGCGATTCATAGCATTGCGGCTAGCGGTCGCGTGACGCGTTGTATGCAAGCCAACGGCAGCGCCGACCATAGCGGCGCGAGTGTCGAGAGTGGGACGGTCCCGCGCAGCAGTACACCGTAGTCGAGCGAGCGCTCGTGCGGAAAATAGTCCGGCTTGATCGCGACGATCTTCGTGAAGCCCCGCGAGTGGTAATAGCGCAACTGCGGATCGAGCGGAACGCCGCGCCGCCGTGCATGAACATAATCTTCTACGGGTGTGCGGGGGTGGGCGGACATCCAGTCACGGAGCCCTGGCATGGGCGAGCCGAGATAGATACGGCGCGATCCGCGTTTGAGCGCGTACGGCCAGAAGAACTTGAGCACCGCCGCGACGCCGGCCTGACTACGGCTCGATAGGCTGATGCCGAATAACGTCGAGCTAGAGCGCGGCGCCGGCACCATGCTGCAGTCTTTCCAAGTCGACACGCGTCGATGAAAGTCGTCGGCGACGGGTTTCATAAACAGCGAGGCAAGCAGCTTGCCGGAGTGCGAGCAGAACGCCCCGACGGCGAGATCGGGGTAAGCATCGATCCGAGCGAGTAGTTCGGCTTTCGGCGCCGCTTGATCGATATGCCATTTCTCATGCTCGAGTTCCAGCAGCGTTGACAAATCGAGATGAGTTAGAAAGCGGGCGTGGACGTGCTCGCCCCCGGCCAGGTGAGAGGAAATGGGCGACTGAAGGCGGAGGTTGTGGTTCATGAGGGAAGTGCTGCGCGATGATTCACGGCTGACGATTCAGAGGTTAAAAGACGGTCAGCCGCTATTTCGCCAAATGATCATGTCATCACCGTGACAAACCGTGATCGACCGATATGTCGCACATGGGAAGGCCATTGAGTGTTTCGCTGGCAGGCGAGTCCATAAGGTTTTGAATCGATTCGAAGGACCATAGAACCGATTCAAATTCCATTTAAAGACGTTTAATTGGCGCCCCAGAATTCCCACGACGGCGTTTGGGGCAAAAGCAGGCGGCCTGCCCGCAATACGGGAGCGTTGCGCGCGTCCGATACGCTGCCCGCGGTGGCGCGGCGCGGGCGCAGACCGATGGAATCGATCGAGGAAGACGATGGGCCGGCGCAGGCCGTGTGAACCCGTGTGAACCATAGACCGAGTGATTCCATACCCGACCGGCCCTACGTATCGGCCGGCTGGTTCGGGTAAATAAAGACGTCGATGCCAGCCGAAGGGTATACAGTGGGGAGACTAGTCGCCCATGGGCGACCTCCGGCTTCGGGACCCCATCATGCAATCGCAACTCAAATCTGTTTCCGCTGCAATTGGCAGCGAGAGCGAGTACGCCATCGAACGTATGGCGCGTGCTCATATACTCGACACAGCGGACGCTCTGAGAGCAGAGAAACGACGCGCCAGTTACGCCACGATCGACACCAACGCCAGTAAGTGGCGTTACTCGGCCGTGTGCGCGAAAAGCTGATCGCCGTGCTTCAGTTTCCCAACCCCAGCCGTAGCTACGATGCCTCTCGAGGTTGCGTGTGTTTCTGGGGGTATGACAATTCGCGCGAAATCACCTTTATGGTCAACGACGCCACGCTCAGAAATCTGCAACCCGGCGTTGGATCCGACGAACGGTCGGTGCTTGGTGCCTTTGACGCGTTTCGCGAAGAGGTTCTCGAACTCGCAAAGAAGCAGTATGTCGTCGGTCCGCAGAATCGATATTTGCTTTGATAAGCGCCAGACCTGCCGGCAGCCAGTTTTTTCAAACTGGCGCCGGCAGATCTGGCGCTAGAGCCAATATTTCCCGATGAGTCGCCCCCCATTCAGGGCCGCATGAAGCCGCTGCCAGCACCTAGCCATTTTCTTGCGTGCCGGACCCATTGCTTCGGTGCTTTGTATTGAGTCGCTTCGGCGACCTGCTTTTCATTTTCCGCGGCCACCGGCATGCCATCGTCCGTCGCATTCGCCGCTGCCTCTCTTTGTCTTCTGCTTTCTGCCAATTCCTCGGCATTTACCTGATCGTCAATCATGATGCACTCCTTAGCGATACTGACCGTCATGAACTCATGCCTGTCCGTATGCGAAAAGTGCGGTCAGGTCGTCCGGATCGTTTCACCATGCGCTCAATGCTATCGAAAAGCAAACTAAATCGTGACGTGGGGAAAGGCACCGTTGACGATATTGCCTATTCATTGATTCGCTTATAGCGAAGGATCTCCCGGCAGGGGCGCTCGCTGTTTCAATCGATGCGGGTGATCGATGCGCACGAAATGCTGCGCCAAGCGCGGGGCCTCGCGCTAGATGTCACGGACGGCAGCAGTATCGTGATGAAGTGCCGCCAAGCGCCGGGCGCGAACATGTCGTCCATGTCGTCCACCGATGTGCGCAACGTGTTGTCGTAGCGCACTGGTCGCGGCACGCGGTGCCGCGATCGCTCAATGCGTGACCGAGAGAAACAAGTACGCGGCGAACAGCGACAGGTGAACCGCGCCTTGCAGCACCGTGGTGCGCCCGGTGCTGAGCGTGAGCGAGCTGACGAAGAGCGTGAGCGCGAGCAGTACCGTTTCCATGCCGCCGATCCCCAGCACGAGAGGGCGGCCTGTCCAGATGAACACCGCGGCGACGGTGGGGATCGTCAGCCCGATACTGGCGAGCGCGGAGCCTAGGGCGAGGTTCATGCTCGTCTGTAGGCGGTTTGCGCTTGCGGCGCCGACCGCCGCGAGTCCCTCGGGCAGCAGCACGAGCGCCGCAATCACGATGCCGACCGTGGCCGCCGGCGCGCCGATGCTTAGCACGCCGTGCTCGACCGCGGGAGATAGGAGCTTGGCGAGCAGTACGACCGCCACGAGGCTCACGAGCAGGAGCGAAAGGCTCGCCAGCGCGACGCGGCGGCTGGGCCGAGGCGCCGCATGAGCGGCTTCATCGGCGGTTTCCGATGCGAGAAAGTAGCCGCGATGACGCACGGTTTGCACGAATACGAACACGCCATAGAGCACCAGCGACGAGACGCCCGCAAAGGCGAGTTGCGACGTGGATAATTGCGGCCCGGGCATGGCGCTTAAGTAGTTGGGCATCACGAGCGACAGCACGGACAGCGATGCGAGTACCGCCAGGGCCTTGGTTGCGCCTGGCCCTTTGAAATCCTGTTCGCCGTGCTTCCATCCGCCAACCATCAAGCACAGGCCCACGATCCCATTGCAGACGATCATGACCGCCGCGAACACGGTATCGCGCGCGAGGCCGGCTTTTTCCGGGCCTCCGGTCAGCATGACCGACACGATCAGCGCGACTTCGATAATGGTGACGGCAATCGCGAGCAAGAGTGTGCCGAACGGTTCGCCCACGCGATGGGCGACCACTTCGGCGTGATGCACGGCGGCGAACACGGAGCCTGCGAGTGCGGCGGCTATCAGCGCGATGGCGATGCCCTGTGCGGGGATGATGCGAGCGAGCACCAGTACGAGCCATGCGGCGACGGGAACCCACAGCGTCCAGCGCGGGAGCGCATGCGATGCAGTCGACATGAGAGGTCCTTGATCGTGGCTGATGCGAACGAGGATTCTAGCAGGCGGCTTTATCGGCTTTGTTGCGTGACGCGCTCGGCGTCTTGAATGGACCGCCTATGCCTTGGTTGGCGTAGCGAGGGGGCGGACCGGGAGGTGGGGAAACCGGGCGAGGCCCGATGTCGTACCTTGACGACACCGCGCGGGCCGATGCCGATGACGTGCGATGGGCGCTCGCTTGAGCGCTGTATGTCGGTTAGCCGGTTATTCAGCGACCGAAGCGCGGACCGCGGCGCGGCGCTGCGCCGACACGGTCGCGCGTTCGAGGCGCGGGCTCGCACCACGGATGAAGAGCGCTGCGCACGTGGCGAAGAATGTCCAAACGCAGATAATTACCGCCAAAGTGCCCATGCCAGTCTCCTGAATCGAGTATCGCGACTGCTGTTCGGCGGACTGCCCAGCCAGCGTGTCGATGATTGTAGTGTGCGCCGGCAACACGGAATTCGATTCCACGAAAAGAAGTGGAAATTTACCCTAATCCATGCCATGGATAGTGGCCCTTATTCTGTGTGCCGGACCGTCGTCCTCATTGTCGATGGCGATGCGCATGACACATCGTATGCGCGCTGGGCAGGCATCGTCAAACGGCTCGGCGGCGACTGCGTGCGCGGGCGGCTCCGGCTTCGCGACCGTGGCGTACCGGGCGCTGTCTGATATATTTACCGACCTAATCTGGCAGAAAAAATATATTGGACGTCTTACCGATGTTCTCGCAGTATTCGTACTTTCAGCGTGCGCTCCCTATTGCCCGATCATTGCACCGTCGCGATCCGCGGCGTCGGCTCGATGGCTCGGAGTGCGCTTCCAGGTCCAACAAATTCAAGTTCAAATCCCGTTTCGACGGCAGCAACACCTGAGGATAGAGATGCCTAACTACCGCTCACGCACTTCGACCCACGGCCGCAACATGGCTGGCGCACGCGCTTTGTGGCGCGCCACCGGCATGAAAGACGGCGATTTCGGCAAGCCCATCATCGCCGTGGTCAACTCCTTCACGCAATTCGTTCCGGGCCACGTGCATCTGCGCGACTTGGGTGCGCTCGTCGCGAAGGAAATCGAAGCGGCCGGCGGCGTGGCCAAGGAATTCAATACCATTGCCGTGGACGACGGCATTGCCATGGGCCACGGCGGCATGCTCTATTCGCTGCCCTCGCGCGAATTGATCGCCGATTCGGTCGAATACATGGTCAACGCGCATTGCGCCGATGCCATGGTGTGCATCTCGAACTGCGACAAGATCACGCCGGGCATGTTGATGGCCGCGATGCGCCTGAACATCCCCGTGGTGTTCGTATCCGGCGGTCCGATGGAAGCGGGCAAGGTCAAATCGCCGACGGACGGCCAGGTGATCGCCAAGATCGATTTGATCGATGCCATGATCAAAGCCGGCGATCCTAAGGTTAGCGACGCCGAAGTAGCCGAGATCGAGCGCAGCGCGTGCCCGACTTGCGGTTCGTGCTCGGGCATGTTCACTGCGAATTCGATGAATTGCCTAACCGAGGCGATCGGCCTTGCGTTGCCGGGCAACGGCACGATCGTCGCCACGCATGCCTGGCGCAAGGGCTTGTTCGAGCAGGCGGGCCGCTTGGTGGTCGATCTGTGCCGCCGCTACTACGAGGAAGAAGACGCTTCGGTCCTGCCGCGCAGCATCGCCAGCAAGCAAGCGTTCGAAAACGCCATGGCGCTCGATGTGGCGATGGGCGGGTCCACCAATACCGTGCTGCATCTGCTGGCCGCCGCGCAAGAGGCCGGCGTCGATTTCACGATGTCGGACATCGATCGCATCTCGCGTCAGGTGCCGTGCCTGTGCAAGGTAGCGCCGGCGACGGACAAATATCATATCGAGGACGTTCATCGTGCAGGTGGCATTCCCGGCATTCTCGGCGAGTTGGCCCGTGCGGAGTTGCTGGATTTGTCGTGCGGCAACGTGCATAGCGGCACGCTCGGCAATGCGATTGCCAAGTGGGACGTGGCGGGTGGTGCCGATGAGCAAGCGCGGAAGCTCTTCCGGGCGGCGCCGGGCGGCATTGCGACCACCGTCGCGTTCAGCCAGGAGGCCACCTACGCAGCGCTCGATACGGACCGCAAGTCCGGCTGTATTCGCAGCAAGCAGAACGCCTATTCCAAGGACGGCGGTCTGGCTGTGCTGTACGGCAATCTGGCCGAGAAGGGCTGCATCGTCAAGACAGCCGGCGTCGACGAATCGCAGTGGGTTTTCTCGGGGCGCGCACGCGTGTTCGAAAGCCAGGACGATGCGGTCGAAGCGATCTTGGGCGATAACGTTGTCGCAGGCGATGTCGTCGTGATTCGTTACGAAGGCCCGAAGGGCGGCCCCGGCATGCAGGAGATGCTTTACCCCACGTCGTATTTGAAATCGAAGGGCTTGGGCAAGACTTGCGCGCTGTTTACCGATGGCCGGTTCTCGGGTGGCTCGTCCGGGTTGGTGATTGGGCATGCGTCGCCCGAAGCGGCCGAAGGCGGCACGATCGGTCTCGTGGAAGAGGGCGATGTGATCGAGATCGACATTCCTCAGCGCAAGATGCACCTCGCCGTGTCGGACGAGGAATTGGCGCGCCGTCGTTCGGCCATGGATGCCCGTGGCGACAAGGCTTGGATGCCGGCCAATCGCGAGCGTGTCGTATCGCAGGCGCTGCAGGCCTATGCCGCGCTGGCCACTTCGGCCGATCGCGGCGCCGTGCGCGATATCTCGCAGATCAAGCGCAAGTAAGGCGGAGCGGATAGAGCCTCAGTACGAGGCTCGACGCAACGGCTCGGCGTCCATTCCGCCCTTGCATCTCCGTATGCCTTACCTTAAAGTAAGGAATATTGGAGATTCCACTATGACAGCGGCGACTATCACTTCGAAGGGCCAGGTCACGATTCCCGTGGACGTGCGCAATCAGCTTGGCTTGCAGTCCGGCGACCGGATCGAATTCAGCTTCAACGACGCGACGGGCCGGTATGAGGTCTTTCCGGTCACGCGCTCGCTCGCATCGCTCAAGGGCATTGTGAAGAAGCCCTCGAAACCGGTGTCGATCGAGGACATGAACCGGGCCATCGCCGAGCAAGGTGCATCCGCGCGATGATTGGACTGGATACGAACGTTCTGGTCCGTTACTTCGCCCAAGACGACGCCGGGCAGTCGAGGAAGGTGACGGCGCTGATGGAGTCCCTGTCGGCCGAGCGGCCGGGGTACGTTTCGCAGGTCGCTCTGGTCGAGGTCGTGTGGGTGCTCGGGCGCTGCTACGGTGTCGAGCGCGAGCAGATGAAGGACATCATCGACTCGATGATCGGTACCAAGGAACTCGTCGTTGAAGGTGCTGACACGGTGCGAAAGGCGCTTCGGGTTTTCGTGGCATCCGCGAAGGCGGATTTCGCGGACTGCCTGATCGAGCGTTCAGGGTATGTAGCTGAGTGCGAGTACACGGTTACTTTCGACGCGACGGCCTCGAAGGTCGCAGGGATGCAGTTGATTAAGTAATCACGGCACAAGCCGAAGCTCACCGACCCGGCGTCGTCACGGCGGGGTTTTGCATTGCCTCGTTGATTTTCTGGAGATAGCTCGCGCCCGAGGGATTGCTCGGATCCGCGTTCCCCGACACGTAGTAGGAGAGCCCTTGCTTGAGTCCGCCGTGATCGGCAATGCGCAGCGCGTCGTTCGCCGCGGCCATCCGCACTTGGATCGTCACGCTGTTCTCATACTCGGACTTCGTCACCACCTGGCCGCCCAACCTCGGATCGCCTGGCCCACCCTTCGACCACGGCCCGCCATCGAGGTAGTTTTGGGAGATCTGCCCGAGCCCCAGCGACGTGTTGTTCTGCGGCGCACGATCGAGGTCGCCGACGTGGCGCATGCCACTTTGATAGCCGCCCGTAAATGCGCCCGATTCCACCTGCAGCTGAGCGCGAAGCATGTTCGGATCGAGGCCATATTCGCGCGCGGTTCTGTCGACCAAGCGGCCGAAATCGGCTTGGTTCTTCACCTGCGCATCCGACTGCTTTTCATCGCCGCGTATCACGGGCTTGAATTGCGGGTGCGTCGACCCGGCCGCCTGATCGACGCTGGTGGCCCGCGAAGTCGGTCCCGTCGACCCATCGACCTTCCCGGACGAAACTTCCAACCGCTGGGTGAGGTGTTGTCCATGGTTCGCCGGGTGCTTGGAATGCGCGTGGCGCGACACGTGCTTTCCATGCGTGCCTTTCCCCCCGTGCTTCGACATCAATTGCGTCAACGACGTATGCAACTGCTGATTCAGTTGTTTCAAAGACTCTTGCGGATGCGCCGCAAAATCGCGAATCGAGGCTTCACTGAAATCGAAGGATACCGCAGAAGTCTTCATGAGAAGGTCCCGGTTGGTTGGGTATTGGCGCCAAAGATGAACCGCGCGCGGCAGGTTCCGCGTACGTCCTGCGAAGCGCAGTCCCGTCATGCGAAGAAAATCCGCTCCCCTTTTTCCGGCGCCAAGTTTGCCAATTCCTTCAGCGAAACTTCGGCGTTGTGTACGCTATGAACGGGAATGAAGCGGTTTTGGACGTGGTACAGCCGACGCGGCGGCGACGTCACAGCAAGGAGTTCAAGGAGAGGGGGATTCGCGCGGCAGCATACGCCAACTGATTGATCCCTTCGATTTGCAATCCGTTGCATCCCGCCGCGCAATACCGTGCATTCAACTCATCGAGGCTCTCAGTCCTGACTGCGGAAAATCCCGCTGAAGCGCACAAGGCCATTACCTCATCCGGAGTGAACATACTTCGAAACGGCTCCCCCTCGAGATCGGCCAGACTGCGCCACTTGTCGAAGGCGCTTCGTTGCGCAGCGCTCTGCAGGTCGTAATGAAGGGTGTAATCGAAGACGATCTCGACCTGGGACCCGAACGAGCTGATGTCTTGCAGCGCCGCACGAACCGTCTCGGTCGGCAGATATTGCGCAACGCCGAGCCATGAGACGAAGATGCGTCGGCCATGATCTACCCCGGCTTCGTGCAGAATTTCCCGTAACGACTGATGCGTGAAATCAGCCGCGTAGAACGATGTCCTCGCCGGCATGCCGACACCCGCCTCCCGCAGCCTCGCCAATTTGATTGCCTGTGTCGCCGGATGATCGACTTCGAACACCCGCAGCGCCTGGTCCACATTGCGCAAGCAAAAGGTGTCGAGACCAGCCCCGAGCACCACGTACTGCTCGCAACCTTGTTCGACCGCAAGCGCGAGCCGATCTTCTGCGTAGCGGCTGCGAGCCGCAAAAAACGCTCGACGGCCCGGCGCAAGGCGTGGGCGCTCGGGCTCTGGATCCGCTAGCAACGCTCGCGCAAACCGCGGGTCTGTCACGACTACCGCGAACGGATCGTCGAAGATCGCCGGCACGTCGAGCAATTGATGCGCTGCGCGGTGCATCGCCACGTATTCAGCGGATAGGCTGGCGCGATCTGCTCGCATGAGGCTTCCTGTTGTGTCGAATGTCGCGTTCGTGCGCTCTTTCCGCGTTTGTGTGTCGCCCGCGGGCACGCAGGGTTTCGTTTAGCTAAACGCTAGCTGATCGAAGCTTGATCCGCAGGCTGACCGGCGAAGTCATAGACGACTTCGCGAAGACGCCTGCGGCTTTAGCCGAATGCCGCACTCGACGAGACCGATGCGAGCGCCAAGTGACAACTTTGCGTTCCTGGTTTTGCCGGCAAAGATGTCCCAGGCCGGTGGCCTCTACGAGGGAGACCGGCGGCCGCGGGCAGGGACAATTTTCTTTCCCTCTAGTCATGATTCACTCGTGGGGCTGGCTGGATGACGCTGGAATGCGTCGACCGGACTTTGCGGATCGTCGTGACCTGGCAGCATCCAAACGAAGAGCGTGTAAAAGTTGGGAAGGCGCCCACGCGTGGCCGGTCGAGGGTCTCCATGCGGTGCCGACCTCGTGGATTACGCTGGTCGGACTCGCAACGGCGGGAGAAAGCCATGAGATTGATCGCGCAGCGCCGGGCGGCATGACCCCGCTATCACCTGTCCAGGAAGCCCCAAAACTCATCCGGAGAGATCTGCGGGTTCCTCCGCCCGGCTGGACGCAGATTCCCTTCCAGCACACTCGCATTGGACAGGGCTTCGATATCCGCGCGCGCGACACGCGGCGCAATGCCGGTTGCGCCTAGCCGCCGCGACGAGCTCAGCGCCGCGCTGAACCGCGACGATCCGAGCGCGGAGCGAATTTCGCTGGGCGCGTTCGACACGGACTCCGGTACCGGGCGGAACCGCGAAACCGGAAGGGGTGTGAGCACGTCGTTCTCCTCGCTCAGATGCAGGCTGCTGACGGTGCTCGCCGACACTGACGATCGACGGTCCGCCAGAGAACCCGGGCCATTGAGACGCCCTCCCGCCAGCGCCGCGCGCACCGCGAACTCTGACGATGGCGCGAGACTCGCGCGGTAGCTCGACGCGACGCTGTACCGGCTGCTCTGCACGCCAGATGGCACGCTGCTCGCCTTGCTCGACCCCTCGTACGAAGTCAGACGCGGCGACGAATCGGTCGAATAGCCCATCCGCTGCGTGGCAAGCGCCGCCACGACGCTGCTGTGGTCGGACAGGTGGAAGCTGCCCGTCTCGCTCGATGCGGCGCTGCTCACGCTGGGGATTCTGCGTGACGGCGTAAGGGACGCTGCGGAGCCCGCCAGTGACGACACGTCGGAACGCCCGCCGCTGCGCACGCTGACGTTGGACGAACTGCGGCTATACGGCGGCGGGCCGCCCGCTTCCGACAGCACTTCGGAGGCCTTGCTTGGCGTAGACACACGGTCTGCATGTATAACCGTTCCCGAATCCGGATCGACTTCGATCCGGTTGCTGCTACGGCTACTGTTCCCACTGTCCGACATGGTGGCGTTCGAGTATCGCGCGCTCGCCTGCGACAGGCGTTCGAGTAGGTTGTTGGCGGGTTCACCCGCGACGGAGCCGACTTCGCTGTGCGCTTTGGAATAGAAAGTCCAGGCGCTGTCGCTCGAACGCGCGCTACTCGCGCGCGACAGCGCGTGTGCGGATCCGGCATCGGACCCATGCTCGCTGCCGAACGAGCTTGCTACGCTCGCATACGACGTACTCGCCGACGACACGCTGGAGCGGCGCGGAGACAGATCGCGCAATACGCCGCTGCTTGCGCGCAGACTGCGCGACGACGAGACACGCGACAGCGTACCGGGTTCGTCATCGGCCTGCGCGCTGTACATGGATCGGAGATCGGACGTGCTGCTGATTTTGCTCAAGATAAGTGACCTGTTGTGACTATTTGCGTGGCCGGCGAAGCCGGGTGAATACATCATGCCGGGCCTCGGTTTACATCGACATGAATCGAGTCATCGCCTCTTCGATTTGCGTTAGGAAGTCTCGTGGTTCTTCCTGGGGTGGCTCGTCGTAGCGCCGTGCGCCGTAGCCATCCACGTTGCCAGAGTCCACGGGATAGCCCTGCTGCGAGTACACGTCGCCATATGACGAACTGCCCCACTGATAGCCTTCGCCGATCGATTCCTCCTCCGGCGGTTCAGCGGCCTTCGTGGGCGCGATCCAGGCGGGCGGGACGCGAGCGCCGCCCGCCGCGGTGGACGCGCCGGCGCGCGCGAACGGCGAGGCGCCCCACGGCGGCGTGCTGGCCGACGATTGCCCGGAATCCACCGGCATCCCGGTGACGAACGGCGACGGTGCGGCGAGCGGACTTTGCCGCGTGACGCTCTGGCGCATCGCAGGTGCCACGGGTGTCGTCGTCGACGCCGCCATGGGCTGCCGCGCCTGCAGCACCTGCGCGGCGATCTGTGCAATCAGGTTGGCGTCGACGCCCGCGGGCGCCTGATACGCCATCTGCGGCATCGTATTCCGAGTCGCCGGCTGTGTCGTTGGCTGCGCCGCTTGCGGCCCCAACTGGAAATTGAAGCGCGGCGGCGCCGTACGCGGGTTGTTTGCGGCCGAACCAGGCAGGCCCGCATGCGTCCAAACCTCCCAGTCGGACCGTATGGGTTGCGGCTGCTGCTGCGGCGGCGCTTGCGGCGCCGGGGCAGCGCCATGACGGTTGGCATAGGCCTGCGCCTGTTCGGCGAGCCATGCATCGGTCTGGGGCTTCGGCTTGGTCCAGTCCGGCGGCCCGCTCGGCACGTGCAGCCCGGAGCCCGCGTTTGCGTCAGCGAGTCCGGCGCGCTCGATCCCCTCGATCTGCCCCGGCTGACCATGCTCGCGGATATAGTCGAGCACCGAGTAGACGGATCCGACGTCAGCCTCGAATTCGCCGGGCGCAGGTGGTCGCTCCCTCGCGCGCAGAGGGAGCTCGGCTGCTTCGATGCCGCGGCCCGGCGGCAGACGCCCTTCCTGCACGAGTCCGGTGCGCAGCCTGGTGTTCTCCGTATGAACGAAGACCGTGCGCAAAGCGTTGCGGATTTCGTGATCGCTGAACCAGTGTGAATATTCGAAGCCACCGAAACTTGGCGGCAGCGACGTGATCGGGTTGTTCTGCAAGCGGATTTCGATGGATTGCATACCTGGGCGGAACCCCTCGGGAAGTTGCTGCACCGCGTTGTCGCTCAGATCGATTTGCCTAAGTCGCTTGAACAGCGCGTCCCATGCGTCTGGCAGCGCCCATAACTGGTTCTTGTGCAGATTGATTTCTTTCATCTGCGACAACTTGCCCATCGACGCCGGCACCCGCGACAACTGGTTCGTGTGTGCGTTGAGGCTGCGAAGGTTGCTGAGCTCTTCCAGCTCGTCGGGCAGTAGTCCCAGCTTGTTGCGACTGACATTCAAATGCGTGAGGTTAGCCAGCCGCCCGATCGTCGTTGGCAACTCGCGCAGTTCATTGCCGCTTACGTCCAGCGACTGCAACAAGCGCAAGTCCCCAATTTCCTTTGGCAGCCGCTGCAACTCGTTATTGCTGGCATTCAACCTCACCAATGGCTGGAGCTTGTCGATCCGCCCGGGCAGGCGTCTGATCTTCAGCGCCGCGACGTCGAGGTCGCGCGCCTGCGTGATCTCGGCCGTCGCGATGCGCTCGGCGGCTTCGACGCGGTTTTCAGTCGGCTCGCCGTCTATGCCTTTCTTCGCAAATTTAACCCAGTTGTCGAGCTCGCTCTTGAACGCCGCGCGTCGTCGCGGCGTCAGCGGCGCGAGCCTCGCATCGAGCCTGGCGGCTCTCGATGGGGCGGGCCGCGGCGGGTCATCGTAGGCGGTGCGGCCATTGTTCGCACGCGGCACGGGCGGAATGCAGTTGGCCGCACTGCCCCCCCCGCATGAAAAAATAGAAAGCTTATTGTGTCCCATCGGGATTCATTCCATTCAGATCACGGGTACGTTGTCTCACGACGATAGTGCGACGGGGCCTTACCGAAACCCGTGCCTCATACGCCATTCCGCCTTCACCGCCTTTTTCTGGCTTTCAAGAAACTCCTTCCAGAAGGGCTGCTCGTCGATGAACGCTTGAACGTCTTTGCCGCCGTTGTTCTTCTCGGCCTTACGCACCTCGTCCATAATCTGCGCGCGAACTACGGGCATTTTTTCGGGCGATACGACGAGACCGAAAATCTTTTGCAGGTTGGGGTCTTTTTCCAGAGCGTCGCGCGTCTCGCCAAAGCCCAGAATTTGGAGCTCATCGCGCCGGCACACAATGGTCTGATAGACGAACGCAATCAGGAGGGGGTCTTCAACCAAGGGCGCGCAGGCCGGATTCTTGTTCGTTTCCTTGTTGAATTCCGCCACCGATTCGGCGAGGCGGCAGATGACATCCTGGCGGAACATCATGCCGCCGAGCGCCCGCAGATTTCGCGCGAGCGTCTCGCCCTGCGACTTGCCGCTCGCCGCACGCAGCTTCGCCTGCTCGACGCGCTGCACGAGGTCATCATCCTGCAAATACAGACGCTCGCGGTGCGCATCGGCAAGACCGTAGAGCGAGCTATACAGCACGCCATGAAGGCCCATCATGTCGAGGTTGAACTGATGATCCGCGTCGCCGAATGCGGGCATCGTATAGTCGAACCACTCTTCACTCGCGCTGTCGACCGGCGCGGCGTAGACGGGCGGCGGTGCGGGCTCGCGCGGCCGCATCAAGTTTGCCACTTCGTGAACGATCTGCGCGATCAATTCGGCGTTCGCGTCGACTGGCGACGCGTGGGCATACGCGCCCGCAAGCATCGAGCGCGTGGGCATCGGCTGTGCCCGCATCACCGGCGCCGGCTGCGCCTGGGTTGCGCCTGTCGGCATCGGCTGCGTCCCGATCGTCTGCGCGGGCATGGCTGGAACTGGCGCCGGCCGGAAGAACGGGATGCTCGGCGCGCCGCCGGAAGATTGTGCGACGTCCGCCTGCCCGGTTGCCGCGGCCGTGTACGTCTGAGCCACGGATGGCACCCTGCGCGCGCGCGACAGCGACACGACATCGAAATCGAAATCGTCCGACGAGTCGCTGAACACGCTTTGCGCGCTGGTGCTCTTGTGCAGCGTCGGTTGGAACTCGAACGGCTGTCCACCTTCCTGACCGTGCAAGGATGTCGGTGGGTTGAACCCCGCCGTCTTCATCGGTTGGATGGGCTCCGGAGGCAGCTCGAACGATGTCGGTGGGTTGAACCCTGCCGTCTGCATCGGCTGGATGGTCTCCGGAGGCAGCTCGAACGCGCGCTCGGGCGGCGGCTGCTCCGCGCCGCTGGCACGCGCGACCTGCCGCATTGCCGCTTGCCGCAGCAACTCGTTGAGCGCGGCGACGTCGGCGCCGGTCGCGCCAAGCGCGGAATAGGCCGACAGCAATTCGGGCATCACCGCCGCCATCTGCGCCAACGGCTGCGGCCTCGGTTCGAAGGTCTGCGGCGGCGGTCCGCCGTCGTCCTCGCCCACGACCGTGCCTTCGGCCCGGTTCAATTGTTTGCTGTACAGCGGTTCGTAGACGGGCGGCGGTGGCGCATAGACACCGGTCAGTTTTTCGAGGCGGCCATCGCTTTCGAGTTCGAAGGGAAGCGGCGTGTTAGCGATCTTGATGCGGATGCCCTTCGACAGAAACGTGCCCGCGCCCTGCAGCTTGATTTCCAGACGGCTTTTGGACGCATAGTCGAAAGGGCCGAAGCTGTTCGGCAGCGTGACCAGCGGATTGCCCCTCACATCCAGGTGCTGCAGCGATTTCAGTCTGCCGATCGACTCCGGGATCGCGCGATAGCGCGCGGCAGCGCGAGGCTGGGCTGGCTCGCCGGGTGCAACGACCGGCGCCGTATCAATGACGTCCGCCAGTTGATTTCTCGCAACATTCAGCGTTTCGAGCTTTGCCAACATGCCGATCTCGTTGGGCAGCAGCGCAAAGTGGTTGCGCGACAGGTCGAGCGTCTCGAGATGCGTGCAGAGTGCGATTTCCGCCGGCAGGTCTGTCAGCATGTTGCCGCTGGCTTTCAGCGTCTTGAGCGTGCCCAACCCGCCGACTGCCGGCGACAGCATGCCCAGCGCGTTGTCGCCTACGTTCAGATGTTCGAGAGCGGGCATGGCCCCGATTTCGTCGGGAAGCTCGCTGAGTCCGTTGTGCGACACGTTCAACTCGCGCAGCTTCGTCATCTGCCTGATCTGCGGCGACAGCATGCCGAGTTCGTTACCGGAGACATCCAGCTTCTTCAGCTTTTCGAAGCTTAAGATTGCGCGGGGAATCGCTGACAGACTGTTGCCCGCCAGTGAGATCGCTTTTGCGCCACGCGCCTGCTCCGCCAGGAAGTCGGGCAACTCGGACAGCGCGAGACGGTCGAGTGCGACATTCTGGCCCGGTTTCGCTTTGTCCAGCCGGGCTACCGCTGTCTGCCGGAGCTCATTCGAGCGTCGGCGTTGATCGTTGATCCACGTGAGCGCCTCGAAATGCGACGCTTTGTCCCTGCGCTTCTGTACGGGGGGCTCTTGCTCATCGCCGCGACGAGACAGGGACAGGTTAATCGGGAGCGAAACGTTGTCTGTTCGTCTGCAATACATCTTTTTCTCTGATACGGGTTGTTCGTGGTCCCGCAAGGGCGCGGTGGCGTTGTTATGCCGATCGCCTGCCACGTGATGGCGGCACGCGCGAGCGCCCCACCGGCACGACGGGCTGGCTCTGCGCACACACGATGGTCAATGCAGGTGGCGGTGGTCAGCGTCGGGGCCGGGGTGGCGCCGGCCGTTCCGGAGGCAACCCCGACGCACGCGAATCGGTATGCAGCGGATACACGTAGTGACCGGGCGGCAAGGGTCCGCCGTTGCCATCGCTGAATACGATGTGCGACGCGGCAATCCACTCGCTGTCGGCGCTGGCTGTACTCGCGGTGCTGGTGGCCACACCCTTGCCCTTCGCCGCTCGACGCGCATCCTCCTGCGCGCGCCCGAATCGTCCGGTGCCCAATGCCGATGCCGAGCCCGCAACGGAATCCACGCGGAAACGTCCGATATCGCGTGCGGCGGCGAGGGCCCCTTGTTCCGAGCCGGTCAGGCTCGCGTTATATCCGCCCGACGACACGGACGGCAGACGGTTCTGCCATTCGACCGTGCTCGATCGTCGCGAGCTCTGCGAGCGTCCGACCGGTCGCGGGCCGCTGCCTGCCTCCGAAAGAGCGTGCAGCGAAGAAACGCTACTGGTGAGATGAGAACTCGAAGTCGAGGTGGAAGACCGGCCGCCAGCGTTCGAACTTGGCGCATGCGACGCCGCCTGACTCGCGGCTTCAGACAACGACGGAACGCTCGAGTTGGTGCCGACTGACGATGTCTGCGCGCTCGCATAGGAGGCGTTGCTGCCTTCGGTCGCACCACTCCACTGTGAATGGACACGCTGGTCATGGAACCAGTTGCTTTCGTGCTCTGTGCCGGCGGGCGCGGAAAAAACCGAGGCCAGATCGCTGAGGAAGTCCGGGACGGCCGTGCTGCCGTGGGTCGCATCCGCGCCCGCGCGAGTTGTATCGGCGTGTTGCGACGCATTATCGCCCCATACGGACTGACTGCGCTGATCATGAAACCAGTTGCTCTCAAGCCCCGCGCCCGGATCGTCGGAGAGATACGATCCCCACGCACTGAACACGCTCATTGCGCTATTCGGGTCGTAGCGCTCGCTGGGGGGATAGCTATGGTGTGTGCTTGGGTCGCGGCTTGGCCGCGGCGCCAGCGGCGCGAGTTCGCTCGGCACGGAGCGGCGGCTCGGGCTACCCTGCACGTATTCTCGGGGCTCGGCTGCCTGAGTCGTTTCGCTTGGAGAATAATAATTAGTCTGCGCAGCAGTCGGTGTAGTGGTATATGTCATCGAGAATAACCTATTCGGATGTCGCCCGGGCGGCGGCGGATACTGTAATTAGACCTGCACTCGTTATCGAATGCGTGGCTTCACCGGCAGCAGATAGGCTTTGGGCTCGCCGGTATAGTGCAGTGGCGACGGATCTGAATTCGCCGACCCAGCGAAAACTTGTCTCCCGGAGCGAAGCAAATATTTCGATATCGCAGAAATAATAAATTGTGATACCGAAAAACAGCGGACCTTCAGCGGAACGACCACTGCATGAATTAAATAAATCCAAACGCGTGGTGTAATTTCGTGATGAGTATTCGAAAATCGTGTTGGAGGCAAGGCGACCCAGCATAAAGTCATGGCGTTATACACATCGTGACGCTGGGATCGAGAGAAGCAAGAGCCGTTAACATTCAATGACTTGCAAGCTGCGCCAGTTTACAAGCACTGCTCTATGTCATTGAAAGTAAACGGCCTTTCTCGCCACCG
>CBIHOQ010000035.1:0-64341 GCA_966212065.1 uncultured Burkholderiaceae bacterium
TTTACAGAGACCGGGGCCAGATATCTTAAAAGCATAACAATCATACTTTTCATGACCCGAGGCCTCCGCTGCGGCGCCGCCCATGGCGCCTGTGCTTCGGGGCAGCACGACGGATGCGGCGGGCGCGCAGCCCGGGCCACAAACGATAGATAGGCGATAGAATTTTGCCTTGATCGAGATCAATTGCGCATTGCGTCATCAGCCGATTCATATAAATAGTAATCAATTAATCAACGAATGACAGCGGCGGCACGAAAACGTTCTCGGCTTGAACGATTTATGATTAAACCGTCGCATCACCTATGAAACACCGCCCCGACGCGCCCCAATTCGCGTGCCATCAAACAGACGCTTCAAGCACCGCACTTGCGCGATGCGATGCCACGACGAGGAGCTTCATCGTGGCGCGCGTCGCGCCGACGAATAACTTTCGGGCAGCACGTTCGTCGAAGCTGGCGAAGTCCACTTCGGTAAGGATGACGCAGGGCGCCGATTGCCCTTTGAAACGGTAGATCGATTCGAGCAGCACATCGCCTTCGCGATATTCCGGATTCCCGAACAGGTCGTATTTGCCCGTAAAGCTGCGCAGGCGATGCGGCCCCAAGTGCTCGAGCCCCGTCAACGCGGAGCCTTCGCGCCCGCGAAACGATAGCACCGCGATGTCCTGCTTGCGGAAGCCCAAAGAAAGGGCCTGCGTAATGGCGCGCTTAGTCGAATCGACAACCGTCTCGCCGTTCGCTTCGTCATATGAAACGACCGAAACGTCGGATCCGTCGAACGGGCTGCCCGCGATAAGGCCGGCGGCGCTGGGCACCGCCGCGCCCACCTTCTCGCGCACGAAAGCGAGAATGTCGCGGGGACTGCGATAGTTGGTGGTTTCCGTCAGAACCGTCCACCCGGGCAGCGCGACAGGTTCGCGCATGTAGAGGTTTTGCAGCGGATCCTCGAGCCACCACCATGCGCCGCCCGGCCGAACCAGCCGCGAAAGTGCTTCGACCCACGGCTCTTGAAAATCCTGCCCCTCATCGACGATCAAGACATCGAACATCCACCGCTCGCCGATCGGCGCGTCCGCGAATACTGCCTCGAGGCGGCCGAAGACGTCGGGCGTCTGAAAATCCTGCACGGCTCCCACGTCGCGCGCCACCCAATCGCAGAGCTGGTGGTAGTTGGCCACTTTTGCGCTCTCGGGCGCAACGCGCGCGATATGGTCGGCAAGCGGCCGATTGAAGCAAACATACAGCGCGCGTTTGCCGCTCGCCTCTGCATCCTTCATGACTTGCACGGCCAATTGCGTCTTGCCCGAGCCGGCGGTGCCGACTACGCGCAGACGAAACGGCGCGAACTCGAGCCGGCGCGCCCATGTCGCCAGGCCGCCCGACAAGCGTGTGACGAGCGTGCCCGCCTGCCCGACCAGCGCACTCGTATCGGGCGTCAACGCCAATTCGTCGGCTAGAAAGGGGTGAATCTTCGCGGCACAAGGCAGCTTCGGCTCGTCGGCCGGTAGCGCGGCCAAAATGATCGACGCCAGACGATTCTTGCGCGTCGCATCTACGATGCGCTCGGGCGGCACGCCGGCGATCGCAGCGTTCTTCACGCTATAGTCGGGGCAGAACAGCAGCGCATCGATACAGTACGTGCCGGCGCCGAATGCCGCAGTGAACCTCCGGTGCATCCCCTCGATCGTATGAGCAAGCTGGATTGAGACATTGCGTTCGGTCTGAAGGTAAACTTTGACGAGGCCCTTCGGCGTTTCGCGCAGGAAGCCGGCCTTTTGCTCGACCAGCATGACGCGTCCCGCCGGGCTCACGATCACGAAGTCCGCTTCGCCGAATACGGAGAACGTCCGATTCAGACGCGTCCAATGGACGCCGTGATAGACGGTATAGCTATCGGGCAGCGCGGCCTCGAGCAATGCGAGCGTTTCGCGCTCGCGCTCGGCCGCGCCGGTCGCGGCCACATTCTTCCAATCGTCGGGAATAAGACGTGCCATGCGGGCTGTTCCTCGCTTTGACGTTTTTGATTCGGCGTATTGTACAAACCATGCGGTGCAGTCTCGTTTTGAGCGCGCATCGCTTACTTCGGAGGAAAAGGTCAATGCTGAAGATTTGGGGACGAGCGAACTCGGTCAACGTGCAAAAGGTGCTCTGGTGCTGCGACGAGTTAGGCCTCCCGTACGAGCGCATCGATGCCGGCTTGCAGTTCGGCCGGGTCAACGATCCCGACTATCGGGAGTTGAACCCAAATGGTCAAGTGCCCACGCTCGTGGACGGCACCTTCGTGCTGTGGGAATCAAACTCGATTCTGCGTTACCTCGCGATGCAGTATGGCGCATCGAGCGCCTTGTATCCGAGCGAGCCGAAGCTGCGCGCGAGCATCGACCGCTGGCTCGATTGGTCGCTCTCGACGCTGGCGCCGGCCGAGCGCCCCGTCTTCCTGACGCTCGTCCGCACACCGCCCCCGCAGCGCGACATGGAGGCGCTCGCCGTCAACGTCAAGACGCTCGTTTCCCGCTGGAAGATCGTCGACGGACACCTGCAGGGGCGCTTTCACTTGGAAGGCGATCGATTCACGATTGCCGACATCGTGCTCGGCGCCTTTGCAAAACGCTGGTTCGGGATCGCGGGCATCGATCGTCCCCCCATGCCCAGCCTAGAGCGCTGGTATCAACGGCTAACGCAGCGTGTGCCCTTCAAAAAGCACGTCGATCTACCGCTGACTTGACCGCGCGCTGAGCGGGCCGCCAAGTAACGCGGCAACAAACGCCGACGATGCCCGCGCTATCGGAACGCTATCGGAATTTACGTGGGTGCGTGCCGCTCGGCAGCCTGCTTAAGTAACGTATCGAGCAATGGCAACTGCACGGGCTTGGTCAGGTGCATATCAAAGCCTTGATCGAGCGAGCGTGCGATGTCGCTTTCCTGTCCGAAACCCGTCATCGCGGCAAAACTGGCGCCGCGCAGCGCGCGGGTCAGCTTGAGTTCGCGCAAGACGGCGAACCCGTCCGCCCCCGGCATCGCGATGTCGATCAGCGCGACATCGATGCGGTCCGCACCCGTCGCGAACTGCAGCGCCTGCGCGCCGCTGTAGGCGACCTGTACGCGGTGGCCTTTCATACGCAGGAGCATCGCCATACTGTCCGCGGAATCGCGGTTGTCGTCGACCACGAGGACGACGAGCGTGTCGCGATGGGCGCCGCTCGGCGAGCCTTCGTCCATGCCCCCGTCGTTGGCCGCACCTTGGACCGCAAACAGCGGCAACCTCACCGTGAAAGTCGCACCGCGCCCGAGTCCCTCGCTCGCGGCCTCGATGGAACCGCCGTGCATCTCCACGAGCCAACGACAAAGCGTCAAACCGATACCTAGACCGCTCTCTCTGCGTTCAAACCGGTTGTCCGCCTGCACGAAGAGGTCGAAGATCGATTCGAGCGTGTTGGCTTCGAGGCCGCAGCCGTCGTCGGTCACGCACAACCGCGCGAATGCGCCGCCCACGTTGTCCACGCCGCCGGTTTCGTCGATGCTGACGCTGATGCGCCCGCCATGCTCCGAAAATTTAGACGCATTGCTCAAAAGGCTTTGCACCACCTGAACCAACCGCGTCGCATCGCCGTTGACGACGACACGCGCCGAGGCGGCTGCGTGGATGTCGATCGTTTGCTGGCGCGACGCGACATGCGGCCGAACCATCTCGACCGCGCGCACGACCACTTCGGATAGATCGACAGGCTCGAGTCGCAGCGCGACTTTGCCCGTCGTCACACGACCCGCATCGAGCAAATCGTCGATGAGCCGCGTCAAGTGCGAAATCTGCCGGTCTATCATGTCGCGGCACTGCCGCAGCGTCGGGCTCACGAGCGGCTCGAGCATCATGACGCTGAGCGCATTGCTGACAGGCGCGAGCGGATTGCGAAGCTCATGCGCGAGCGTCGCGAGAAACTCGTTCACGTGCCGGCTCGCGGCCTCGAGTTCGCGCAAACGCTTGCGCTCGGTCATGTCGCGCGTGACCTTGGCAAAGCCGCGCAGCCGGGGTCGATCGCTATCCGATGTATAGACGGCCGTGAGTACGGCGTTGGCCCAGAACATCGTGCCGTCTTTACGGACGCGCCAGCCTTCGTCCTCGGCGCGGCCGGTGCGCGCCGCGGCCGCCAATTCGGCAGCCGGCTTGCCGCTGGCGACGTCGTCGGGCGGATAGAAGATCGAAACGTGCTGCCCGATGATCTCGTCGGCCGTGTAGCCTTTGATCTTTTCCGCGCCACTGTTCCAACTGACGATGACGCCATCGGGGTCGAGCATGTAAATCGCGTAGTCCTGAACGGACTCGAGAAGAATGCGCAAACGTTCTTCGGGCGGCACCACCGTTTCTGGAGGCGACGAGAACGGCGAGCTATCGCTGGCAAAGCTATCCGGACGCATAACGGCGGCGTTTCGTTTTCGAAGAGTTGCGACTGCGACACATAGGTTGCCGCTGGGGACTGACGAAAGCAGGAGGCGTGCCTACGCGCGCGGGCAGGCGGCGCTGGTGGCACCCGCGCCGGTCGGGGACCACGCCCCCATATGGGGCGGGGGACGACCTCGGCGGGCGTGGAAGCGTCGCGGCTTTATCGCACGCGGCATACGGGGTTTCGTTGCCAAAGCAACTTTGACACGATCTTTTGCAAAAACTTCAGCAGGACGTTCGATGGCGATCGCCTCGGCGCCGCCGCGCCCTAGTGCTCTAGTGCTCTAGTGCTCTAGTGCTCTAGTGCATGAGCACATGAGCGCGTTTAACCAACGGCGCGTGCGCCCACGGCGTCGGCGAGCAGCGTCACGAGGCGTTCGGGCTCGGCAGGCTTTCTCATGAAGTGATGGAAGCCTTCGCCGATACTACGCAGGCGATAGGCTTCGTCGCTGTGGCCGGTGATCGCGACGGCCACGACGGGCAAGCGATCGTTGCGTATCTCGTCCTCGCGCAGCCGCTGAATTAAGTAGAAGCCATCCATGGCCGGCAAATCGATATCGCAGATGACGGCGTCGGGCGCCAAGGTCAGTACTGCGTGCACGCCTTCTTCCGCATCCGCGGCGGCCACGACCCGCGCGCCCTCGGCTTCGAGCACCATTGCGAGCGACTCTCTGCTGCAAGGGTCGTCCTCCACCACGACGACCGTCACCCGCTCGAGCCTCATTGTTGCGTTCATACGATGTGTTGTAGCTGTCAATCCAATAGGCCAGATGCTCTGGACCATCCACGGTCGCGGAAGTTGCATGCGCGCTGCCGGCGCAACGGGATGCAATATCCGTGCATAGCCTAGACCCAGGGTTACGCGCGTCCCCGATCCAGCGCGGCCGGGTCGCAGTCTACGACAAAACCCAGATATCGCGCATTAAGGCTGATTTTCCGGGCCCGAGATTACAACTGCCCCCCGAGCCGCATCGCGGAACCCCATTCCCTGCATTTGCGCCACGCATTCTGAAAGCGCATCGCAAAGATAGACGACTTGGTCTATTAACCGCTCCCGCCGATGATTTAACTCGCTTCAGCTCACCGGATGCCAACGTTTTCTCGCATTTATTTTCACTTCTTCTTTGGCAAAATCGCCGAGCCGCAGATCGACATTCAAAAACGAGGGGACCAAGAACGAACCATCCCAATCCCATGGAGGAGCCATGTTCGAATCGTCCCTTGCACATCGCTGTAGCGCCGTTGGCACGCACCGCTTGCATCGCATGCGCGCGGCCCGGCTCGCGAGCCTCGTGCTGTTCGCAGGGCTGACTGCCACTTCCCTCTGCCGCGCCGATTCAGCCGCCTCACTACCGCCACCGCCGTCCGAGCTTTATGGGGACTTGTTCGTTGCTGTGCAGTCACAGCAGATCTTCCCCGATCAGAAAACCTTCGTCGATGCCGTCCCGAACAGCGATCCCGCCTCGATCGTTCAGCTCTACGAACAGTTGAAGAACCAGCCGAACTTCGATCTGCAGCGGTTCGTTCTCGCGAACTTCACGCTGCCGAGCGAACCCGTCATCACGCCGCCGAGCGGCCAAACGCTGCGCGAGCATATCGACTGGCTATGGCCTAAGCTCACGCGCACAACGACGGCGGCCGACGTGCCGGCGAGCAGTTCGCTGATCCCGTTGCCGAAACCCTACGTCGTGCCGGGCGGGCGTTTCCGCGAAGGCTACTACTGGGATAGCTACTTCACGATGCTCGGTCTGCAAGAATCGGGACATGAGGATCTCGTCGACGACATGCTCGACGATTTCGCCTACGAGATCGATCGATTCGGTCACATCCCGAACGGCAACCGCACGTACTATCTGAGCCGCTCGCAGCCGCCGTTCTTCGGACTGATGGTCCAACTGGCCGCGAAAGTCGAGGGCGACCGGGTCTACCAGAAGTACTTGCCCGCGCTGAAGAAGGAATACGCGTACTGGATGAAGGGCGCCGAGACAACGCCGCGCGGGCAAGCCGCACGCAATGTCGTCGTGTTGAAGGACGGCACCGTCTTGAACCGCTATTGGGATGCGCGCGACACGCCGCGCGACGAGTCGTATCTCGAAGATGTGACGACGGCCAAGCAAGCAACCGGCCGTAATCCGAGCGACGTGTATCGCGACTTGCGCGCAGCCGCCGAATCGGGGTGGGACTTCAGCTCGCGCTGGTTCGGCGATAACCAAACGCTTACGACGATTCGTACGACATCGATCGTTCCGGTCGACTTGAACAGCCTGCTGTTTTCGCTCGAGACGACGATCGCGAAGGGGTGCGCGGTGTCGCTCGATTTTCGATGTGCCGGGGACTATATCGGCAAGGCGGAAAGGCGTGCCACCGCTATTAATCGATTCCTTTGGAATCCTAAAGGCTATTACGCCGATTACGACTGGCAGTTGCATAAGCTGCGCGACAACGTATCGGCGGCGGCCGTCTACCCGCTGTTCGTTCGAGCCGCTTGGCCCGAGCGCGCAGCCAAAACCATGTACACGGTGTCCGAGCAGTTACTTCAAGAACGCGGCTTGGCCACGACGACGATTCAGACGGGACAGCAATGGGATGCGCCCAACGGTTGGGCACCGCTGCATTGGTTGACGATTAAAGGCGCCCAGCATTACGGCGGAAACCCAAAGCTCGCCAATGAAGTCGGTACGCGCTTTCTCGCCGACGTGAAGCAAGTTTATGCGTCCGAGCACAAGTTGGTCGAGAAATACGTGGTCGAGGGAGCCAATGCGGGCGGCGGCGGAGGCGGCGAATACCCCCTGCAGGACGGCTTCGGCTGGACCAACGGCGTGACGCTGAAGCTGCTCGATATGTACGCTCCGGGCGAATAACGCGATGTAGGACAGTAGGACAGCTGCGCACAGAGCCGCGGTGTATTGCCGCAGAACGGCAGAGCGGCCGCGCACAAGCCATGCTGCGCCGCACCGATTTTTTGCTTACGCGTCAGCGCGTTAACGCATGTCCATACGGTAAATTGCCGCATCTGCGGCGTGCGCCCGCGTTCGCACGCAGCGCAGCATTTCTTCTCTTGGTGATTTACGCTTGCGAACGGCTGCTCATGCAGTGCGCGTCGACAACAGCCGATGCGCGTCGCTCGTCACCGGTATTCGCTATGGAATCATCTTCGCTCAGCGCCCTCGACCTTGCGCGCATTCAATTCGCCTTCACCGTTTCGTTTCATATCGTCTTTCCCGCGCTCAGCATCGGACTGTCGAGCTTCATCGCGGTGCTCGAATGGCGATGGCTCAAAACCGGCAAAGCCTATTACAAAGACTTGTGTCTATTCTGGTCGAAGATCTTCGCCATCGCATTCGGGATGGGGGTCGTATCGGGCGTCGTGATGGCCTATGAGTTCGGCACGAATTGGGCGGGTTTTTCCAAGTTCGCCGGCCCGATCACGGGCGCGCTGCTGACCTACGAGGTCATGACCGCGTTCTTTCTCGAAGCCGGCTTTCTGGGCATCATGCTCTTCGGCTGGACGCGCGTCGGGCCCCGCGCGCATTTCGCCGCGACGCTCACCGTTGCCGTCGGCACGCTGATGTCGGCGTTCTGGATCCTGGCCTCGAACAGCTGGATGCAAACGCCGCAAGGCTTCGCTATCGAAGGCGATCGCGCCGTGCCCGTCGATTGGTTTCAAATCGTCTTCAATCCGTCTTTCCCCTACCGTCTCGTGCATATGACGCTGGCCGCGTTCCTCGTGGCCGCCCTGCTTGTCGCCGCAACGGGCGCGTGGCATCTGCTCAAGGGGCGGCGCGACCCCGCGATCAAGAAGACGTTCTCGCTTGCGATGTGGATGCTGCTCGCGATCGCGCCGCTGCAAGCGTTCGTCGGCGATCAGCACGGCCTCAACACGCTGCGTTATCAACCCGCGAAAATCGCCGCGATCGAAGGGCTTTGGGATACCGAGACCGGCGGCACAGCACTCAATCTGTTCGGCGTTCCCGACATGCAGGCGGAAACGACGCGCTATGCGCTGTCCGTGCCGCATTTGGGCAGTCTGCTGCTGACGCACACATGGGATGGCGAAATCCGCGGCTTGAAGTCTTTCCCGCGCGACGACCGCCCGAATTCGACGGTCGTCTTTTGGAGCTTTCGCGTGATGGTCGGACTTGGCCTGCTCATGATCGTACTGGCCGTCACCGCTTGGATTCTGCATCGGCGTGGGCGCCTCTACGATACCGCATGGTTCCATCGTTGCGCCGTCCTGATGGGACCGAGCGGCTTCGTTACGCTGCTTGCGGGCTGGGTCACGACGGAAGTCGGCCGCCAGCCGTGGGTCGTCTACGGCGTCATGCGCACGTCGCAGGCGGCCTCGCCGCTCAGCGCGCAGCAAGTAGGCCTCTCGCTGATGGCCTTCGTCGTCGTGTATTGCCTCGTCTTCGGTACCGGCATCTACTACATGCTCAAGCTCATGCACGCCGGCCCTAACGTCACGCCCGATGACGACGCTCGCACACACCACCCGCAGCCACGTGGCCGGCGCGCGGTGACGGCAGCGGCCTAACCGGTTCTCCTGCGCCGCTCGCAACCGACACCCAATCGACACCCAATCGATACCGCAACTTTCGTCATTCGAGGATCACCATGGATCTCACCGTCGTCTGGGCCGCGATCATCGCGCTCGGTCTGCTGATTTACGTCGTACTCGACGGCTTCGATCTCGGCATCGGGATCGTCTTTCCGCTCTTTCCCGACGAGCGCGAACGCGATCTCATGATGAATACCGTCGCGCCCGTCTGGGACGGCAACGAAACATGGCTTGTGCTCGGGGGCGCTGCGCTGTTCGGCGCGTTCCCGCTCGTCTATGCGACCGTGCTGTCCGCGCTTTATTTACCGCTCGTCGGGATGCTCGCCTGTCTGATCTTGCGCGGCGTGTCGTTCGAAATTCGCGGCAAGGCCTCGCGGACGAAACACTTGTGGAACCTCGCATTCATAGGCGGCTCGACCGGCGCGGCCTTCTTTCAAGGGATATCGCTCGGCGCATTCGTGCAAGGCATTCCGCTTGCAAACGGCGAGTTCGCCGGCGACGCGTTCGGCTGGCTCACGCCGTTCACCCTGCTCACAGGACTCGGGCTCGTTGCGACCTATGCGCTGCTCGGCTGCTGCTGGCTCGTCGTGAAGACCGAAGGCGATCTACAACGCCGCCTGCATCGGCTCGTATGGCCGCTCACGCTCGTGCTGACCGCCTTCATCGCCGTAGTCAGTATTTGGACACCGCTGCAAGAACCGGACGTGGCCGCACGCTGGTTCAGCACCGAGTGGTTCCACCGCATGGTGCCCGCTCCGTTCCTCGTTGCGATCTGCGCCTACCTGATGCGGCGCGCGGCACGCGATCGCCATCACACGCGACCGTTCTTGCTGGCAACGGCATTCGTCGTGCTCGGCTACGCCGGCCTGCTCGCCACGCTATGGCCGTACGCGATTCCGTCGTCTGTCACGCTTTGGCAAGCAGCCGCACCCGAGCGCAGTCTCAAGTTCACGCTGACGGGCGCCGTCGTGATCTTGCCGATCATCTTGGCCTATACGATCTTCGGCTACTGGGTTTTTCGGGGAAAGGTCCGTCATGGCGAACATCACTACCACTAAGCCGCGCATGGCGCTGCCTCGTTGGGCGTGGTTCGTCGCGCTCTGGTGCGCGGGCGTGGGGAGCGCCGTGCTGCTCGGCGAAGCGTTCAAGCTCTTGATGAACGTGACGCTGTTTGCCGTGTCGAAGTAGCCCGGCGATCCTACCTACCGCAACTTGCCGCCTCGTGCGGCAGCACCGCCGGCCGTACCGTCTGCAGTGCGCCGTCGGTCACGTACGGCACGATCCCGAGCGCCGCAATGCGCTCGGCGGTCGAGCGCGCACACGCGCTGTCGTCCGGCGCGCAGTAGTCGATCGAGATGACGGGTAGCGCGTATCGATCTCGTACGTCTTGAGCCTGGGCAAGCAACCAGTCGCGGTCCGCCTGCGGCACCTCGACGTAGCGGGCGTTGGTCTGGTCCCAGCCGCTGAAAAGCGACTCGAACGCGACCGCGCCGACATCGCCGTGAATCTCCGGCAGCAATTCGAAGCCTCGGTTCAGGATCAAATAGGCGTCTCGATGACGTGCCTTGATTGCCCGAATCACCCGGATCAGCCCTTCGCGCTGCCGCGCGCGTTCGCGCTCCGTTTTCGCGACCAGTTGATACGAATCGAGCGTATCCAGAAAGAACCCGCGATAGCCGAGCGCCCAGAGCGGATCGACGACACGGTTCACGAAGAAAGCGGGCCAGTCGGGCTCGCTCTGGTCGACGACATGCGACGCCCAGGCCGAATTCCGACCCAGCAGCCAGCGCTGCGGCAGGTCCGCGTAATAGGCTCGCTGCGGCGTGACCTCGCCGACACTGGCATAAGCGAACCACCGAGGGCACGGCGCTGTGTGATCGCGCGGCACGAACCCGCTGTCGGGCTCAACCACGGCGATGTCGTAAGTCGACAGTAGCTCGACGGACGGATGTTCTCCGTAGTAAAGCGCAACGCTTTGGCCAACCGGCCGCGCGGGGGCGCCGGCCGAAACGAAGGGGGCGGTCGCGAGCCCGAGCAGCGCGACGCATGCGGAGCGCGCAGCGTGGGCGATCGCGGCGGCCTTGCTGCGCGCTTCCGGGCCGCGCTTGATCGCGTCCGGGACTGCGCCGAACCAGCCCGCTAGGCCCCGCCCTACCTTCGACATTGCGCTGCGCCGTTCCATCGGATCGTTTCCACGTAAAAGCTCCCGTCAGCTCGGCAGGAAAGACCGCCAACATACTTCATTGAGCGCCGCTGCCGCAACTCGCGCGCCGTCATTGAAGCATGTAGGTCTCGTATTCGAGGGACGCGAACTTGGTGTCGAGCCTTCGCACAGCGACGAGTGTGACCACCAACAGCGCCGATGCGAAGCCGTAACCGTAGGCCTGCGGACCGATCTCGATAGAGAACAGCGTGAATCCCGCATTGAGCACCACGAACAATCCTGTCAAGCGCAGCACGTCGCGACGCGCGTCGAGGTAGAACATCACGTTCAAGAGTCCGAGGAACAACACCTGCAAGCTCGCGGCGATGACATCGACGAGCAGAAGCGGTAGATAGAGGGATGAGATCCGCAACGCCCCGAGCAATGTGGCGCCCAAGGCGACAATGATCAGGACAACCACGACCTGAACCTTAATGATCTCGTAAAGCCCCGCGCGGACGCTGGTCACCATCATGTCGCGCATCGCATGAATGCGCTGCAGCGTCGCGCCGGTGCGCACCGCGTCGTAGAACGCATCGTAGTACTCGACGAAATCGGCTTCGATCCGCACGAGGAACGCGGCCATCGCCGGCATCACGAAAACGTAAGCGAGAAACACCGGAATATCGTAGATCAGCGACGCATGGAACCAGCCGATCACGCGGGTGCCCGTGATCGGCTCATACCAAAATACGAACTTGTCGACCCACACCCCGAGGTTGAACATCAGGCCGACCCACGCCAGGCTGGGATACATCATGCGCCGGTCGAACACTTCGAACGACAAGAAGCGAGGACTTTGAAAGTTGCGATGAACGATCCCGGACAAAAGCGCGAGCAGGACCGCGTGGCCGGCGACAAAGCCGCCGAGTAGCCCTGTGATGCCATAGCGGTTGAGCGCTAGCGTGAGTCCCACCACTGCGCCGTAGCCGAGTGCAAACGACAGCAGGATCTGCCGGTACTGCTTGACGCTCGACAGGAAGATCACCGCAATCCAGATATTGCTTACGATGACGAGGCCCGCGATCATGAGAATGCGGTACCCGAGCGGCTCGCCGCGAAAGCCGAAGACCATCGCGACGGCGGCGATCGCACCGGCCGCGATCGTGCAGACCAGTTGGACCGCGCGGTAGTTCGATATGACCAGGTCGTCACGCTCCTCGAACAGCCGGTCCGATACGAAACGCGTGAACGCAAGCTGCAGCGGGCCGGTTAGGATGAGGCTGCACGCAATCATGTAAGTTACCGACACCTGGAATTGCGTAATCAGGAAGGTCGGAATCACGACGGTCAAGCTCAGCACGCCGATGATCAAAATGCCGAAGCACGATAGGATCATCGGCCCGGAGCTGATGAGCCCGGCGTATACGTACGCGCGAGCGACGCCGGTCAATGTGTCGCGGTGCATCAGCTTGCGCAATTCAAATCCGATCCCAGCCATCAGCGGCTCCGCTCGAGTGTGCCGCTCCGTGCGGGTAGCGCATCGGCCGGTTGTGCCGCTGAGTTAGCGCCCGCGCGGCCATGGTGCATGGGGCAGACTCCGCCGCCTGCACCTGCACCTCCACCTGCGCCCCCCGCAATATTGCGCGTCGTCGTATCGGGCAGCGACGAAGCACGTTGGTAGATGCCGCGATAGCGCTCGATCATCTGAAGCCGCGTGTAGTAGCGCATCGCGCGCTCGAGGCCCGCGCGCTGTGCGGCCTCCCAGCGAGGCTCATCGGTCAGGAGCGCGATGGCCGCATCGGCGAGCGCTGCGGGATTGGCGATCGGCACCACCGCGCCCGACGCCCCCAGTGCGCGATCCTCCGGCAAAGCACCTTCGATCAGTTCGCGGCAAGCGCCGACATCCGTCGTGATGGCCGGAACCCCCGCCGCGAATCCCTCGAGCACGACGAGCGGCAACGCTTCGCTGATCGAGCTCAAGGCGATCAGATCGATTTGCGGCAGTACGTCCGCAACCTTCTGGAAACCGAGGAACTTCAAGTTCCGCTCGAGCCCGAGACTCTGCGCGAGCGCGCGGCATTCCTTCGCGTAGCCGGGATCTTCCTCCTCTGGACCCACGATCCAACCCTCGATATCCGGCATCGTGCGCATGGCGACGAAAATTGCGCGAATGAATGTCTTGATGTCCTTGATCGGCACCACGCGCCCGATCAGCGCGATGACTCGGCGCGGCCGCTTCGGATCGCGGCGCTCGACGAGCGGCCTCAACCCATTGACGTCGATGCCGTTCGGGATCGTACGCGTACGCTCGGCTCGCGCGCCGTCGGCAATCTGCCGCAGCCGGTTGCCTTCGTACAGCGCAACGATTTCCGTGGCGGCATCGTACGCGAAACGGCCCAGCGCCTCGAAGAATCGAACCCAAAGGTCCCGAAAATAACTGACGTCCGACGCGTCGCGCTCGAACAGCCCGCGGTTGTCGCGAATCCAGCGGCTCTGCAGCAGGTCGATCTTGCGCTCTTTCGTATAGATGCCGTGCTCGCTGACAACAAGCGGACGGCCCGTCCGATAGTGGAGCAACGCGCCCAGATAACCGGCGTAGCCCGTCGAAACCGTATGGTAGACACGCGCAGGCAACATGCCGTTGGCGACGCGCGCGAGTTGCCAAAGCGGCTTATGCATGTTCCGCACGGTCCAGAAGTAGTCGGTGAACGAGGGATCGGTGCAGTGAAGCGTGTACTGTTCCTCGATGTAATCCCATGCTTCGCGGCTATGGAGGAACTGTTCTTCAACCAGCGCGCCGCCCTTTGTGAGCATCTGGATCAAATCGACCATCATGGCGCCCACCTCGTCCCGTTGCCCGCCTTCGCGCAGCAGTTGGTGGAACTTGGCGGAGTGTGCGAACGCGTCGCGATCGCCGCGCTTCGCGCGTCGCGGCATAAGGTCGGCGCGCTCATCCTCGTACAGATGATGGGCCTCGAAATGCACGACGTTCTCGGGTAGCGCGTAGGCGGCCTTCGGGTAATCCCCAGCGCGGCCGCCGATAAAGACTATGCCGAAGCGCGTGTCCGGATAGGCGCGGATCATGTCGTTGACCCAGCTCGACACGCCGCCGCGCACGAACGGGAAGGTGCCCTCGAGCAACAAACAAACATCGGCGTCGACAGCGCGCCGGTTCAGCGAAGTGTTCATCGTGTCCAGTACTCGATCACGGGTTTCAATGCGGGAGCGCCTGCCCGCGCGGCGAGTTCTCCAACGATCGCAGCCGCCTGCGCGGGCCGTCCTTGCCGGAACGCGACTTCGGCCAGCCACGGCAGCAGCCGCTCACGCGGAAACCCAAGGTCGCGTGCTTGCTCGAGGAACGGTCCGGCCTCGTCGGGTGCGCTGCGCGCCAATGCGAGGCGCGCCTGCAGCAGCCATAACGCGGCGTCGCGCTCCCCGCCGTTCGTTGCCAGCGCTGCGCGCACGTGCGCTTCGGCCTGACCTATCGTGTGCGAATGAACGTCGCCGTACGCGAGTTGCTGATAGATGAGTTCGAAATGCAGCTCGGCGAGTTGCCGGTGCAGCGTGTGCTTCTCGTTTTCGCTCTCTGCGCGCTCGAGCGCCGCGCGCCCGTCCGAAATGCGAGTGACGATCTCGTTCTCGGCCTGGTCGAGACGACCATAGGCGAGCAGGCGCAAATCGTCGACCGGATCGGCAAGCAAGTCGCGCAGCAGCGCGCCGGTCGTGCGCGTCGGCAGATGCTGGATCGCCACAAGTGCCGCGAGGCGGTCGTCCGTCGCGGCATTCGCGTTGGCGAGCCGTGACTGCACGCGCGCGCCGGCACCGTGCACGACGCGCGACACCAGATGCGATACGAAGGTCGGCCGCCCAAGCGTCGCGATCGACCGCGGCTGCCGGGGCAGAGGCATCCACGTCCCGACTGCCGCGACCAGGACTTCGATCAGCCCACCGATGCACGGCGCCAGAAACGACAGCAGCCAGAGGTGCGCGAGCACAGCCGCGCGTGGCCCTCGCTGCCCGGCGGGCAGCATCCGCCGGAACACGACCGCCTCGGCCGCGGCCGCCAACGCCTGCAGCAGGAAGAACAGGGCCAGCGGATCGGCCCATGCCGGCGGGTGCCATGCGCCCCAGATCGCCGCGCCCTGCAGCAGCACGGCAATGGGCGCGACTACCAGCAGCACGAGCGCGTCAATCATGGCCTGCGACCCGATGCAGCAGTTCGGCGAGGTTCGTCTCGTTCGACTCGCCCGTCACGCGCACCGTGTACACGCCGATGCGCGCACGATCGAAATCGGTATCGAACTGATTGAGCAGATTGCTCTCGACGCGTGCGAGATAGCCGGCGACACCCGCCGAATCGGCCAACGGCATCAGGTTGACGAGCAGCGAGCGCCGCGCGGTCTGCCGCGGCCATGCGAAATCGACGGTACGGCCGCGGCGCAGCACATGCTCGTAAAGCGAATCGTGTGCTTCGTCGCGCGGGAAGGACAGCGCCACCACCGACGATTCGATCCCGCTGCGCGCATGGAGCCGCACGAGGCGAGCATATTCGAGCGCGAACTGCCGAGGGCAATCCGGTATCGCATCGAGCATGGCGTGCATTGCGCGCCCGTGTTCCACACCGTCGCCGTAATAGCCGAGCAGCACGTGGAGCAGTTGCAAATTGTCGTGGTTCAGCGACAGGAACGCCATCCGCTTGACCACGACGAGCCCGAGAATCTCGTCGTTGGCCGACGAAAGCGGCGCACAAACGACATAGCGGCTACCGCTCGCGAGCATATTTTCCGACTTCAAGTGCGCGAGCTTGCCGGTCGTGAGCGCCAAATCGACGAGCGGATCGGTTCGCTCGAATTCGAACGATCCGCCGACCGTCGCGAGCGGCGCGCGGCCGGGCTTGCCGTCGCGCACTGGGTAGAGCGCCGCGACCTCGATCTGGCATGCGCGCGCAACGAATTCCAGGAGCCGCGCGACACCCGGCAGCGAATGTCCGTCCAAGGGTGCCCCACCGCTGCCGGCGACCGAATCGCCCAGCCCGGCCGATAACGCGCGAAGCTCGGAGATAGAGTCGCGCAATGTTGTCGGGCGCGAGAGCAGGTCGTTCTCGAGCCGTTCGTGCGAAAGGCGCAGCAAATAGTGGCTGTCGGTCAGCGCCGAAAGCCGCTCGTTCAAGTAGTCGTTCACGGCGCTGGCCCGCTCGCCACGCCTGATCCAGGTGTCGGCAAAGTGGCCTGCGACAATCGTCAGGATAAAACCGCCGACGAAATACGGTGTCGGCCATACAGCGCCCGCCGGATGGGCGAGTAGCCAAAACGCCGCGAGCATGAGACCCGAGCCCGCCCCGAGCACGACGCCGTAGCGCAGCGCGACGATCACGGGCACGAGCCAAAGCCATGGAAAGCCGCTGCCGACGAGGAGAGGGTCCGCGCGATTGACGAACCATGCGAGCGCGAGCACGACGCCAGTGAAAACCCCGGCCTCGATCCACGCGGAAGGACGCCGCGACAACGGCGCGAGGAAGCGCCGCAGGCGCCCCGTTTGGCTCGTCGGCGTCTTATAGAGGTTGCGAGGGCCTGGGCCCGGGTGGGCAGCGCTATCGCGTGAGGCAACAGTTGGACCGTTCATTGGGTTCTCGACGCAACTGCTTACCGGCTCGCGGCGAGCGGCGCGAGCAGTTTTCCGACCAACTTCTGCGCGACGCCGCCGAGCGACGAGCGGCTAAAGCCGCTGCGCGTACCCACTGCGCTCCAGATTACACGCCCCGAAGACAACTCACGCAGCTCGAAAGTCACAGACACGACGGGTTCGCCGTCGACGCCCACCTTGTAGCGCCATTCCTCGACCGCACCCGTCAACGCATAATCCGCGTGCTGCGACCGTGCCCAGTCGAGGCTACGCTCGAGATTGGGTTGCGCCATCGAATCGAAGGTTTCGCCGCTGTCGGCGGCCGGCATCGCCACGACGTGCGTATGGCGATCGCCGCGCAGCGTGTTGGCTGCGATCGCCTGTGCGGCCCGACCCGCGTCAGGCGTCTCGGTGTAGTTTGCGAGCGGCAACACGGCCATCGTTCCCGATGCCGCGAGCGCAGGCGCCGGCGTCGAATCGATGCTCGCGCACGCGCTCATCGCCAGCAAGCATGCGCCGGCGAGCATGAGACCCGTTGCCCTACACATACGCTCCATTGCATTCATATCCGTTCTTCCTTCCATTCGTTGATTTCAGAATAGGCGGGCCGCCCCGCCGGGTTTCGTTCAGTAAAGCCAGCGATAGCGCGCGCCGATAATCGTTACGGCCGATCCGCTTTGCGCAACGCGTTGATGTTGGAAGTAGACCGCTGCCTGATCGCCGCCGAAAACCGAACCGGCAATGCCGACATGGGCGTCCACCCCCCATCCCTGCACCGTGTCGTGCACCATCCCGACATCGAGATACGGGCGCCACGCGTGCGTATAGCGATCGACCAGATCGTTGCCGAAACCGAAAAATGCGCCCATCTGCGTATAACTGTTCGGCATCATGCTCGCCGCTGTCACTGGTCCCACACTCGCGGGCACGAGCCTCGCAAGCAACGCGTCGGACCGACCACTATCGTTGTACTGGCCGTGCGCACCGCTAAAGCGCAGCGTGTAGTCCGGATATTCCGTGCGGATCTTGTAGTCGAGCTCCGCCTGCTGCAAGACGCCGCTGCCGACGAACGTACGGGCCTGGCTATAGAAACGGTCGGCTTCGATCGACCCGGTCAGCGTCCAGCGCGGGGCGATCTGCCAAGCAAAACCGCCCTCCGCCTTATCTTTCATCCCGCCCACCACCAGCGTCTGCAGTTCGGTGGCCTCCGCATTGCGGGCAATCGACGCATTGAAGGACAGTGGCGAGTTCACGCCTGCCGTCGCCTCCGCCCGGAAGGTATTGAACGCGTCCATCGCCGTACGACGGCCGAACCCGATCTCCGTACGCGTGTCGCGCGTCAGCCGGCGCGCGTAAAACTCGGCCGCGCGATCGAGCGGGTCGACGCCCACGAGTTGCGTCGTGTCTGCCGAACGCTGCTCGCGCTGACGCGCGCGCATGCCGATCATGTAATGGTCCGACAGCTTGAGGCTACCGCCGAGCATCTGCTCGACATAGTCGAGCGGATGCTCCACGTAGCTGTCGACCGACGCTTCGATCGACTGATTCCAGAACAGCGACGTATCGACGAGACGTTGGTGCATATCCGAATCGTCGGGCGCGCCGTCGAGGCCTTCGAATGCGAGCGCCTGCGCTTGCCCCTGCCGGTCGACTCTGCGCGCGGCGTCGATTCGATTCGAGAGTGGCAGGGCCGCGGTGCGATCGGCCAGCAGCGCGTCGATCTGCGGCAAATCGTCGTTAGCCAGCGCAATCGCGAGTTGTTCGTCCTGCGCGCCCGCGAGACGGAGCGCGTATCGGCGAGCAAGCCAGCGCTTAGCGACGTCATAGCGCTCTCGCGAGACGGCCCACGCCACCGCGACGTCACGCGCCACCGCTTCGTGCAGACGCCGGTATTGGACCTCGCGCAATGCGGGCGCAGGCAGCGGCGGCACGCCGTGGGCATCGCCGAGCAAGCTCTCCGACGAGGCATCGGCGGGAGGCGCCGAGCTCGACCCGGTCAGCGAGTCGAGCAGACGTGAGGCAAAATCGCCTCCGGCGAACGTCTGCGCAAGTATCGCGCGACGGCTCTCCCATTGCGCGGTCGCCTCCCAATCGCTAGCAGCGGGCACATCGAGCCTCGGTGCGGCAGCATGCGGCCCAGCCCCATTCAAGCGCGCCGACGATGCACGCTCGCGCGACAGCGCATGCCAGACGTCGCGCCGGATCGACCAAGCAAGACCCGCATGGCCGGCCATCTCTTGCGCGTCCGCATAGGCGAGCAGCCATAACGGATCGTATTCGCGTGCGGCGGCCTGCCGGCGCAGGTAGCGCAACGCGGCGACCGGTCGATGCAGCCGCATCTCGGCCGCCCCATACGGCCCCCAGAGCGATGCGTCGTCGAGCGAGCGGGCGCGCCAGCGGCTAAGTGCGCCGCGAAGTTCGTCTTCGGGTCCTTCGTCGACCACCATCCACAGATAGGCGGCGCACGTGTCCGGGGAGGCGCCGGGCAGGGCGACGGCCCGCCGGAGGTCGTCCAGCGCGTCGGACAATTTGCCGGACTGGCGCTGATACTCGGCTCGTGCAGCGAGGAAGCCGGAATTGCGCTCCGCGGCCGCCCTCTGCGTCGGCGTCAGTTGCGCAAGCAGCGTGGCGGCGCGTTCCGGCGCATGGGCGGCGAGATAGTAGCCGATCGCATCGCGCAACGCCGCAATGTCGCCTGTCTGCTTGTATTGGCGCTCAGCCGTGCGAGCCGCATCGAGCGGGTGCGCGTCGTAAAAGAAGGTCATCGCCGCTAGATCTTCCGGCACCGGATGCCCGCCTGCGAGCAGATGCCGGTACGCGAGGTTGGCGTCGCCGTCATCCTGCAGCAGCCGCGCAAGTTGGGCGTAAGTCCTCCAAAACTGCGCATCGGCGTCGGTCGCGTAGGGTGCCGTGCGCTTGAGCATCGCCAGTGCGCCGGCGAAGTCGTTGCGCTGGTAGAGCAGATTCGCGCCGCGCAGCGCGTATTCGTCGTTGCGGGGTGTCTTTCGCTGCAGCGACTCGTAGGTCTTCAGCGCCAAGTCGTCATGCCCGGCCCGCTGGGCGAGCGTCGCGATGCGGCTTTGGATCGCCTCCGGGTGCGGGCCATGTGCACGCGTATCGAGAAACGCCAGGGCGTCATCAGCCCGGCCGAGCCGCTCGTACGCCGCGACAACGCCGTCGACGAGTGTCATGTCTCCGGGCGCGGCATTGGACGCATAAGCCAGCGCCTGGACGTAGCTTGCGTCGTCGTGGAGCATCGGCGCGAGCCGCTGCACATTGCGCCATGCGGCAGCGTCGCCGCTCGTTTTGGCATCGACGAGCCACGATTGCAGCGCCGCCGCAGGCTCGTTGCGCCATTCTTGGACCTGCGCGAGCCGCGCTCGCCACTTGCGAGCGTCGGGAGCATGCGTGACCTCGATCGCGGCAACGCGTTCGGCGTTCGCAAGATCGCCCGCTTCGAGAAAGGATTGATAGAGCGTGAGCGCGAGCGAGGCGTTTGCCTTCGCCTCGACGGTCCCGGAGCCGCCGTCCGCATGCGATGTGGCGGCCCGCGTCGAATTGGCCCCGGCCGCGGCGCGCATCAATCGTGCGCGCCGTGCCGACGAGAAATCGGCCAAGATAATGCCGCTGCTGCGGCGAGGCCCCGAAGCCGAGCGTTCACGCGGGGTGATGCGCAACCACCGCTGCGAGACGCCACGATCCTTCGGCGGCGACGCGGACATACCGCCCTTCGCTCGCGAATCGAGCATGGACACGCGCACCATGCTGTCCGTCGCCTTGCGCGATTCCTGCTGGCCCACGAAATTCATCAGCGCGCGCGCGTAGCGCTCGACGAGATCGGTGCGATGCGCGGCACGCGCGAGCGCGAGCATCACCTCGAGCGTCTGACGATCGTCGGCAAGCGCGCCGAGATGAGCGTCCCCTTGGGTGAGTGCATCCTCGAGCAGATTCCCCGACTGCAGCGTGCGCACGGCGGCAATGAAATCGCGACGCGCGAGTGCGCGATCCGTATCCATCGCCTGCGCGGTGAAGTAAGCTTGCGCGGCACCGCGGTAATCGCCCATGCCAAGCCGATGGATCGCTACTTGGCGCTGCCAATCGAGACGATGCTCGGGATCGGCTGCGACAAGCCGGGTCTCGAATCGTGCCGCAATGTCCGGTGCGCCGGCGGCGAGCGCTTGCGCGGCAAACGAACGCAAATCTGCAACGCCCCACGTCTCCGACGCCATCGCATCGAGTTGCGCGCGGACGCGCGAGATCAAGGCTTCCCGGTCCGCCGAGCCCGGCGCCGCCGCAAAAGCGCGCTGCAGCGCGCAGCGCAACCTCAGGCGCTCCCCGTCTCTGCGCGCCGAATCCGTACCCAGCGTCTGAAGCCGCGCGGCGACCCACTCCGCGCGATCCAACTGCCCGAGCGCGAGGTATTGCGCTCCGGCCGCGTGCAAATACTCGGGGTCCGCGGGCGCGCCGCGCAGCCATGCCTCGAGGTACGCGACGTTGAGCTCGCTTGGCCTGCCGTCAGCGACGATCCGCTCGCGCAGATCTCCCGCGCGATAGATGCCCCCCAGTGCGGCGGCGACTACGAGTGTCAAGCCTGCGAGCGTAAAGGGCCCCGCGATCCGCGGCCGCTTACTGGGCACAATCGACCTCGATCGGTTGATAAGTGACACGCTGTCCAGGTGCGGCAGGCGTGACGATGGTGAGCGCGCCGTGGTCGTTGCGCGCATCGAGTCTGCGACCGCCGCTCGTCGCGCGGCAAGTTCCAGCGTTAGCGATCGTGATAAACGGCTTGTAGTAGCCGCCAAAAGCGAACTGCAGGCCGTGGGGAGTCCGAACGAAGTCGCGCACGAATCCGTTGGCCTGCGCAACATACGGCGTCGTGCCGCGCGCCTGCGACGGCGACGCAAACGCAAAGCGCGCGCTCCCCCCGTCAAAATGAATGTAAGTGCCGTCCGGCCCGTGAGCAAAGCCGGTCACCCCTTCGGCGCCGGACAGACGCGGCTGCTCGCTGCCGCTCCAATGCAACTCCCGTACTTCTCCATTGCCGCGCACGAGCCAGCCGTCGCCGTCGCGAGCGACGGCGAACGTATGCCAATCGAGGACCTTACGAAGGTAGTCGGTGACGTGGATGGGCAGCACAGGCTGCGCGAGGACCGCGTTCAATATGTGGTCCAAGGCGGTCAGCGATGCGATCTTCGTGCCGCTGTACATGTGGTAGTAGATGTCGATCGGCTTGAAGCGCAACGGCGAATCGGTCATCTCGTAGGTCTGCAAAACTTGCTCGAAGCCATAGAAAGGCCCCTGCCAGTCGTTGGTGTAGACGTTCTCGTCCTGATTCGGCGCGAGCACTTGATAGGCGCCGGGGCCCTTGTCGATCGCGATCGGTGCGATGTTCGTCCAACTGTTCTGGCTTTTGGTGATCGTGGTGTCACCGCCGTTGATGTTGAAAACGCCTGCTTCGTAAGTGCGCCTGACGGCGACCGCGGGCGGCATGCAGTCGCCCGACCACTGCAGCGCGACGACGCGCTTGCCGACGGGAGCGAGCCGGCTGTCGATGTAATGAATCGATCCGGAGATCTCGCGGTCGAGATTGAACTTGTATCCCGGGATATTGAGCGAGAACGCCGCGTCCGTGCCGCCGCGATCTTTGCGCGCGCCGCTCTTGGCATCGACTTCTTCCCAAACGAACGGGTGCGAATACGTGTGCGTGCCTATCTCGACATACGGCAGGGCAAACATGCTGCGTGCGATCTGCTCGAGGCGCGGCGAGATCGCCGGATAGAGGCCCTGCGGGCCCACTTCGCCCTCGATGACCGATAGCGTGACGGGAATCGGGTATTTAGTCCAAATGCGCTCGTACAGCGCCTGCCCCGAATAGTCGGGCCCGGGAAACTCGGCGCGCGACGCAAAGCCGTCGCCGTCGACGTGCGACATCAGCAGGCGCCTTCCGTTCTCGGTCGTCACACTCGGTCCGGGCAGCGCGGGCAGCCGCAATGCCGCCTGCAGGAAATGGATCGGCTGGACGACCCAGCGTTCCTGTTCGATACCGTCGAGCGACGATTCCGAAAACTGATTGAGCGCAAAGCCGCCCCACGGCATCACTGCCACCGCATCGACGCGGGTACCCCCGGCGTCGATGCCCAGCAACGAGCGGCCCGCGCCATCGACGCGCACTCTCGGCAGATCGCGCACGTCCGGCACCGGCATCGTCTCGAAGCCGACCATCGGGTCATGCGCGACGATCGACAATGGTTTAGAAAGCGTACCCGTCACGCGGCGCAGACCCGTCAGCGCATCGCCGTCTGCCGAAAACCCAAACTGCCCGAGGAATGCGATCGGCACATGGGCGCCGACCACGCGCCGAATCCAGCTTCGCCACGCGGCCTGATCGGAGACGTCGCCGCGCTGGATCCACGCCACGACGCCGGCATAGCGGTCCGGCGTCACGTCCGCGGGCAGCGGGCTCTTCGCATCTACGTATTCCGTTTCGTAGCCGAGATAGTTGAGCGGCGTCGCGAGCACGCGCACTCCGGGCGTCAGATCGACCTGCGTGCCCTCCTCTCGGTCTTGCACAACGAGCACTTTGCGCGGCATCACTTCGATCCGGCCGATGCCGACGACATCTTCGGCCGAATCCGTTACATAAGTGTCGAGCCCGGCTGCGATCGCTTCGTGGGCCACATGACGCGCGCAGTCGCGGTCCGTCTTGCCGCAGTATTCGATCGTGACGAGCGGAATGCCGGTTTCGCGGATAAAAGCGGATGCAGCATCGAGACCCGCCGCGGATGGCGCGGCCGGCGCCGCATCGCTTGGGCTGTCTTTCGCAGCCGGTGTAGATGTGGAAAACAAGCCGCGAGTAAGGACTGCATAAACATCGTTCCGATGCGCGCGCGCGACAGCAAGCGCGTCTGGCCCGCCTACGATGATCTTTGCGTCGGGATACGCGGCGCGAATTGCGTCGAGCCCCCCATGCGCGGCTGCGGTGTCCAGCGCAAAGCCGCGAAAGCCGCGCTGCCAAAGCGGAGCGATCTGTTCGGAGATGAACGACGCCGCCCCGGTATTGACGTCGTTATTGACGTCGTTAAGCGCAAGACGGGCGAAATAAACGGTATGGGCCAGCGGCCGCGACGACGGATCGAAAGGCCGACTAGGATCGAGCACTACGGCGTCGAACGCCTGCAATAGATCCATAGGCGGCTTGTCGCCTTGATAGATAGCGACATTCACCCGGCGAGCGATCTTAGCGTCCTGGCCGGTGGGCTGCGCCGTGTCGCCCTTGCCGGCGGCAATGCCAGCGGCGGATGCGCCGCTCGCATCGACGGGAAGCGCGATCGCCGCAAAACCGAGTGCGAGGCTCGCAGCGAGCGTTCGCAGCATTGCGTAGCACCCTACCCGACGACAATCTAATTGCGCCTGACGTGCAACATCGATGGCAAGCCTTATCACCTGATTCCCCGTTCATTTTTTAGGTCACTGGGGAATGGATTCGATGGATTCGAAGAGAAATCGCCCCCGGTAACCGCCTTTTCTTGCGTGACAAGCGCAATACCGCCGCCAGGCGGATTTAAGGCTCGCAAAAATACCATGATTTGCAAAAAAAGCAAACGGATTCTCAAGTATCGGCACCAAAAAATTTCTAAACAATACTTAATTGCGAGTTGAAAACGTTTGCGCGGCGGCTAATTCTAATTAATTTTATGTCATAACAATCCATAACCGATCGCGTGCGCGTATCGTCGGTACCGCGCAGATGAAGGGGGCTGATAAGCGCCGAGTGCGGCGAACGTCAACGTTCCGCGCGAGGTAGATGCCGGAGCCTGCGCTGCCCGCGCTTGCCGCCGGCGCAACCGTTGTCTCGGACGCCGGGGCCATGCACGGCTGAGCCGCCGCCGATGAAGAGATGAAGAGCCCGCTGGCCGACACTCCGAAACAAATACAATTCGATACCGCTAATTTCATTGGGACTCGATTCATGCGAATGGCGGCTACGCGAGCGCAGGGTGCAGGCGCGTTCCGACCCCCGTCTCTTATGCCGCTCTTTATGTCTTTATAGACGTAATTTATCGGGCGAACCTTGATGTGGCGCAAATTTCACATGGCCGGACGTCGCCACCGCACAAATCGGGCCGGTTCACGCACTACCCACGCTGCGCGAACATGCCCGGGAATAATCAGCGAACTATGACAAACTTATCGCATTTCTTCAACGTCCGGCACCGCTCAAGCCCGGCCAGCAGATACGCTCGATGGCTCTGCCCAACACCCCCCCGCCCGCCTCGGACTCCCCGCCGCTCCCGCCCCGGCTGCCCAAGCGAACCGGTTGGCTGCGCGCCCTCTTCGCGTTGAAGCACTCATTTGACGGCCTGCGCACCACCCGCGGCTGAAGCGGGTATCGGGATTTACCCGAGCACCGGGATAGACATTTTTACCAATTTGTGACCGGTTGCTTTCAAACACCGTTCAAATGACGAAAGCGCCGTCGTTTCTCGCGCTTTTATAGGGCAAACCCCCAATTCAAGCCGGTCAAACGTTCCTGTTGTCCACAGCGTGGGAAATTCCGGAAAGCTGGAACTGTGCTTTTTTCCTACATTTTTATTAAGTAGGGGTTGCTTTCGGTAAAAACCGTTCATAGAATGCGTCCATGGTGTTACGAGATGTAACCATCTGTATCAGTTCATGCAGTGCGGACGCGCAAACGCTGTCGTCTTCGCTAGCTAAAAAAATACACGGTAGGAAATACCGAACTGGGCCAACGGGGCTTCGGAAAGTGAAAAATGGACCGTAGAAGCGAGACGCTGGACTCTATCCGCGAAATCAACCTGTCATATGTCATGCTTGCGCAGCGCATGCTGCGCGAGGATAAGGCCATCGGGATGTTCCGCTTGGGCTTGTCTTCGGAGCTGGCCGACCTGCTTGCCGGGCTTTCGCTCGCGCAGTGCGTCAAGCTTGCCTCGTCCGACCAGTTGTTATGTTTCTTCCGCTTCAACGACCATACGATGCTCTCCGCTTTGACGCAAAACGCGAAGAACGCCGACGTCGCCGCCACGCACACTGCGATTCTGCTCGCCAGCCAACCGGCCGAACAGTTCGCGTAATACGGAAGGGGCAGCGCCATGGTCCAGAAGAAGAGTCTGACGGAAGACGCTCAAGAGGTGTTCCGCGCCATTGCGCTCATCGAGCTCGGGGCGCGCATGCAGGTGCTCGAAAGCGAACTGTCGCTTTCGCGCGACCGCATGATCCGCCTGTACCGGGAGATCAAAGGCGTTTCGCCGCCGAAGGGCATGCTGCCGTTCTCGGCCGATTGGTATATGACCTGGCTGGCGAATATTCATGCATCGCTTTTCTATAACACCTACGTCTTCCTCAAGCACGAGGCCGGGTGCTCGCATCTCGATGCGCTGACCAAGGGCTACCGCCTTTACCTCGAGCATTGCAACCATAGCGATGCCGAGCCCGTGCTCGACCTGACGCGCGCATGGACGCTCGTGCGCTTCTTCGATGCGGAAATTCTGCAGCTAACGCCGTGCTGCCGCTGTAGCGGCAAGTTCGTCGCCCACAAGCACGATCTTCAACACAATGTCGTCTGCGGCGCCTGTCAGCCGCCGTCGCGCGCGGGCAAAACCAAGCGCGCGAGCGCGGCCAAACACGCCGCTGCGGCGGCGCACGAGGAAGCCGCCCACGCGGCTTGATCGTAGCGCCTCATCACGCCTATCCCCACTGCCGAAGTAACTACTCCATCCGCGAGCAGCCGCATCAGGATATTCCCTGATGCCACGGTCTGCATTGCTGCATTGCAGCATTCCTCCCAGCCAGCCACACAAGTCGCCTGTTTCCGCAGCAGCAGGCCGCCTCTTGCTGCAGCGCACACCAGAGCGGAGCTTGACTCATTCGACCGCTGCTGCTGTACTAAATCCAGGCAGTTGATTTAATCGAGCAGCGGACGTTCAACGCGCTGCCAATTCGTTGCTAACCACCTGGAGGAGCGTTCGATGAAGACCCGTCCTTATCTTGCCGCCGCGCGTTATGCGATGCTCGGCGCCGCCGCGGCGTCGGCCTTGTGTGCGGGCGCCGCATTCGCGGACCCACCCGTGATCGGCCTCATCACGAAAACCGATACGAATCCGTTCTTCGTGAAGATGAAGGAAGGTGCGCAAGCCGCCGCGCAAAAAGACGGCGCCAAGCTATTGACGGGGGCCGGCAGGTACGACGGCGACAACGGGGCGCAAGTGACGGCGCTCGAGAACATGACGACGGCGGGCGCGAAAGCGATCTTGATCACGCCGAGCGATACGAAGGCCATCGTGCCGTCGATTAAGAAAGCACGCGCCGCGGGCGTCATGGTTATCGCGCTCGACACGCCGACCGACCCGCAAGAGGCGACCGATGGGCTGTTCGCCACCGACAACTTCAAGGCCGGCGTGCTGATCGGCGAATATGCGAAGAAAGCGCTGGGCGGCAAGCCCGCCAAGATCGCCACGCTCGATCTCGCCCCCGGAATCTCGGTCGGCGTTCTGCGGCACAACGGGTTCCTGCAAGGCTTCGGCGTCAAGGAAGGCGATCCGAGCATCGTCTGCAGCCAAGACACGCGCGGCGATCAGTCGAAGGGCCAAGCGGCGATGGAAAACTGTTTGCAGAAGTCGCCGGACATCAATGTGGTCTACACAATCAACGAGCCCGCGGCAGCCGGCGCCTATCGCGCGCTCAAGACGGCTGGCAAGGACAAGAACGTGCTGATCGTTTCGATCGACGGCGGCTGTGAAGGCGTACGCAACGTCAAGGCAGGCGAAATCGCAGCGACCGCGCAGCAATATCCGCTCAAGATGGCTTCGATGGGCGTCGATGCAGGCGTCAACTATGCGAAGACAGGCAAGAAAGTCAGCGGCTACACGGACACGGGCGTGACGCTCATTACCGATAAGGCAATGCCCGGCGTCGATAGCAAAGACACCCAGTTCGGCCTCCAAAACTGCTGGGGCAAGTAACGGACAACGGTGCCGACGCGGCGGCCCGCCCTTGCCGCGCCGGCGCCGGATCCCGTTCTCTATTTCGACCGTAGGAGAAGACGCATCATGACGACTCAATCCGCCGGACCGCTCGCGCCGGCCCCCGCTCCCAACGCGCGCGGCCATCGTATGCCGACCATCGCCGAGGCAGGCCCGTTGATCGCCCTGCTCGCCGCGTGCGCCTTCTTCATGTCGCAAAGCCATCGGTTCCTGTCGTTCCAGAATCTTTCGCTGATCCTTCAGCAAACGATGGTTGTCGCGGTCATTGCGATCGGGCAAACGCTGATCGTACTCACCGCGGGCATCGACTTGTCGTGCGGCATGGTGATGGCGTTCGGCTCGATCATCATGACCAAATTCGCCGTCGATCTAGGCATGCAGCCGATCCTGGCCATACTGTGCGGCATCGGCGCAAGCGCATTGTTCGGGCTTCTGAACGGCGTGCTGGTGACGCGCGTGAAGCTGCCGTCTTTCATTGTCACGCTGGGCACGCTGAACATCGCCTTTGCGATCACGCAAATCTATTCGCACGCCGAGACGGTATCGAGTCTGCCCGATGCCATGATGTTTCTCGGCAATACGTTCAGGCTCGGGCCGGCGGAAGTCACCTACGGCACGATACTCGCGCTGCTGCTGTACCTCGTTACTTGGTTCGTGCTCCGAAACACCGTGCCGGGCCGGCATTTGTACGCGCTCGGCAATAACCCCGAAGCGGCACGCCTGATGGGCTTGTCGTCGCAGCGGATTTTGCTGACCGTCTACTCTGTGGCGGGATTCATTTACGGCGTCGCGGCGCTGCTGCTGATCTCGCGTACGGGGGTAGGCGATCCGCAGGCCGGACAGACCGATAACCTCGACAGCATCACGGCGGTCGTGCTCGGCGGCACGAGCTTGTTCGGCGGACGTGGATCGATCGTCGGCACGCTGCTCGGCGCATTGATCGTCGGCGTGTTCCGTAACGGGCTGACGTTGATCGGGGTGTCGTCCGTTTATCAGGTATTGATCACCGGCATTCTCGTGATTCTCGCCGTGGCGGCCGACAAGCTCTCGCATCGACGCGGCTGACGCAATGCGTCGCCGATCGCTGATCGTTGATCGTTGATCGTTGATCGCTCATTCGATTCGTACTCGTTCTCTTATTCGTATCCGCAGTTGAATTCGCCAAGGAAACGCCATGTCGACCTCAAGCTCAACCTCCGCGAAGACGCCCGTGCTGCAAGCACGCGGCCTCGTGAAGCGTTATGGACAAGTGACCGCGCTCGATGGCTGTGATTTCGAAGTCATGCCGGGCGAGATTCTCGCCGTGATCGGCGATAACGGCGCGGGAAAGTCCTCGCTGATCAAAGCGCTCTCGGGCGCGACCGTGCCGGATGAAGGCGAGATCCTTCTCGATGGTGCACCCGTGAAGTTTCGCAGCCCGCTCGATGCGCGCGAGAAAGGCATCGAAACCGTGTATCAAGAATTGGCCGTCGCGCCTGCGATGACGATTGCCGAGAATCTATTCCTCGGCCGAGAGCGGCGTTTGCCCGGCTGGCGCGGCTCGCTGCTGCAAATGATCGACAAGCGGCGCATGCTCGATGAAGCCACTTCGCACATGAAAGACTTGCAGATCGGCATTCGATCGATGCGCCAGGCCGTCGAAACGCTATCGGGCGGTCAGCGCCAAGGCGTTGCCGTCGCGCGCAGCGCCGCGTTCGCGCGACATGTCGTGATTCTCGACGAGCCGACAGCCGCGCTCGGCGTCAAGGAAGGCAACATGGTGCTCGAACTGATCCGCCGCGTGCGCGATCGCGGGCTGCCCGTCATCCTCATCAGCCATAACATGCCGCACGTGTTCGAGATCGCCGATCGCATTCATATTCAACGGCTCGGGCGCCGCGCCGCCGTCGTCAACACCAAGGACATCCATATGTCCGACGCGGTTGCAATCATGACAGGGGCGAAGCAAGCCGATGTTCGGGCCATCGCATGATGGCTCGCGTGCCGCGTTGCGGGGCTCCGAGTGTTTTATCGAGCCGATGTCGACGCATTGAGGGCCGGTCGAAATGAACGCGCGAACGCACCCCCACACCGCACGAACGGTCGGCTCGAATCAAGTCGGCATGCGGCAGTTCAACGAGCGAATCGTGCTGCAAGCGATTCGCTTGCATGGGCCGCTACCTAAGGCCGACGTCGCTCGGCTCACGCGGCTCAGCATGCAGAGCGTCTCGATGATCGTGGATCGGCTTATCGACGACGGCTTGCTGATGAAGCAAGCGCGTGTGCGCGGGCGTATCGGACAACCATCGGTACCGATTGCGTTGCGGCCCGACGGCGCGTACACAATCGGCATCAAGGTTGGGCGGCGCAGCCTCGACGTGCTCGCCATGGACTTCACGGGGCATGTTTGCACGCGCGATGTGCTCGAATACGCTTACCCCGATCCGGGGACGTTGTTCCCCGCGTTGGAAGCCAAAGTGGCGCGCGTGATGGATTCGCTCGGCACGAATGCAGCGAAGGTAGTAGGCGTCGGCGTTGCCGCGCCGCTGTGGCTTGGCGGATGGCGCGATTTTTTGGGCGCTCCACCGGCCGCGCTCGAACCCTGGAATGCGATCGATATCCGCACGCGGATTGCGGCGATGACAGGGTTGCCTGTCGAATTCGCCAAGGACACGACGGCCGCATGCGCCGCCGAGCTCGTCATGGGACAAGGGCGCGGCATTCGCTCGTTTCTTTATTTGTTCGTGGGTACGTTCATCGGTGGCGGGTTGGTGGTCGATGGGCGCTTGCATGGCGGGCCGCATGGGAATGCGGGCGCCGTCGGGTCCATGCCGCTCTCGCTCGGTAACGGGCAGGCGCCCAGACAACTGTTGCATACGGCATCGGGCTCGGTTCTCGAGCAGCGATTCGTTGCGGCTGGGGTTCCGGCCACCGCTGCGCATGATCACCGTGCATTAGGCCCCGACGTATGGGCGATAACGGAACGTTGGCTCGAAGAAGCCTGTCCCGCCATTGCGATGACGATCGCAAGTTCGACCGCGTTGCTCGATTTGGAAGCCGTCGTGATCGATGGCGAGATCGATCGGCAACTCGTGCGCGAAATGATTCGCAGGACCCAAGGCGCACTCGATCGGATCGAGTGGGAAGGGATGGTTCGGCCGCAGTTGATCGAAGGGACGATCGGTGCGGATGCTAGGGCGATGGGCGGGGCCATCCTGCCGCTTTATGCGCATTTCGCACCGATGCATGAGTTGTTTTTGAAGGACTGAGCGCCCGTATCTCCCACTGCCATCCGAAAATTCCGACTGTTCGCCTTCCCGCGTTTCACTATCTGAGCCGATGAAGAACGTCGATCGCCTTCACCGCGATCGGCCGTGGTAAGCCCGGCATCCGTACATTAAAGTATTGACAGCGAAAGCGCTCAGGCGAATTCCCTATTCGCCTATAAGGCGTACTGCGCCCTCTCGTCCCTCGAGGAAACATCGCGCTATGACTCGCACGACGAAAGCGGCCGAACGCAAGCTCACGGATACGTTCAAGGCTGCCAAGCGCGAACAAAAAGTACGCGATGTGCAACCTTTGCAAGAGCAGCCTTGGTACAAGGAATTCGACGACTCGTTTCGCCATTTTTCAAACGATTATCTGCAACGCCTCGTTACCAAGGATCGCCGCAACCAACGAATAGCGGCGGCTGCCCGCCTGCGCTCGCCACAAAGTGATATTCGCTCCTTTAATTGGAATTGGAAGACAGGTCTAGTTTCATATTTAGCGATCTCGCAACCCGTCATCGGCACCTACGCAACGGTGAACTCGGGTGCGAACCCGTTCATTGATCAAAGTAATCGAAAACCAGACGAGGAAAAGGACCGCGGCCAGAAAGGACCGAATAGCGGCGGCAAGAGCCCCACCTACGGAGTGATTCCCGACTGGGTTCTTTCCAGTTTCTATTCGTCATCAGAAGCCCCACCGGGCCCGAGTAATTCCGAAAAACAGGGTCCGGAATCGCGGGAAAAACCACCGCATCCGAATAATGACGCGCCACGCGATAAGCGAAGCGTCGCTGACAGCGGAAGCGACCTCCACCGAAATGTTTATCGCGTTACGGCTGCGCACTCGCACAATCATCGTCATCGGGGCCACGCCCACGAAGCTCACCAACCGAATGGGACCGTCTATCCGTATAAGCTGAACTCATTTACGATGGATATGATACAGGGCGCTTCCTTTGAAGACATGCTAGCCGCCGAAATAAGACACAGAGGGCAAGACCCAAACGAGCTACTAGAGGTTCGCTTCGCTTCGCTTAGCAGCCTAAGCGCTCTCAAAAAGCAGCTTCATGAAACCCCTACGGAATGGTGGACACGAAACGAGGTCGCCTATTATCTTAGCGTCGCACGGGTTACATGGCAGCTCAGCGGGCACTCACTACAGGCCAAAAATTTTATAAATGCAATAAGACTTGACGACGATATTGGCAACAAGGCAATTGCTCGATACCACGGCAAACAAGCTCATAAGGCAAAGGAAAAATTTAAAACAGCAGCCGAAGAACTTGAATCAAAATTCGGCATGAATATCTACAATAAGAAGGGACGCTTCAAATATGTCTATCTCAACCACCCATACAGCAACCCTCCCAGTCCACGGCACCCCCATGGTCCCAGAGGAGAGTTAGCCGTTATTTTCGAGACACATAAAGGCGCAAAATTGCATCGCTTCATGATCGATCTTCACAGCGATCCATTAATACATGAAATCCCCACTAAATCCGATGATTTCCAGGCGTGGATGAGAACAACAGGAAAACAGATAGCGTTTAAGAAATCCTCGACGTTACCAGACGATGGAAAGTTTTATTTATCAGACTGTAATTCAGATGAACGTCGCTGCGACAATCCTTTGCAAGAGCATCACTTCCACTCTGGCATCGTAAAGTACTTGATCGGCCCAATAGTCAGAAAAACAACCGAGACCGCCGCGAAGCTGATTGGCCGAGAGTGCGCGGCGCTCGAACTTTTGCATCTAGCAGCGGGGCTTTGCGTGCCATGGTATGACGTTTTGAACGCACTACGACTGGGCGACTACAAGTACGCGGTTATCTACGCCGGCTTGGAGATTGTTCCGATCGTGGGACAGGTAGGTAAATTCATGGTCAAAATAGCCTCCCATGGGCTCAGGTACAGCACAACGTTGACGAGGACAGCATCATTTGCGTCACATTGGGGACCCGAGGTGTTCGATCAAGCGAAGAACCTACACAACGCGCTCCCACAACTGGAAACTTGGCACGAAGACGCGGGCGGCCAGCCCGACAATGCTAACAGCGGCAACTCAGGCAATGCGGCGAACGACAACACGGACGGTGCCTGAACCAGTCCGGAGCGGGTCGGCACCCGCACTTCTCAATGAATCGGGTCGCGAATAGCTCGATGAGTCTTGCACGCGTGAATATGCATGCCCAGTGAGCATGCCGAATGAGTTCACCGTTGCTGCAAGACGATATACCGCAACACCTCTTCCGTCCGTCCCCCGGACACAAGCTGCTCGGCCGTCTTGTACTCGAAATCCGACAACGGCTCGTTGCGATACCAAAACAACGCTTGTTTCACACATCCCTGCACATCCGTCGCTGCGCGAATCACGCGGAGCGCCTCGCGCAGGAATCGCTGCACGCTCTCCGACGCGGGCATCCGGCTCAGCGTATTGCGATGCACGCCGGCCTGTTTAGCAAGGGTCTGTAAATCGATATGCAACGCATCGGAGAAACGCCGCGCCGATACGATCGGCGCAGCGAACGCAGGATCGCGCAGCGAGGTCATGAATTGCTCGAAGCTCGCGCCCTGCGCGATGTCGTCAACGGCAACCGTCGAGTTCATCCTGTACACCTCGTATCCTTCGCGCGCCATCGCGCATAAAACCATCCTCTCTCACGATCCAACCGCGAGAGAAGCCCTATCGATTCGAGACGCGCTGCGCCCGCACCTACGCGTCAAACGCAGCGCGCATCATCACTGCTTGGCGACTTGCTGCGCGTCGCTCGCCTTCATATCGCCCCAGCCACCGCCCAGCGCACGAATGAGGCTCACCGTCGATACCGCCTGCGAGCCGGCCAGCTGGCTCGCCTGACGCTGGGCAAGCAACACCGTACGCTGGCTGTCGAGCACGTCGAGATAGTTCACTTGGCCTTCGCGATACTGCGCTTCGGACAAATGCTGGGCGCGAGCAGCGGCATTGACCGCATCGTTTTGCGCGCGGATCTGGTCGTCGAGCAAGCGCAAGTCGGCCAAACTATCCTCGACTTCTCGGAAGGCATTGAGCACCTGCGAACGGTAATTCGCGACCTGCTCGTCGTATTGCGCCCTCGCCCGCGCGAGATCGGCCTTGCGGCGGCCGCCATCGAAAATCGGCAGCGTCAGCGCAGTCCCCGCGAACGGCCCGAGCAGAAAGGTTCGGCTCGACCACTGGAACAATTGGCTCAAGCCCGAGGACTCATAACCGAAGGCCCCCGTGATATTGAGTTGCGGAAAGAACGCCGACTTCGCCAGACCAACGCGCGAATTCGCGGCAGCCATGGCGCGCTCCGCAGCCGCAATGTCGGGGCGGCGTTCGAGCAAGGCCGAAGGCAGCCCCGCCGGTACGCGAGCGAGCACCGGCTGTAGCGGCTCCTGCGGGAATGAGAACTCGGCGGGTGGCTTGCCAAGCAATACGGCAAGCGCATGCTCCGATGCGGCGCGTTGTCGAGCAATGCCCGCTGCATCTGCCTTCGCACTCGCGAGCGAATTGGTCGCTTGCTGAAGATCGAGTTCGCTCACTTCGCCCGCATCGTAACGATGCCGGACGAGCTTGAGCCCTTCTTCACGCAACGCCACCGTACGGCGATACAAATCCTGCTCAGTGTCGAGCTCGCGCAGCGAGAAGTAGTTCGATGCTACGTCAGCCTGCAACGTCAACTGCACCGAGCGAAACAACGCTTCGCTTTGCTGCGAATCCGCGCGGCTAGCCGCGACGTTGTCGCTCACACGGCCGAACAACGGCGCTTCGTACGACACTGTCGTCTGCGCACGCCACAGCGTCATCGGCGGCAGATAGGCATTCTGCGGCAAGCCTTGCGATGCGGGCGACAGGCGCTCGCGTGTCGGGCCAAAACCCGCATCGAGTTCCGGGAACCACGCCGAGCGCGCCGCATCGAGTCCGGCACGCGCTTCACGCACCCGCGCCGCCGCCGCTTTCAAGTCCTGGTTCGCCGACAGCGCTTCGTCTTCGAGCTTGTTCAGCGTCTCGTCGTTGAAAACGGCCCACCATTGGCCGCGCTGCGCGGCCTCCGAGGGTTGCGCGCTCTTCCACGTCCCCGCTTCCGAAGCAGGCAGCGGCGCTTCCTTGAACGCTGTCGGCGTGGCCACATCAGGCCGCTGGTAAGTCGGCCCCATCGAGCACGCCGCCACGAGCGTCATCAAGAGGCCGCCCGCCAACGCACGCAGCGCGAGACGCGGACCGCCGGCAATCAGATCGAATCGTTTCATCTTCTTTTTTCCCCTAAGCCTCAAGCGTCCGTCAGAGCGGCTTCGACGTTAGTGTCGTCTTTCGAGTCCTTGCCGGCCACGTGGATCTTGCCGCCTGCAAGCGTCCGCAGCACCACGTAGAACACCGGCGTGAGCATGAGGCCGAACAGCGTCACACCGAGCATCCCGAAGAACACGGCAATACCCATCGCATGTCGCATCTCGGAGCCTGCACCCGTCGACAACACGAGCGGCACGACACCCATGATGAACGCGATCGACGTCATCAAGATCGGGCGCAACCGCAACCGGCTTGCCTCGATCGCCGCAGCCATCGGCGTGCGGCCGTCGTGTTCGAGTTCGCGTGCGAATTCGACGATCAGAATCGCATTCTTCGACGCCAACCCAACGAGCACCATCAAGCCAATCTGCGTGAAGATGTTGTTGTCGCCGTGCAGCAGCCAGACGCCCGTCAACGCGGACAGCACGCTCATCGGCACGATCAAGATCACCGCGAGCGGCAGCGTCAAGCTCTCGTACAGCGCCGCCAGCACAAGGAACACGAGCAGCACGCTGATCGGGAACACCCAGACCGCCGAATTGCCGGCCAGCACCTGCTGATACGTCAGGTCGGTCCATTCGAACTTCACGCCGCGCGGCAGGGTTTGCTTGGCGATGCGCTCGACCGCCGCCTGCGCCTGGTCCGACGAGTAGCCCGGCGCGGGACCGCCGTTGATGTCGGCAGCCGTGTAGCCGTTGTAGCGCACGACCATCTCAGGACCGAACGTCGGCGACACCTTCACGAGCGAGGACAACGGCACCATCTCGCCGGAGGCGTTGCGCGTCTTCAATTGCAAGATGTCGTCCGGGTGTGCACGGAACGGCGCATCCGCCTGCACGCGCACCTGATAGACGCGCCCGAAACGGTTGAAGTCGTTCACGTACAGCGAACCCAGATAGACCTGCATCGTATTGAAGATGTCGGTCACCGATACGCCAAGCTGCTTGGCCTTCACCCGATCGAGATCGACGTTCAACTGCGGCACGTTGATCTGATAGCTCGTGAAAAGCGGGCCCAACTCCGGCGCCTGGTGCGCGCGCTTGATGAACGCTTGCGTCGCTTCGTCGAGTTGCGCATAGCCGAGCGCGCCGCGATCCTCGAGCTGCAGCTTGAAGCCGCCGAGCGTTCCCAAGCCGAGCACCGGCGGCGGCGGGAACACGGCGACGAATGCCCCCTTGATTCCCGCATATTTCTGGTTCAATGCACCGGCAATCGCACCGGCCGCCAGCGCCTTCGAACCGCGATCTTTAAACGGCTTGAGCGTCACGAATACGATGCCCGCGCTCGAGCTGTTCGTGAAGCCGTTCACCGACAAGCCCGGGAACGCCACGGCGTGCTCGACGCCGGGCTGCTTCATCGCCATATCGCCCATTTCGCGAATGACATTCTCGGTCCGATCGAGCGTCGCGCCGTTCGGCAGTTGCGCAAAGGCGATCAGGTACTCCTTGTCCTGCGCAGGCACGAAGCCGCCCGGCACCACGTGGGTGACGAACAAGGTCGCGCCGACCAGTACGGCATAGATGCCGAGCATCAGCGACTTGCGTCCGAGCACACTCGTCACGCCACGGCCATATGACTGCGACCCGCGCTTGAACACCTTATTGAATTGCTTGAAGAAACCGCCGAGCACGCGATCCATCGCGCGCGTCAGCCAATCTTTCGGCTCATCGTGTCCGCGCAGCAAGATGGCGCAGAGGGCCGGCGACAGCGTCAGCGAGTTGAATGCCGAAATCACCGTCGAGATGGCGATCGTCATTGCGAACTGCTTGTAGAACTGACCCGTCAACCCGCTCATGAACGCCAAAGGCACGAACACGGCGACGAGCGTCAAGGCGATCGCGATGATCGGCCCGCTCACCTCTCGCATCGCTCTATACGTAGCCGCTCTCGCGCTCAAGCCCGCCGCGATGTTGCGCTCGACGTTTTCGACAACGACGATCGCATCGTCCACCACGATACCGATCGCGAGCACCATGCCGAACAGCGACAGCGCATTGATCGAAAAACCGAACGCGAGCAGCAGCGAGAACGTCCCCACGATCGACACCGGCACGGCGACGAGCGGAATGATCGATGCGCGCCACGTCTGCAAGAACACGATCACGACGATGACGACGAGCGAGATGGCCTCGAGCAGCGTATGGATCACGGCCTCGATACTCGAGCGCACGAATTGCGTCGGGTCATAGACGATGCTGTAATCGACGCCGGCCGGGAAGTCCTTCTTCAGTTCGGCCATGTCCTTGCGCACCTGATCGGAAATCGCAAGCGAGTTCGCGCCGGGTTGCTGGTTGATACCGAGTGCAACGGCCGGCTTGTTATCGAGCAGCGAACGCAAGCCGTACTCGGACGCAGCCAGTTCGACGCGCGCCACGTCGCGCAGATACGTCACCCCACCGTCGGGCGATGTCTTGAGCACGATCGCGCCGAACTGCGATTCGGTCTGCAGGCGGCCGCGTGCGTTCACGGACAACTGCAGCGGCACGTCCGCCGACGACGGAGAGCCGCCGATCACGCCCGCCGCCACTTGGACGTTCTGCTCGCGAATGGCGCTGACGACATCGTTCGCCGTCAGATTGCGTTCGGCGAGCTTGTTCGGATCGAGCCAAACACGCATCGCGTAATCGCCCGCGCCCCACAGCTGAACTTGGCCGACACCGGCAATACGCTCGAGCCGATCTTTGACGTTGAGCAGCGCGTAGTTGCGCAGATACGTCATGTCGTAGCGGTTGTCGGGCGAGATCAGGTGCACGACCATCGTCAGCGTCGGCGAGCTCTTGATCGTCGTCACGCCGAGCCGCTGGACATCGTCGGGCAGACGCGGCATGGCTTGCGACACGCGGTTCTGCACGAGTTGCTGCGCCTTGTCGGGATCGGTTCCAAGCTTGAACGTAACGGTCAACGTCATGTTGCCGTCGCTGTTCGCCTGCGCCTGCATGTAGAGCATGTTCTCTACGCCGTTGATCTGCTCTTCGAGCGGCGAAGCCACCGTCTCGGCGATCACCTTCGGATTCGCGCCCGGATACTGGGCGTGAACGATGACCGACGGCGGCACCACTTCGGGGTACTCGGAGATCGGCAGCTGGAACAGCGAGATCACGCCTGCCAGCAGGATCAAGACCGACAGCACCCCTGCGAAGATAGGCCGGTCGATGAAAAATTTAGAAATGTTCATATCGCGTTCTGAGTGATTGATCGCTTCTTCGAATCGGCGCCGAAGCGGTGTCTCAGGAATTCGTCGATGGGTCCGCGCCTGCCTTGCCCGCGTCGGCGCTCGCACTGCCGTCGCCGCCGCCCGCCGGATCGTCCGTCATCGGCACCATGTGCGCGCGCACCGTTTGTCCCGGTCGCACACGCTGCACGCCGTTCACGACGATGCGATCGCTCGCGCTGAGCCCGGCGGTGATGACTCGTAGGTTGCCGTGCAACGCGCCCAGCTTGACGTCGCGGTAGGAAACGACGCCTTGCTTGTCGACGACGAGCACGAACTTCTTGTCTTGATCGGTGCCGAGCGCGGCTTCGTCGATCAACAGCGCCGGGTGCGGCTCGCCACCGCCTACCTTGACCCGCGCATACAGGCCCGGCACGAGCGTGCCGTCGGCGTTGTCGATGCGCGCGCGGACGCGAATCGTGCCCGATGAGGTGTCGAGCCGGTTATCGACCGACGCGATCGCGCCTTTGCGCGAGTAGCCCGTTTCGTTTGCGAGCCCAACTTGCACCGGTGCGCTCGCACCGTTGCGCGTGCGGCCGATGTACTGCAGGTAGGTCTGCTCGTCTACGTCGAACGAAGCGTAGATCGGCGAAACGGAGACGAGCGTCGTCAGCGGCGCCGCATTCGCCCCCGACGAGACGACGTTGCCCACGGTGATCTCAGCGCGGGAAACGCGTCCGGCCACCGGTGCGACGATCGTGGTGTAGCCGAGATTGATCTGCGCAGCCTCAACCGCGGCCTGCGCCGCCTTGACGTCCGCCGCGGCGCCGAGCGCATTGTTCTGCTTCTCGTCGTAATCGCGTTTGGCGATGGCGTTATCGGCCATCAGGCGCTGAGCGCGCTGCCAATCGGTTTGCGCGTAGCTCTCGCGCGCTTTAGCCGCGGCAAGCTGCGCCTTCGCGCGATCTACCTCGGCCGCATAGGGGCGCGGATCGATCACGAACAGCGTCTGGCCTTTCTTGACGAGCGCGCCATCTTTAAATTCGACCGCTACGATGGTGCCCGAGACCTGCGGACGAATATCGACCTTGTCGACCGCTTCGAGCCGGCCCGAGTACGTTTGCCAATCGGTGACCGTCTTGTTGAGCACCGAGGCGACATCGACCTCGGGCGCCATCGGCGCGGCTTGCGCGGGTGCGCTCGCGTTCACGCGAATCGCGCTGAACGCGCCGACGCCCGCCACGACGGCGACCGCAAGCACGGCGTAAGCGATGCGAGTACGAGAAAGAGGGGTCTTGGACATGACGAAGCTCCGGTGTGGTTTGTTGTATGACGTTCGAGATCAACCGATTGCGACATTGCGCGGCTCGAGGTGATACTCGAAAAACCGCGTGGCATCTTGTAGCGCTTGCGGATCGCACGCCATTCCCTCATGCGTAGCGTTCGCGTAGCGCATCACCTGCGTGGGTACGCCCGCACCGATCAGGCGCGCGGCGTACCGTTCCGCTTCGACGTGCAAGACATCGTTGCGCGCCGTTGCGATGAATGCGGGCGGCAGTCCCGCCAACCGCGCCGATTCGAGCGGCGCGGCGTACGGGTGCATCCGCTGCGAAGCTTGCGGCAGGTACGCTCGATAGCTCGCCAAACACTGCCGCGGCGAAATATCCGATTCCACGGCCCGCTCGTCAGCCAGGCACGTCATGCTCGGATCGAGCATCGGGCTGAACAGCGCCTGCGCGGCGATGCGCACGTCGCCGCGGTCGCGGGCGATGAACGCCAGGCCGTTGGCGATATGTCCGCCCGCGCAATGGCCTGCCACGAGCAGCCGCTTGCCGTCGCTGCCGATCCCCCTGCCCGCACTGTCCGCCCAGCGCGCCGCGCGGTAGGCATCTTCGAGCGCCACCGGAAACGGATACTGGGGCGCGAGCGAATAACCTACGGATATCACTAATACCGAAAGCTGCTGGGCAAAATACCGGGCGGCGCATTCGGCGTCATCGAGCGATCCGCGCACGAATGCGCCGCCATGAAAATAAAGCATGACGGGCAATGAGCGTACACCAGCCCGACGATAAAGCCGTAGCCGGATATCGCTCTCGTATCCGGCAATCTGGACCTCTTCGACTTCAAGCGGGTGCGTGCCCCAGGGCGATCCCGCGAAAAGCCCACGGGAATGCGTAGTTCGCATGATCGAACGCGCAGAGCGCAGCAGTTTCACAATGCTGCGAATTGTGCGTTCGGCAAAGTCAGAGATAAATGCCTATAATCCGGCAACACAATTCACCGCGCCCGAACAATTGTTTCCCATTTGTTGGGATCATTGTTGGGAATATTCCGGAGAACCATGATGGATCGGCTTCAGGCCATGCAGGTCTTCACGCGTGTGGTCGACACGAACAGCTTCACGAAGGCCGCGGAGACACTCGATCTGCCGCGCGCATCTGTCACCACGATCATCCAGAACTTGGAAGCGTATCTGAGCGTACGGCTCATGCACCGCACGACGCGGCGGCTTAGCCTCACGCCCGACGGTGCCGCCTATTATGAGCGCTGCGTGCGCATTTTGGCAGATGTCGACGAAACCGAAAGCAGCCTGCAAAACGGCAGCAAGAAGCCGCGCGGCAAGCTGCGCGTGGACATGCCGGGCGCGCTCGGGCGCACGGTCGTCATTCCCGCGCTCTGCGAATTCCATGAGCGCTACCCGGATATCGATCTTCAACTCGGCTTCTCCGATCGGCCCGTCGATCTGCTCCAGGAAGGGGTGGATTGCGTCATTCGGGTTGGCGCGCTGCAGGATTCCTCGCTCGTCGCGCGCCGCATCGGTTTGTTCGAGGGCGTGACGTGCGCCGCGCCCGACTACCTCGCGCGTGCGGGCGAGCCGCGCACGATCGATGAATTGAGCCAGTTTCAAGCCGTCAATTACTTTTCGAGCCGAACCGGCCGGATCATCAACTTCGACTTCCTCGTGGACGGTAAGGAAGTCGAGGTGAAGATGCCCGGCTCCGTGTCGGTCAACGATGCCGACGCCTATGTCACCTGCGCCGTGGAAGGCTTCGGCCTGATCCAAGCGCCGCTGTTCATGGTGCTGCCGCACCTGCGCTCCGGTGCGCTCAAGGAAGTGCTGCCCGAGTGGAAGCCGTTGCCGATGCCCATTTCGGCGGTCTACCCGCACAGCCGGCATCTTTCGCCGAAAGTGCGGGTTTTTGTCGACTGGATTGCCGAAGTGTTCGACCGTTGCCCGCTGCTCAGCGGCCGCCAAAGCCTCGATGCGCCTTGCAGCAAGCGCACGCTCGAGGAGCGCGAGAACGGGCCCGCGCTCGATACGCCAGTACTGGCCGAGTGGATGGCCTAACGGGGCTGGCTGACTGGCCTAGCCGCGATGGTTCGTCGCGGCCGGCGGGCTCAGTGCTGCGGGACGCCGTCGCGCCACGCTTCCCAGTGCGTCGCGATGTCCTGCACGAGCGGGTTACCTGCCACGAACAGGTTCGTGATCGCAGGCACGAAGCCGCCCTGCGCTTGATAGTTGAGCAGGTTGTCGGCACTCGTTTGGCCTGCGTACGGCCGGTCGAAGTCCGAGGCGGTGCGCAGGTCGGCTACGCGCGCGAGGTCGACGCGATGCGCGTTCGCCGCCCGAGTCAACGCTTCGAAAGTCGCGTTGTCTTCCTGCTGCGTCGTGCAGTAGGTTCCCTTGCCGTCGGTCATAATCTTCGTCCAATCGCGCGCACGCTGGCCCAGATCCGTGCCGGAAAACCACGTATCGCCGGCCAGCGTATCGCATTGGATGACGGCGGGCGGCTGGTTCGCGGGTGCGTAGGTGAATTTCGCGCGCGCCGCCTGCGCTTGCGCGCTGTCGGTCAGCACGACGTTGCGCGATAACGCATAAGCCGCATCGGCCAGCTTCGCGTTCAGTTGGAAGACCTCGGTCTTGTAATCGAGCGGGGGCTTTTGGGTCGGGCTCGTCGTGTTGATGCCGAGGTAGCCCGTGTTCCAGCCAGGCGGAATTTCACGTCCGTCGATTTCCCATTGGATCCCGAAATCGACGAGGTACTTGGCCCATGCCGCCGATCCGACCGTGCCTTGTGCCGGATCGATGCCCGCGATGCCCGCGATCATGAAGTACGTACGACGCAGATCGAAGCGCGGCGAGAACGCGAGCGCCATAGTGGACGCAGCCGCGTTCGCGTGCCCCATGCCGGTCGTCATCACGCAGATGTCCTGCTTATTGCAATGCACGTCCGGATAGTCGGGCGAAAGACCGGCCACGGGAATCGACTCCCATGGGCCGAGGTGATCGAGCCAGACTTGTCCTTCCGGCGCGAACATCGAAATGATCATGACTTTGACGTGCCGGCCGCCGTGCGAGGCGGATTCGGAGAAGGCAGCTTCGTTGTCCTGCGCGCTCGAGGCTGTGGCCGCGCAGGCCGTCAGCGCGACGGCGCCGATCGACAGGATGGTGCGAGTAAGCATGTGCGCTCCTTGGATTAGTGACTTGTTCGGGAGAATCGCTCGCTGATGCCGGTACTGCGCGCGTCAGTATAGAGGGGTGCTCAACTCCTACCATGGGCGCGAGGGTGCTTTTCGCTCTGGTCGGTCACGTTACGCTCGTCGTCGCCCGTCCCGTCACCCTTCCCGTCATCCTTTACCTCCCCGTTGCCGTTGCTCGTGGTGTCATGCTCAGCCGGCGCACGATCCTCCCCTTTGCTCCCCTTAATGCCATCGCCCGGCACCAGCACGTTGCGCAATGGATTGGCGATGGCGATGCCGCGCTCGCGAAAGGCGTCGGCAATGCGTCGATTGAATTCGCGCTGGGTCGGCCAGCGCGCGGTATCGCGGCATTGAAGCTGCCCGAGCAGGGTCACCATCGAGCCGTCCACCTGATCGACGCCCCAGTAGCTGAAATCGCCGATGATGCCGTCCTTGAAAGCCGGGTCTTCGCGCAGTGCCGCGCCGATCTCCTTGAGCGTGTTCACCGCGAGATCGAGGTCCTGCCCGTATGCGATGCTGACCTTGACCGACGCGTTGCCTAGCCCGCGGTTCGAATTCGTCACTGTTGACACCGAGCTGAACGGCACCGTATGCAGCGCGCCATCCCCGCCGCGCAAGCGCACGGTGCGAATCGACAAGTACTCGACCGTGCCCGAGAGGCCTGCGAGCGTGACCCAATCGCCGACTTGCATCGCGTTTTCCATCAGAAGAAACGTGCCTGTCAGGAAATCCTGCACCACCTTCTGCGCACCCAACCCGAGCGCCACGCCGAATACGCTGGCACCGGCGAGCAGCGGCCCGATATTCACGCCAAGCTCGCTCAAGCCCGTGAGTCCCACGATGAGCCCGATCCCGATCAAGAGCGACGAGCGCAGCATCGGCAGCAACGTACGCAGTCGCGCGGCGCGCATGAGGTCGCCGGCATCGGTCCATCGATGCAGCCGGCGCTCGATGGATACGTTGATCGACTCCCAGACCAGCAATGCCACGAAAACCGCGACGGCGATCGTCGCGCAGGCGGAAATGAGTCTGCGGCCTACAAAATTGCCGGTGAAGATGCCCCAGACGTGGAGGTTCCATACCGACAATACGAGCGCCGCCGCCACCACGAGAATGACGAGCCACACCAGGCGGCGAAACAGCGGGTAATAGCGCTGTGCGCGCTGAAGCGCAACCGATCCGCCGCCGTTCGAGATGTCGAAGAGCCGGCCGAGCAGCCCGAAAGTGACGATGGCGACCACGCGCGCACCGATAAGAACCAGCAAAGACAATCCGCCACGCTGCAGTAGCGCTTGGTAGCCGTTGCGCACGTCGAGCGCCCAAATGAACCACAGCGCCATGACGAGGAATACCGCGAGGGGAGCCCAGATATCGGCAAGCCAATTCGCTAAGAAACGCAACAGCCCCGACGTCGCATACTTCGTTCGAATCCAGTCGGCCACGGGACGGCGAATCTGCAAGATCAGGACCGAGATCATCACATGGCCGACGAGCGCGACGGCCTTGGCGATGCCCAGATGCGCGGCATCCGTGAGCCCGAGCGGCACCGGCGTTTCGGCCAGTGCCACGCCGATGCCGAGCACAATCACGAGGCGCAGCACCCAGTGTTCGCCGAATGCGGCCCAAGATTCGCCGAGCGGTAGCATCCGTAACCTTGGCGCGCCGCTGGCGAACAGGAATTCCCCCAGGAGGACGACCGCGCGCGCGATCGCGTAGATCTCGATGACCGTCTCGATGACGTCGGCTTCGGGCGTCCCATCGTCGGTCAGCAGCGACAAGGCGACGATCGCCACGCAGAGGAACGCCGCGAGCGGCAATGCGCGCAGCAGCGTATGCAGCAGCGCATACGGCAAGCGCTGCAGCAGCGACCTATGTAGCCCCGCGCGAGCCGCATCGCGTTGGGTGCGGGCTGCGCGCAGTGCGTTCTCGTCGATGCTCGCCGCCGGTACGTTCGCGTTCAGTTGGCGCACTGCCGCGTCGTCACGGCCGCTGGCGGCATCCGCCGACGCACCGGTGCCTTCGGCTAGGCCGCTCGCCGAGACGCCATCGTCCTGGCTCCCATTGACCTTGCCGATCGCCACCGCCTTCGTGCGTTTACGCAGCAGCCGCGCCACGAGCCAGCCGATGAGCCACGCGGGCACGAATGTCGCGGCGAGCGTCCACGCCAACCCCTCGAGTTGTGCCTGCCCCTGAGCGCTCGTCATCTCGTAGGCCCACCATGCGCGCACGGACCGCACGTCGAGCAGGGCGCCAACCGAGTGGCGCAACGCGGTGGCGACATCGCGGATGCCCCGGATGATCTGGTGTGAAACTTGGGAGACGAGGCCGTTCGACGCGATCGCCGCCAACACGGCCGACGCCGAACTGGCCGGCGCGGCTGCGGGCGTGCTGGCGGCCGGCGGCATAGCCAGCGCACCGGCCGCGGCGATGGCGCGCAGCGTGTCCTCCATTTGCGCGCGCGACTTCGGATCGCCGAGTACTTGCAGCGCGCTTTTTGCTTGCTGGGGTGTCAGTGCGACAGTGGAGGGATTGGAGACCGGCTGCACCGCGGCTGGCGTGGAAGCCGGCGCGGCGTAGGCTGACGAAACATAAAATAAAAAAACTAGCGGAGCAGCGAATAATGATTTGCGCATAGAGACGTGAGCAGGAAGCGACGATGTCGGGCAAGGCTGGCAATGTCGGGCAAAGCAGAGCAAGGTCGGGCAATGTCGAACCGCGAACCCCGAGCCCGGCAGGTACGCCGGGCTCGCTTGATGTCCCTCTGACTTCGTTCTCGCCCAAACGATCCCGAAAATGAGGCCGTCGCCCCACCCGGAGGCGTCAAACCACGACGACGCGCGGCTGTCCCGCTATCACTTCGCCGATCACCGCGGCACGGGCGAACCCTTCGGCACGAAAGCAGGCGAGCACGTCCTCGACGGCATTCGGCGCACAGGCAGCAAGCAAGCCGCCCGAAGTTTGGGGATCGGCAAGCAATGCGCGTGCCTCCTCGGGTAGGCCCGCCTGCAGGTCGACGTCGGCCCCGTACGAGGCCCAATTGCGGGCCGATGCGCCCGTCACGATACCGCGCGAGGCCAGCGCCGCAACACCGGCAAGCAACGGTACGTCCTCATAACGCAGACGAATGCCGTGATTCGCACCGCGTGCCAATTCCAGCGTATGGCCGAGCAAGCCGAAGCCCGTCACGTCCGTGAGCGCATGCACGTCGGGCATTTCGGCCAGCGCGATGCCGGGGCGGTTTAGGCGCGTGGCCGAATCGATCATCGCCGCATACCCGGCCTCGTCGATCTCGCCTTTCTTCAGGGCCGCCGACAGCACGCCGACGCCGAGCGGCTTGCCGAGGACGAGCACATCGCCTGCGCGCGCCGTGCTATTGCGCTTGACGCGGTCCGGATGGACGATCCCGAGCGCGGCCAAGCCGTAAATCGGCTCGACGGAATCGATCGAATGTCCCCCCGCGATCGGAATACCCGCCTCGGCGCAGACGCTTTCGCCGCCGCGCAAAATCGCGGCAATCGTCTCGTACGGCAGCACGTTGATCGGCATGCCGACGATCGCGAGCGCGAGGATCGGACGCGCGCCCATCGCATAGAGATCGGACAGCGCATTGGTGGCGGCGATACGGCCGAAGTCGTACGGATCGTCGACGATCGGCATGAAGAAATCCGTCGTTGCGACGATCGCCTGCTCGTCGTTGAGCCGATAGACGGCGGCATCGTCCGCCGTTTCCCTGCCGACGAGCAAATTGGCGAACACCGCTGCCGGCATGGACGGTGCAGGCTGCGCCGCCAGCAACTGCGCCAGCACGCCCGGCGCAATCTTGCACCCGCAACCGCCTCCGTGCGACAGGCTCGTCAAGCGCGGCGCTTTTACTGCTGTTGAATTTGCGTTTTCATCATGTCGATCGTTCATACCCTGCCTTGTTTATCCCCGTTCCAATACCGCCATTTCGCGCACGAGCACCAGCAGCATCGACAAGCTCGCGCCGCCCGATGCGCGTTGCTCGGCAACCAAATGCGCGAAGCGCTCCAGTTGCGGCGCACGCTGCTCGCGCCAAGCCGCCGCGATCGTTTCGGCCGATGCGCGGCTCGCCGCATGGGCGAGCGCGCTCGCCGTGAGCGTGCGCTTGAGCCTCGCGAACTCGGCCAGTGCGGCCGCGCGCGCCAGCATGTCCCAATGCGTATGCGTGGGCAATGCGCTCGCGCGCTCGCCGATGAACCCATAGTCGAGCATCGTCCCGAGCGCAAAATAAACGCCCGCCACGAGTTCGAGCGGTTGCGCAGCGCTCGAGGCCACCTCGGCAATGTCGAGCACGGCCGCGGAAATTTCGCCGCTCGCGACACGTCCGGCCAGTTCGGCGTCGACTCCGGCCTGTTCGAGCACGCGCTGCCGCTCGTCGAGCGCCTCGAGTTCGGCGCCCGGCAGCAGCGCCGGCAGGCGTGCCGCGAGCCGCTCTGCCGCTTCACGGCAACGCTCGATTAGCGCCGCGACGCTCGCCCGGTCGCTCGTCGCTTGCGCGCTCTGAGATTGCAATTGTCGCAGGAACCAGAGCGCCGAGCGTTCAAGCAGCCGCGCAACGTCCACGAACATCTTCGCTTGGACGTCGTCGGGAACGCGATTGTCGAGCGCGTCGATACGCTGCCAGATGCCGTCGATGCCGAAGACATCGCGCGCCATGATGCATGCGCGGACGATGTCGCTGGCCTTTACATCGGTCTCTTCCTGCAACCGATGCACGAACGTGCTGCCCACGCGGTTGACGAGCGCATTGGCCAAATGCGTCGCGAGAATTTCCCGCTTCAGCGGGTGTCGTACGGCAGCATCGGCAAAGCGCGTCTGTAATGGCTTCGGGAAGTAGTCGCGCAGCATATCGGCAACGAGCGGGTCCTCGGGCAGATCCGAATCGAGCAACTCGTCGTAAAGCCACATTTTGCTATAGGCGAGCAATACGGCCCGTTCCGGTGAAGTCAAACCGAGCTTCGCCGCTTGCCGTTCGGCGATTTCTTCGTCATTCGGCAGGAATTCGATCGCTCGATTCAAGCGCCCGATACGCTCCAGCGAACGCATGAGCCGGGCCTCTGCCTCGAGCAACTCGGGGGCGTAGCGTCCCGCGATCGATAGCGCCTGCGTTTGCTGATAGTTGTCGCGTAAGACCAGCAGCCCGACCTCGTCCGTCATCTCCGCGAGCAGCGCGTTGCGCTGTTTTTCCGTCATCTCGCCTTCGGCCACGACGAGTCCGAGAAGGATCTTGATGTTGACTTCATGGTCGGAGCAATCGACGCCGGCCGAGTTATCGATCGCATCGGTGTTGATGCGCCCGCCCTTTTGCGCATATTCGATGCGGCCGAGTTGCGTGAGGCCCAAATTGCCTCCCTCCGCGACCACTTTCACGCGCAATTGCGCGCCGTTCACGCGCACACCGTCGCTGGCCCGATCGCCCACTTGGGCGTGCGTCTCGCGCGTCGCTTTCACATAGGTGCCGATCCCGCCGTTGTAAAGCAGATCGACGGGCGCGAGCAAAATCGCCCGAATGAGTTCGTTCGGGGCCAGCGCCGTCGCTTGAATGCCGAGCACGGCCTGCACCGCGGGCGAGATCGGAATCGCTTTCGCCGTGCGCGGAAAGATCCCACCGCCGGCCGAGATCTTCGCGGCGTCGTAGTCGGCCCAGCTCGAGCGTGGCAGCGCGAACAGGCGCTCGCGTTCGATGAAAGTGGTTTCCGGATTCGGATCGGGATCGAGGAAGATGTGTCGATGATCGAACGCGGCGAGAAGCCGGATATGACGCGAAAGCAGCATGCCGTTTCCGAATACGTCGCCCGACATATCACCGATACCGACTACTGTGAAATCAGTCGTTTGCGTATCGACACCGATCTCCCGGAAGTGACGCTTCACCGATTCCCACGCGCCGCGCGCCGTGATGCCCATCTTCTTGTGATCGTAGCCGACCGATCCCCCGGAGGCGAACGCATCGTCGAGCCAGAAGCCGTACTGGCGCGCGATCGCATTCGCGTAGTCGGAGAACGTGGCCGTACCCTTGTCCGCTGCGACGACGAGGTAGGGATCGTCGCCGTCATGGCGCACGACTTCGGGCGGCCCGACGATCGCGCCGCCTTGGCGATTGTCGGTGACATCGAGCAAGCCTCGCAAAAACGTTTGATAGCACGTGATGCCTTCGCGCGTCAAAGCTTCCCGATCGCCGGCGGCAGGCGGATTCTTGACGACGAAGCCGCCCTTCGACCCGACTGGCACGATGACCGTGTTCTTGACCATCTGCGCTTTCATGAGCCCCAGCACTTCGGTGCGGAAATCCTCGCGCCGGTCGGACCAGCGCAACCCGCCACGCGCAACGCGCCCACCTCGCAGATGCACGCCTTCCACGCGTGGCGAATACACCCAAATCTCGAACATCGGCTTGGGCTCGGGCAGCCCCGGCACGCGCGACGGATCGAGCTTGAACGAAATGTACGGATACGGCGCGCCCGCGGCATCTCGGCGGAAATAGTTCGTGCGGACCGTCGCGTCGATGACGCCGAGAAACTGCCGCAAGATCCGATCTTCATCGAGATTGGGCACTTGATCGAGCGCGGCCGCGATGCCTTGCTGCAATTGCTCCGCGCGCGTGGCGCGTGAGGCCCCGAGCGCCGGATCGAAGCGTGCGAGGAACAGATCGACGAGCCCGCGCGCAAGCGCCGGATTGCCGGTCACCGCGCGTTCGATATACGCGTCGCTGAAAGTCGAACCCACCTGGCGCAGGTACTTGGCGTACGCACGCAGAATCGACACTTCGCGCGCCGCAAGTTGGGCACGCAGCACGAGCCGGTTGAAATCGTCGTTCTCGACATCGCCGGCCCAGACGCGCGCGAACGCTTCTTCGAACAACGCTTTCACGCGTTCGATGTCGAACTCCACGTCGTCGGTCAATTCGAGGCCGAAATCGTGCACCCATGCGGGCGCCGCACCGGGTGGCTCGATCAGATACGGACGCTCCTCGTCTACGCGCACGCCAAGATGCTCGAGCATCGGCAGGCTGCGCGAGAGCGCGATCGATTGTCCGACGCGATAGACCTTGAAGCGACAGGCGCGCGGCGCCGCTTCGATCGGCCGGTATAGGTTCATCGAGAGTGTTTCGCTGCGACGGGCCGCTTCCATGAGCTCGATATCGCGCACGGCTGTACGCGCGGCATAATCCTCGCGATAGCCGGCCGGAAACGAATCGCCGTAGTGTTGCAGTAGACGGTTCCCCTCTTCTTCGCCGAAACGCTCGAGCAGCGCGGCGGCGAGATCGTCCTGCCAGCGACGCGTCGCTTGCACGAGCCGCGCCTCCAGCTCTTGCGTATCGACTTCGGGCAACACGCCTGTATTCGTGCGCACGACGATGTGGATGCGCGCGAGCGGCGACTCGGACAACAGCGGCGTAAATTCGACGCTCGTTCCATTGAATGCATCCGCAAGCAGCTTCGCGATGCGCCTTCTCAAGTCCGTGTTGTACTTTTCGCGTGCGACAAAAATCAGGCACGAGACGAATCGCTCGAACCGGTCGCGCCTCACGAACAGCCGCGTGCGCTGGTGCTCTTGCAAACGCAGGACGCCGAGCGCGATATCGTATAAATCGTCTTCGCTCGTTTGAAACAGCTCGTCGCGCGGATATTGCTCGAGCACCGTCACGAGCGACTTATGTAAATGCCCTTTCGCGAGAAAGCCCGCGCGCTGCACGACGTTCGCGCATTTGCGCCGCACGATGGGAACGTCGTTGATCGAGCACGTATAGGCCGTCGACGTGTACAAGCCGAGCATGCGCCGCTCGCCGATGAGTTTGCCATCGGGACCGAAGAGCTTGATGCCGACGTAGTCGAGATAGCCGGGCCGATGCACCGTCGCGCGCGAATTGGCCTTCGTCAGAAAAATCGGCATGCCGTCGTCGATGATCGCTCCTGCCGCATGCGGCAACGGCGTCAGGTCGGGCGCATCGGCAGGCCGCAAGTTCTCACGCAAGATGCCGGTGCCCGTGCCAGGCACGCCACGCAGCGCGAAATCACCGTCGTACGGCACAAGTGCGTAGTCGCGCAGCCCGAGGAACGTGAAATGGTCGGCCACCATCCATTCGAGGAATGCCGTGGCTTCGGCCGCCTCGCCGCTCGCTTCGCGCGCGGCCAGCGTCTTGATCGTTTCTTTCGTCACCGCCTGCATCTTCGGCCAATCCTCGACGGCGGCTCGCACGTTGCCCAGCACGCGCGCAATATTCGCGCGCAGTTCAGCGATTTTGGCCGCCTCGCTGCAGCGATCGATCTCGAAGTGAATGAACGACTCCAAGTGCGAGCCCTGGATCGACGCTTCGTCCGCGCCTTTCGCTCCGCCCGGCTCGATGCGCGCGATCGCGCCTTGCGCGTCGCGCCAAACGCGATACACCGGGTGAATCGCCGAGTGCAGCGTTAGGCCGCAGCGGTTCACTTCCATCGTCACCGAATCGACGAGGAACGGCATGTCGTCGTTGACGATCTCGATGACGGTGTGATCGGAGTGCCAACCATGCTCGTCGAGCACGGCGTTGTAGACGCGCAGCACCTCGGCGCCCGGCACGAATCGCTGCGCGGTTTGCCAGTGCGCCAATGCGGCGCCGTATAGGTCGGCGATACTGCGGCTTTGTAGATCTTGCGCGTCGACGAGCTCGTAGTAAAAGCTCAGAAACGATTCGATGGGTACGAATGCGGTTTCGGACCATCGTCCTCGCGCATACTCGACGACATCAGCGAGCAGATGGGCGACGGCTTCTTCTTTGTTCGCTAGCATGGTGCGCTCCGCGGCGGATGACGATGCTTTCGTTTTACCTGCAAAGGCGCGGCCTGGTTGGCCGTGAGGGGATTATGCGCTCGTCGGGGCGGATGCCCAATGCCCGCAAGCGCGGCGATCTGCGCGATGCAATCAGCGCGGTAACCGCTAGAATTGCGGTTTTAGCTCGAAATATATCCATGTCTTTTGCCTCGCTTGGCCTGATCGATCCGTTGCTGTGCAATCTGCAGGACCTCAATTACCAGACACCCACGCCGGTGCAGGTCAAAGCGATTCCTGCTGTGCTCAGTGGCAAGGACGTCATGGCTGCGGCACAGACCGGCACCGGCAAAACCGCGGGTTTTGCGCTGCCGTTATTGCAACGGTTGGTGCAACACGGCCCGGCGGTGTCCAGCAACCGCGCGCGTGTTCTGGTGCTGGTGCCCACGCGTGAACTGGCTGAACAAGTGCTGCAAAGCTTTGTCGATTACGGCAAAGGCCTTGATTTACGATTTCTGGCCGCCTATGGCGGCGTGAGCATCAACCCGCAGATGATGACGTTGCGCAAAGGCGTGGATGTGCTCGTTGCCACGCCGGGCCGTTTGCTGGATCTCAATCGCCAGAACGCAGTGCAGTTCGATCAAGTACAAACGCTCGTGCTGGATGAAGCCGACCGCATGCTGGATCTGGGCTTTGCGCGCGAACTCAACGCCGTCTTTGCTGCCCTGCCCGCTCAGCGCCAGACATTGCTGTTCTCTGCGACGTTTAGCGACGATATCCGCGCCATGGCGGCGGGCATTCTGCGCGGCCCGATCAATATCAGCGTCAGCCCGCCCAATGCCACGGCCAGCAAGATCAAGCAGTGGGTGGTGCCGGTGGATAAAAAGAATAAGCCTGACCTCTTCATGCATCTTGTGGCTGAGAACAACTGGGACCACGCGCTGATATTCGTCAAGACCCGCAATGGCGTGGATTACCTGGCGGCCATGCTGGATGAAGCGGGCTATGCGGTCGACACCATCCACGGCGACAAACCGCAACCGGCGCGCCTGCGTGCGCTGGAGCGCTTCAAGACGCGCGAAGTACGCATGCTGGTAGCCACTGATGTGGCTGCGCGCGGGTTGGATATCGACGACCTGCCGCTGGTGATCAACGTCGATCTGCCGATCGTGGCGCAAGACTATGTGCACCGCATTGGCCGCACCGCCCGCGCGGGCGCTAGCGGCGTGGCGGTGTCCCTAGTGTGCGCCGATGAAGCGCCACTACTGGCCGCGATTGAAGCGCTGATCCGGCAAACGTTGCCCCGTAAAGAAGAGCCGGGTTTTGAAGCCGAACACCGCGTGCCGCAAACCAGCGCGACGGGCCAGATCATCAAGAAACCCAAAAAGCCTAAGCAGCCCAAAGTGCCGCAAGCCGCAGCGGGCGCCATGCAGATGCTCGGCAAAAAACCGCGCCCGCAAAGTGGCGAAAACAAACGCAAGCCTGCGGCGCAGCGCGCTGTGGCCGCGGGTAAAGGCACAAGCTTGTCCAGCGGGAATTCATTCAGCGCGCAAAAGCCACGCAGCAAACCCGCCAGCAAGCCAGCTGCGGGTTCACGTAAGCCGGCTGGCAAGCCCGCTGGGGGCCGCGGCAAACGCCAACCCTGATCCGTGGGGATGGGTAACGCCAGCCCTGAACCGGCTGGAAGACCAGGGGGTGAGCTTGCCCCCGAAAAACGAATCCCTTGCTCGGCTCGTGCGCAGGCTGGCTCAATGAGCCAAGGTCTTTTTATCGGATAGGCCGCCTGTAGATTAAGCAAGCGCGGCTAGGTGCGATGCTCGACCATGAGCGACCATAACGCAAGTCGTACAAACCAAATATCCAGTCCATGCAAGCTCAGGTTAACGCCACTTGCGCTTACGCGCAGCGCATCGACACGGTACTCGCGTACATCGAAATGAACCTCGAGGGCGACCTGTCAGTGGAAGCGCTAAGTCGCATTGCGAACTTCTCGAAGTTCCATTTTCATCGGCAGTTTGCCGCCTATGTGGGGGTGCCAGTCGCACGCTACGTGCAACTGATGCGCTTGCGCCGGGCTGCCCACCGCCTGGCTTCGCGTGAGTTTTGCTCGGTACTCGACGCCGCGTTCGACGCGGGCTTCGACAGCCCCGAAGCCTTCAGTCGTGCATTCAAGCGCGCGTTCGGCGCAGCACCGAGTTCGTTTCGACTGCATCCGAACTGGCAGATCTGGAGTGCGACTTTTGTCGTCCCCTATCTTTCAAGGAAACTCACCATGCAAGTACAAATTGTCGATTTTTTTGAAACTCGCGTCGCTGCGCTTGAACACTGCGGGCCGACCGGCCTCGTCAATGAGAGCGTGCGCAAGTTCGTCGACTGGCGGAAGAAGAGCGGGCAATCACCGGTTGCGTCGAGCAGAACATTTGGTATTCCACGCAATAACCCGGACACGACACCGGCGGATGCATTTCGCTTCGACATCTGCGGAGAAACCGCGGAGCCGGTCGCGTCCAACGTCTACGGCATCCGCGAACTCGTCATTCCGGGGGGCCGATGCGCTGTGGTTCGACATACCGGGTCGACCGACCACGTTGGCGAGACAATCTATCCGATTTATCGCGACTGGCTTCCCGCGAGCGGAGAGGAGCTTCGAGATCATCCGTTGTTCTTTCACTACCTGAGCATCTTTCCGGAAACGCCGCGAGACCAGTGGCAAACCGATATCTACATTCCCCTCGTGTGACAGGGAACGATCTGCGGCGGCAGCCATACGGTCGCCGCGGATTTTGCCGAGAGCACAATCGGACATTCGGACGAGCGTTTTTCCTTAACAGCAAACCTTCGTGCCTTGATCGAATTGAAGCCATTGAGCGGCGACTAGGGAAACCCCTATGTCAAATAGCCCTTCAGTAGAGGGAGGCCAACGCCGTTTAACTGTTCTACGGCACTGGATTAAACCGGGGGGCAGGTGGACGGGCATCCCTCCCTTATGAGCGCTGCGTCCAGATTTCGCCTCGATGGCTCGTTTCAACAGCATGTCCAGCTTGCTTCAACGGCCGAGGAACAACCGTGAAACCGAATATTGGCAAAAAGCTTTCTTTCAGAGCCCAGATGGTTCTATTGATAGTGAGCTTCGCAAGCTGTTTCCTCTTGTACGGCCTGTGCTCGCTCTTCGTCATCAAGGAGCTGCGCGTGAACGGGCCGCTATACGACAAGATCGTCCAGAACAAGGATCTGGTAGCGGATATTCTTCCTCCGCCGGAGTACGTGATCGAGTCGTACCTCGCCTGCTTTCAGCTTGCCAGCGCGGACGCGGCGGAGCAGCCGCGCCTGATCGATCGGCTCAAGGCACTCAAGGCGGATTACGACGATCGTCATCAATACTGGGCCGGGCAAACGCTGAATCCTGAGACTCGCAGTGCGCTCATGGACGGCGCGCACCCCGCGGCGCTTGCGTTTTATCGGATCGTGTTCACCGACTTCATTCCCGCCCTGCAGCGGGGAGACAAAGCTGCCGCGCTCGACGCACTGTCTCGCATCTCGCAGCAATACGAAATTCACCGGAAGGCGATCGATCAGGTTGTCGGACTTGCGACGAAGGAATCCAAGGCCTTGGAAGCCGAAGCGCAGGATCGCACGCGGTTAGGAAGTTGGGTACTCCTCGGGATCTTCTTTGTTGCACTTGTCACCAGTGTGGCCATTTCTCGTTTCATTGCCCGCCGCCTTCGCGGGCAACTTGGCGGCGAACCGGCTCTGGCAACGAACGTTGCCAGCCGGATTGCGGCTGGGGATTTGACGGTAGAGATCGGCGCGGCGCCGGGAGATTCGCACAGCCTGATATCGACGATGCAGACGATGCGGGACAGCCTCACGCGCATCGCAGCGGAAGTTCGGTCGGGCACCGAAAATGTCACGACTGCCGCAAGCCAAATATCGGCAGGCAACTCCGATCTATCGGCTCGCACGGAGGAGCAGGCGGCGTCGCTGGAGGAAACGGCCGCGAGCATGGTTCAGTTAACCGAAACGGTCAGGCAAAACGCCGATAACGCGAATCAGGCCAGTACTCTGGCTTTACGGGCCACGGACATGGCCGATGCCGGCAACGATGCCGTGCAAGGGATGGTGAGGACGATCGGAGAAATCAGCGGCAGTTCGAGCAAGATCTCGGAGATCACCGGCACCATCGAAGGCATCGCGTTCCAGACGAACATTCTTGCGTTGAACGCGGCGGTGGAAGCGGCACGCGCAGGCGAGCAGGGACGAGGTTTTGCGGTCGTGGCGAGCGAGGTGCGCAGCTTGGCGCAGCGTTCGGCCGCTGCGGCGAAAGAGATCAAGGAACTGATCAACTCGTCTGTCGCCACCATCCAAGATGGCGCGCATCGGGCGGGCGAAGTGGGCGAAACGATGGGGCAGGTCATGCATTCGATCAAGCAGGTGTCCGACATCGTCGCCGAAATCGCCGCAGCCTCCGAGGAACAACGCCGCGGCATCGAGCAGGTCAACCGGTCCGTCAGTCAGATGGACGAGGTTACACAACAAAACGCGGCACTCGTCGAGCAGGCCTCAGCCGCAGCGCAGTCGCTCGTAGAGCAGGCGATGAAGCTGAAATCCTCTGTGTCCGTCTTTAAGCTTGCTGGCGACGGGTTGTCCTGCTAGGGCGTTGGGATGGGCCGAGTGTCGGCGCCTCTTACGATTTCAATTGCGCCAGCGTGCCCGCGATGTCGCCCATGCCCCAGTGCTCCGCGATCTTTCCGTGGACGACACGAAAGATATCGCAGGACGTGAACCGCAATTTCTTGCCGGTGGGCGCGATACCGAAATACACGCCCTGATGCGTGCCCTCGTAGACGAAGCTGGCCGCGACCCTATCCGCATTACTCACCATCGCCTCGATCGACACGGTGAGGTCGGGCATTCCTTTGAGGCGGCTCGCAAAGTACGCCACCGTTGCGTCCTTTGGTCGCGTGCCGACTGGCGGAGGCGGCACGGCGGCAGTTCTCTGGTGATTGACGAAATCGTCTGCGAAGAGCGCCGCGAACGCGGCGAGATCATGCGCGCTCAAAGTTCCCGCGAATTGCTCAGGGAGAGTCTTTACCATCAGGTCTGGCGCCGCCAGCGACGGCGTCATGACTGAGAATCCGGCGCCGGAAATCACCAGGCCGCGCAACACGTGTCGCCTGTCCATAATTAGCGCTCGCTCATGTACGCGAGGATGCGCGATTTGAGTCCAGGGCGCGATGCGGACCGAACGAGATCGGCGAGATCCTGATCCGGCCGCTCCCTTTCCAGTACGCGATATAGGTGCTGTTGCGTCGTCGGATCAAGCAGTGTGGCAACCCGCAGCGCTGCGGCGACTGCATCGGCGCGTCCACCTGCTTCGACCAGCCTCGTGACGAGGCCAATCTCCGCCGCTTCGGTTGCGCTCATCTGCCGGGTCTGCTCGAGAATTTCGCGAGCCTTTGCATAGCCGACGACGTCGCCAAAACGCCGCGTGCCCAGCACAAGGCCGAAGCGCAAGCCTGGCATCCGGAAACTCGCATCGGCCGCGCTATAACGATGGCGGCATGCCGCAAAGAGATCGACACCGGCGCCGAAGTTGCGTCCATGGGCAAACGCAACGGTCAGACATGGGGACGACGCGATGAGATGAAGCAATGTCTCGATCCTCACCAATCGCAATAGCAGGTCTGCATCGCTCTGGCTATCCAGGTCGCCCTGATCGAAGCCCGCACTGAAGTTTCTTCCCACGCCCTGGAATACGAGCATTCTGGCGCCGCTCGCATGCGCATCGCCCACGCCCTGCAACAGCGCTTCGACAAGCGAGGAGTTCAACGCATTCATCTTGTCGGGACGGTTCAATGTAAACGTCCAGGATTGCACGCCTCTTTCGATCTGGAGTTGATCCGTCATTGCGTCTCCTCCGCATCGCGTGCGGTGATACGGGCAATGATCTCTTCCGAGTGTTCGCCGAGCCCCGGTGGCGCACGGCGGATTGGCAAGCCGTGCCCCGACAGGTTGATCGGCGATCCAAAAGTGCGAGTCTCGACGCCGTTGGGCAACGTGAGGGGCTGGATCCACTGCATGTGCTCGACTTGCGGATCGGCGAGCACATCCGAATAATTATTGATCGGTGCACAAGGCACGCCGGCCGCCCGAAACTGCGCGAGCCAGAATGGCGCGGGCTCGTCGGCAAAGATTGTCTCGAGCATGACTGTCAGCTGGTCCTGATGACGCGCGCGATGGCTCGGCGTGGTGAAGCGGTCATCGTCGGCCCACTCACGATGACCGAGCACCCGGCAGACAGCGGCCCATAGAGCATTGTTGCCGGCGGCCATGCCGAAGTATCCGTCACGGCAACGAAACACCTGGTACGGCGCATTGCGCGGATGAGCCGAGCCCATTTTCACCGGATCGCGACCGCTGCCGAAATACTCCGACGTCTGCAACGCGGCAATGCCGAGCGTCGCACCAAGCATCGAGATGTCGATATGCGAGCCCCGACCCGACTGCGCGACGCGCCGCAGCTCAGCCGCAATCGAAAAGGCGGCATACAAACCCGCAGAAAAATCGGCTAACGGCACACCGCATTTGACCGGCGCACCGCCCGGCTCGCCAGTGATACTCATGATGCCGCTCATCGCCTGCAAGGTCAGATCGAAACCACCTTCCTGCGATCGCGGCCCGCTCTGTCCATACGCAGAAATGGAGCAATACAGCAGGCGAGGATTGATGCCTTCAAATGCGGCATAGCCAATGCCTAACCGGTCCATAACACCTGGGCGGTTGTTTTCGATCAGCACATCGGACTCACCTATCAGCGCTTTGGCAAGACGGACGTCTTCCGCGTCTTTGAGGTTCAACGTAATCGAACGCTTGTTGCGATTCAAAGAAGCAAAGTTCTCGCTGAATCCGTCCGTGATCGGCGGCCATGAACGCAGTGAGTCTCCGCCTTCCGGATTCTCAATCTTGATAACGTCTGCGCCCATGTCGGCCAACAGCATGCCGCAGAACGGCCCCGCCGCCACGTTGCATATCTCGATGACTGTCACGCCCTCGAGTGCGAGCTGGTTATTCATTTGAATTCCCATGGAAGGTCAGTAAGCGCTCGTGCGCAAAATCACGTGCCGGAGAAAATCGGCACGACGAACAGATAGACGAATCCGACAAAGCTCCCGGCCGTCAGAAAGATCACCAGTGTGAAACCGAGCACCCGCTGCACGCCCACGCCCGCAATTGCTACTACGGGGATGGCCCAGAATGGTTGGAGCAGGCTACCCGCCATCTCGCCAGCGGCGATCGCCATGGACGTGCCGGGCAACGATGCGCCTAGATGCATGGCCGCAGGAATGGTGAAAGGCCCTTGAACCGCCCAGTGGCCGCCGCCGCTCGGAATAAACAAAGTAATCAACCCCGAGGCGAGATAGCTAAGGAATGGCAGCGTAGCCGTCGATGCGACATGGATATAGGCATTGGCGACCACTTCCGCGAGTCCCGTTGCGGCCATGATTCCCATGATTCCGCCATAGAACGGATACTGAAGCAGCATCGGACCCGTCACCTTCGCCGCCTCGGTCACCGCGCCGACATAGCGACGTGGGCTTCCATGCAGACACAAGCCCGCCAGCAGAAAAATAAAAATCACCGCGTTGATATCGAGGCTGACGCCATGATGCGTCCACTCGATGGCGAGGTACGCCGCGCCCGCCACGACGAATACCAACGCACACAGACGAGAGCCTTCGAGCATGCCGGCGAATGAGTTTGCGCGCGACGAGTCGCCGAGATCAAAGGTCTTTTCAGCGGCTTCGAGCGCATCTTGCTTGGCCGCGATGATGTCGCTCTCCGCGGGCCGCATCAGAATAAAGATGACGGGGATCAGCACCATCGCCGTAAGGCCAGTCAGCAGATTCCACGTTGAAAAGACCGTATGAGACAAAGGCACGACGCTGTGCGTATGCTGCTCGATCAGATTCAGAGGGTTGCCCGGAGAAGCAATCGACAACGCGATCGAACTGGACATACCAGTGAACGCCCATAGCACCCAGGAACTGTAGCCCGCTGCGACGAGCCAGGCGAAGTCCACGCGTACGTGCTTGGCCACCTGCTTCGAGAGCATGGCGCCGACCACGAGTCCGAAGCCCCAGTTGAGAAAGGTCGCAATTGCACCGACCGTAAACACCAGAATGACAGCCGAACACGGCCCGATCGCAAGCCGACTGAGACGCTCCAAACCGGACTTGATGATCGGGGCACTCGCTAACGCATAACCGGTCACAAGCACAAGCACCATCTGGAACGCAAACGTGAAGATGCCAAAAATCCCCTTGTACCAGCCGCTTAGAATTACATCCGGTGTGCCCTTCGGCGCAAACGCTATCGCGAATATCGCGGTCATGACGGTCAGCAAGATAACAATCACGAAGGGATCAGGCATCAGTCGTTCGAAGAGGTACACGCAAGAACCGACCGCCCTTTGCATCAACGACTTGCCGCCAATCCGGCCATGCGATGACGGTGGCGAGGCGACGCCAAGCGGCGCCGAAGTCTCATGAGTTTTCACGGTTTGTCTCCAGGCATTAAGCCGAGTACTTATGGTGTGCCGGTGTGCCGAAACTTCGCTAGCACGCGGCGGGAGCCGGCAGGCGCCACGCCGTTTACTTGAAACAGCCATTCAGGTCGTGACCGGCTCTTTTACGCTGGTCGGCTGATCGGCCGGCGCGATCTGCAACTCTCGCTCTTTACGCTGAAGGCCCATCAGGATCTGGCGGGCGCGACGCAAAGCCTTGTCAGTCTTTAGGAAGACTTCGGAATAGCCGTCATCGGGAAACTCCATCATCGTTTGCTGGCGCTCCAGCGCCCATTGATCTTGCGCGACGACTTCCGGGAACATTTCCGCGACGCGTTTCGCCGTGGGCATCGTCGGGTCGCTTAAGGTTCTGTGCCAGTTCTTGCACGACACGGACCAACGCCACACCAGATTGCGCTCGTCGACCGGCAGATGGAGATGCAACAGGGTGTATCCGCGCTCCTTGTCTGTTCCGAGTTCGCCTGGCGGCGCAACGCGCATCACGACTCGTGTAAGTCCCGGGGTCACCATGCAATGCGTATGAATTCGCTCTACCGTGTCGTAGAGAAACCACTCCTTCAGATACGGCGGTTGCTGGTAGCTGTGGACGTGTCGGGTGGTTTTTACATAGGTATATCCTTCGCTTTCGCCCTCTTCCAGTTCCACCGGAATCTTACTGTTCTCCTTGTCGCCGATATTGCCGTCGTGCAGTGGATAGAAATGGGTGATGTCGAGCAGGTTTTCGATCAGCAGAAGATAATTGGCGGGCACGTGCAGTGGGCCTGGAGAACCGATCGACAGATTCGTAGGATCGAGAATCTCCGGCGTGCGCGGCGGCGCCACGCGTTGCGCCCCCGCGGGGTTGCCCGGCCAGATCCACACTACGCCGTCCTGTTCCTTCACCGGGACAACGCTGAGACGCGCTTGCGGAGGAATTGCCTTATCCGGCTGGGAAGGGATCGCAATACATTGCCCGTTCGTGTCGTAGCACAATCCGTGGTACGCACACTCCAAACGTCCGCCGTCGAGCAGCTTGCTCTGCGAGAGCGGGAAGCGCTTATGGCAGCAACGGTCGTCGAATGCGACGACTTCACCTTTATCGGAGCGCCACATTACGATCGGCCGTCCGACTATCTTGTGTCCCTGCAACTCACCCTCTGGAAACTCGGATGAGAAACCAATGGGATACCAGCAATTCTTTACATATTCGAATGTGCTCATGATAAAACCGTCTCCGGTAGGCTTTTTTGGGCAAGCGCATTACATCGCGCCGGCTGAATGAGAACGAGAAGCGCTGAACTAAAGGTCGAGAACAATTAACGCGCTCTTTGCGCGACTGCAGCAGATCATGATGAATTCTTCCCGATCGTCTTCATCGAGTACCGAGTCTCGATGAAGTGGGTCACCACAGAGGTAACGGGTCATACATGTGCCGCAATAGCCTTCGCAGCACGAGGTGTCGACCTCGACTCCTTGCAGTCTCAGCGCATCGACGATCGTCTCACCCGGGTGGACGGTAAGGCGCTTCTTCGAGCGTGCCAGCTCGACTTCGAATGGCATATCGGGATCGTCGCAAGCTGTCCGCACCGGCGAGCCCGATCCGGAGAAGCGCTCGCAATGGACAGCATCGCGCGGCCAGTGTCCGCTTGCCGCTTCGATAGCGTCCATGAGTCCGGCTGGGCCGCAGTAGTACAAGTGCGCACCGGCTGGACGGGTTTGGAGCGTCGCCTTTAGATCGAGTCCCTTGCTGGGGTCGCCGTTATCGTAGTGGATCGACGCTAGCCCGCTGGCAACAAGACCGCACAATTCACGCGCGAAAGCGGTTCGTTGCGGCGTGCGGGCGCAGTAGTGTAGATGAAATGCTTCGCCGCGATGCTGAACTTCGGCGATCATCGACATGAGCGGTGTGATTCCAATCCCGCCGGCGATGAAGATGTGTCGGGTGGCCGAATTCGACAGTGCGAAATGATTACGGGGCGCGGACACAGTGACGATCTGCCCGGCTCGCAACACATCGTGCATCGCCACTGATCCGCCTCGGCCGAGCGGATCACGCAGCACGGCAATCACATAACGATGACGCTCTGTGGATGGATTACACAGCGAATACTGGCGAATCGCGCCGTTGGGCAAATGAACGTCAATATGTGAACCCGGGGTAAACGCGGGCAACGTGTCGCTGTCCACGCTCACAAATTCGAATGCGTTGATGTCGTCCGCCAGATAGGAGACGGACTGCACGCGCACCTGCAGTTTCGAGGGCGCAATAGAATCCTGGCGCACGAGCGGGGCTTCGTGCAGTGCGACTGCATTCATGTCTTTCTCCATATGCTGCTCTGGATGGCAACTTCGTGCCTCGGATCGTGTGGATCAGCGCGCCGTTGCTTTAGCGAAAGAGTAGATGCGTCGACCTATAAGGACAAACGAGTAATTTTCGGGTGCTTACATCAACTTTATTGAACTGATATGACGCAATGCAGCATACCGCAGACACCCTATGGCCTGTCGAACGTGCTCACCTCGCGGGCGAGTTCAGCCACGGTCCGGGCCAGGGAGAAGGAGTGTCCCTGGGGAAAAACGGCGACAAATTGGACAGGTTCGAGTCGTGGAGACGTTGTGACGATCTTGAGCCTGCCGCTTTCTATTTCGCCCGCGTAATTTTTTGCTGGGAGGTACGCGACGCCCATACCAGCCATCGTCATTGAAGCCGCCACGGCTACGCTCTTGCAGCGCGCGAGATAACGGCCGCGCACATGTTCATTCTGGAACCAGTCCTCGATCGCGGAATAGTGAAATGACTTCGGCTTCATCCCGATGATCGGGTAAGCCGCCAGCTCTGCCGGGCCGTATACCCGATCCTCGAGCCCCAACGCGGGGCTCGCCATCCACTCGAAGGCAACCGTGCCAAGCGACAGCGTAGAGAGATCTTGGGCACGCGAATGACCGGGCGCAAGCACAAGCTCAAGTTCGGCTTGCGCAAGGCTTTCCATGAGCTCTGCTGTGAGCGCCTCCTCAATTTCGAGGCGTACGTTGGGATAGCGCTCCGCGATGGTGCGTATCAGTTCTGGCAACCATGTTGTCGTAATGACTTCGGCTACACCAAAACGCACCGTGCCGAACATCGATTCCGGCGCAGCGATGCGATGCTCGAGTTCTGTGGACAAATCGAGAATTCGGCTGGCGTATTCCATCAGCTCTCGTCCCTTCGGCGTGAGCCTTGCCGTCCGATGGGTACGATCGAATAGCTCAACGCCGAGCGTGCGCTCGAGTTCGCGTACCCGCATGGACACCGCGGACTGTGTTGCATACAACCTCTCGGCAGCCGCCGAGAAACTGCCTAGCGTTACCGTCCAGAAGAAGGTTTCCAGTTGCTGCAAAGTCACGTTTGCCTCCGCTCGCTTCGTGCTGACGACGTTCAGCCCGATCATTTCTGGTCAGTGTACGCAGTGACGCTGCATCGGTAAGCGGTGGGAAATCCTGATGCCTTGCTAAGGCTGCCAGTTGATGGAAGTTCGAAACGCGTTCCCGCTTACGGCAGCGGTGGCGCCATTACGGCGATCATCCAGCCTTTGCCTGTCCGTGCGGATCGGATTCACTTTTCGCAGAGCTGCAGTACAGTCGTACCGGTCGTGGACCACGGCGCGCTTGATGTCTTCGGCCTGTATGGACTTGTCGCCGCCGCATAAGATGGTCACGAGCGCATCGCCACGCTTCGTGCAATAGACGCGGTAGCAGCACGCTTCGCCCGCGCCGAGTGTGTGAACCGCCTTGTTGGCACAGGCTGAAACCGGCCGATAGTGTTGAAAAACTCTTTTCTCCTGGCTGTGCGTGCAGGCGGTGAAAAATCGACCTCTCAGGTCGGCATATAAACCGCTGGTGAGCAGCCGCGAAAGGTAAGATACCCCCTGAAACCCTCACTCGCGGTACCGTCGACGAGTTTTTCAACACCATCGGCCAGTTGCGGACGCTGCTTAGCGCGTTCATGCGGTCGCTAGGACGTTCGCTCTGCCGCTGAGAGCCGCCCCTTACGAGCAAGTACGCGTATCGCGCAGTCGCCCTTTGGTCACACCT
>CBIHOQ010000036.1:0-61106 GCA_966212065.1 uncultured Burkholderiaceae bacterium
GTAGGCGCCTGACGTAGGCGCCTGACGTAGGCGCCTGACGTAGGCGCCTGACGTAAGCGCCTGACGTAAGCGGCAGGGCGGCGGCCGGGCGGTCCGACGTCAGACGCGGCTCAGCGCGTCGAGGTCGACGATGCGAATTTGCTTCCCGCGGGTTTGTACGAGCCCGTCTCGCTGAAACTTCGAAAACATGCGGCTAACGGTTTCGAGCGTCATGCCGAGAAAGTTTCCCATCTCTTCGCGCGTCATGCGCAGGTTGAACTCGGCGGCGGAGTAGCCGCGCGCCTCCATGCGGGTCGATACATTGAGCAGGAAGGAGGCGACGCGCTGCTCGGCGCTCATCGTGCCGAGCAGCATCATCAGCGACGATTCGCGTACGATTTCGCGGCTCATCATGCGCAGCAGTTGCTGCTGGAGGCTCTTCGATTCGCCGCACAGCGATTCGAGCAGCGCGTAGGAAATGATGCAGATGCTACTGTCTTCAATGGCGATCGCGTCGCTGCTGTGGCGTTCGGTGCAGACGCCGTCTAGGCCGAGGACTTCGCCGGCCAAGTGAAAGCCCGTGACTTGCTCTCGGCCGTCGCGGTGCATGACGACCGTCTTAAAAGAGCCGGCACGGATCGCATAGATGCTTTGGAACGGATCGTTGGCGCGATAGATCGCCTCGCCGCGCTTGACCGGACGCGTGACGCTGACGATCGAATCGAAGCGCATGAGGTCGTGCGCATTCAGCGCTTGCGGCACGCAGGCCGAGCGCATCGAGCACGTGACGCAACGCTGCGCCGGCCGTGCCGGCTTCGACGGATCCTCTACGCATGCCGAAGCGTGCGCGGTGGGGAGTATCGCGACGTCGTCGGCGAGGGGGGCTTCGTTGAACATACGACCTCCGTTAGCGGGCGCTGGGATCGCCATGGCGGCGCAGCAGGCCCTTTTCTGATTGCCAGTATCGGAGGTCGGACAGTGGAAAAAAATCGGCGCCGTATGAAAGTGCGGTAAGTGTTGATGAAGGGGTGTAAGGATTGCCCTACAACGATGCGCGCAGAAGTGCGATGTGGCCGGCTCCCCACGGGCGCCAGAAAAATGAAAAACCCACCGCGCCCGTAGGTTTCCGTCCCTGGTTGTCGGCGGTGAGCCGCGGAGTCGTCATGCCGATTTCCGGAAAGGGAGTCCATGATGACTCGCGTTCGCCCGCCAAAACTCCCGCAGCGCCGGATGAATGACTTCGCGCCAGCGCGGGCCCGTGAACAGATCGTAGTGATCGCAGTCATCGATGGTCATGCGCATATGCTTTGCATCGGCGACCTTAACGCACAGTTCATGCGCCGCATGCGTCTGCCCGGTACCGGCGATGTCGTCGCGATCGCCTTCCACGGTGCACAACGCCGTCGCCGTCAGCGCTTCTGGCCTCACGCGGCGCTCGCCTACCGACCAATTGCCCCGCGCGAGATGCTGCTCCTGAAAGACGATGCGCAGCGTGTCTAGAAAGTAGTCTTCGTCCATATCGAGTACCGCGCAGTATTCGTTGAGCGCGCGCAGGCTCGATGCAATGGCCTCTGCGCTGCCCGACATCCGGCCTGTCCAGTAGCGCGACTCCAGCGCCAATTGCCGATGCGGATGGGCCGCGACGATCGCGGCGTGCTGTATATACCCCGGATAGATGCGCCGGCCCACACCAGGATAATCCGGCGGCACCGTGTCGATGACCGTATGGCGAAACCATTCGACATCGTGCGTTGCCGCCAGGCGGTCGATCATCGTCGGATTCAATCGGGTATCGATCGGGCCGCCCATCAGCGTCATGCTGAGCGGTGTCACGCCGTCGTTCGCGGCAGCGGCAAGCGCGGCCGCGGCGAGCGCAGGCGGAGCGCCTTGGCAGATGGCCAGCACGTGAACGCCACGCGGCGCGAGCAGCCGCAGGAAGCGCTCGACGGCGAGCACGTAGTCATCCAGACCGAAGTGGCCCTGCGCCAGCGGGACGTCGCGCGCGTTCGCCCAGTCGGTAACGTAAACATCGGCGTCTTCGAGCAGCGTCTGGACGGTTTCGCGCAGCATCACGGCGTGATGCCCGGCAAGCGGCGCCACTAGCAGCACGCTGGCCTGCCCCGCGCCGTTAGCGGCATCGGATGCGGGCGCAGCGCCATGGCTGCCGGCTTTATCGATGCGGCCGGCGGAAGCGGCGCCATGCGCGCCGCGCCGTCGCTCGCCTGCGCCGCGGTCTGCCGCGGGGACGTCGAATTCGCGCGCGAACCGGCGCAGCGCACAAAACGCAGTACGATCGACGACCGTTTCGCCGACGCGCACGCTACGGCCCTCGACCTGTACGGATTCAATGGCGAACGGGGGCGGCTCGCGCGGGGCTTGCAGAAGCCGATGGACCCAATCGCAGCCCGGCGGTGCGGTTGGCACGCGGGCGTCGCTCGTTGCCGACGTACCGGCTTGCGCGCAGGCGGGCAGGGCGCCCCACGATGCGGCCGCCAGTGCGGTCCACGCGTCGAGCGAGCGCATCCATGCACGCTGCGTTTCGAGCCAGTCGTAGATCATGATCTTCTCCGGCCAGTTGCCGCTGCACCGACGGCCACTCGGCTATTGTGCGGACCGTCGCTACCGGCTGGCAACCCCCGCCGTCCCAGCGGCGATCGCATCAATCGCATCAATCATGGCAATGGGGACCTCCGTTCGATCGATTCGGTCTAAATTGCCGTCCGTCGTTGCACCTGTTGTACTATTGGACGTTTTTGTCCAACGTAACCGATTACGCATGCTCGATTTCTTTCGCAACCATAAGCGCCTGATGATGTTAATGCTCATCCTCGTCATCGTGCCGGGGTTGGCTTTCGTCGGTATACAAGGCTTTCGAGGATTTTTTGACGAGAGCGCGAACGTCGCGAGCGTGAACGGGCACAAGATCGCCCGAGCCGAATTCGACAGCGCCATGCGCCAGCAACTCGATCAGGCGCGGCAGTTCCTCGGCGCCCAGTTCGACGCCAAGCTGCTCGATACGCCGGCGCGCCGGCGCGAGTTGCTCGACAACCTGGTTCAGCAGCGCGCATTGGCCGACGAAGCGCAGCGCGAGCATCTGACGGCGTCTGACGACGCCGTGCGCCGCGCACTGCTTTCCGACCCCGTCGTCGCATCGCTACGCAAGCCTGACGGCTCGATCGACATCGATCGCTATAAGCAGCTGCTCGCGATGCAAGGCATGACGCCCGAGCAGTACGACGAGCGTGTGCGCTACGGGCTCTCGATGCAGCAGATTCCCGAAAGCATCGAGGCGAGCGCCTTTACGCCGAAGTCGCTGGCCGAGCGCGTCTCTCAGCTAGCGGAAGCGCAGCGCACGGTGCAAAGTCTCGTGCTGCATGCGAGCGATTACGCGTCGAAGGTGCAGCCTACCGACGCTCAGCTTGCCGCCTATTACGACACGCATCGCGCCGATTTCGCGACGCCGGCCACCGCCACGATCGACTATCTCGTCTTGTCGCCGGCGACCCTTGCCGCAAGCGTTTCGCCGAGCGATGCCGACGCGAAGAAGTACTACGACGACAACGTGGCGCACTACACGGCGCCGCGCGAGGTTCGCGTGAGCCAAATCCTGATCGCGTCGCCGAAATCGGCCAGCCCGGCCGACGACGCCAAGGCGAAGATCAAGGCCGATACGGTGCTGGCAGAGGTGAAGACCCATCCCGATCAATTCGCTCAGATTGCGCAGAAGGAATCGCAGGACCCCGGTTCGGCGGCCAAGGGCGGCGACTTGGGCTGGTCGACGAGCGGCGTGCTGACGGGCGAGAAGGCGTTCGACACGGCCGCGATGGCCCTGAACAAGAACGAAGTGAGCGGCGTCGTGCATTCGTCGTTCGGGTATCACATCATCAAGGCGACAGACGTCAAACCGGCTGTGACGAAACCGTTCGCCGAAGTGAAGGACGCCATCGTCAAGGACTTGAAGACGCAGCTTGCCACCAAGTCGTATAGCGACGACGCGGACGGTTTCACGTCGACGGTCTACGAACAGGCCAAGAGCCTGAAGCCGGCTGCCGACAAGTACAAGCTGACGATCCAAACGGCCACGGTGACACCGAAGCCCAATCCCGCGCTGCCGCCGGACAGCCCGCTTAACAATCCGAGATTCCTCGCGGCCGCGTTCGCCGACGATTCGGTCAAGAACCATAACAACACGCAGGCCATCGACGTCGGCAGCAACACGTTGATCGCCGCGCACGTGACCGACTACAAGAGCGCCGCCACGCCGCCGCTTGCGTCGATCAAGGCTGCGGTCAAGGCGAAGTATGTGGCCGAGCAGGCAGCCGAGCTTGCTCGCAAGGACGGCGCGGCCAAGCTTGCCGACCTGCAAAAGTCCAAGTCGACGGCCGGCTTCGGTGCCGAGCAGAAAGTTTCGCGTACTGACGCGCAGGGGCTTTCACCGCTTGCGCTCAGCGCCATTTTCAAGGCCGACGATACGAAGCTGCCGGCTTACGTCGGTGTCGATTTGGGCAACGAGGGCTACGCGATCTACCGCGTCAACGCCGCGGTGCCCCCGGCACCGATCGACCCGGCTCGCCTGGCTGCCGCGCAGCGCCAGCTTGCGCAGATCGATGCGCAGGCGGAGTTGGACGCCTATGTGGCGTCGCTGCGCAAGCGTTCGAAAGTGAAGCTGTACGGCTCGCTCGACGCCTCGCAGTCCGACTCGCAGTAAGCGGATCGCACGCCATCGCCGGCGATCCGCCTGGACGGGCACGAGTCCATTCCGGTTTTCCTTTCCAAATCATCGGTTTGCGAAGATGACGGCATTAGCGTACCGTTTAGTACGCTAACCTACGGACGCTGGAATGGCGACTTGATGTCCCTCAACCGCCGTGCTGACGCAGTAGCGGCGCCAGCACGGGCCAGACGTTGCCGAGCAGCGCCGGTTGCGCTTGCTGCGTGGGATGCATTTGATCGGACTGGAACATATCGGGCCGGTTTTCGATGCCGGCGAGCAGGAACGGCACGAGCCTCACATTCATATCGTGCGCAAGCTTGTCATAAAGCCCATGAAAGCGCTGCGTATATGCTTGACCGTAGTTCGACGGCACGTACATTCCCACCAGCACGACCTTCGCATGCCCCTGCTGCGCTTGCTCGATGATCGTGCGTAGATTGTCTTCCGTCGTCGAGAGCGGCACCCCGCGCAGCGCGTCGTTCGCGCCGAGTTCGACGATGACGATCGACGGTTTGAGCCGCGCCATCAGTTCGGGGATGCGCGCGCGGCCGCCGCTTGTCGTGTCGCCGCTGATGCTTGCGTTCGCAACGCTATAATCGATCCGCTCATCTGCCAACCGCTTGCGCAGGAGGGCGACCCAGCCCGTATCGCGCGGTAGCCCGTATTCCGCGGAGATGCTGTCGCCGAGCACGACGATGACGGGCCGCGTTGCCTCGGCGCTGTGCGCCGGCGCCGCGGCAAACGGCGAGAATCCAACGAGTAGCGCAGATGCCGTCAACGCGGCTGCGGCGGCTGTACCGACAATCCAACGACGCTTGTTCATGCCAGAAAATACCAATGCCATTATTGAAGTGCGCAGTTTATGCAAGCGGGTCAAGGATGCAACAGGCGAACTGACGATCCTCGAGGATATCGATTTCGATGTCGAAGCAGGCACGAGCGTCGCGATCGTCGGTGCGTCCGGATCGGGCAAGTCGACACTGCTCGGCCTGCTCGCGGGCTTGGACAACGCCACATCCGGTTCGGTTCGGCTGCTCGGGCGCGAGGTGGAAGCCCTGACGGAAGACGAGCGCGCGCGGCTCAGAAACGGCTCCATCGGTTTCGTCTTTCAATCGTTCCAATTGATGCCGCATCTGACGGCCCTCGAGAACGTGCGCCTGCCGCTCGAGCTGCAAGGCGGCATCGATGCGCACGAGGCCACGACGCGCGCGCAGGCGCTGCTTGAGGAGGTTGGCCTCGGCAAGCGCACGCGGCATTATCCGAAGCTGCTTTCGGGCGGCGAGCAGCAGCGCGTCGCATTGGCGCGCGCGTTCGTCACGCGGCCGGCGATTCTGTTCGCCGATGAGCCGACAGGCAGCCTCGACGCGGCGACCGGCCATGCCGTTATCGATCTGATGTTCGAACTGAACGCGGCGCATGGGGCGACACTCGTGCTCGTCACGCACGATACCCACCTCGCGCGCCGCTGCGCGCGCACGGTAACGATCGAGGCGGGCCATATCGTCCCGCCCAGCCCGCGAGAGCGCGACGTTTAAGCTCAGCCGCGCTTCGCCGCCTGACGGGCGCGCTCGATCAGCGCCGAGGTGGACGAGTCATGCTTGTGCGCGTCGAACGTCGCCGCGGTCAGATCGGCTTCGACGACCTTTCCGAGAATCTTCCCTAGCTCGACACCCCACTGGTCGAACGGGTTGATATCCCAGACGGCGGCTTGCACGAGCACCTTATGCTCGTAGAGCGCGATCAACGCGCCCAGCGAGCGGGGCGTCAGCGCATCAAGTACCAGCGTGGTCGACGGCCGGTTGCCCGGGAACACGAGGTGCGGCACGAGTTCGGGCTTGTCTGCGCCGGCCACGTTGCGCGCTTCGTCTTCCGTTCGGCCGAGCATGAGCGCTTCGCTCTGCGCGAAGCAGTTGGCCAGCAGCTTCGCGTGATGGTTGACGAGCGCATGTTCGGGCTTAAGCACGGCGATGAAGTCGATCGGCACGATCGTCGGCCCTTGATGCAGCATTTGGAAGAACGCGTGCTGGCCATTCGTGCCCGGCTCGCCCCAAGTGACGGCCGCAGTGGCGTAGTCGACGTACGCGCCGTCGAGCCGCGCCGATTTGCCGTTGCTCTCCATTTCCAACTGCTGCAGATACGACGGCAGGAAGTGCAGCGCCTCGGAGTACGGCGCGACGAGATAACTTTGCAGGCCGAAGAAGTTGCGATACCAGATGCCGACAAGGCCCAGCAACACGGGCAAGTTGCGCTCGAGCGGCGCCTCGCGGAAGTGCCGGTCCATCTCGTGCGCGCCGGCGAGCAGAGCATCGAAGTTGTCCGCGCCGACAGCGATCATGATCGATAGGCCCACGGCCGACCAAAGCGAGTAGCGGCCGCCGACCCAATCCCACATCTCGAACACGTTCTCGCGCGCGATGCCGAATTTCACGACTTCGGCGGGATCGGCCGAAACGCCGACGAAATGCTTCGCGAGCGCGTCTTCCGGACAGCCGCGTTGGACGAGCCAATCGCGTAGCGAGCGGGCGTTCGTCATCGTCTCTAGTGTCGTGAACGTCTTCGAAACGACGATCGCGAGCGTCTCTTCAGGATCGATGCGGGCCAACACGCGGGCGAGATCGGCTCCGTCGACATTAGAGACGAAGTACGTCGAGATGCCCGGGTGGGCGAGGTGCGCGAGCGCATGCACGACCATCTTCGGTCCGAGGTCGGAGCCGCCGATGCCGATGTTCACCACATGGCGAATGCGCTTGCCGCTATAGCCTGTCCATGCGCCGCTGCGTACGCGGTCGGCGAACGCGGCCATTTTCGCGCGTTCGGCTGCGACCTGCGCGTGAAACGGCGCGTCGGCCGCAGTTGCGCGCAGGGCCGTATGCAGGGCCGCCCGGCCTTCGGTCGGATTGACGACTTCGCCGGCGAACATCGCGTCTCGGCGCGTCGCGACGCCGGCTTCGTCGGCGAGCGCCGCGAGTAGGCGCAGCGTCTCGTCCGTGATGCGGTTCTTCGAAAAATCGGCGAGGAGCCCGCCGCCTTCGAGCGTGAACCGCTCGGCACGCGACGGTGTGCCGGTATCGGCGGCGAACCAGTCGCGCAGCCGCTCGTCGCGGATCTGCTCGTAATGCGCGGAGAGCGCGGACCAAGAGGGAAGCGAATTGAGCGTCTTGTGCGTCATAGCGTTCGTTTAGCTGACGAAGAGGGCTCGGTGCACGAGCCGGCCTGAGTGGGCGCATGCATTGCGCCGGAGCCGGTCAGTATAGCGGCGTTGCCCGCTGCATCGAAGCACCGTTTTTGCTCGGCATCGGGGGCGTTCGTCACTCAAAGGATCGACGCTTCGCACGGGACAAAGACAATGTGACGGTGGACCGACAGGAAGCCGACGGAGATCCGACGATTGGCCGACGCAAACGCCGAGGCAAGGCCGAATGCATCGAATGCACGCTATCATCTGATGTTTCTCTAATACCCTGTAATTCGACAAAGAAAATGAAAAGAATGGGCCAATTCACCGCCGCTGCCGCGGCATTCCTCGCATGCGCATCGATGAGCGCGTCCGCCCAAACGGCGGACATCGACTGCGTTAAGCCGCACCTGCCGGTGGAGCGCACCGTCTGCGCGAATGCCGCGCTGCGCGCGCTCGACGCTCGGGCGAACGCCTATTACATGATTTTGCTCGAAGCGAAACCGGCAGCGGACGGCGCACTGTCTCGCGCATTCCGCGACGGCCTGCAAGCCGACGAGCAGAAGTGGCTGCATGACACGCGCGATGCCTGTGGGCCGCAAGCGTCGTGCCTCACCGACGCCTATCGGCGCCGGATCGACGATTTGCGCGCGAGCGCAAGCGAGCATCTCGCGCTGACGGCCGTCACGATCGCGGCGCATGAACAAAAGCCGTCGCAACCGTCGATCGACTACAAGGACGCCATCTATCGCGTCGGCAACAAGGACGTGACATTGCTCGAGGGGCAGCACACCCAGCCGGCCGCGGCCGATTCGGCGGCGCAGGAGGTGACGCGCGTGGTCGAACCGCCGGAGCACGCGGGCGGAGCGCTCGGCGGCCGGCCGGCCGTTGCAGTCTTTCTGTCGGATGACGGAGCCGGCAGCGGGACGTTTTATTACGCGGCCGTGGTGTTCGGCGACGGGCGCGGCACGACGTTTATGATCGGCGATCGAATCCAGCCGATCGGAATCGCGATCCACGGCGACGATCTTGTCGTTAGCTACCTCGATCGCAAACCCGACGAGCCGATGGTGGTGCCGCCGACGGCGCCGCGCGAACGTCATTTCGCGTATATGAACGACCAGCTCGTCGAGCGCCCGCAAGCGCAGCCCCCGGCGAAGTAGCCGCTGTCGTTGCGACGCACTGGCGCGCGGGCCCACGAAGTCGCGAAAACCATCGAGCCGGCCGTGCGCCCTCGGTCGCCGTCAGTCGCGCACGGGATAGATCAGCCGATTCAGCAAGCGGCGTACCACCGGCGCAAGCTCCCCGGCGGCGAGCCCGGCGGGTCCATCGCCCGCCGCGGTCAAGGTATCGCCGGCCCAGCCATGCAGATAGACCCCGGCGAGCGCCGCTTCGTAGCTCGGCAGGCGCTCGGCCAGTAGCGCGCCGACGATGCCGCCGAGGACGTCGCCTGCCCCCCCCGTCGCGAGGCCGGCGTTGCCTGTGGGATTGACGGCCGCGCGGCCGTCGGGCGATGCAATGACGGTACCGGCGCCTTTAAGGACCACGACCGCACCGAAACGCGATGCCAACGCCCGCGCTGAGCCGAGGCGGTCGCGTTGGATCTGCGCGGCGTCGCACCCGATCAGGCGCGCCGCTTCGAGCGGATGCGGCGTCAGCACGCAGCGGTGCGGCTCGTCCCCGTCCCCGTCGCCGCCGTCGCGGTCGCCGTCGACACGATCCGCGCCGCGCGTCGCAAGCGCATCGGCCAACGCCGTGTTACCCGCGATCAAGTTCAGCGCGTCGGCATCGATCAATAGCGCGGCGTTGCAGGCGAGTGCTTTCGCGAGCGCCGATACCCCATTGGGCCCGCGTCCCATGCCGCAGCCGATCGCCAGCGCATCCATCGCATCGAACGCAAAGCTTCCCGGCGGATGCAGCATCAACTCGGGATAAGGCGGGTCGTAGGCCGGTGCGCCGTCTCCGACGAACACCGCATGCACCTTGCCGGCGCCCGTATGCAGCGCCGCACGTGCGGCCAGAATCGGCGCCCCGCACATGCCTGTGTCTCCGCCCACAACGGCCAAGCTGCCGAACGTCCCCTTATGGGACGCGAACGCGCGCGCCGGGAAATGCGAGGCAAACAGCGCCGGCGCATTCAGGCGGGCAACGTCGTGGGCGACGGGTGGATCCACGCCGAGCGGCGCGACGGTGACGGCACCGGCCAAATCCCGGCCGTGCGTCATGTAGAGCCCCGGCTTCGCGCCAAGAAACGTGACGGTCTCGGTCGCGCGCACCGCGACGCCGCCTCCGACGACATTGCCCGTATCGCTGTCGAGCCCGCTCGGTACATCGAGCGCAAGGACGCGCCCATGTGTGTCCGCGCGCCGCGCGATACGCGCGGCAAACTCGGCAAAGACGCCTTCGAGCGGGCGGGCGAGCCCGATACCGAAGAGCCCGTCGATGATCCACCCGAACCCATCGAGCGAGGCCGGCGGTGCGTGCGAAATTGGGACACCCGCCGCGCGCGCTTCGGCAAGCGCCCAGCGTGCGTCGTCGGCCTTCACTTCGACGGGCATGCACACTTGGGCCGCGATGCCCGCCTGACGCAGGCGCGTTGCGACGACGAGCGCATCGCCACCGTTGTTGCCCGGTCCGGCAGCAATCCAAACCGGGCGCTCAGCCGTCAGCGAGCCGTCGTGAGCCGCGCGTTCGAGGAGGTACTGTGCGCTGGCGCCGCCCGCGCGCGCCATGAGCGTGTGCTGGGGCAAGTGGGCGGCTCCTTGCGCTTCGAGCACGCGAAGCTGCGCGACGGAGAAAAGCGGCAGCGGCCGATCGCTCGGCGACAGGAGAAGAGGGGGATGATCCGGTGAAGCGGGAAGGTCGGTCATGGCGAACGGTTTCACGGACACGCTCGAACACTCGGCGGCCGCAAAGCGGCCCGAACCGCCGCCGACAGTGCCGATGCAGCGCGCGGCCGATCCCGTTGGCGTGGATCAGCTCGCGAAGCGCTCGGCCCCCAGGGCGGCCAGCGTCTCGGGCGGCACGAGCGGCGCCGCACCGGAGACGAGATCTGCGACCACTTTAGCAGACCCGCAGGCAAGCCCCCAGCCAGCCGGGCCGTGCCCGACGTTGACGAAAAGACGCGGGTGCACGGCGTTGCCGACAACGGGAAGGCCATCGGGCGAGAGCAGTCGCAGTCCTTCCCACGCTTGCGCGGCCGAAATCTTGGCCGCGCCGGGAATCCAGTCGTGTGTTGCCTGTGCGAGCAGCGCCGTGGCCGCGTCGGCGAGCGGTTCGGCGAGCGGCTTGGCGAGGTCGCGCTCGGGCTGGAGCACGGCTGCGCCCGCCACGCGGATACGCTGATTCATCCTTGTCATCGATGCACGGCGTACGGAATCGACGATCGTCAGATGCGGCGCGCATTCTTCGTAGGCGATCGGGGCGGTGAGCGAAAGCATGCGCAGCGGGTACAGCGGCAACGGGAGCCCGAGCCGTTCGAGCAGCGGTTTGCTGCCGGCCCCCGCCGCGACGACGACGGCATCGCAGGACATGACGTCCACTTCGCGCCTGCTTTCGCGCTGGCCTTCCGCCGGCGCGAGCTCGACGGCAGCGCGGTGGCTTTCGAGCCGAATCGCCTCGACAGTGCGCCCGAACACGAATTGCACGCCCCCTTGCTCGTCGAGCACTTGCTTGAGGAGCTTCGCGAATAGCGGGCAGTTGGCCGTGCGCTCCTGCTCGAACAGGATGCCGCCGGCAAACGTGGGCTCGGCGGGGATGGAATGTTCGATGTCAGCGCATTCGGCGGCAGACAGGACGCGATGAAGTATCTCGAATTCGCCCAGCAGATCGAACGCGCTTTGCGCCTGCTGCCATTCGCGCGGCTGGCGCATCACATGGAGAATGCCTTCGGTCTGTTCGAATTCGAGATGGAATCCGGCTTCGATCGAGGCGATCGTTTCACGCGAAAGCTCGACGAGCGGCCGCAGTCGCAGCCATTGCTCGCGAAAAGCCTCGGGTGCCTGCAGTGTGGCGAGCTGGCGAGCGAACCGGCGCGCGCTCGAACGCATGCCCGGCCGATAGACGACGCCGCTGCGCGCGCCGCGGCGAGCGTCGAGGAAGCTCGGACCGAACCAAGCGTCGAGCGGCGTGGGCAGCACGATGCCGCCATGGCCGTAAGTTGCGCCTTGGGCGACCGTCGCATGGCGCTCGACGACGCATACGCGATGGCCTGCCGCGCGAAGCTGATAGGCGGTGGCGACGCCGACGATTCCGCCGCCGATGACAATGACATCCATGAATGACTGGGTTCAGTGCGCACAGACTGCCGCGAGGCGAGACAGCGAAACGCGGTAAGCGCCGTGCCGGATGCGAAAGCGGACGGCAGGCGAGCGCGGCGCTCGCTTGCCGACGCGGCTTCGCGCCGATGAGGCAAACCGCGCATGATAGCGCCAAATGACCCGAGGCGGCTTCGGATGCGACGCAAAACCGACGCCAAAGCCACGCCGGTCGCCGTGCCCGGGCCTCTCGCCGCCCTATCGGGGAACGAGTTCCAGGTATAATCCCGGTCTTCCTTTCGCCTCACGTCGCAGTCATTCGCGCGCGCAACCGCCCGATGCTCGACCCATCGACGCCTACGTCCTTCCATGGCCCACTTCTCGTGCTTTCCCGGTGCTTCGGCGCTCTCCGACTTCCGTCAAACCCGTCTGCTCGAAACGCTCGCCGGCATCGACGCCAACATCGTCGGCGTACGCGGCCAGTATCTGCATTTCGTCAATGCGCTGACGCCGCTATCGGCGCAGGACAAGGAACGCGTCGAGGCGCTGCTGCACTACGGCGAACCGTTCCAGGCGGGGGAGGGACGCGGCGCGCAGGAAACGTTTCTGATCGTGCCGCGCATTGGCACCGTCTCGCCCTGGGCAAGCAAGGCGACCGACATTGCGCACCACTGCGGGCTCGAGCAGTTGCGCCGCATCGAGCGTGGAATCGAGTTCACTGTCACGCTGAAAGCGGGCCTGACGGGGCTGCTCGGCGGCAAGAAGGCGCTGTCCGACGAGGCGCGCGCAGCCGTTGCCGCGGCGCTGCACGACCGCATGACCGAAAGCGTCGTCGCTTCGCGCGAGGACGCACTGCATCTGTTCGATGAGCTGCCGGCCAAGCCGCTCGCGACCGTCGACATCCGCGCGCAAGGCCGGGCGGCGCTCGAGCGCGCGAACGGGGAGCTCGGCCTGGCATTGGCCGACGATGAGATCGACTATCTCGTCGATGCGTTCGGCAAGCTAGGCCGTAATCCGAGCGACGTCGAGCTCATGATGTTCGCGCAAGCGAACAGCGAGCACTGCCGCCATAAGATCTTCAACGCGCAATGGACGATCGACGGGCAGGCGCAGGACATGTCGCTGTTCCAGATGATCAAGAACACGGAAAAGCTCAATCCGCAGGGCACCATCGTCGCCTATTCGGACAACTCGGCGATCATGCAGGGCGGCCCCGCCGAGCGCTGGTTCCCGCGCCCGGCCCAGGCAGGCGAGAGCGCGGCCCTCGATGAGCGCTACGGGCGCCATGTGGAGCTCACGCACACGCTGATGAAGGTGGAAACGCACAACCACCCGACGGCGATCTCGCCGTTCGCCGGCGCGGCGACGGGCGCGGGCGGCGAAATTCGCGACGAAGGCGCGACGGGCCGCGGCGCGCGGCCCAAGGCGGGACTCACCGGCTTCACGGTGTCGAACCTCGAACTGCCCGGCGCCGTCGAGCGCTGGGAGAATGCGCGCGACGCGGCGGAGCCGCTCGCGACGCGCAACGCAGGCGAGCAACATACGGCGTACGGCCGTCCCGATCGGATCGCCTCGCCGCTGCAAATCATGATCGAAGGGCCGCTCGGCGGCGCCGCGTTCAACAACGAATTCGGCCGGCCCAATCTGGGCGGGTATTTCCGCGTCTACGAGCAGAACGTAGGTGGTCAGGTGCGCGGCTATCACAAGCCCATCATGATCGCGGGCGGCATCGGCAACATCTCCGATGCACATACGCACAAGCAAGATCTGCCGGGCGGCACGCTGCTCGTGCAGATCGGCGGCCCCGGCATGCGCATCGGTATGGGGGGCGGCGCGGCGAGCTCCATGGCGACGGGCGCGAACACGGCCGAGCTCGACTTCGACTCCGTTCAGCGCGGCAATCCGGAAATCGAGCGGCGCGCACAGGAAGTCATCAACGCGTGCTGGCAGCTCGGCGAGAAGAACCCGATTCTGAGCATTCACGACGTCGGTGCGGGCGGGATCTCGAATGCGTTCCCCGAACTCGTCGATGGCGCCGGCAAAGGTGCACGCTTCGAGCTGCGCCAAGTGCCGCTCGAGGAGAGCGGTTTGTCGCCGCGCGAGATATGGTCGAACGAAGCGCAGGAGCGCTATGTGCTGGCGATCGCACCGGCCGATTTGCCGGCGTTCGAGGCGATCTGTTCACGCGAGCGTTGCCCGCTGGCCGTCGTCGGCGTCGCAACCGACGAGCGCCAACTACAACTGATCGATGCCCACGCCGAAGGCGAGGCGACCTATCCCGTGGATATGCCAATGGACGTGCTGCTCGGCAAGGCGCCGCGCATGCACCGCAACGCCGAACACGTGGCGCTCGAGCGCGCGAGCGTCGACGTGACGGGCCTGTCGCTCTCCGAACTGGCCGTGTCCGTGCTCAAGCACCCGACGGTCGCCAGCAAGTCGTTCTTGATCACGATCGGCGACCGCTCGGTAGGCGCAACGAGCGTGCGCGATCAGTTCGTGGGCCCGTGGCAAGTGCCTGTTGCCGATTGCGCGATCACGGCTGCCGATTATGCGGGCTTTCGCGGCGAGGCGATGACGATGGCCGAGCGCACGCCGCTCGCGGTCATCAATGCTCCGGCGTCGGGCCGCATGGCGGTGGGCGAAGCGATTACGAACATCGCGAGCGCGCCGATCGCCTCGCTCGACAAGCTCAAGCTTTCCGCGAACTGGATGGCCGCTTGCGGCACGCCGGGCGAGGATGCCGCGCTGTTCGATACGGTGAAGGCGATCGGCATGGAGCTTTGTCCGGCGCTCGGCATCAGCATTCCCGTCGGCAAGGATTCGCTGTCGATGAAGACTAAATGGGACGAGCACGGCGTGGCGAAGGAAGTCGTCGCGCCTGTCTCGCTGATCATCTCTGCCTTTGCGCCCGTCGAAGACGTGCGCCGCCATTTGACGCCGCAACTGCGCCGTCACGATGAAGTAGGCGATTCGGTGCTGATCGCCATCGATCTCGGCCGCGGCAAGCATCGCCTCGGCGGCAGCATCCTCGCCCAAGTCACGCAGCAAGTGGGCAACAGCGTGCCCGACGTCGACGACGCCGAAGATCTAAAGCGTTTTTTCGCGGCGATCCAATCGCTCAACGCAAACGGCCGGCTGCTCGCCTATCACGACCGGTCGGACGGCGGCCTTTGGGCGACGGTCTGCGAAATGGCGTTCGCGGGCCACGTGGGCGTTTCGCTCAACGTCGATATGCTCACGCTCGATGCGGTGCACGAGTTCGACTACGGCGACGCCAAAGATTGGGCCAAGCAGACGAGCGGCCGGCGCGACGATCTGACGTTGCGCGCGCTCTTCTCCGAAGAACTCGGGGCGGTCGTGCAGGTGCGCGCGGCCGAGCGCGATACTGTGCTTGCCGCCCTGCGCCAGCACGGCTTGGGGGCCTGCTCGCATGTCATCGGCAAGCTCAACGAGCGCGACGTCATCGAGATTTACCGCGACGCGAAGAAAATCTATGACGCGCCGCGCGCCGACCTGCAACGCGCGTGGACCGAAGCGAGTTGGCGCATTTCGCGCCTGCGCGACAACCCCGCTTGCGCCGACGCCGAATACGAAGTGCTGCTCGATGCGCAAGACCCTGGCCTGTCGCCGGCGCTGACGTTCGACGCTAACGAAGATGTCGCTGCGTCGTTCTTGAACGTGGGCGCCCGCCCACGTATTGCGATTTTGCGCGAGCAGGGCGTCAACTCACATCTCGAAACGGCCTATGCGTTCGACCGGGCCGGCTTCGACGCCTACGACGTCCACATGAGCGACTTGTTGTCAGGCCGCGCCACGCTGGCCGACTTCACCGGCGCGGTGGCTTGCGGCGGCTTCTCGTACGGCGACGTGCTCGGCGCCGGGGAAGGCTGGGCGAAGACGATCCGCTTCAACCCGCAGCTTGCGGATATGTTCGCTACCTTCTTCGGACGCGCCGATACGTTCGCGCTGGGCATCTGCAATGGCTGCCAAATGATGAGCAGCCTCGCTTCGATGATCCCGGGCGCCGACGCGTGGCCCAAGTTCACGCGCAACAAGTCGGAGCAGTTCGAGGCGCGGTTCTCGCTCGTGCGTATCGAATCGTCGCCGTCGATGTTCTTCTCGGGTATGGAAGGCTCGCGCATTCCTGTGGCCGTCGCGCATGGCGAAGGCTTTGCGGATTTCTCGCAGCAGGGCGACCCCGCGCGCGCGGCCGTGGCGATGCGCTTCGTCGACCACCGCGGCAAGGCGACCGAACGCTATCCGTTCAATCCGAACGGTTCGCCGAGCGGCATTACGTCGGTCACGACACCCGACGGCCGCTTCACGGTATTGATGCCGCACATGGAGCGCGTGCATCGCACGGTGCAGATGAGTTGGCACCCCGACAGCTGGGGCGAAGCAAGCCCTTGGATGCGCGTGTTCCGCAACGCGCGGCGTTGGCTCGGGTAAATCCGGAAATAACGCCGGAAACGACAATGCCGCCCCAGAGAGAAGGGCGGCATTGTCGTTTATAACCGGATGCAGCAGCCGGACACGGCCGGCTATCCTAGCGCTTACTGAACCTTCGCTTTCGCGCGCAGGGTCTGCTCGAACGCCTGCAGCTTTTCCTGCTGCATCTGCTGAACGATCTGGCCTTTGACCTGATCGAGGGGCGGCGGCGCGATGTCGCGGATATCGTCGACGCGGATGATATGCCAGCCGAACTGCGTATGCACCGGCGTGTCGGTCATCTGGCCTTTTTGCAGCTTCCCGGCCGCAGCCGCGAATTCGGGCACGTAGGTCTTGGGATTCGCCCAGTCGAGATCGCCGCCGTTCTTGCCGGAACCCGGGTCTTTCGAGAATTGCTTCGCGAGATCCTCGAACTTGGCGCCGCCCTTGATCTTCGCGATCAAATCCTTCGCTTGCTGCTCGTTGTCGACGAGGATGTGATGCAGGTGATATTCCTTGCCGCCCGCTTGCTTGATGAGCTCGCCGTAGCGCGCCTTCACTTCGGCATCGCTCGGCTTGTTCTTCGCGACGTAATCTTCGATCATCGCGCGCAGTACGACCGTCTGCTGGGCCACGGCCACTTGCGCCTTGACGTCTGCACGGCTCGGGACGCCTTCGCGCACCGCTTCCTGCATAAGGATTTCACGATTGACGAGTTCGTCGCGTACGGCTTGATGCAACTGCGGCGTGTCTTGCTGACCTTGCTTCACGAGTTGCTCGATCAGCGCGTCGGCACGCGATTTGGGAATGGCCGTGCCGTTGACGACGGCGACGTTCTGCGCGAAGGCAGGAGCAGCCGCGAAAGCGGCCAGCATCACGCAGAGACGGGTCTTTTTATGGATCATCGGGAATTCCTAGCGTTCCTGTCGAAAGAATCGGTGGAGGGAGCGCGCCCCCAGCTTTCCGCCTGTCGAGAGGGACGGGCGCGCTCGAGGTTCAAGCAACGACGCGGTGGATCACGCGTCGCGCAGCCGAGAAGATTCCTCAGGCGTGTAGGCCGTGATAACGAGCGCGTGAATTCCGCGTTGCATCACGTCGGCCAGCGCATCATACACTAGCCGGTGCCGCGCCACGCGGGGCTTCCCCGCAAAAGCAGCGGCGACGATCGTCACCGCATAATGCCCGCCCGCGGCCGCACCCGCATGGCCTGCATGCTGGGCGCTGTCGTCGCGCACGGCCACCGACTGCGGCGCAAGCGCCGCAGCGAGCCGCGCTTCGATGAACGCGATGCGCTCGCCGGGCGAGGCATCGAGAAAGGAGGACGATGGTTCGCTCATGGCTCATTCCTCCTTCATGTACTTCGCAAGCCACAGGCTTTGCGCGACGATGAAGACAAACATCGCGCCGGTCGTGCCGAATAGCTTGAAGTTGACCCACTGCGACTCGGTAAAGTTGCCGACCACGTAAAGATTGGCGAATCCTAGTGCGACGAAGAACAGCGCCCAGGCAATGTTCAGCTTGTCCCAGATGGCCGAGGGGAGCGTGAGCTGCTTGCCCATCATCGCCTCGATCAGGTTCTTGCGGAACCCGTAGCGCGCCACGGCCAGGCCGATGGCGAAAAGCCAGTAAAGCGCCGTCGGCTTCCACTGAATGAACCTCTGATTGTGCAGGACGAGCGTCGCGCCGCCGAACACGACGATGACCGCCAAGCTGACCCACAGCATCGGATCGACCTTCCGATGGCGAAAGGCCACCCACGCAACCTGCACGAGCGTCGCGGCGATCGCAACGGCCGTCGCGGTGAAGATGCCCCAAAGCTTGAATGCAACAAAAAAGAGAATGATCGGGAACAGATCGAAGAGAAATTTCATGAAGGCTGGGCTGAAGAGTCCGAAAGCGTCGATCGACGGGGCATGCCGGTCCGGCGCGGTTACGCGGCAAGGGGCACCGGCGTGCCATGCGGGACACCGGCACGCCGAGCGCACCGCACGCTGGTGCGCTATGCTCCGCGAGACAGCGCCCCGCCGCCTACCTACTTGGGCTCGAATTGTAGCGCAGCCGAATTGATGCAGTACCGTAGACCTGTTGGCGCGGGGCCATCCTCGAACACATGGCCCAGATGCGCGCCGCACTGTTTGCAGCGCACCTCGATGCGCAGCATGCCGTGCGTGCGGTCGGTGCGCTCCTCGATCACTTCGCCGTTGATCGGCTTGAAATAGCTGGGCCAGCCGCAGCCGGCGTCGAATTTCGTCGACGATTCGAACAGCGGCGCGCCGCAGCATACACAGTCGTAGATGCCGCCTTCCCAGTGATCCCAGTAGCGTCCTGTGAAGGGGCGTTCCGTCGCGGCGTGGCGCGTCACTTCGTATTCGACGTCGGATAACTGCTCGCGCCACGCTTCATCGCTTTTTTGCACCTCGTGGGTGTCGCGCTGGGCGCTGGCGGATTCGGGCATACCGGTTGGACGTTCATTCGGATTTTCATTCATGGCGATGTGTCTCCGTTAAACAGCGCAGCTTGAGGCGCGCCGGGTTGAAGCGTCTGCGGCGCCGATGGCGCGCGACGCTTCGGTCAGTTTCGGTCATTCGGTCATTCGGTCATTCGGTCATTCGGTCGATCAGTCGTCGATCGTCGTGCCGACACGCTCACCGCTGCTCCATGGCATATACGCTGGCGCGCGGCCGGCGGATGCGCGGTGCGCAATACGATGAAACACCGCGTAGAAGACAACGAGCGCGACGATCGGTTCACGACGAACAGCTCACCTCGAGTGAGCCGGCCCAATCGGGCGGCACGGCGGCATAGGCGTCGTTTTCCGGCTGTTCGTCGCATGGGCGGCGCAGCACCGCCGCAAGCCGCTCCAGTTCCGAGAAGTCCTTCTCGTTCGCCTGTCGAATGGCAGTTTCGGCCAAATGGTTGCGCAGGATGAACTTCGGATTAACGCGGTTCATCGCCTCGCGCCGCGCGGCATCGTCGCGCGGCTCGGCCGCAAGCCGGGTGCGGTAATCGGCAAGCCAGCCGTCGATACCGGGCAGATCGAGGAACAAGTCGCGCACGGCGCCGTCGCCGCTCGCGTCTCTTTTCGAAACCTGCGACAGGTGCCGGAACGTCAGCGTGAAATCGGCGCGGCTCGCGTGCATGAGCGCAAGCAGGCGATCGGCCAGCGCGGCGTCGCCTTCTCGCGAGTTCGCTAGACCGAGCTTGGCCTGAAAGCGCCCCTCGAGCGCAGGGGCGAAATGGTCCTTGAAGCGCTCGAGTGTCGATTGCGCGTCGGCGACAGAGCGCTCCGCACGCACCGCTTCGTCATAGCGCTCGCCGATCAGCGGCAGCAGCGATTGCGCAAGACAGAAGCAATTCCAGTGGGCGATCTGCGGCTGCACCCGATAGGCATAGCGGCCCTGCGTATCGGAATGATTGCAGATGTGGCCGGCATCGAATCCATCGAGGAAGCCGAACGGACCGTAATCGATCGTCACGCCGAGAATCGACATATTGTCGGTGTTCATGACGCCGTGGCAGAAGCCGACCGCTTGCCATTGCGCGACGAGTTCCGCCGTGCGCGCGATGACGGCCTCAAGCAGCGCGAGGTAGGGATCGTCGGCTTCGCGGCAGGCCGGATAGAAGCGATCGACGACATGGTCGGCTAGCGCGCGCAGTTCGCTCATGCGATCGGCGGCGTAAAAGTGCTCGAAATGGCCGAAGCGCACGAAGCTTTGCGAGACGCGCGTCACCACGGCGGCCGTTTCGATCTCTTCCCGCCGCACCGGCTGATCGGAGCCGATCACGCAGAGCGCGCGGGTCGTCGGAATGCCTAAATGATGCATGGCCTCCGAGCATAGGAACTCGCGAATCGACGAACGCAGCACGGCGCGACCGTCGCCCATTCGAGAGTAAGGTGTCCGCCCGCTGCCCTTGAGCTGGAGCTCGTAGCGCTCGCCGCCGTTGTCGATCTCGCCTAGCGAGAGCGCGCGGCCATCGCCGAGCTGTCCGGCCCAGACGCCGAATTGATGGCCGGAATAGACGGAGGCGTACGGCAACGCCTCTTGAGGCCACTCGCGCGTGACATTGCCGACGAATAATTCGGCGAAGCCCGGGTCCGCCACAATAGCGGGGTCGAGCCCGAGCATCTGCGCCGCACCGGCCGAAAAGCCGACCACGTAGGGGTTGCGCAAGGGAGCGGCCGGCAGGCGGGTATAGAACGCGCCGCCCAGGCTCGCGAACGCGCCATGGCGTGGGACGAATAAGGCGTCGGTTAGGGACGAGAGGCGTGCGGACGGTTCGGCAATGCTCGGGGAAAACGACATATTGAGGGCCTCGAAGTTACCCGATATTGTAAGTCGCCGCCCCGCGGCGCGCTGAGCGCGGGTCCAACCGGACGAACGTTCGGCCGCGCGGGCGCACTAGACAGCCAAGACCGTCCATTTTCGTGAGGAAAGCGCCGCCATGCCAACGCCGTTGCTGGGCCAGATGATGGACGTACCGCTGAACGTGTCGACGCTGCTCGCGCATGCCGCGCGCTACGCCGGGGACACCGAGATCGTGTCGCGCCGCATCGAGGGCGACATTCATCGCTACACCTACAGAGATTGCGAACGGCGCGCGAAGCAGCTCGCGCAAGCGCTGATGCGGCTCGGTGTCGCGCAGGGCGAGCGCATCGGCACGCTCGCATGGAACGGCTACCGGCACCTCGAGGCTTACTACGGCACCACGGGCTTCGGCGCCGTCTGCCATACGATCAATCCGCGGCTGTTTCCGGAGCAGATTGCTTACATCGTCAACCATGCGGGCGACCGTTACGTTCTGTTCGACGCGACGTTCGCGCCGCTCGTCGCCGCGCTTGCGCCGCGTTGCCCGAACGTGAAGGCGTGGATCGCACTGGCCGGCGATGCCGACATCCCCCAAATCGACGCGCCGTTGCTGGGCTACGAGGCGCTCGTCCAAGCCGAGGACGGCGATTACGCATGGCCGGCCCTCGACGAGCGGCTCGCCTCATACCTTTGCTATAGCTCCGGCACCACCGGCCACCCGAAAGGCGCGCTGTATTCGCACCGATCCGTCTATCTGCACGCCATGGGCGCCGCGCTGCCCGATGCGATGGGGTTCTCGGCACATGACTCGGTGCTGCCCGTCGTGCCGATGTTCCACGTCAACGCGTGGGGCATTCCTCACGCCGTGCCGCTCGTGGGCGCCAAGCTCGTGCTGCCCGGCAAGGACCTCGACGGCAAGTCCCTGTTCGAGCTGATGGAGGCGGAGCGCGTGACGTTTTCCGCCGGAGTGCCGACGGTCTGGATGAACTTGCTTTCGCACGTAAAATCGCTCGGCGCGCGTTTTTCGTCGCTCGAGCGCACCGTCATCGGCGGTTCGTGCTGCCCGCCCTCGATGATCGACACCTTCGAAGACGAGTTCGGCGTACGCGTCATCCATGCCTGGGGCATGACGGAAATGTCGCCGCTTGGCACGCTTGCGCGACTCAACTGGGAGCAATCGCAACGCCCGCTCGCCGAGCGCCGGCGTCTGCTGCAAAAGCAAGGCACCGTTATTTGCGGCATCGACATGAAGATCGTTGGCCAGGACGGCCAAGATCTGCCGCGCGACGGCGTCGCGTTCGGCGATTTGCATGTGCGCGGCCCCTGGGTCATCGATCGCTATTTCACGAGCGGCGAATCGGAAGATGGCCGATCGCCGCTCGTCGACGGCTGGTTTCCGACGGGCGACGTCGCCACGATCGACCCGGACGGCTTCTTGCACATCACCGATCGCAGCAAAGACGTCATCAAGTCGGGCGGGGAGTGGATCAGTTCGACGGAAGTCGAGAACGTCGCGCTCGCGCACCCGGACGTGGCCGAGGCCGCATGCATCGCCTGTCCGCACCCGAAATGGGATGAGCGCCCGCTGCTCGTCGTCGTCAAGCGCCCGGGCGCGGCGCTCACAGGAGCGGCACTGCTCGCGTTCTATGAGGGCAAGGTGACCAAATGGTGGATTCCCGACGATGTCGTCTTTGTCGACGAGCTGCCGCACACTGCCACGGGAAAACTGTTGAAGTTGAAGCTTCGCGAGATGTTCCGCACCCATGTGCTGCCGACCGCGGGACAGGATGCGACATCGAGGTGAGGCGATAAAGGGCTGCGAACAGGGGCTGAAAACGATGAAAGGACCCAAAGACATCTTGCTCGTCATCGACGTTCAGAACGATTTCATGCCGGGCGGCGCATTGGCCGTGCCGCGCGGCGACGAGATCGTGCCGATCGTCAACCGGCTGGCGGCCGGTTTCGAGCGCGTCGTGCTGACGCAGGATTGGCATCCGCGCGAGCATGTTTCGTTCGCCGCGAATCACGTCGGGCGGCAGCCGTTCGAGACGACAGCGCTGCCGTACGGCGAGCAGGTGCTGTGGCCCACGCATTGCGTCCAGGGCACGCCGGGCGCGGCGTTCCATACGGACCTCGATGTCGTGCATGCGCGGCTGGTGATCCGCAAGGGCTGCCAGCGCGATGTCGACAGTTATTCGGCATTCGTCGAAGCCGATCGCAAGACGCCGACGGGGCTGGCCGGCTACCTGCGCGAACTTGGCGTGCGGCGCGTCTGGTGCTGCGGGCTCGCGACCGATTACTGCGTCGCGTGGTCCGCGCTCGACGCGCGCGCGGCAGGGTTCGAGGTCGTGCTGATCGAAGACGCCTGCCGCGCGATCGACCTCGACGGCTCGCTCGCGCGCGCACTGCGGGACCTCGATGCCTCCGGCGTCGAACGCATCGGCGCCGATCGGGTCCTGGCGCGAGAATAGCGTGTCTCATTAACATTCCGTAACAACCTTGTCGTCTCTTGCGGTTTTCGAGACGATTACATTTCCCTTCCTTGATTCGCGGCGCGACAAAGCGCGTCGCGCCGCGCTCCGTTGCTGCCTGCCGTCTCCTGACCGGCAGGCCGGCGCATGCTCTGCCGCAAGATGCGGCGCCCATCCTCCAACGCATGATCGACAAACGATACCGCCGGCTCATGGCCGGTCTTAGCGCAGCCGTGGCGCTTCTTTCCGCGATCCTCGGCTATCGCCACTTCACGCCGGACGACGCGCCGCGTTATCTCACCGCCAGCGTCGAACACGCCGATCTCGAAGACGCCGTGCTTGCCGCCGGGACCCTGCACGCGCATCGGCAGGTCGATGTCGGCGCCCAAGTGTCCGGGCAGCTCAAATCGCTCGCAGTCGAACTTGGCGAACAGGTGAAGGCGGGCCAGCGCCTGGCTGAAATCGATCCAACGCTGCTCGAACATACGCTTAGGCAGGCGCAGGCGAACGCGCTCGCGCTCGAGGCGCAGCGCCGTGCGGCGCACGCACGCTTGCAGCAGGCCTCGCTCGCGGCGGCGCGCGAGCGACAGCTGTCGGAGCGCGAAGCGACGTCGCGCGACTCGCTCGAGCGCGCGCAAGCGGCGCTGGAAGTGGAACGCGCGAGCGTCGCCGAACTCGATGCACGCGGGAAGCAAGCGCGCGTCGAAGTCGACAAAGCGAAGGCGAACGCGGGCTATACGCGCATCGCCGCGCCGATGTCCGGCGAGGTCGTCGCCATCGTGACGCGGGAAGGGCAGACAGTCATCGCCGAGCAGCAAGCACCCGTCATCCTCAAACTGGCCGATCTCGATACGATGACGATCAAGGCGCAGGTGTCGGAGGCCGACGTGCTTCGCGTCGCGCCGGGCCAGCGCGTGCACTTCACCGTTCTCGGCGCGCCCGAAACGCGCTACGAAGGCACGGTCCGCGCGATCGAACCGGCGCCGCAAGAGTTTGCCGAACAGTCCGCTACGGGCGCGGGCGGCGCGGCCGGGGGCGCATCGCGAGCGGGCACGGCGGTGTTCTATAACGCACTGTTCGAGGTGCCCAATCCCGGGCATCGGCTGCGCATCTCGATGACGGCGCAGGTCTCGATCGTGCAGGGCACGGCAAAACAGGCGCTCGTCGTGCCGGCCTCGGCGCTCGGAGCGAAGTCCGCGGACGGCACCGTCGCCGTGCGCGTGCTCGCTCAAGGCGGGCGAGTCGAGTCTCGCCAGGTACGCGTGGGCTTGAACAATCAGGTCAAGGCGCAAGTGCTCTCGGGGCTGAGCGAAGGCGAGCTTGTCATCGTCGGCGAGGCAGCATACGGCGCCGCGAAACACGACGCGACGCAGGGAAGCTGACGATGGCCGGGCCGTTGTTGGAACTCGTCGGCATCACGCGCCGATACGCATCGGGCGAGAAGGAAATCGCTGTCCTGCGCGACATCGATTTGACCATCGAAGCCGGCGAATTCATTGCGATCATGGGCGCGTCGGGTTCGGGAAAATCGACGCTGATGAACCTGCTCGGCTGCCTCGATCGGCCGAGCTCGGGCTGCTACCGCGTGGGTGGCGTCGATGTCGGCGCATTGGCACCGGACGAACTCGCACGTTTGCGCCGCGAGCGCTTCGGATTCATTTTTCAGCGCTACCACCTGCTACCCCATCTGACCGCGGCCGATAACGTCCAAGTGCCGTCCGTCTATGCCGGCGTCGCGAGGCAGATTCGCGTCTCGCGCGCGCATGCGCTACTGACGCAACTCGGGTTGGCCGAGCGCACCGGCCATCGCCCGAATCAGCTCTCGGGTGGACAGCAGCAGCGCGTCAGCATTGCCCGCGCGCTGATGAACGGGGCCGACGTCATCCTGGCCGACGAGCCGACGGGCGCCCTCGACAGCACGAGCGGCCGTGATGTCATGCGTATTCTCGGCGAGCTCTGTGCGGCCGGCCGCACGGTCGTCGTCGTGACGCACGACGAACAGGTGGCGGCGCATGCGCACCGCATCGTCGACATGCGCGACGGCGCAATCGTAGGCGATCGGCGTCGGGCGCGTGGCCGAGTGTGCGCCGATGCAGCGCAGGCCACCCCGGTTGCGCCGCCTGCGGTACAGCGCGCAGCCAGCCGCCCGATGCAGGCGGCGGCGCGCGTGGCTCAAGCGCTGGCAATGGCATGGGCTGCGCTCACGGCGCACCGGCTACGTACGCTGCTGACGATGCTCGGGATCGTGATCGGCATCATGTCGGTCGTGTCGATCGTCGCGATCGGGGAAGGGGCGAAACGCTACATGCTCGATGAAATCGGCGCGATGGGTACGAACACGATCGATATCTATCCAGGCCGAGATTGGGGCGATAGCGATGCCGGCAAAATCCAAACGCTCGTTCCGGCCGATGCCGAAGCGCTCGCCGGCGAACCGTACGTCGATAGGATCACGCCCCGCGTCTATCGAACGGCGACCGTGCGCCGCGGCAACATCGACGTACAAGCCATGATCAGTGGCGTCGGAGCGCATTTCTTCGACGTGCGCGGGCTGTCATTGGCCGAAGGCATCTCTTTCGGCGCCGAGACGGTCCATCGTTACGCTCAAGTCGCGGTGATCGACACCAATACGCGCCGCAAGCTTTTCGGCACGGAATCCGACGCGATCGGCAAAACGATTCTCATCGGCAACGTTCCGTGCACCGTGATCGGCGTAACGGCAGAGAAACGCGCCATGTGGGGAGGCGGCATGAGCGACCTAACCGTCTGGGTACCGTACACCACGGCGAGCGCGCGGTTATTCGGCGCTCGACGGCTCGACGGCATCACGGTGCGAATCAAGGCGGGGCAACCGGGCGAGGCGGCCGAGCAAGGCATCGAGGCGATGCTCACGCGCCGGCACGGCCGAAAGGATTTCTTCACGTACAACATGGACAGCGTCGTCAAGACCGTCGAGTCTACTGGGCGGACGCTGACGCTGCTGCTCTCGCTCATCGCCGTGGTTTCGCTCGTCGTCGGGGGCATCGGTGTGATGAACATCATGCTCGTCTCCGTCACCGAGCGCACGCGCGAAATCGGCATTCGGATGGCCGTCGGCGCTCGGCGCGGCGACGTGATGCTGCAATTTCTCGTCGAGGCGGTGCTCGTTTGCCTGTTGGGCGGCGCCGTCGGAATTGCGCTGTCTTTCGGCGCGAGCTTCGTATTCTCAGCGTTCGTCCACCAATGGAACATGATTTTTTCCCCGGGCTCCCTGATTTCGGCCGTCGTCTGCTCAACGGTGATCGGCGTCGCTTTCGGTTTCATGCCTGCGCGCAATGCGGCGCGGCTCGATCCCGTCGAAGCGCTCGCGCGCGATTGAGTCGGAGGCGATGATGAAGACGCTTATTTTGGGTTGCTTGGCCGTGACGGTACCGCTCTTGGCCGGATGCCTTTCCCCGAGCCGCCACGGTGCTTTACCGGTGCCCGAGTTGCCGTCGCAATGGATGGCGGCATCCGGTACGGCGGCAGGCCCATCTGACTCGCCGCTTGAAATGTCGGCGGCCGCTGCGTCGTCGGACGAATCGAGTACGAGCCGCTGGTGGCAAACGTTCGGCGATGCTTCGCTCGACGCGCTCATCGATAAGGCGCGCGCAAACAATATCGATCTCGCCGTCGCTGCCGTCCGCGTGCATCGTGCGCGGCTCGAAGCCGAGCTCGTCGGCGCGAACACGAGCGCCCAAAGATCCGTCACCGCCACCGCGAATGCGACGCATAAGTTCGAAGGCGATCGCATTGGTGTACTGAGCGGCGTCAATGGCACGGTATCGTACGAAGTCGATCTATGGGGCCGGCTTGCCGCGCAACGCGACGAGGCCGCCTGGCGAGCGCAGGCGAGTGAAGCCGATCGCGAGGCCGCCGAATTGGCTTTGATCGGGGCGACGGCTAAGCTCTATTGGCAAATCGGATTCTTGAACGAATCGATCTTGCTCGGGGCGGCCGCTATCGCCGATATCGGACGCACGTTGGCCATGGCCGAGGCGCGGTTGGCGGCAGGCACGGCCTCGCCGCTCGATGTTGCGCAAGCGCGGCAGCAGTTAGCTCAGGTCCGCGCCGAGCAGAGCGAATGGCTGCAACGGCGCGAGTCGAAGCGAAATGCATTGGCGCTGCTGCTTGGCGGCCCGCCCGAGCAGCGCGGTGCGGAGCCGTTCGATGTGCGTTGCGCGACCGTTCCTCACGTGAAGGCGCACATGCCGGCCCTCGCACTCGCGCATCGGCCTGATTTGCGTGCGGCCGAACTGAAGCTGCGTGCCCGCTGGGCCCAGGTCGACTTCGCCCGTGCGAGTATTTACCCGACGTTCTCGTTGACAGGCGAATTCGGCACGAGCAGCGACGCGCTGATACGGACGCTGCAAAACCCAGTGGCTTCGATCGGCGTCGCGCTCGCGTTGCCGTTCGTGCAATGGAATACGGTGCGGTTAAACGCGGCGCTTGCCGAAAGCGACTTCGATCAAGCCTCGATCGAATTCCGGCAGACGCTTTTTCGTGCGTTGGCCGATGTTGAAAACGCGCTCGCGGCCAAGCAGCAACTCGAAGAGCAGGCCGTAGAGCGGAAGCGCTCACGGAGCGAGGCGGGGATCGCCACCGTCCTTGCGCGCACGCGGTTCGAATTGGGAGCAACGGACGCCGCGCCGCTGATCGATGCTCAAGGGATCGAACGCGCAGCGGTTCGGGAGGAGGCCGCGAATCGGCTCGCGCGCCTCGAAAACCGAATCGACCTATTCCTTGCGCTCGGCGGCGGCTAGCCGTGCGGCACCGTTGGTTGGCCGTTGGGCACTCTGCCGGGCCCGAGTGAAGCGAGTATCATCCCTCGCTACCGCCAACTTTACGGCAACGATCCTGTCAGGGAGGTCGAGAAGTGATTCGTCACATCGTCATGTGGAAATTGAAAGAGACGGCCGAGGGTGCGAGCCGAGCCGAGAATGCGCAGAAGCTGAAGGTGCGGCTCGAAGGCTGTCGCGACATCGTGCCCGGCATCTTGCATCTCGAGGTTGGAATCTCGCAGGCGGGACTCGATTCGACGTACGACGTGGTGCTCGTTTCTGATTTTGCCGACAAAACCGCGCTCGATGCTTATCAAGTCCATCCGACGCACGAGGCACTCAAGCACTTCGTCACGGCCGTGCGCGAGTCGCGCGCGTGCGTCGACTACGTGCTTTGACGAAAGCCAAGCGCATGACATCCGAACGACAGCTTCCGTCGGCGGGCCAGGCACCGCCCCAGCCCGAGCACGAGCGCACGATCGAGAGCCCCTTCGTCGATCATCTCGGCGTTCGGGCGATTGCCGCGTCCAACGGCGAAAGCGAAGTGGCGCTCACGCTGACCCGCGCGCAGATGAACACCTGGGATGTCGCTCACGGCGGTGTGACGATGACGCTGGCCGACGTCGCGCTCGCCACCGCCGCGCGCAGCTTGGCGGCAGATGGGGTCGGCGTGGTCACGGTCGAAATGAAGGTCACCTTCATGCAGCCGGGCCGCGGCGAGCTACGTGCATTCGGCCGCGTGCTGCATCGGTCGAGCACCATGGCGTACTGCGAAGGCGAAGTGCGCGATAGTAGCGGCCACTTCGTCGCAAAGGCGCTCGGCACGTTTAAATACATGCGGCGGCTCGCGGTGGGACGCGATGTCGCCGAGCAGCGCCGGCGCCAGCCGGCAGGCGCCAACCCTGGCCCGAGCGACGGCTGATCGCCCCGGCTCGCTGCGCATGCGTCGTCGTTTTCCCGTCCATCGCAAATCGGAAGGAGGAATCGCCATGACCCAGGTCAATCGCCGAATCTTGCTTGCTTCGCGCCCGCAAGGACCCGTCTCGTTGGAAAACTTCAAGCTCGAAGCGGCCCCACTCGCGGCCTTGTCCGAGGGGCAGTTGCGCGTGCGAAATCGCTACTTGTCCATCGATCCGTACATGCGCGGCCGCATGAACGACGCGAAGTCGTACGCCGAACCGCTGGCGCTCGGCGAGGTCATGGTCGGCGAGACAGTTGGAGAAGTTGTCGAGTCGAAACACCGCGCATTTGCCGTCGGCGACAAGGTGACAGGCATGTTCGGCTGGCAAGACTACGGCACGTCGGACGGCGCCGGCGCACGCAAGATCGACGACTCGCTCGTGCCGCTTAGCGCCTATCTTGGCGTAGCCGGCATGCCGGGCGTGACAGCGTGGTACGGGTTGAATAAGATCATCGCGCCGCGCGCCGGTGAGACGGTGCTGGTCAGTGCGGCTAGCGGGGCCGTCGGCAGCGTCGTGGGCCAGTTGGCCAAGCTTGCCGGGTGCCGCGCCGTCGGTATCGCGGGCGGCCCCGAAAAATGCCGATACGTCGTCGAGGAACTCGGCTTCGACGCCTGCGTCGACTACAAAGCGGGCAACCTCTACAACGATTTGAAAGCGGCCACGCCGAGCGGCGTGGACGGCTGCTTCGAAAACGTCGGCGGCGAAGGACTCGATGCGGCGCTTGCGCGAATGAACCCGTTCGGCCGCATCGCCGTTTGCGGCATGATCGCGGGCTACGACGGACAGCCTGTGCCGCTCAAGCAGCCGTCGATCATTTTGACGATGCGTCTGCTCGTGCAGGGCTTCATCGTCACGGAGCACCTCGATCTCTGGCCCGAAGCGCTCAGCACATTGACCACGCTCGTCTCGCAAAAGAAGCTGCGCTATCGCGAAAGTATCGTCGATGGGCTCGAGCACGCGCCCGACGCGCTAATCGGGCTGCTGCAAGGCAAGAATTTCGGCAAGCAACTCGTCAAGATCGCTTGACGATAGAGCGCCGTCCCGCGCGCTGCGTCGGGCGCGGCGCAGGAGCGCGGGAAGCGCTGGAGCACAGGAAGCACAGGAAGCACAGGAAGCACAGGAAGCACAGGAAGCACAGGAAGCACAGGAAGCACAGGAGAATAGATGGAACAGTTCGCGGATAAGGTGGCCGTCATCACCGGCGCGGCCAGCGGATTTGGCCGCGCGTTTGCGCAAAAAGGCGCACAACTCGGAATGAAGCTCGTGCTGGCCGATATCGACGGCGACGCGCTCGGCACGGTCGCGCAGTCGCTTGCTGCGACGGGTGCCGATGTCATCGTCGTGCCGACCGACGTATCGGATGGCGCCGCGGTAGAAGCGCTCGCTCATCGCACGCTCGATGCCTACGGCAAGGTGCATCTGCTGTTTAACAACGCGGGCGTCGGGGCGAGCGGCTTCATCTGGGAGATGAGCGCGAACGACTGGTCGTGGGTGTTCGGCGTCAACGTAATGGGTGTCGCTCACGGCGTGCGCGTGTTCACGCCGATCATGTTGCGGCAGAACGAGCCGGCGCATATCGTCAACACGGCCTCAGTGGCGGGATTGATCTCGCCGCCGGCGATGAGCGTCTACAACGCATCGAAGCATGCCGTCGTCGCGCTGACTGAAACGCTTTATCACGATCTTCGTCGCGCCGGTGGGCCGGTCGGTTGTTCGTTGCTGTGCCCGGCGTTCGTGCCCACCGGCATCGCCGAGGCCGAGCGCGGGCGGCCCACTCGCTGGCGCAACGAGGCGCCGCCGTCCGCATCGCAGTTGCTGGCCGGCAGAGAGCTTCGCCGGGCGGTGCGCGCGGGCCGGCTTGGCCCGGCCGATATCGCCGAGGCGACATTCGATGCGGTACACGCCGGTCGCTTCTATGTCGTGACGCATCCGGCCATCATGGCAAGCGTGCGCGCACGGCATGAGGACATCGAGCAGATGCGCGCACCGAGCGATCCTTCGGCGCCGCCGCAAGCCAGTGCCTGACACGAGGCAGTAGGCCGGCGCTGCCGATGCACGTCGCGCGCCGGATTCGCATTCGCCGGCTTGCAAACGACAGAGGGAAATGCGATGCAGGACGTAACCGTCGAAGCGGGGGACTGGCATCGGCTCGGCATGGATGCGGCGGGCGTACGCGAGGCTGTCTTCGTGCGCGAGTTCGGAGTCACCGCCCCTGTATCGGACGAGGCCGACCTCGATGCGGTGCACGTGGTGGCCTACAGGCAGGACGATGCGGTCGCGGCCGCTCGCTTGCTGCCCGACGGCGCGATCGGCCGGCTTGCCGTGCTGCCTTGTGCGCGGCTCCAGGGCATCGGATCGTTGGTTCTGCGCACGCTAATTGCCCATGCCATGCAGCGAGGAGATGCCTGCGTGAGGCTTTATGCGCAACGAGACGCCGTCCCTTTCTATCTCCGGCGCGATTTCACAATGGTGGGAGAGCCGTTCCACGAGGCGGGCGTCGAGCACGTCGAGATGATGCGACGGCTGGAGGGGGATCCGCGCTAAGAGACGACATCAAATGAGAAGCGCCGTTCATAGCCGCCGTGGCGCGCTAGGTTGTGCGAGCCGTCGTCGTCGCTGCGCTCGACGATCTCGATGCTGAGCGACGTGCCGGTTGCCGCGACGCGCAGGGCCGTGGTGCCGCGCGTGCCGTAGTCGGGCGTGTCGATGAAGGCAGCCGACAACGCTCGCTCGCGTTCGAGCCCGATTCCGGTGGAGGGCAACTCATCGTCAGGCGCGATGCGCGGGTCACGCATCAGGGCCACGAGTCGATCGAGAGGCGCTGCGCCATCGCGCTCGACGAGCGCGGCCAATTCCTCGCGTTTGCGCACGAGCTTCGGCCATGGCGTATCGAGCACGGCGTTGGAAATACCGTGGACGCCGGACGGCAAGAGGCAAGGCGGGGTGTCGGCGCGATTGCAGTACCAGCCCAGTTCACGCCGCGAGAGATCCCCGACAACCAGGTTAAAGCCGTTATAAGCCGCGCCATGCTCGGCGACGCGGCACAAATAGTCGAGCGGGGCGATCATGGGCCCCACGAGATAATCCGCGACCAGTGCACCGCGTGTCGGCGCGTCGCGGCGAAACGCTCGCGGGTCGCGGTAGTTGGTCAGTGCGGCGAAGCGCCCATCGCGCGCGAGCCCAAGCCAGGTGCCCCCGCCGACGAGATCGCGTCCGGCGAGTACGTTCGGCGCATCGTTCCACCAATCGAGCGGGGCGCTGGCGCGCGCGAAGAATTCGTCGCGGTTGGCGGCAACCGTCAGCAACGAACCCGTTGCGGCATCAGGCCGCCAGTCGAATACGATCAGACACATAGAAGGATTTGGACTGAGGCGGCCAACGTCGGCAGAAGCGGTCGGAACATCCTTGGAAGGATGTTACCTAGTCTGAAAAACGAGGGTCCGCGAAATTGGCCAGCTTCGTTTGGGAAAGACTGGAGGCTTTCGACCTCAAGGAGCCGAACGGTGTCGGCAACGTGTTTTTTCCGCTTGAATCGCAAGCGCATGTCCATCCTTCAATGTTTAGATCTCGGCAGCATGATGGCGTTCTCCTGGAACGGGAAGTTCGTGAACGACCCGGATGCGACGGCCATACCCAATAACGGTCCGCTTCCGCATGGAACCTACTACATCCTGGACCGCCAGTCCGGGGGCCGTCTTGGCGCGGTCGTCGACACGATGAACGATCTTGCGAACGGGACGCAACGGCAAGACTGGTTCTCGCTGTATACGGCTACACCGCCTGCCTCCGATTTCCTGACGATAAAAGGCGTGCGCCGCGGCAACTTCCGAATTCATCCCGTCGGTTATTGGGGCGTTAGCGAAGGGTGCATTACATTACCCAACATTGAGAACTTCTATACCTTTCGCACATGGCTTACCAGCCACGCGACCTCGAAGATCCCAGGTACGGAAATCGACCACTACGGCACGGTTACGGTCACATGAAGTGGCCTCTGACGGACCTTGCGCTCGCAGTGCTCCTGACGTTTCCTGTTTATATAGCCTTGGCCAAGAGCCCGCCGATCAACGATTGGTTCCTCTATGGCCGGGCGTGGGAAGCGTTTCAGCCACTCTTCGACATTGGGCGCGCAGTTGGGATCAATCGCCAAGCTGCGATCGTAATCGGGGCAATGTTCGCTGTTAGCTTCACGCTCTCGCTCATCGCCGCCACGGTCACGCGCCGCGCGGTACGCCATCTGGTAGGCCGCCAGCACCGCTATGCGCGATGCCGTATACCCGCGGCGGCGAACATCGGGTGCATCCGAACCGACGCAGCTAACATCGAGCCGTAGAAGGAACGCTAGCAACGTGGCACAAAGCTGCTCAAGCTTCGCTCGGCAGGGCGTAAGGCAGCGGCCGGAACTCGAGCGGAGGACCGTCGGCTGCGCCAACGTGAACGGTGCCCGCTTCCAGCGCGGCCAGCTTGATTTCGGCCAATAGATCGAAGCCGCCTTTGGGTGCCGCCGCCGCGTTCACGATCATGCCGCACGGCTGGGTCCGATCGTCGGAATGGAAGAGTTCTACGCCGGGGCGCACCTCGGGTACGGCGGTATCGTCCGCGGCAACGCCGCCTGCCGGCACACGGTCGATTGCGACGTGCGCCATCGCCGTTCGCCGCTTGATCGTCCCCCGATACTGACTGCGCGCGACGATCTCTTGACCCGGGTAGCACCCTTTGCGGAAATTCACGCCCCCGATCACGTCGAAGTTGACCATCTGCGGTACGAACTGCTCGAGCACGCCCTGCGTGATGCGCGGCTCGCCCGCATGAATGTCGAGCCAGTCCCAAACAGTGGGCGACACGCGCGCCAGCTCGTTTTCCAGCGCGGCCAAGCGCTCGTGCACGAGCGCCTTCGGCCCAATCCACAAGTACCGCGCACGTCCTTGCGCGTCGGGCACGCGGATGAGCGAGCCCGCGGCCCCCGCAACCTGGACATGCACGCCATCGGGCAGCGCGTCGAACAACCGCGAGAGCGGCGTCCGCACGTCGCCGGCAAAGCCGACGACCGCAACCGAATCCGTCACGTCCGCAAGCTTCGCCTTCGCGCGCAACACAAACATCGACAACCGCCTTTGTACCGATGCGGTAAGGTCCTTCGATACGAGCAGACGGACCGCTTCGGCCGCCCGCCAGATCAGCATCGAAGCGAGCAACCGGCCCTTGGGCGAACAGTAGCCGGCCAAGCGGGCGCTAGCAGCGTCCAAATGCTGGACGTCGTTCGTGAGCTGCCCATGGAGAAAGTTGGCGGCGTCGTCGCCGGCGACGTCGATGACGCCGAACTGATCGAGCACCATGAACGCGCCGCGCGCAAGCACCGATTCGAACTCGGCGGCAGCGGGCTGCGCGGGTGCTTGGGCCGGCGCGGCGGGGGAGGAGACGGGGGCGTTCGGTGAGTTCATGGAATGCGTGATGAGTCAATCCTGACTTTGGCTTAGGCGAACAAGTATTATATGGGGTCCTTCCGAGCTTGTTGCCGCATGTCCTTGTTGAAGAAATGTCTCGCTTTCCTGGCAGTCGTCGCCGTCTTGTTTGCCGCGCTGGCCGCCGCCGGCGGCTATTACTGGGCCACTCGCCCGTTGGCGCTGCCGGCTTCCCCGCTCGATGTGACGATTCAGCCACGCAGCACGGTGCGCGGCGTGGCGGCGCAACTGGCTCGCGGCGGCGTGCCGGTCGAGCCCGAGCCGTTTATCCTTATGACGCGCCTGCTCGGGCTTGAGAGCCGCCTCAAATCGGGCAACTACGAGTTTAAGAGCGGGGTGACGCCCTATCAGGTGCTGCAAAAGCTGGCGCTCGGCGACGTCAACGAATCGGTTGTGACGGTCATCGAAGGCTGGACCTTCAAGCGAATGCGAGCGGAAATCGACGCCAGTCCCTCGCTCAGACACGACACGGCCGGCATGAGCGATGCCGCGCTGCTGACGGCCGTCGGAGTAAACGGCGCGCAGGCGGCAAACGCGGAAGGGCTGTTCTTCCCCGACACCTACCTGTTCGATAAGGGCGCGAGTGACTTGAACGTCTACCGCCGGGCCTATCGGGCGATGCAGCAACGACTGAGCGCGGCGTGGGCGGCGCGCGCGCCGGGCTTGCCGTATCGCACCCCGTACGAGGCGCTCATCATGGCGTCGCTGATCGAAAAGGAAACGGGCAGGGCCGGCGATCGCCCCCTCGTGTCGGCCGTTTTCGCGAACCGGCTGCGCATCGGCATGCCGCTGCAAACGGATCCGTCCGTCATCTACGGCTTGGGGGAGCGCTACGACGGGCGTTTGCGCAAGCGCGACCTGCAATCGGATACGCCGTACAACACCTACCTGCGGCGCGGGCTGCCGCCCACGCCGATCGCCCTGCCAGGCGTCGCCGCGCTGCAGGCGGCGCTGAACCCCGCGTCGACGAGCGCGCTCTATTTCGTGTCGCGCGGCGACGGCAGCAGCGTCTTTTCCGATACGCTCGGCGATCACAACCGGGCCGTCGACAAATACATTCGAGGGCAGCAATAAATGACGCGTGGCAAGTTCATCACGTTCGAAGGAATTGACGGCGCAGGCAAGACCACGCATCTGCCCTGGTTTCGCGAGCGGCTCGAAGCGAAGCTGGCCCCAACGGGCCGCGCCGTCGTGACGACGCGCGAGCCCGGCGGTACGCCGCTCGGCGAGGCGCTGCGCGAGCTGCTGCTGCATGAGAGCATGGATCTCGAGACGGAGGCGCTGCTGATGTTCGCGGCGCGGCGCGAGCATCTTGCACAAGTCATCGAGCCTGCGCTCTCGCGTGGCGATTGGGTGCTGTGCGACCGCTTCACCGATGCCACATTCGCCTATCAAGGCGGCGGGCGGGGCCTGCCGCGCGACAAGCTCGAAGCGCTGGAACGATGGGTGCAAGGCGGCTTTGGGCCCGACCTCACGGTGTTGTTCGACTTGCCGCCCCAAACAGCCAGCGCTCGGCGCGGCGCGGCTCGCGCGCCCGATAAGTTCGAAAGCGAAACGGAAGCCTTTTTCGGGCGCACGCGCGCCGAATATCTGCGCCGGGCCGAAGAGGCCCCTCATCGCTTTGCGATCATCGACGCATCCGAGCCCATCGAGGGCATCCGCAAGGTGCTCGCCGATATCGTCGATCGCCTTTGATCAACCGAATCCAAGAGGATGCAAGACAATGCAACCCAGCGGCGACTACATCCATCCGCATGAAGGTATGAAGGCTCGACGATGATCTACCCGTGGCAGCACGACGACTGGGATCGCCTACAACGCCTGCGCGCACAATGGCCGCACGCGTTGCTTCTTCATGGGCAGGCGGGCATCGGCAAGCTGCGCTTCGCTCAGCATCTGGCGCAGGGCATGCTCTGCGAAGCGCCGACGCCGAGCGGCGAGCCGTGCAGCCAGTGCGCCGCCTGCAACTGGTTCGTGCAGGGCAACCATCCCGACTATCGGCCGCTCCTGCCCGAGGCGCTCGCGGGCGAGGCGCTCGGTGCGCAAGCGGGCGGTTCCGAGGAAAAGGCCGACGGCGACGAAGGCAAGAAAACGCGCACCCTCAGCAAGGAGATCAAGATCGAACAGGTGCGCGGGCTGCTCGATTTTTGCGGCGTCGGCGCTCACCGCGGCGGCGCGCGTGTCGTGCTCGTCTATCCCGCCGATACCCTGAATGCGGCCTCGGCCAACGCACTGCTCAAGACGCTCGAAGAACCGCCGGCCGGCGTTGTGTTTTTGCTGGTCTCGGCTCGCGTCGACCGCTTGCTGCCGACGATCATCAGCCGCTGCCGGCAATGGCCGATGTCCACGCCGTCACCCGATCATGCGCGCGCTTGGCTTACGCAACAAGGCGTGGCCGATGCCGGCGCGCTGCTGGCCGAGGCGGGCGGCGCCCCGTTGTCCGCATTGGCGCTGGCCGCGGACGAAAACCGCGCGCTGCGCGATTTCACGCTGAAGCAATTGGCCGCGGGGCCGCAGTGCGATGCATTCGCCTGCGGCGAGGCGCTGCAAAAGCTGCCGGTACCGATCGTGCTCGGTTGGCTGCAACGCTGGCTTTATGATCTCATTGCCGAGCGTGCCGCACAGCGGCCGCGGTACTTCCCGGGGGCGCAGGGCGAGCTGGCCCGGTGCGCCGCGCTCATCGATGCCAACGCGTTTGCTCGATTCATGAGGACGGTGATACGCGAGCGAGCGGTCGAGAACCATCCGCTCAATGCGCGGCTCGTCTTCGAAGCGCTGTTCCTCGGCTACCGAGATTTGTTTGTTTGAGGTTGAACAGGACCCCACGATGTTTGTCGATTCCCATTGCCACATCAATTTCGAAGGGCTCGCCGAGCGCCTGCCCGAGGTACTCGAGAACATGCGGTCGCACGACGTGACGCACGCGTTGTGCGTCAGCGTCGACTTCGAAACGCTGCCTAGCGTGCTGGAGGTGGCGTCGAATTACGAAAACGTCTACGCGTCGGTGGGCGTGCATCCCGATCACGAAGATGCCCGCGAGCCGACCGTGGCCGAACTCATCGAGCTGGCGGCGCACCCGAAGGTCGTCGCGATCGGCGAAACGGGACTCGACTATTACCGTCTCGAAGGCCGTTCGATCGCCGATCTCGAATGGCAGCGCGAGCGTTTTCGCACGCACATTCGGGCGGCCAAGGCATTGATGAAGCCGCTCATCGTGCATACGCGTGCATCGGCCGACGACACGCTGCGCATCATGGCCGAGGAAGAGGCGCATGTGCCGGGCGGCGTCATGCACTGCTTCACCGAGCCTTGGCCCGTCGCGGAACGTGCGCTGGCCCAGAATTTTTACGTTTCGCTTTCAGGTATCGTCACATTCAAGAGCGCGACGGACGTGCAAGAGGTCGCGCGGCGGGTACCGCTCGAGCGGCTCCTGATCGAAACGGATTCGCCTTACCTCGCGCCCGTCCCGTATCGCGGAAAACTCAATGAACCTGCGTACGTTAGTTTTGTCGGACGTTTCATTGCGCAAGCGCGGGGCATGTCGGATGGCGACCTCGGCGCCGCGACGACGCAAAATTTCTTTCGACTGTTTCGCATTCCGGCGCAGCATGGCGTTTGAGCCAGTTTGAGCCGAGTTTGGGCTGAATAGAAACGCCGATACGACAAAATAAAGCTACATCAAGGAAAACCGCTTGAATACGCTCACCCAGCCGCGTTACCGGTCCCACCGGTCCTCCCCGTCATTCCCGTCACTCGCCCACCGCATGCTGCATCGCTTCGGGCTCGCTTGCGCGGGCGCGCTCGCGTCGCTCGCCATGGTGGCCCACGCTGCGGATATCGACTCCCTCGTCAAGGCGGTCAAGTTCGACGACGTAGCCGCAGTAAAAAAAGCCCTTGCCCAGGGGGCCGATCCGAATGCCACCGATAACCAAGGCATGCCGCTCATCGTGCTTGCCGCCCGGGAGAAATCGGATAAAGTCGCCAAGGCGCTGATGGCCGACCCGAAGACCGACATCGAAAAGCTCGATGCGGCCGGGGAAAACGCGATGATGCTCGCGGCGCTGAACGACGACGCCGATCTCGTGAAGGCCCTGATCGACAAGGGCGCCGAAGTGAACAAGAAGGGCTGGGCGTCGCTGCATTACGCGGCCGCGAACGGGCATGACGACGTCGTGAAACTCTTGCTCGACAACTCGGCCTACATCGACGCGGGCTCGCCGAACGGCACAACCCCGCTGATGATGGCGGCTCGCGGCAACCACATTTCGACCGTCAAGGTGCTGCTCGATGCGGGCGCCGATTCTCGCTTAAAGAACCAGCTTGGCCTGACGGCGCTCGATTTCGCGAAGCGCTACCACGCCAAGGATGTCACCGAAGGACTGCAAGACATGTACGCTCGCGAAGCATCGGGCGCATCGGCGGTGACTCCTCCGGCTCAAAACAGTGCAAAATGATCGTTTTTTAGCCTCGGTTGGCTTTCTTTTGGCCGGGGCGATCGCGCAGTCCCCGTTCACCGCTCGGAGAAAAGGAAGATTATGTTGCGGGCTTTGATATGCGTCGGCATGTTGGCCATGCCGGTTGCCGCGATGGCGGGAACGACGCTCGGGAGCGGCAAGTTCACAGCGGGCGATCTGCACAAGCTGTGCAGCCAGACCGACGCGGTCTCGCGAGCTGCCTGCGTGGCTTATATCAAGGGTGCCGCCGACGGCGTCTTCAACACGATCGACGCCATCGGCGGAACGACAGGCCCGCGCGTGGGTCAGTATTTCTGCCTGCCCGAAAAGGTGGACCAGCAACGTCTTGTCGATGCGGTGCGCCGATACGTGGCCGACAATCGCGACGCCGCGGACTACAACGCCAGCACGGCGGTGTCGCTCGGCCTCGAGAAGGCGTTCCCCTGCAAAGGCGACTGAGCGCCTGACCGCTTGACCGCTTGACCGCTTGACCGCACCTCCACGACCATGGGCCGACTGATCGCCGTATCGAATCGCGTTGCAACGCCGACCGAGACCAAGGGCTCGGCAGGCGGTCTCGCCGTCGGCGTCTTCAGCGCGCTGAAGGATATGGGCGGCATCTGGTTCGGCTGGAACGGCGACGTCGTGAGCGAAGCTGTTGCCAACGCGGGGCCGACGCTCAAGGACGAGGGTGCAGTCACGTTCGCGACCGTGGGCCTCACACGGCGCGACTACGATCAGTACTATCGCGGCTTTTCGAATGCGACGCTCTGGCCGGTCCTTCATTACCGCAACGATCTCGTGGCCTACGAGCGCGAAGAGTACGCGGGGTACCGCCGCGTGAACGCCTGGCTGGCCCACAAGCTGATCGATCTCATGGAGCCGGACGACATCGTCTGGGTTCATGATTACCACCTCATTCCATTCGCCGAGGCGCTGCGGCGCGAGGGCGTGACCAACCGCATCGGCTTCTTCCTGCACACGCCGTTTCCGTCGCCGCAGGTGCTCCTTAACGTGCCGCCGCATCAAGAACTCGTCAAATCGCTCTGCTGCTACGATCTCGTCGGCTTTCAAACCGACAGCGATCGCTTGGCATTTCACGACTACATCGTCCGCTATGCCGGCGGCACGGTCGGAGACGACGGCGAGGTGCGGGCCTACGGGCGCAGCCTGCGCTCCGGCGTCTACCGGATCGGCGTGTTTCCGGACGAGATCGCGAGCGAAGCGGCACGCAACGAGAGCCGTCAGAAAGTGCTGGAACTCAAGCACAGCCTCGAAGGACGCAAGCTCGTCATGAGCGTCGATCGCCTCGATTATTCGAAGGGGCTCATCGAGCGCTTCCGCGCGTTCGAGCGGCTGCTCGAACGCGCGCCGCAGTGGCGCGAGAATGTCACGTTCGTTCAGGTGGCGCCGCCGACGCGCGCAGACGTCGCAACCTATCAGCGCATCCGGGAGGACCTCGAATACGAAGCGGGGCGTATCAACGGCCGTTACTCGGGGCTCGATTACACGCCGATTCGGTATCTCAATCAGCGTTTCGCCCGCTCGCAGCTCATGTCGATGTGCCGCGAGTCGCAGGTCGGCTTCGTCACGCCGCTGCGCGACGGCATGAATCTCGTCGCGAAAGAATACATCGCAGCCCAGAACCCCGACGATCCCGGCGTGCTCGTGCTATCCGAATTCGCCGGCGCCGCAGCCGAACTCTGCGCGGCGCTGATCGTCAATCCGCATGACATCGTCGGCATGTCCGAAGCGCTCGAGCGCGCGCTGTCGATGCCGCTCGCCGAGCGCAAGCACCGCCATGAAGTGAACATGGCGGTGCTGCGCCGAAACGACCTAGGCATGTGGCGCGATACCTTCCTCACCGATTTGCGAGGGCACTGAGCCCTGCCTGGGAAAGCGCCGGGCGGCCCGACACGCCCAAGGGGCTTTGCCCTCCTGTTTCGCGCCTGTAACAGCGCGCAAGAAGTGAAAACGGTGCATAACAGTGGGGGCACCGTACCGAATAATAAAAACCACGGGCACCGCGTTCCGTTCGCTTTGCATGAGCGGAGGCGGTGCCGCCGAATAACCGGCCGGACCGGGCATGCGCCGAGCGCGTACCGAAGTCCGCCTGCATGGAGTCGATCGAATGAAAATTGCGCAAATCGCGCCGCTGACGGAATCGGTGCCCCCCAAACTCTATGGCGGCACGGAGCGCGTCGTCTCGTACATCACCGAGGCGCTCGTCGATCTAGGCCACGACGTGACGCTGTTCGCGAGCGGCGACTCGAAAACCCGCGCCAAGTTGGAGCCCGTATGGCCGCGCGCGCTGCGGCTCGACCCGGCGATTCGCGACCGCATCGCCCCGCACATGCTGCTGATGGAGATTGTGCGGCGCCGAGCCGAAGAGTTCGACGTCCTGCACTTTCACATGGACTACTACTCGTTTTCGCTGTTCAAACGCCAGGAGACGCCGTTCGTCACGACGCTGCACGGCCGGCTCGACCTGCCCGAACAGCAGCCCGTTTTCGACACCTTCGACACGGCGCCCGTCATTTCCATCTCGAACGCGCAGCGTCACCCGATGCCGCAGGCCAAATGGCTGTCCACGGTCTATCACGGGCTGCCCGAAGCCCTCTATACGCCGCAGCCGGGCGAGCAGAAGTATTTGGCTTTCCTCGGGCGCATCTCGCCCGAAAAGCGCGTCGATACGGCCATTCGCATCGCCGCCCATTGCGGGTTGCCGATTCGCGTCGCGGCGAAGATCGACGCAGCGGACCGCGAGTATTTCGAACGCGAGATCAAGCCGTTGTTCGACTTGCCGCACGTCGAGTTCATTGGCGAAATTGCCGATGAACATAAGGCCGAGTTCCTGTCGGGCGCCCACGCGCTGCTGTTTCCCATCGACTGGCCCGAGCCGTTCGGGCTTGTCATGATCGAGGCGATGGCATGCGGCACGCCCGTCATCGCATTCAATCGCGGGTCGGTGCCCGAGGTGATCGACGAGGGCGTCTCCGGGTTCATCGTCGAAGATGAAATCAGTGCCGTGGCCGCCGTGAATCGCCTGCATACGCTGCCGCGCGCAGGGGTGCGTCAACGGTTCGAGGAACGCTTCACATCGCACCATATGGCGCGACAGTACCTGTCCGCGTATCAAGCGGTGATCCGGGCGCAGAAACGCTCGCGCTTTAAGGTCGTGGATTCGGCTTCGGGAGAAGACGCTTCGCGTGCCTAAGCCTGGGCGAAATCGTAGCAGTGCTTTATTCGCGGACCGCGGCGGTGACGAGGCACGGACGGGAAGGGAGCGCAAGGGACGACGCGGCGCCGATGCGCGCCGCGCCGCTATGGCGGATCCGGCTAAATATTCAGCCGCGAGATCTTCGTGCCTTCGACCGAGAGATCGCCCATCAAGCCCGCGTTCGTCATAACGATGACTTCGACAGGTTTGGTGGCCGTCGTCGTGTCGATGGCACCGTTCGCGCCCATCTTGAGCACGGCGACCGAAGCGTCGCCGCCGACGGACCAACCGTCACGCGAGCGGAACGAGTTGAGCGCGTCGTCAGTCATGAATAGAAAGATGACAGCCTTCGATTGCGCGCCGGCCTGCAATCCGACGGATGCGGCCACGGTGTTGTAGTACCCGACGGTTTGGCCGCCGACACGCAGTGCGCCGTCGCCATATTGCCCGCCCACAACAAAGCCGGCTTGCAGCACCTTCGGGAACACGAGCACGCCATGCGCCTTCTGGACCAACTCGCGAGAACCCGGCACTTGGGCGTACAGGCGCGAAAGCGTCGCGTCGACGCTGGCGTTGATCTCCTGCCGCTTCGACATGTTGCTGCCCGGCGTCGCGCCGATGGGGTTCCCGTTGTTGGTGGTTGCGGTGCAGCCGGCCAGCGCAAGCGCGCCTACTACAACGGCGGCCGACGCCTTCACTATTAACATTCGTTTTTGCATGGACTCTCTCCGTTATGGTCCGTCGGTCAAACCGCTCGACGGCAGGTTCGGACGAAGCGTGATCTCACACAACGCAACGGGAATGGAGCATGGCCCATGCCAGGGACCCGGCCCGATTTAATAGGGCCTTCACGCGGGTGCCGCTTTCTCGTTTTCTTGCTTCTAATGCTGCACGGTGCGCTTGACGACGGGGGGCCGTCGCAGTGCGCGGCGAATACCCGAGATCGCCACGCCCACCGCGAACATGAAGGCGGCCGGAACGACCCAGTAGCCGACGAAGGCATGCCAGAGGTAAAGGAAGAGCGTGCGGCGCCGCAGCGCGTACTCGGCGACGGCCTCTTGCTGACGCGGGGCGTTGGCGGATAGCACGTCGGCCGGACAGCCGGCCGCACGCGCTTCGTCGGGCTTACCGCGACAACGGGCAGGCGCGCCCGCGGCGCGTTGCGCGTCGGTGAATTGCCATGTCGTGAGCGCGCGGTCGAGATCGACGTTGTTATAGGCCATCTCTTCCTGAATCTCGCGTACCGCGACGATAGCCACTGGGACGGCCCAAAAGACGATGACGACGAGCCAGCGTCTCACCCAGCGGTTGTGTCTCCATGCCATTTATGCCTCCGCAATGCATTACGCATCCACGATGAGACGGCGGCCCGATGGCTTGAATTCATGAGGTCTGCGGGCCGTCCTGGCAGCCATCATAGAAGAAATGCGACGAATCGTCGCGCCCCTCGAACGGCAGTATGCACTACAGCGGAGCGCCATCGACGCGCTACCAGTAATTTCTTCAATCTTCCCAGCATTTCGGGGCATCACCACGGGGCCGCGCCGCCATGCCCGGGGCGTTGCAAAGTGCGCACCCAGGGAACGGGTCTTGCATGTCATTTCATGCAATTTACCGCGGACTGGGTCGTTTAAAGCCGCGCGTACAGTGAGAACGCAAAAGCGGCGTGTCGGCGCCGACAGTGCGGCTATCCCTTCGACGGAGAGTCAGCTATGTCCGTACCGTTTTCCGAGCAATACAAGGGATTTGCGATCGGGGTGCAGGCGTTAAGACGCGCCAAGGAACCCCATCAGCCCGACGACGCGCCTCACCGTTTCGACATCGTCGTCACCATCTCGCGTAATGCGAGCGGTGAGCGCGGCAAATCGGAGATGTTCGGCGTGCCCGAGCATGCACCGCTCGACGACCAAATCCAAGCACATCGGATCGGCGTTCAATACGCGCGCGACATCATCGACGGGAAGATCGACGGTTCTTCCGTGACCCATCTATAGCTTGGCTTGCGCTTAAATCAGCAGAAACCCCAACTGTCGCGCGTCATCCTTGCGCCCTATCGCAGAAGAGTCCAGCATAGGCGGTCCCAGCGCATGCCGGGATCCGCAATGCAACGCCGCGCGAGCGCGACGATGCGCTGCGGCAATTAAAGCGTTCCAATCGAAAAATCGCGGCTCAGCGCGAGCCGAATAAGAAAGAAAAGGAGAGCCCTATGCTTCACCGCACCCGTCGCCGTATGCTTGTCGCCGTCGCCACCCTGGCTTGCGCGGCCCTCGCGCCGCTCGGTGCGACCGACGCGCTGGCGCAAAGCGCTAAAAAACCCGACGCAGCCCGACCTAAAGTTGCCCTCGTCATGAAGTCACTCGCCAACGAGTTCTTCCTGACGATGGAAAACGGCGCCAAGGATTATCAAAAGCACAATGCGGGCGCGTTCGATCTGATCACCAACGGTATCAAGAACGAGACCGATACGGCCGCGCAGATCAATATCGTCGAGCAGATGATCAACAGCCACGTCGATGCCATCGTGCTGGCACCGGCCGATTCGAAGGCGCTCGTGCCCGTGGTGAAGAAGGCCGTCGACGCGGGCATCATCGTCGTGAATATCGATAACCGGCTCGATCCCGATGTGCTCAAGTCCAAGGATCTGAACGTGCCGTTCGTCGGCCCCGACAACCGCAAGGGCGCCGAACAAGTCGGCGACTATCTGGCCAAGAAGCTGAAGTCGGGCGATGAAGTGGGCATTATCGAAGGCGTGTCGACCACGACGAACGCTCAGCAGCGCACGGCCGGCTTCAAGGATGCGATGCAGAAGATCGGCGCGAAGATCGACTCCGTGCAGTCGGGCGAATGGGAGATCGACAAAGGCAATGCGATTGCCTCGGCGATGCTGAACCAGTATCCGAACATCAAGGCACTGCTGTGCGGCAACGACAATATGGCGATCGGCGCCGTGTCGGCCGTGCGGGCCGCCGGCAAGCAGGGCAAGGTCTACGTGGTGGGTTACGACAACATCGGCGCGATCAGGCCGATGCTCAAGGACGGCCGCGTGCTCGCGACGGCCGACCAGTACGCCGCCAAGCAGGCCGTCTTCGGCATCGACACGGCGCTCAAGGCAATCAAGGAGCACAAGAAACAAGCCGAGCTCTCACAAGTGATCGAAACCCCCGTCGATCTGGTGACGAAGGCCTCGTTGAAGAAGTGATCGTCGGCCGGTGAACGGCATGCGGCGCGCCCAATCAGGGCGTACCGCGCGCCGTTGCGTACGAGGGAACGGCGCTCAAGAAACTGCGCGCTTCTGCCGTTATCCTCCGACATGAGCGTCATGGCGGCGTGCCGGCGCGCGACGGCCGCTGATCCGGCCGCCCGACAACGGAAACCCGATGGATTTGACCGACCACGATGAAACGAACGCAGTGCTTAGCGTGACGGGAATCGGCAAGGTCTATGCCGAGCCGGTGCTCGCCGACGTGACGCTCGCGCTTTACCCTGGGGAAGCGCTCGCGCTGACGGGCGAGAATGGAGCCGGCAAAAGCACGCTATCGAAGATCGTGGGCGGCCTCGTCGTCCCGAGCGCGGGCACGATGCGGCTCGCAGGCCACGGCTATGCGCCCAAGAGCCGGCACGAGGCCGAAGCGCTAGGCGTGCGCATGGTCATGCAGGAGTTGAACCTGCTGCCGACGCTGACCGTCGCCGAAAACCTGTTCTTCGACCGCCTGCCGCGCCGCGGTCCACGCGCGCTCGGATGGATCGACCGCGCACGGTTGCGCGAGGACGCCCGCGCGGCCATGGCGCGTGTCGGGCTCGATGCGATCGATCCGGACACGCCTGTCGGGGCGCTCGGCATCGGCCATCAGCAAATGGTCGAGATCGCCCGCAACTTGATCGACGACACGCGGGTGCTGATCTTCGACGAGCCGACAGCCATGCTGACGGCGCGGGAAGTCGATCTGCTGTTCGCGCAGATCGACCGGCTCAAGGCGAGCGGCGTCGCCATCGTCTACATCTCGCACCGGCTCGAAGAGCTTGCGCGCGTGGCCGAGCGCGTCGCTGTGCTGCGCGACGGATGCCTCGTTCACGTCGATCGGATGGCGAACGTGACGAGCGAGCGCCTCGTCACGCTCATGGTCGGGCGCGAGATCGGCGAGCACATCGATCTCGGCGAACGCCGCATCGGCGCACCGACGCTGAAGATCGAAGGCCTCACGCGCGGGACGGCCGTGCGCGACGTCTCGTTCGAGGTGCGAGAAGGCGAGATTTTTGGCGTGAGCGGGTTGATCGGCGCCGGGCGCACAGAGCTCCTGCGGCTCATTTACGGCGCCGATGCGGCCGATCGCGGCACGGTGTCCGTCGGCCGGCCGCTCAAGCCCATGCGAATCGACTCCCCGGCCGATGCGGTGCGCCAAGGCATCGCGCTGATCACCGAGGACCGCAAGGGCGAAGGGCTGTTGCTGCCGAGTTCGATCGCGGCCAACGTCTCCCTTGGGAACATGGACCAGGTGTCGCGTTGGGGCATCGTCGAAGGGCGGCGCGAGCAGGCGCTTGCGCGTAAGCAAATGGACGCGCTGCGCGTGCGCTCCCACGGGCCGGCTCAGATCGTGAGCGAACTCTCGGGCGGCAACCAGCAAAAGATCGTGATCGGCCGCTGGCTCGCGCGCGAGGCGCAGGTCCTCCTGTTCGACGAACCCACTCGCGGCATCGACGTCGGAGCAAAATTCGATATCTATACGCTGCTAGGCGCGCTAGCCCGGGAAGGCCGCGCGCTCGTCGTCGTGTCGAGCGACCTGCGCGAGTTGATGCTTATTTGCGACCGGATCGGCGTCATGTCGGCGGGGCGCCTGACCGGCATTTTCGAACGGAACGAGTGGACGCAAGACGCGCTTCTCGCCGCGGCGTTTGCAGGCCACATCAACGGCACGCGCTCTGCGGCTTCACCTCACTCTCAAGACGCACGGAGTCTGTCATGACCGATCCGACCGCGCGCCCCGATGGCGGACCCGCCATCATCGGCGATGCGCCGAGCGCCCGACCGACCGGTACCCGGCTCGGCTTGTCGAACTATCTGGGCCTGGCCGGCGCCCTGGCGGCGATGATTGCGCTGTTTTCGGCGTTGAGCTCGCACTTCCTGACGTACGAAACGTTCAGCACGATCGCCAACCAAATTCCCGACCTCGTCGTCATGTCGGTGGGCATGACGTTCGTGCTCATCATCGCCGGAATCGACCTGTCGGTCGGCTCCGTGCTCGCACTGGCGGCGTCCGTTGTCAGCGTCGCCGTGCTCAAGTGGGGCTGGGGCCCCGTGCCGGCCGCGCTGATCGGCATGGCGGCCGCGGCACTCACGGGGACGGTGACAGGCGCAGTGACGGTCGGCTGGCGCATCCCGTCGTTTATCGTTTCGCTGGGCGTGCTGGAAGCGGCGCGGGGGCTGGCGTATCAATTGACCAATTCGCGCACGGCCTATATCGGCGACGCGTTCGATTTCCTGTCCGATCCCATCGCTGTGGGCGTTTCGCCGGCATTCGTGATCGCCGTCGCGGTGATGATTGCCGCGCAGCTCGTGCTGACACGCACCGTATTTGGCCGGCATCTCGTCGGCATCGGCACAAATGAGGAGGCCGTCCGGCTCGCGGGCGTGGATCCGCGGCCGTACAAGGTGGCCGTATTCGCGTTGATGGGGGCGCTGTCCGGGCTTGCCGCGCTGTTCCAGATTTCGCGGCTCGAAGCGGCCGATCCCAACGGCGGCGTCGGCGTCGAGCTGCAAGTCATCGCGGCCGTCGTCATCGGCGGCACGAGCCTCATGGGCGGACGCGGCTCGGTCATCAGCACGTTCTTCGGCGTGCTGATCATTTCGGTGCTTGCCGCGGGCTTGGCACAGATCGGCGCGAACGAGCCCACCAAACGGATCATCACGGGCGCGGTCATTGTCGTCGCCGTGGTGCTCGATACGTATCGAAGCCGCCGCCGGCGAGCGTAAATGAACGGTTCCAGGTTCGGTAGGCAACTCAATTTTTCGCGCGAGGAAACGCCGGGAATCGCCGCCGAAGGTAGGATGTACGCAGTAGATGCCGAGCTCGCCGAGCCGGCAATAGAAAAACAAGTGAGAGAGAATCGGTAATGGCGACGATCAAGGATGTGGCGGCCATGGCCGGCGTGTCGTTCACCACCGTATCGCATGTGGTCAACAACACTCGGCCGGTGTCGGCCGATGTGCGCGCGAAAGTCGAGCGCGCGATCAATCAGCTCCACTATGTGCCTTCGGCCGTCGCGCGCTCGCTGAAGGCGCGTACGACGGCAACTGTCGGACTCGTCGTGCCCAACAGCACGAACCCGTATTTCGCCGAGCTTGCACGCGGCATCCAAGACGGCTGCGCACGCGAGGGCTATTGCGTGTTCTTCTGCAACTCCGACGACGATCCGAGCAAGCAGCGCCACTATCTGCGCATCCTGCAGGAAAAACGCATCGACGGCCTGATCATCGCATCCGCCGGTGAAGACTCCGTATTGGCGAGCAGCCTGACCGATACGCGCGAGCCGTTCGTCATCGTCGACCGCAACATCGAGGGCCTCTCGGCCGATCTCGTGCAGATCGATCACGAGCGTGGGGCCTATCTAGCCACGAAGCATCTGCTGGAACTCGGGCACGTGCGCATCGGCTGCATCACGGGGCCCGTGGCGGCGGCAGTCAGCGCCATGCGCGTACACGGTTTCATCCGTGCGATGGCCGAGCGCGGGATCGATATCGAGCCCAGTGCGATAGTCGAAAGCGATTTCTCGGGTACAGGCGGCCAGGAAGCGGCCGGGCGGCTGTTCGACGACGTGCGGCCCACGGCCATCTTCGCCTGCAACGACATGATGGGCATCGGCGCACTGCGGGCGGCGGCCGAGCGCGGTATCCGCGTGCCGCAGCAGTGTTCCATCATCGGATTTGACGACATCGAGTTCAGCAACTATACGTACCCGGCGCTGTCGACGGTCGGGCAATCGGTCCGCGCGCTCGGCGAAGCGGCTGCGCAGATGCTGATTGAGCGCATCAGTGGCGCGGTGAGTGGGCCGACGCGCAGACGCGTGATTACGCCGCGGCTCGTGCTGCGCGAATCGACAGCCGTGTTCGCCGGTTCAATGGACAACGCATTGTGCGCGTGAAGCGCCCGGCGCGGCAGGCATCAAACGCATGACGGAGGAATCGAAGACGATGACGGGAACGCAGATGCGGCAGACGGCCGGCCAGGAAGGCACGGTCGTAGTCGTCGGCAGCTTGAACATGGATCTCGTCGTGCGGGTGCCGCGCCTGCCGCTGGCCGGCGAGACGCTGGCAGGGCGGACGTTCGCGCAAGTGCCGGGGGGTAAGGGCGGCAATCAGGCGGTGGCGGCCGCGCGGCTCGGGGCCCACGTGGCGATGATTGGACGCGTCGGCGCCGACGGCAACGGGGCATCGCTGCGAGCCGGGCTCCAAGACGAAGGCATCGACTGCAGCGCGCTCGCCACCTGCGAAACGGCGCCGACGGGCGTCGCGCTGATTTCCGTCGATGAAGCGGGGCGCAATTCCATCGTCATCGTCGCCGGCAGCAACGGTGAGTTGACGCCCGGCGATATCGCAGGCCAGGAGGCGATGCTCGCGAGTGCCGACGTGCTCGTTTGCCAACTCGAAACGCCGCCCGACACAGTGAAAGCTGCTTTGGCGGCGGGCCGCCGCCTTGGCAAAACGGTGATTCTCAATCCGGCTCCGGCCGTCGGCCCGCTACCCGATGCCTGGTTGCCCCTCGTCGATTATTTGATTCCGAACGAAATCGAGGCGGCTGCGCTAACCGGCATGCCGATCGGCACGCCTGAGCAGGCAGCGCAGGCGGCTCAAGCGCTGCGCCGTCAAGGCGCGCGCAACGTTCTGATTACGCTCGGGGCCTCGGGTGTGCTGGCCGCGCTGGATTCGGGCACGACACACTTCCAGGCGCCGCGCGTGGCGGCAGTCGATACGACGGCGGCGGGCGATACGTTCATCGGCGCCTTCGCGGCACAGCTTGCGCGGCGGGTGCCCGTCGAGGCTGCCGTGCGCTTCGCGCAGCGCGCCGCGGCGCTCTCGGTGACGCGCGAAGGCGCGCAGCCATCCATCCCTATGCTGGCCGAAGTCGAATCGACCCGGTGAGGGTGGAGCGGGCAACCTAGTTCACTCGCCCCCTCTATTAATCCGATCTATGACTGCGGGCACTTTCATTTATCAGATTAATCGATTGTTCTCAAGTCCCCTTTAGCCGGGCCGTAAACGCATGGAGTCCGGATCGCTTTCGCGGGCTGCAAGCGCCCCGCGAGCTGTTCCTTCACCCACGCGGCTCCGCAGAGAAGGATTTGGCATGCCCAGGAAAGGTTGGACGATCAAAGCGCGCATCGGCTTGGCGATGGCGTTTTTGTCTGTGCTCTTGCTCGCGATCGGAGCCCTCGGCTTATCGGGCATGGACAGAGCGAACAGTGCGACCCGCGACATCTTTCAGAACCAGATGCCAAGCGCGGTCGCCATCGAAATGGCCGAGAGCTATGCGGCACGCGAGCGCCTCGCGTTGGACCGTGCGGCCATGCACGCGGGGCAAGCCGATGAAACCAAGAAGAACTTCGCCCGTGCCGCGGCGCTTCGCGAGGTCTCCGACAGTTGGTGGAAAAAGTACCTGGATTTTCCGCGGGACGCCGACGAAAACAAGCTCCAGGAAGATATCTCGGCCAAACGCCAAGCGTTGCGCGCCGTGCTTTCGACCTACGCCGATGCGATCAGCGCGAACGATCACGACAAAATCCTCAGTACCGCCGACGATCTGCAAGCCGCCTTCGTCGCGCTGTCAAAGAGCGACGATGCGCTCAACAAGCGGCAGTTCGGGCAAGCGAAGGCGGAATTCGACGATTCGCAGGCCAGCTACGACCATTTCCGCATCGTGACGATCTGCCTGCTCGTCGCGGCACTCGTGGCCGCGTTTTTGTCCTACTTGAATCTGCGCGCCGCGATCGCTCGCCCGCTCGCCGACGCGCTCGCGGGCTTCGAGGCGATCGCCGAGGGCGATCTGCGCAAACAGATCGTTGTGCGCACGCGCGACGAGATGGGGCTCATGCTCGAAGGCTTGGCGAAGATGCAGCGCCGCCTGACCGATACGGTGCGCACGGTACGCAGCGGAGGTGAATCGATTGCATCGGCGACGAAGGAGATCGCCGCCGGCAACCGCGACTTGTCCGCGCGCACGGAACAGCAGGCCGCCTCGCTGCAGGAAACCACTTCCAGCATGGATCAGCTCACGGGCACGGTGCGGCAAAACGCGGAAAACGCACGCCAAGCCAGCGCGCTGGCCGCGAACGCCTCGGTGATCGCCAACAAGGGCAACGCGGTAGTCGGCCAAGTTGTCGGCACGATGGGCGAGATCAACGATAGCTCGGCAAAGATAGCCGACATCATCGCGATCATCGAAGGCATTGCGTTCCAGACGAACATCCTCGCGCTCAACGCGGCCGTGGAAGCAGCCCGCGCCGGGGAGCAGGGACGCGGCTTCGCCGTCGTCGCCGGGGAAGTGCGCGCGCTGGCGCAGCGCTCGTCCGGTGCCGCAAAAGAAATCAAGGGGCTTATCGATACATCCGTCGAGCGCGTGCGCACCGGATCGGCGCTCGTGGGCGAGGCCGGTCGCACGATGGAAGAAGTCATCGCCGCAGTGCAGCGCGTGACGGATATCATGGGCGAAATCGCCGCGGCCTCGGAAGAGCAGAGCGGCGGGATTGGCGAAGTGGCGCGGGCCGTCTCGCAGATGGACGAAGTCACGCAGCAAAACGCCGCGCTCGTCGAACAGGCTTCGGCGGCTGCCCAATCGCTGCAGGAGCAGGCGGAACGCCTGCGTTCGGCCGTCAGCGTGTTCCAGCTCGCCGACGACGGCGGCGCGTCGCGTATGCCACCGTTGGCGGCCCCTTCCTCTATCGATGCGCGCGCATCGAAATCGCCGGCGAAGGCGAGCCCGAGCCACCCGACGAGTCGAGCAATGGCAACGGTTCAAGCGCCAACACGAACGCACGTGAAGCGGGCGATTGCCGCACCGTCGCCCGAGCGAGCGCGCGCCCTGCCCAAAGCGCCGGTCTCCCGGCTTGCCGCCCCGGCCCCGAAACCCGCCGCGCCTTCGATAGCGTTTGCCCCTCAAAAGTAGCCCGCGACGAGTCGTTCTTGGGAAGCGAACAAGACCCCAAACGGGTCTCGCGCGCACCGCCGAACCGATGTTCCCTTTCTCCGCTGCGGCGTAATCGTTAAAAAGTTGTAACCGATGCGGACATGCGTAGTCGAAATGGCTGCGTCGCGCGTATACCACGTATACGGATGACGGATTCGTAGTCGATGACGCTCAGCGGTAGCGCCGTCATGCGCGCGGCATGTCAGTCGTGCAAGCGGGCATCGCGCGCGCAAGGGCGCGATGCGTCGCGCATGGTGAAAGCGGGATCGCAAACGACGCAACTGCCGAGCTTGAGACTTGCGCGGCGGATGCCGTTATATGGGAAGAAGCTGCACGTTGCCACGCGAGCCCACGCAGCGATGACTAAGACGCACACGGTGGCGCTTGCCTGCACTACGAGGGCCTATGAAAGTGAAATCCGCAGCCGATGATTCGGTGTGTTCGCTAGCGTGTTGCAGCGAAAATCACTGAACTTGCGATGCGCGCAGCGAGACGAAGATTGTAGGCGAGTGTGCGCGCATCTCCAAGCTAGGGCACGCAAGTAGCATCTAGGGCAACGGAGGCAGTGAAAAATAATTTAAAAGGGTTTAGGATGAATTCGAGCGAGGTCGTTTCGGTTTAGCCTTCCGTAAGCGACATCGTCCGCAGACTTCGGCGAGGAGGTAGCATGGATATTTACAGCAGCTTCGCGGATCGCTTCGAGAAAACTCGGGAGGAGGAGCTCTCGATCGAGGAGTATCTCGCGCTCTGCAAGAACAATCCCGCCGCGTACGCGACGGCCAGCGAACGCATGTTGACGGCCATCGGGGAGCCAGAGCAAGTCGACACGCGCCACGAGCCCCGCTTGTCGCGAATCTTCGCGAACAAGGTCATCAAGGTGTACCCGGCGTTCCGGGAGTTTTACGGCATGGAGGACGTGATCGAGCAGGTGGTCGCGTATTTCCGCCATGCCGCCCAAGGGCTCGAGGAGAAAAAGCAAATTCTTTATCTGCTCGGGCCGGTGGGCGGCGGTAAATCGTCGATTGCGGAGCGGCTCAAGCAATTGATGGAACGCGTGCCGTTCTATTCGATCAAGGGATCGCCCGTCAACGAGTCGCCACTGGGGCTCTTCGACTATGACGAAGACGGTCCCATCCTCGAAGAACAGTACGGCATTCCGCAGCGCTACCTGAAAAGCGTCTTGAGCCCCTGGGCTGTCAAGCGCTTGCATGAGTACAACGGCGACATCCGCAAATTCCGCGTCGTGCGCCGCTATCCGTCGATTCTGCGGCAAATCGGGATCGCGAAGACCGAACCGGGCGACGAGAACAATCAAGACATCTCATCGCTCGTGGGCAAAGTCGATATCCGCAAGCTCGAGCAGTACGCTCAGGACGATGCGGACGCCTACAGCTATTCCGGTGGCTTGTGCTTGGCCAATCAAGGCTTGCTCGAGTTCGTCGAAATGTTCAAGGCGCCGATCAAGGTGCTCCACCCGTTGCTCACCGCGACGCAGGAGGGCAACTTCAAAGGCACGGAAGGCTTCGGCGCGATCCCGTTCGAAGGCATCATCCTCGCGCACTCGAACGAGTCGGAGTGGAAGGCCTTCCGCAACAACCGCAATAACGAGGCACTGCTCGACCGTATTTTTGTGGTCAAGGTGCCGTACTGCCTGCGGGTGTCGGAGGAAATCAAGATCTACGACAAGCTCATCCGCAACTCATCGCTCGCGCAGGCGGTGTGCGCGCCGGGCACGCTAAAAATGATGGCGCAGTTCTCCGTGCTCACGCGCTTGCAGGAGCCCGAAAACTCGAACTTGTTCTCGAAGATGCAGGTGTACGACGGGGAAAACCTGAAAGACACCGATCCGAAAGCGAAGTCGTATCAGGAGTATCGCGATTATGCCGGCGTGGACGAGGGGATGACCGGTGTGTCGACGCGCTTCGCCTTCAAGATTATGTCGCGCGTATTCAACTTCGACTCGAGCGAAGTGGCCGCCAATCCGGTCCATCTCATGTATGTGCTCGAGCAGCAGATCGAACGCGAGCAGTTCCCGCCGGAAACCGAGCAGAAGTATCTGTCGTTCGTGAAGGATCTGCTGGCTTCCCGCTACGCCGAATTCATCGGCAAGGAGATTCAAACCGCGTACCTTGAATCGTATTCGGAATATGGTCAGAACATTTTTGATCGCTACGTCACGTATGCCGATTTCTGGATCCAGGACCAAGAGTTCCGCGACCACGACACGGGCGAGAGCTTTGATCGTGCGGCGCTGAACGCCGAACTGGAGAAGATCGAGAAGCCGGCGGGCATCAGCAACCCGAAGGATTTCCGTAACGAAATCGTCAACTTCGTGCTGCGCGCCCGTGCCGCCAACGGCGGCAAGAATCCGGCTTGGATCAGCTACGAGAAGCTGCGCGTCGTCATCGAAAAAAAGATGTTCTCGAACACGGAGGAACTGCTGCCCGTCATCTCGTTCAACGCCAAGGGTTCGGCTGAAGAGCAGCGCAAGCACGAAGATTTTGTCAATCGCATGGTCACGAAAGGGTACACGCCGAAACAAGTGCGCCTGCTCTGCGACTGGTATCTGCGCGTGCGCAAGTCGTCATAACGGCTGCAGTAAGATGGGCAATAGCGGGTGCGACGCGCTCGCGGGTTCGCCGCCCGCGAGCGCCAACCAAGCGCTTCAGGCGCAAGCGGCGCGCGGTGCGCGGGCACGAAGCCTGCGTCAGGGCTCGTCGTGTCGCTTTCGGCAATTAGAAGCGGGAGACTGGATGTGCTTCACCAAATCATCGACCGCAGGCTGGCAGGTAAGAACAAGAGCATCGCGAATCGCGAGCGCTTTCTGCGCCGCGTAAAGGGCTATATTCGGCGCGCCGTGTCAGAGGCGGTGCGCGATCGAAGCATCAAGGATATTCAAAGCACGCAGAGCATCACGATCCCACGCAAGGATATCGCCGAGCCGCAGTTTCACCATGGCCCGGGCGGACGTCGCGACCTCGTGCACCCCGGCAATTCGGATTACGTGCGCGGCGACAAAATTCCACGCCCGAACGGCGGCGCCGGGGGCGGGGGCAGTCAAGCGAGCAACGAAGGCGAGGGGCAGGACGATTTCGTCTTTGAATTGAGCCGCGATGAGTTCATGCAGTACTTCTTCGACGATCTCGAACTGCCTCGACTCGTAAAAACGCACCTGCTCGCCGTGCCTACATGGAAAAACATCCGTGCGGGCTGGGCGGCCGAAGGCACGCCGAACAATATCGACGTCGTTCGCTCGCTGCGCAGCGCACTCGGCCGACGTATCGCGCTCGGGGCGCCGCTCGTCAACCAATTGCGCGAACTCGAGCGCCAGTACGAATTGCTGTCGAACGAGCCCGGCGATCATGGCGACGAACTCAAGCGGCTCGAAGAAGAGCTCCATCACTTGCGCGGACGCATCTGGCGGATTCCCTTCATCGATCCGTTCGACTTGCGCTACATCAATCGCGTCAAGCAGCCGCAGCCGTCGAGCCAGGCGGTCATGTTTTGCTTGATGGACGTCTCCGGATCGATGGACGAGCAGCGAAAGGATCTCGCCAAGCGCTTCTTCATCCTGCTGTACTTGTTCCTCAAGCGTAACTACGAAAAGATCGAAGTCGTCTTCATCCGTCACCATACCCGAGCGGAGGAGGTGGACGAAGAAACCTTCTTTCATTCGACGGAAAGCGGCGGCACGGTCGTTTCGAGCGCGCTCGAACTCATGCGCAAGATCCAGAACGAACGCTATTCGCCGACTGAATGGAACATTTACGGAGCTCAAGCATCAGACGGTGACAACTGGACCGACGACTCGCCGAAGTGCCGCCGCATCCTGCAAGAGGACATCCTGACAAAGGCACGGTACTTCGCCTATATTCAAGTCGCGCCGGAAGAGCAAAATCTGTGGCTCGAGTATGCGCAGCTCGCTTTGACGGAGCCGCATCTGGCGATGAAAAAGGTGGATGCCGCAGCCGATATCTACCCCGTTTTCCGGGAGCTGTTCGAGAAACAGGTGGCGGCCTCATGACCACTAAGCATTTACATAACGAATCGCGCGGCTATCAGCCCGAGCGTCGGCGCAAAGGCGCACACGAGCCGGAGCCGCAACAGAAGCACCAGCAGCATCCGCAGCATGCCGGGCCAGAGCCAGCCGACACTGAAAAGCGAGGCTTTACCGAAGCACCTGCCCCTGTTGTGGCGCAAAGGGAACCCCGTATGAACATCGCCGACCGCAGACCGCTGCCGTGGCCGTCCGATTGGACCTTCGAGCTGATCGAAGAATACGACACGCATATCGCCGAGGTCGCGGAGCAATACGAACTCGACGTCTATCCGATCCAACTGGAGCTCATCAGCGCCGAGCAGATGATGGACGCGTATGCGTCTGTCGGCATGCCCGTCAACTATCGGCACTGGTCGTTCGGCAAACATTTTCTTTCGACGGAAAAGAGCTACCGGCGCGGCCAGATGGGGCTGGCGTACGAGATCGTCATCAATTCGAACCCCTGCATCGCGTATCTGATGGAAGAGAACACGATGACGATGCAGGCGCTCGTCATCGCGCATGCGGCTTACGGCCACAACTCGTTCTTCAAGGGCAACTATCTGTTCCGCCTTTGGACCGATGCGCACGCGATCATCGATTATCTCGTCTACGGCAAGAACTACATCGCCGAATGCGAAGAGCGCTATGGGATGGATCGTGTCGAAGAACTGCTCGACTCGTGCCATGCGCTGATGAACTACGGCGTGGACCGCTATAAACGGCCGCAAAAGCTATCGCTTTCGAAGGAAGCCGCACTGCGCCGCGAACGTGAGGCCTACTTGCAATCGCAAGTGAACGAACTCTGGCGCACGCTGCCGTCTCATCAGACACCGTTGGCCGAGGAAGAGGAAGAGCGCTTTCCGCCGGAGCCCCAGGAAAACTTGCTTTATTTCGCGGAAAAGAATGCGCCGCTGTTGGAGCCCTGGGAACGTGAAGTCATCCGGATCGTGCGTAAGATCGGCCAATATTTTTATCCGCAGCGCCAGACGCAGGTCATGAACGAGGGCTGGGCCACCTTCTGGCACTACACGCTGCTCAATACGCTTTACAGCCAGGGCTTGCTGGAAGACGGTTTCATGATGGAGTTCCTGCATTCGCACAGCAACGTCATCTATCAGCCGCCTGTCACGAAACCGTACTACAGCGGCATCAACCCGTATGCGCTCGGCTTTTCGATGATGAGCGATATCCGCCGTATCTGTGAAGCGCCGACCGAAGAGGATCGCCGCTGGTTTCCGGACATCGCGGGTTCGCCGTGGCTGCAAACGCTGCACTATGCGATGCGCAACTTCAAGGACGAGAGCTTCATTGCTCAGTATCTTTCGCCGCAACTCATTCGCGATATGCGATTGTTTTCGGTGCTGGACGACGACACGCGCGATGCGCTGGAAGTCTCGGCCATTCACGACGACAGCGGCTATCAGCACGTGCGTCAATCGCTATCGCGCCAGTACGACATGCATCATCGCGAGCCGAACATTCAGGTGTGGTCGGTCAATACCCGCGGCGACCGTAGTCTCACGCTACGTCACTTCATGAGCGACAACCGGCACCTCGCGAGCGATAGCGAAGAAGTGCTCAAGCACATGGCGCGGCTCTGGCAATTCGACGTGTACCTGGAGAGCGTCGACGAGAACGGCACGGTGAGAAAGCGCTATGACTGCCCTTACATGGCGCCGGCTTTGCGGTTGTGATCGAGCGGGCGCTGCCGCTCAATGCGGCGTGCCTTGCTCGCGGTCCCATGCGCGGCGCAGCAATTCGCGCACTTCGGCGTCGGTCGTTTCTCCGAAGTCCTCGTAATACTGGCCGACGCTGAAGAAGAGGGCGGGCTGCGCGACGCAGACGAACGCGTCGACGAACTCCGAGAACTCGGCTTCCGCGCCTGCAGGCGCGACGGGTACCGCGGCGACGATCCGTGCGGGGCGGCGCTCCCGCAATGCGAGCACGGCCGCTTTCATCGAGGCGCCGGTCGCCATACCGTCGTCGACGAGCAACACCGTGCGGCTTTCCACTTGCACCGCTGGACGATCCCCTCGATATAGCGTTTCGCGCCGCGCGAGTTCGACGCGTTCTTGCGCGAGGACTGCATCGTATTGCGCCTGCGAAACGCCCGCGGCGCGCATCGTGTCGCGCTCGACGTGTAAGGCGCCGCCGGAAGCGATCGCGCCCATCGCCAACTCCTTGTGGCCAGGCACGCCGATTTTTCGTACCGGCATGACGTCGAGTTCGGCGCCGAGCGCCGTTGCGATTTCAAAGCCTACCGGGACGCCGCCGCGCGGGAGCGCGAGGACGACGGTGCCGGAGCCTGCCTCGCCGCGCAAGCATTCGGCCAGGCTATGTCCGGCTTCGGCGCGGTCTTTGAAGAGAACGTACATAGCTAGGCGTGCTGTTTGTTCGGGGCAATCGACGCGGAGCGATCGACATACGCCTACAACCGTGAATCGTGGCGAATCGCTAGGCTCCTTCCATTTTAGTCGGCCGGCGGGATGTGAGGCGGGCTGTGAAGCGCCCTTTAGAGCGCGTCATGAAAGATCACGCCTAGCGTATGCCGCAGCCCCGACCGCAATCGGCTGACACCGTGACGAAGATTGACGCGATAAAAGCCGCGCGTACCTTGCACCGGGCGATGGCTGACCGCGAAGATGACAGCATCGCCTTGTTCGAGCCCGACGACTTCGGCGCGCGACTGCATGCGCGGACGCTGCTCGGTCAAAACGAATTCGCCTCCCGTGAAATCGCGCCCTGGCTGCGATAGCAAGATCGCGACTTGAATCGGGAACACGTGTTCCCCGTAGAGATCTTGATGCAGGCAGTTGTAGTCGTCTTGTTCGTATTGCAGGATGAGCGGTGTAGGGCGCAACTGGCCCGCGGCGTGGCAGCGTTCGATAAAGGCAGCATGCGTCGCGGGGTAACGGACGTCGATGCCCATGGCTGCATTCCATCGATTTGCGACCGGGACGAGGGGTGGATAGAAGGACGAGCGTAGCGCCCCGATAAATTTGGGGAGCGGGTAAGCGAAGTACTTGTATTCGCCGCGGCCGAATCCATGGCGGCTCATGACGATGCGGCTGCGAAAAAGCGAGTCGCGATCGTATTGCTGGGCCAGCGCGTGACATTGCGCCGGTGAAAGCAGGGCGGGGACGACGGCAAAGCCATACGTATCGAGGGAGGTCCCGATGCGTGGCCAGTCAATGGTTGCCACCTTTTGGATGACTGGGCCGACGGCATCGAGGCAATCTTCGAGAGCGCGGTCGTTGGTAGCCGATGCGGTTCGGGATCGGATGGGTAGGCTCACGGCGCATTTCGGTTGTGCGGCTCAGGTGACCAATTATGGCGCGCCCGTTGCAGTGCTGCATTCCGCGTCTTGCTATTTCATTTGAACTAGCCCGCCAGCGCCAAGACCACTCATTTGGCAATTTCTTGCTTCTCACTTGGGAATGTCATATCATTTAGCGTGAATAAAACACTCATTTGAGAGGTTCAATATGACTGCCCAACGAAGGAACGAACGCCGTCCATTGAAGCATCCCGCTTCAGCAGCTGTTAAGGCGTTCGCCGGAGCGCATGGTCTGGGTGCGCAGCCGAATGACTTCCAGGTCTTTCAGAAAATGGACCCCCTGGCGCAGCGCCAGACGATACGTGACGGCATGGAAGCCATCATTATCGAGCGGGTGGCGAAGGAACTGCTGCACGTCCCGCTGCAGACGTTGCTGAACGGACTGGGACTCCCGGTTTCGACGATCTCCCGAAAGATTTCGCGGGAGGAGCGCCTCTCCGGCGCGGAGTCCGATCGGGTCGCCCGCGTCTTGTATGTGTTCCACGAGGCGACGCAGCTGTTTGAGGACGAGGGTGTCGCCGCGGAATGGATGCAGCGCCCGAATGCAGCGCTTGGCAAGCTCAAACCGCTTGAGGTGCTCGATTCGCAGCCGGGGTACGATCGGGTGCGCGATCTCTTGATGCGCGCCACGTTCGGTATTGCCGCATGAGGGTGTTTCGGCTTGCGAAGGAAAAACGGGGGCGCTATGCGGCAGACGATCTCAGCGGCAATGGCGCGGCCATAGCGGGTGGCCGCTGGAATCCACGCGGCATGCGCGTGCTGTACACATGTTGTCATGCGTCGACGGCGGTGCTCGAAGCATTGGTCCACATGGCAGGTCTGCTTCCGGCCGGCGGCTTCTTTCTCATCACGCTCGAAGTGTCAGACTCGGCCTACTCGGCCGCATATCAGCCTGAGCTGCCGCCGGATTGGGACGACCTCGCGCGCGATCCAGTTACCACGGCCGAGATTGGACGCCAATGGCTCGAAGCGGGAGAGCAGCTCGCGATGCTGGTTCCCTCTGTAGTCTGTCGAACCGATTTCAACTTGCTGCTTAACCCGCTTCACGGTGACATCTCGACCGTACGCGTGATTGCCAAGGAACCATTTTCGCTCGATTCACGACTCTTCAGCTAACGCACCGCGGTAAGCAGAGTCACTCGCACATAATCAGTAAAAGTGTCTCTCGGAGAAATGATTCTAAGCAACGCAACGGAAGTGAAGCGGCCGATTGCGGGCCGCTCAAGGCATCTCGTCGATTTGACATAACATGAATTATCAACGTTCCATCTGTTAGACCCAAATAGTAATGTCGTATCTGAGCCAAATAGAAATGTCGTAGCTGG
>CBIHOQ010000037.1:0-58924 GCA_966212065.1 uncultured Burkholderiaceae bacterium
ATGCTCGGTCACGTTCGTCCGGAATCGTCGGTCACGTTGGGCCGGAATACCCACCGAACCGATCAGCGGTTTTGGGCAATCGCTTGATACGCGAATTATTGACCAGATGAATTTCCTGACCGGTGCCCTGCCTGCGCAGTATGGGTACCGGACCGCGGGTATCGTCGACATCCGCACCAAATCGGGCGATCAGGGCAGCGGTGGTTCAATCGATGTGTTTGGCGGCAGCCACCAAACGATCCGCACAAGTGGCGACGTCTTCGGCAGCCAGGGGGCATTCAGCTATTACTTCAGCGGTTCGCTCGGCGAGAACAACCTGGGAATCGAAAACCCGACCTCAAGTGCCAATGCGATCCACGATCGCACGCGTCAGGGGAACGCGTTCGGTTACATGTCATACATCATTAACCCGCTTACCCGCGTAAGCGTGATGCTTGGCACGACCAGTAACCAGTTCGAGATCCCCAATACGCCCGGGTTGACCCCTGCGTTCACGCTCAATGGCGGCAACAGTTTTGATTCGAGCCGGCTCAACGAAACGCAATCGGAACTGAACCAGTTTACTGCGATAGCTCTGCAAGGAACAAACGGCGGGGCGCTGGATTATCAGCTGGCTTTTGTGACCCGGTATTCGCGCACGCAGTTCAACCCGGACGCGGCCGGCGATCTGCTGTTTAACGGCGTCGCGTCGAGCGACTTCCATAGCGACACGGCGAACGGGGTGCAGCTGGATACGACATACCGGCTCAATGAAAAACACACGATTCGCGCGGGCATCTTCGCTCAGCAGGAACACGCCGTCTTTGACAACAATCTCGCCGTCTTTCCGGTTGACGGGAACGGCAACCCGTCCTCCGATCAGCCGATCAGTATCCCTAACTCGAACACCAAAACCGGCTATCTTTACAGCGCTTACGTGCAGGATGAATGGAAGGTCACCAGCAAGCTGACGATCAACTACGGCTTGCGCTACGACAGGATGGATGAGTACGTCAGTGCCAGCCAATTGAGTCCCCGCATCGGCATCGTATACGCGTTGACGCCGTCGACCACGGTCCACGCCGGTTATGCACGCTATTTCACGCCACCGGCCTTCGAACTGGTGTCGAACGCCGACATTGCCAAATATGCGGGCACCACGGCGCAGGCGTCGGGGCAGAACGATCCGGTGCAGCCCGAGCGCAGCCATTACTTCGACCTGGGCGTGACGCAGCGGCTCACTTCGTCCCTGACTGTCGGTCTCGACGCTTATTACAAGAAGTCGACCAATCTGCTCGATGAAGGTCAGTTCGGCACTGCGCTGATCTTTACGCCGTTCAACTACCAGTCCGGCCGCGTGTATGGCGTCGAGTTCACTGCGAACTACAAACAGGATGACGTTTCCGCGTACATGAACGTTGCATTCAGTCGTGCGCAGGGTAAAAACATCAACTCGGCGCAGTTCAATTTCGGCGCCGACGAACTCGCTTATATCAGCAACCACTGGGTGTATCTGGATCACGACCAGCGCGTATCGGCGTCGATCGGCGGTACCTACACACTCGGCCAGACGACCTTCACGGTCGACAGCATAATCGGCAGTGGCTTGCGCAGCGGATTTGCGAACACCGACCGGCTGCCCTGGTACACGCAACTCAATCTCGGCGTCGTCCACCACTTCAACTTCAATAACCCGCTGATCGGCAAATTCGATGCTCGTCTGCTGCTGATCAACGCGTTCAACCGTGTGTATGAACTGCGCGACGGCTCGGGTATCGGCGTGGGCGCACCGCAGTACGGACCGCGCATCGCTGTCTATGCGGGCATGACGAAGAATTTCTGAAATTGACGAGGGAATGCTGAAAATGAACGACTGGACGACTTTTCTCGGCGCTGTGCAGCTTGGGGGATGGGTGATCTATCCGCTAAGCGTGCTTGCCATTCTCTCGATTACGATTGTCATCGACCGCGCCTATGTTTTCCTGCGCTTTGCCCGTACGCCCGATACAGGTGGGCGGGCCTCGGCCCCCGCTGGCATGTCCTCGGAACCCGTCATCGAAACGTTGGATGCGCTGCCGGCGCGCCATGTTCTCAGGCGTCTGAGCGTCCCGCTCGCTGACCGTCTAGATGCCCCAATCTGGTACCGAGAGTCGAAGACCGAAGCGATCGCGGCGACGATCGAGCGCGATATGAGCAAGGGTTTCTGGGTGCTGGAGACCATAGTGACCGCAGCACCGCTCCTTGGATTGCTGGGCACGATCGTGGGCATGATGCGTTCATTCCAACTATTCGGCGGAGACGGACTCGTCAATCCGGGCGGTGTCACGGGCGGCGTCGCCCAGTCGCTGGTGGCAACCGCCGTAGGCCTGGTTGTCGCGCTATTCTCGCTGTTCGCGTTCAACTACTTTTCACGGCGCCTTGAACGACTGATGGATGAACTCGAGTCGTTTGCGAACGAGCGTATCGGCGAGATCCGCCTCGCTTCCGAAGGACAGGGTGCCGCGCCGTGAAGTTTCGTCGCTCTCGCGCCGCGAAGCGTGGCCGCATCGAAATCATCCCGATGATCGACGTCATGTTCTTTCTGCTCGCGACATTCATGCTGGCATCGCTTGCCATGCAACGCCTGGACGCCGTGAAGGTGAACCTGCCGTCGGGTCATGCGCAGCAGATGTCCGCGGAAGGACCTCCAACCGTTAGCATCGACCGGGGCAACGCGGTTTTTGTCAACCGCGAAGCCGTTCGACTCGATCAGGTTGAATCGGCGATTAGGCGCGCCCTGCGTCCGGACCATGACGTTATCATCGCCGCCGATGATGCAGCCGGACATGGCGTGGTCGTGCAGGCGATGCTGGCGGCCCGTCGCGCCGGCGCTGAGCATTTTCTTGTCGCGGTTCATCGTGAATAGAACGTCGCGGCTGCTCATCAAGGCGGGCGATACCCAGCAAGCGAGGGTCGCGATTGCCGCGGTGCTGGGCGCACTGGCATGGGGACTGTTTCTTGTCGTGCTGGGACGCTGCCTGCACGCTAAACCGGCCCCCGAACGCAAGCCGGAACAGCCGCTGGAGATGAGCCTCGTTGCCATACCCGATCCTGCTCCGACACTGCCTGTTGCGACTACACGCTCATCGCAAATGACCGCTGAGCCGCGCCAGGTCTCCGCGCTGAAACAACCGTCGGTCCAGCGTGCGCACGGCGAGACGCGGCCGGTACGCACGCTAACGCCGGCTCCGCAGTCTCAGCCGATTGCCCGTGCGCCAGAGCCCGACCGGGCCGTGGCCGTGCAGCCGGAGAACCGTTCGCCCGCTCAACCGGCGACGGCGGAAGCGCCCCTGTCGCCTTCCGATCATGGTGCGACAACCCCTGAACGCGTGTCCGCGGGCTCGACGTCCGGCAACTCGCCGGCCCATGCCATCATGCAACCGCTGCCCTCAGTTCCAGACGATTTGCGCGAGCAGGCGTACCAGACGGTTGCGATCGCCCGTTTCGTGATTCATATCGACGGATCGGTCGCAGTGGAACTCATCAAGCCTACCCGGTACCCGCGTCTGAATCAGATTCTTGTCGAGACGCTGCGAAGCTGGCGTTTCTTTCCGGCGATCCAGGGCGGAAGCCCGGTTGAAACCCAGCAGGATATCCGCGTGCACTTTAACGTAAGCTGATCCGCCGAAGCGGCGGACGCGGCATGGGTGTGCGGGGTTGAGTACGCTGACACTTCATCGACAGAGCAGAAATAAAAAAGGCCTACCGCAATCGGGTAAGCCTTTTTTAATGCTTTTTGGTGCCGGAAAGAGGAATCGAACCCCCGACCTTCGCATTACGAATGCGCTGCTCTACCGTCTGAGCTATTCCGGCATCAACATCAGAGAAACGCGATTATAGAGACACTTCAACGAAGCGCGCAAGCCCCTCCGATCAGTTTTTTTCTTCGCGGTGGTACTGCGTCACCCGGTCGACTTCGCTCTTCGAGCCGAGGAACACGGCCACGCGCTCATGCAGGCTCTTAGGCTGGATATCGAGAATGCGCTCGACGCCGTTGGTGGCCGCGCCGCCCGCCTGCTCGACGATGAACGCCATCGGGTTCGCTTCATACATGAGCCGCAGCTTGCCCGGCTTATCGGGCGTACGCTTGTCGGCCGGATACATGAAAATGCCGCCGCGGCTCAAGATACGATGCACGTCCGCCACCATCGAGGCTACCCAGCGCGTGTTGAAATCGGCCTGGCGCGGCCCCGTCGTGCCGGCCAGCAACTCGCCCACATAGCGCTGCACGGGCGCGTACCAATGGCGCGCGTTCGATGCATTGATCGCATACTCGCGCGTCTCTTCCGGGACGCGAAGGTTATTGTGCGTAAGCACCCACGAGCCGAGCTCGCGATCGAGCGTGAAGCAGTTCACGCCATTGCCCGTCGTCAGCACGAATACCGTCTGCGGGCCATAGACCGCATAGCCTGCCGCGACTTGCTGGCGGCCCGGCTGCAAGAACGATTGCTCGGTGGCCTCCTGGCCGTCGGGGCAGCGTAGTACCGAGAAGATCGTGCCGATCGAGACATTGACGTCGATGTTCGACGAGCCATCGAGCGGATCGAACACGAGCAGATACTCCCCACGCGGATAGTTCGACGGGATCGGGAAAAGCGTCTCCATTTCCTCCGATGCCATCGCAGCTAGATTGCCGCCCCACTCGTTGGCGTCGAGCAGAATTTCGTTCGACAGCACATCGAGCTTCTTCTGCACTTCGCCTTGGACGTTCTCGGTGCCCGCGGTGCCGAGCGCTTCACCCAGCGCGCCTTTACTCACGTGATAGCTGATGAGCTTGCAGGCCCGCGCGACGACCTCGATCAACAGGCGCAAATCGGCCGGTAGATTGTTCGTCTCGCGCTGCTGTTCGATCAGGAACTTCGTCAGGGTGGTGCGACGTTGCAAGGACATTGCGATGCTCCGAAAGGCATGAGAATGCGACGATTTTACCCGCGGGCCGCAGTGAGGCCCCGCGTTTTTGTAAGCATCCGTACAGGAGACGCCGGATGCGCTCGGGGCGCACCCGCTTACGCAAGCGCTTTTTCGACGATCTCTCTCACATCGCGCGACTTCGCCTGCTCCGCCACGCGTTGGAGCGCCTCGCGCATCCGCTCGCGCAGGGCGGGAGTGTAGCGGCGCCAGAGTTCGAGCGAGCGTGCGAGCCTTGCGGCCACCTGCGGATTGAGCGCATCGAGCGCGATGACTTGTTCTGCCCAAAATGCGTAGCCGGAGCCGTCTGCCGCATGGAATTGCGCCGGGTTAGCCGCACAGAAACTGAAGATCAGCGACCGCGCGCGGTTCGGGTTGCGCAGCGTGAATGCCGGATGGGTCATCAGGTTGCGTACGATTTCGATGACAGGGCGCCGGGCGCTGCCTCGCTGCGTGGCTTGCAGCGCGAACCATTTGTCGATGACGAGGGGCTCTTTTTCGAAGCGGCGATAGAAATCGTCGAGCGCCGGTTCGGCCGTGCCGGCCCCCGCAGCCGCCGATGCCGCGAGCAGCGCGGCCAGCGCAGCCGCGCGATCGGTCATGTTGTTGGCGCCGTCGTACTGTGCGTTTGCGAGCCGGACCGCTTCGGCGGGATCGTCCAGTTCGGTCAGGTAAGCCAGCGCGAGATTCTTCAGCGCGCGGTGGCCGGCCGCTTGCGGTGTCGGCTCGTAGGCGCCGGGCGTCGTATGACGCTCGTGGATCGCGAGCCATTCGCGCTTGAGCGCAGTCGCGAGACGCTTGCGCGCAAACTGACGGGCGGCATGGACGGCCGCCGGGTCCGCTTCGGCCATTTGCTCGGCCAGGTACGACTCCGACGGCAACATCAAGGCCAACTCGCGGAAGGCAGGCGAAAGCGTCTCGTCGGTCAGCACGCGCGCGAAGGCCGACACGGTGGAGTCGTCCAGCGAAAGGGTCTGGCCTGCTGCCGCGCGGCCGGCAAGCGCGAGCAGTTCGCGCGTCGCGAGCCGCTGCCCCGCTTCCCAGCGGTTGAACGGGTCGCTGTCGTGCGCGAGCAGGAAGGCGAGCTCATCGTTCGTGTACTCGTACTCGACGATGACCGGCGCCGAGAAGTTGCGCAGCAGCGAAGGCAGCGGGGCGTCGTTGACATCGACAAACGTAAATATCTGCTCTTGCTCCGTCAGATCGATGACGCGCGTCGTGCCCGATGCGGCCGCTTCGCCTTCGAGGCGCAGCGCGATGTCCTTGCCTGTGCGGTCGATAAGACCTATCGCGAATGGGATCAAGAGGGGACCCTTCTGCGTTTCGCGCGTGGCGGGCGCCGCATCGCCGTAACCTTGCGCGAGCGTCACGCTGTAACGCCGAGCCGCCGCGTCGTACGCTGTGCGCACCGACACGCGCGGCGTACCGGCCTGGCTGTACCAACGCTCGAACTGCGTAAGGTCGCGGCCGTTGGCGTCTGCCATCGCGTGACGGAAGTCGTCGCACGTGACGGCTTGTCCGTCATGGCGCTTGAAGTAGAGATCCATGCCGCGCCGAAAACCCGCTCGGCCGAACAGTGTCTGATACATCCGCACGACTTCGGCGCCTTTCTCGTACACGGTCATCGTGTAGAAGTTGTTGATCTCCACGTAGCTTTCTGGGCGTACCGGGTGCGCCATCGGGCCCGCGTCTTCGGCGAACTGCATCTGGCGCAGCACGCGTACGTCTTCGATGCGCTTCACTGCGCGCGCCGTTTCATCGGTGGCGCCCCCTTGCATATCCGCCGAGAACTCTTGATCGCGAAATACCGTGAGGCCTTCTTTTAGGCTCAATTGGAACCAGTCGCGGCAGGTGACGCGGTTGCCGGTCCAGTTGTGAAAGTATTCATGACCGACGACGGCTTCGATGTTTCCGAAATCGGTATCGGTGGCCGTCTCCTGGCTCGCGAGCACGTACTTCGTGTTGAAGATGTTGAGTCCTTTGTTTTCCATCGCCCCCATGTTGAAATCGCTGACGGCCACGATCATGAACCGGTCGAGATCGAGTTCGAGGCCAAAGCGCTCCTCGTCCCACCGGATAGCATGAATCAGCGAGTCCATTGCATGCCGCGTCTTGTCGAGATCGTGCGGCTCGACCCAGACCTGCAATAGCTTCTCCTTACCTGAGCCCGTGCGGATGCGCTCGTCGAGCGCGACGAGCTTGCCCGCGACGAGCGCGAATAGGTAGCTCGGTTTCTTGAATGGGTCTTCCCACTTTGCGAAGCGACGGCCGTCGGCGAGCGACCCCTCTTCGACGAGATTGCCGTTCGACAGCAGCACCGGGTAGGCGGATGGATCGGCGCGCAGGGTGACCGTGTAGGTCGCCATGACATCGGGGCGGTCGAAAAAGTAGGTGATGCGGCGAAAGCCCTCGGCTTCGCACTGCGTGAAGAAGTTGCCGCTCGATACATACAGCCCCGAAAGCGTCGTATTTTCGGCGGGACGGCATGCGCTTTCGATCGTGAGTTCGAATGCATCGGGCACCTGCTCGATCGTCAGGCCATGCTCGTGCGCACGCACGGCGCTCGCCGGGACCGCGTTGCCGTCGATCGCGGCGCCGATGAATTCGAGCGCCTCCCCCATCAGATCGAGGGGTGTGCTGGGTGCCGCACGGGCCGCCCCGGCATGGGCCGCCCCGGCATCGGGATTGCGCCGCAGGCGCATCGTGTTCTTGACGACGGTGCGTTCGGGCGCAAGATCGAATTCGAGCGCGACGGCGTCGACGAGGAAGGCGGGCGGCGCATAGTCGGCCCGGCGGATCACAGCGGGATTGGCGGTATCGGACATGGCGGATGGATGATGGAAACCGGTTTCGGCTCGCGTGCCCCGGTAGGGGCGCCTCGCGCGAGGGGAGTCGTCCATTGTACAAAGGCGCGCGCATCTATGCCCAAAGGTTCGACGACTTTGGAGCCCCGGCTCGGTCGGCGGTATCATCGATCATTCGCGTAGGACACGCGCGGGGCTTGGATGAGATACATGAGGACAACAACATGATGTGGGAGCGACTTTGGCGCGCCGTCGTACCGGCGACGGCGGCAGCGACAATGCTGCTGTCGGGCTGCACGACCTACGTTTCGACGCAGGTGACGGCCTTCTCGAATTGGAGCGGCAGCGATGCGACGCGCACCTATGCGTTCGCGCGCACCGGCGCGCAGCAGAGCAGCATCGAGCGGGCGACGTACGAACAACTCGTCGCCAATGAACTGAATGCCGATGCATTCCGGCAAGTGCCGAGCGCGGATGCTCGCTATCTCGTCGCGCTGAGCTACTCGACCGAGGGCGATAGAGTGACCGTGACGCAACCGGTCTTTTATGGAAATCCGTGGCCCGGCCCGTACTGGCGGCCGATTGGTCCATGGGGGCCGTTCGGTCCGTTCCCGCCCGATTACGTGACGCAAAGCTATCCCGTCTTCACGCATACGCTCGACGTTCGAATCACCGAGCGCTTATCGGGCAAGGAGGTCTATAACGTCACTGCCCGCAACACCGACGAAGATCCGTCGCTGCTGCGAGCGATGCCCTATCTTGTGCGCAGCGCGCTCGCCGATTTTCCGCTCGGCAACGGTGTTGTGCGCACGGTGCGCATCCCGTACGACAAGCACGGGATGCGGCTCACGAACGAAGTGCCGGTCGCGAAGTAGCTCAGACGCCGCCGCGGACGAACGCCAGCGCTCCGAGCACGATAAACAAAACGGCGGCGACGGCATGCACCGCCTTCGTCGGCAGCTTGTGAGCGAAGCGCTCGCCAAGCAGGATGGCCGGCACGTTCGCGAGCATCATCCCGAGCGTCGTACCGGCAACGACGCCAAGATAATCGTGGAAGCGTGCAGCGAGCGCGATGGTGGCGAGTTGGGTTTTATCGCCCATTTCCGCGAGAAAGAACGTGGCGAGCGTCGTGCCGAACACGCCCCAGTGGCTGCGTCCGACGTTGGCTTCGTTCGGGTCGAGCTTATCGGGCACGAGCACCCACACGCCCATGATGACGAACGAAACGCCGAGCGCCCAGCGCATGATGTCCGGCGTGATCAGCGCGCCCAGCCAAGCACCGATCGCGCCCGCACAGGCGTGATTGGCGAGCGTAGCGGCGAGCACGCCGAGCATGATCGGCACCGGCTTGCGATAGCGGGCGGCAAGGACGAGCGACAGCAATTGAGTCTTGTCGCCGATTTCCGCGAGTGCGACGGCGCCCGTCGAGATCAGAAAGGCTTGTTCCACGTGATGTTTTTCCCGGGGCCGAGATATGAGCGAGCGACGACTACCGCGCTGCCGGGCCCTGAAAGCGGCGTGCGCGGAAGTCATCGGTCTCGCCAGGCCACAGGCTGTGTCCGCCATGGCTCGCGTAGAGCCAAGTATGTTGACGGACGCCCCCGCGATGCGTGCGCGCTGCAAATTTGGACGATCGGGACGATATCGGACCGGACGATGCCAGTTCATCCGTATAGACGACCCGGCGATGGTCAGCGATTCGATCGTCTCTTGCAGCGGACGCGGCGGGGCGGCTACTCCCCAATGAGGGGCGGATTCTAGCACAGCGCGCAGGCCCTGGTACGCGTAAATAGGGAAAGGGATGCTTGTAATCTCTCGAACACGGGCGCGGCGCGGGCCCGCAGGCGGATCGACGGATGCACGCGTGCCACAAGCGTCGCGTAGATGCTACGTCTGCGGACAATGCTATTTTTAATACGGAATTTTCAGTAACATTCCAGCCGGCGGATTCCGGGACGCCTCAAAAAACATTGAAAAACAACTGAAAGCTTTGCGGCAGCGCGAAGCGGTTGCGGTTATGCCCCGGTAAAGACAAACAAATCATTGACCAACTCGGGGTGTGTAGGCGGTCCCTTACGGGCTTTCGTCATTCGCATCTTCGTGCCGGACACCGGCGGTTTTTTCGATAAGCGAACGACGACATGCACGACCTGCGCTGGACCATCCCAGTTGCCCGGTGGTCTTCTTGGCCGACCGGCGCAACGGCGTCGCCCGATATCGGGTTCGTCGAGCCGCTCGTGCGCCGCCGGCTGAGCGCGTTGTCGAAGATGGCGCTGAAGGTCGCGCACGATTGCGCGGCCGATTGCGAGGCCGTGCGCCTCGTGTTCGCCTCGCGTCATGGCGAATTGCGCCGCACCACCGGCATGCTCGAAGATATCGCCGCTAACCAGCCCGTTTCGCCCACGGCTTTCAGCCTGTCCGTGCTCAATGCGATGGCCGGCATCTATAGCATCGAGCGCGGTGACCGATCCTCCGCGACCGCCATCTCGGCGGGCCCGGAGACGCTTGGATACGCGCTGCTCGAGGCGCACGCGCAATACAGCGCCGATTCGGCCACGCCCGTACTCGTCGTTTATGCGGATGAGCCGGCGGACGAGCGCTATGGGCCCGTCGATCACGAAGTACCGGCCGGCGCGCTCGCCATCTTGCTCGATGACTGCGCGCAAGCGCAGCTCGATTGCTCCACCGGTCCGGTGCCGCATGCGCGGCCCGCTGCCTCGTGCGAAACCCAGAGCGAAGCGCTTCTGCGCGGCTTGGCCGAGCGCACCACGGTGACGTGGCAGGGGCTCGGCCGCTGCTGGCAGTGGTCCTTGCGTACGGGCGGTGCCGCATGAGAGCCAAAGCGATGGGGCGGATCGGTCGTGCGTGGCGCCTCGTCGCTACAGGCGGCGCGTTTGCGGTGTTCGGCGTTTCCGGTGTGCTGTTTTCCGTACTCCTTTTTCCCTTCGCGTGGCTTTGGCCGCATCGCGCATCGAGCCAGCGAGTCGTCGCGGCCATCATTCACCAGTTCTTTCGGGCGTTCGTCTGGCTGCTGCAGGCGGTCGGCATCATGAAGCTCGACGTGACTGGGGCGCACGCGCTCAGCGCGCGTTCGCCCGGCATCGTCGTCGCGAACCATCCCACGTACCTCGATGTCGTGGTCCTGCTTGCGCTTACGCCGCGCGCGTGCTGCGTCGTGAAGAACGCGCACTGGGGCAACCCCTGTTTTTGGGGGATCGTCCGCGCAGCCCAATACGTCAGTAATGCCGATCCGTCCGAATTGATCGAAGCCGGCGCGCGTCAGCTCGCTGCCGGCTACACGATGATCGTATTCCCCGAGGGCACACGCAGTCCCGGCGGCGATCGGCTTCATCCTTTTTCGCGTGGGTTTGCCCATATGGCGCTGCGGGCCGGCCTTCCTGTTCGTCCGGTTCTGATCGACTGCGATCCGCCTGCCTTCGCGAAACACATGCGCTGGTACGACGTTCCGCCCCGGTCGTTCCATATGCGCGTTGCCGTCCTCGAGCCGCTGGCGCTCGAGCGTTTTGCCGCTCCCGATACGCCGCAAGCCGCAGCTGCGCGCGTCGTTACCCATGCGGTGCAAGCTCATATCACCGAGCATTTGTTTGGTTATGGATTCTTTAAAGCTAGAAATTAAGCAGTTGTTGATCGAGGCCCTCGATCTCGAAGACCTTCGTCCCGAAGATATCGGCGACGACGCGCCGCTGTTCGACACCGACGGCGTCGGCCTCGATTCCATCGACGCGCTCGAGATCGGTATCGTGCTGCGCAAGCGCTATGCGTTGACCATTGCGGCCAACGACGACCGCACGCGCGAGCACTTTCGCTCGATCAACACGCTCGCCGCGCTCGTTCAAAGCCAACGAGCACCGGCGCAAGCCGATAGCGACACACCGCAACGAAAGGGGAATGAATCGTGACGGAAACCGAGATCCTCCAGCGCATCCGCGCCATCTTCAGCGAAAACTTCGCGATCGATCCCGCTCGCGTAACGCCTGAGGCGCATCTGTTCGACGACCTGGACCTCGACAGCATCGACGCGGTCGATCTGGCGATCAAGCTGCAGGAAATGACGGGGCGCCGCATCAAGCCCGAAGCGTTCAAATCGGTGCGCACGGTCGGTGACGTCATCGGCGCGGTAGAAGCGCTGTTGGCCGCCTAGTTCGATGCACGCAGCCTCGACAGGCGCGGCGTCGCCGGCGCGCGAGGCGGCCGCGTCCGGGCGGCGCGCCCGCACGGTCGCGCGCGTGATGCTCAAGATCGCGTATCCGGTCGTGATACTCGCGTTCTGGCGCGTGGGCTCCCCGCGCTTCATCGGGCTCGCCTTGCTCGTCATGCTTTGGCTGCAGCGCTGGATCGGCGCAGGGAGCGCTGAGGCGCTGCCTGCCCGGCTGACACGGCTCGAATGGGCCGTGGCGCTCGTCATGAGCAGCTTGTCGGCGGCGATTGCCGTGACCGATAGCGAGACGCTGCTGCGAGCTTATCCCGTCGTCGTCAATGCCGGCCTGCTCGTTGCGTTCGGTGCAACGTTGCGCCGCGGCGGTCCGTCGATGGTCGAAAAGTTTGCGCGCGTGCGCCGGCCCGATCTCGATGCGCACGCCGTGCGTTACACGCGCCGCGTCACGCAAGTGTGGTGCGCGTTTTTTACGTTTAACGGCGCAGTCTCCGGCGCGTGCGCGCTGTGGGGCTCGCGTGCCCAGTGGGCCTTGTATAACGGCTTGGTCACTTATCTATTGATCGGCGTGTTGATCGTGGCGGAAATCGCCTGGCGTCATGCGTTCGTGCTGAGGAGGAAGCCGCGTTGAACGCCGCCTTCGTTGCACTGCGCGAGCTGCCGTGGGCCGTGCGCGAAAACGCGATGCCGGTCTGCTTCGATGAAGCAACGGTGCTCGACATGCGCGCCTTCAAAACCCGCGTGGCGGTCTTCGTCGGCTGGCTCGAGCGGCAAACGGCGCAGCGCGTCGCCATTTGCCTAGACGATCCGTTCGATTTCGCCTGCGCGCTCTTCGCCGTCCTTGCCTGCGGTAAAGAGCCGGTTATTCCGTCGGTGTCGACGCCCGCGTATCTCGCCATGCTGGGCGACTGTTACGACGTTTTGCTGACCGCGGCTCAATTGCCCGAACTCGAGGGCTGCGCCCCGGCAGATCTGCACATGCACGCGATCGATGCCGAAGCACCGCTCACGTTATATACGTCCGGCAGCAGCGGTACCCCCAAGGCCGTGCGCAAGACGTTGGCCCAATTCGATGCCGAGGTGCGCACGCTCGAGACGCAGTGGGGGGCAAAGCTCGGCCACGCGGCGGTCCTCGCGAGCGTGCCGCATCGGCATATCTACGGTTTGTTGTTTCGCGTGTTTTGGCCGTTGGCCTCGGGACGTCCGCTCGATCGCGCGAGTTGTGCTCAGCCGCAGCAGTTGCAGGCCCGTCTCGCGCAGATCGGTCGTGCGGCCGTCGTCTCGAGTCCGGCGCAACTCGCGCGGTGGGTCGATCTGCCGGGCTTCGATACGCTCGCGCCGGCGCCGTGTGCCTTTTTCTCATCGGGCGGGCCGCTCGATGAGCAAGCCGCGCTTGCCTACTCACGCCGTTTCGGCGAAGCGCCCATCGAGATTTACGGCAGCACCGAAACGGGCGGTATCGCTTGGCGTCAGCGCCACGATTCGGAGGCCTGGCGGGCCGTGTCCGGGGCCGAACTTCAATGCGATGCCGATGGCGCGCTCATGGTGCGCTCGCCGCACCTCGGTCATGACCAATGGCATCGGACAGACGATGCAGCGGCGTTCGACGAACACGGACGGTTTCGTTTGAAAGGGCGCCTCGATCGCGTCGTGAAGCTAGACGGCAAACGCGTGTCGCTGCCCGAGATCGAGGCTTACCTCGCGCGGCATCCGTATGTGGCGCAAACCGCGGCCGCGGTGTTGCCGGGCGCGGCGCGCGAGCGGCTCGGCGCGCTCGTCGCGCTCACGCGCGAAGGCGCCGCGGCGTTGCTCGAGCACGGGCGGATCGCACTAGCCAAGACGCTGCGCGCACACTTGAGCGATTACGTCGAAGCCGTCGTGTTGCCGCGCCGCTGGCGGTTTTGCACGGCGCTGCCGTTCGATGCGCGCGGCAAGCTGCCGGCTGCGGCTGTTGCCGCTGCCTTCGAGGTGCGAGAGGCGGGGCTCGAGGTGCTCGCGCACTGCGCGCATGACGACCTCCTGCACTACGAGGTGCGCGTGCCGGCGACGCTCGTGCACTTCGCCGGGCATTTTCCGGGCTTGCCGATCTTGCCCGGCGTCGTGCAGATCGACTGGGCCGTGCAGCTCGGCGCCGAGCATTGGCCCGGCGTGCGCTCGGTGCGCTCCATCGAGCGGCTCAAGTTCATGGCGCCGGTGCCGCGCGGTGCGATCTTGCACTTGTCGCTGGCCCACGACGCCGCGCGCCGTAGGATGCGTTTCGCGTTCAAGTTGGGCGAGCGCGATAGTGCGTCGGGTGTCGTCGTTTATCGGGAGGCGGCATGACCTTGCGCGTGGCGATCGTCATCCCGATCTATAACCACAAAGCCGAAATCGGCGCGACGCTCGAGCGATTGATGCCGCACGCGCTGCCGATCTTCGTCGTTGACGACGGCAGCGACGAAGCGACGCAAGCCGTTCTCGCCGAATTGGCCGCGCGATGGTCGCCGCAAGTGTCCCTGCTGCGCCTTCCCGTCAACGGCGGCAAGGGCGCGGCCGTCATGGCTGGGCTTAGCGCGGCACGCAAGGCGGGCTTCACGCATGCACTGCAGATCGATGCCGACGGTCAGCACGATGCGGCCGACGTGCCGCGCTTTCTCGACGCTGCGCGCGCCGCGCCTAATGCCGTTGTGCTCGGGCGGCCCGTCTATGACGAGACCGTACCGAAGGCGCGGCTGTACGGCCGCTACTTGACGCACGTCTGGGTATGGATCGAAACGCTGTCGTTCGCGATTCCCGATGCGATGTGCGGTTTTCGTCTCTATCCGCTCGCTGCCGCTTGTGCGCTGATCGATGCGGTCGCGTTGCCGACGCGCATGGACTTCGATATCGAAATCCTCGTGCGCTTGTCGTGGCGAGCGACGCGTTTCGTGACGATTCCCACGCGCGTGACGTACGCGCCGGGCGGACTCTCTCATTTCGATGTCGTGCGCGACAACGTGCGCATCAGCAAAAGCCACACACGCCTCGTTGCGGGCATGCTCGCGCGTCTGCCGCTCTTGCTCGCGCGCAAGGTGTTGCCGCGCAAGGCCGGACCGATGCCGGCATCGCCGCCGGACACGCGCGCGGGCTGGTGGCGCATCGCCGAACGCGGCAGCCGCACCGGCATGCAATTTCTGGCGCTGAGCTGTCGGCTGTTCGGCATGCGTGCGACGCGCCTTTGGCTGCATCCGATCGTCGCGTATTTTCTGCTGACCGGCCGTGCCGCTCGGCTCGACTCGCATCGCTACTTCTCGCGCTTGCGCGACGCGTCCCCTGGCCAAAAGACGCCGCCGCCCGGCTGGCGTTCGGCCTATCGGCAGATGTTCGCCTTCGCCGAGGCGGGGCTCGACAAGCTTGCGGCGTGGACGGGGCGTGTGACGCATACCGATGCCGTCTTCGACGATCCGTCCGCGTTCGAAGCACTCGCGGCGAGCGGGAAGGGCGCGCTCGTCATCGGCGCGCATTTGGGCAATCTTGAAATGACGCGTGCATTGGCGGCACGCGGAGCGCATGCGAAAGTGACGGCCGTTGTCTACACGGAGCATGCGCGCCGCTTCAACAGCGTGCTCGCGGGCGCCCATCGCGATTTTGCGAACCGGATGGTCGAGGTGACCGATTTCGGCCCCGAGACGGCGATGTGGATGCAGCAGCGCATCGACGCGGGCGAGTGGCTCGTGATTGTCGGCGATCGGGTCCCGGCGCACGAAGCCGGGCGCGTCACCGAGGCGCCTTTCCTGGGCGCCGCCGCCCCGTTCGCGCAAGGGCCCTACGTGCTCGCGCATGCGCTCGGCTGCCCGGTCTATTTGTTCTTTTGCCTGAAAGAGCGCGCTTGCCATCGGCTCTATTTCGAACCGTTCGCCGAGCGCATCGAGTTGCCTCGGCGCGAGCGGGCAGCGCACGTGGCCGCTCACGCGCGCCGTTACGCGGAGCGGCTCGAGTACTACTGCCGAAAGGCGCCGTTCCAATGGTTCAATTTCTTCGATTTCTGGGCGCGCCAGCGTGGAGGGGCCAATGGCCGAGGATGATCTGATTTCGCGTCGTACGGCGCACAAGGCCGATGCGGGTTGCGCGACGATCGAGATCGGGGGCCGTCGGCTCGCCATCGAGGATGTCGTGGCGATTGCCTCGGGGCGCGCCGACGTCTCGCTGAGCAGCGACGCGGCATGGCGCGAGCGTATCGAGCGCGGAGCCGCATTCTTGCGCGCGCGGCTCGCCGCAGGTGCGACTGTGTACGGCGTCAACACCGGCTATGGCGATGCGTGCGTGGTCAACGTACCGCCCGATCTCGTCGAGGCGCTCCCATTGCAGCTCACGCGTTATCACGGATGCGGGATGGGCCGTCTGCTTGACCCGGCCGAGACGCGCGCAGTGGTTGCGGCCCGTCTAACCTCGCTCGCCTACGGTTACTCGGGCGTGCGCATGGTGTTGCTCGAGCGGTTGGCCGATCTCATCAACTTCGACATCTTGCCGCGCATTCCGGCCGAAGGATCGGTCGGCGCAAGCGGCGACCTGACGCCGCTTTCCTATGTCGCCGCGGCGCTCATTGGCGAGCGCGAGGTCGACTTCGGTGGGCAAGTGCGCTCGGCCGCCGGCGTGTGGACTGAACTCGACCGCGCGCCTTTGACGCTAGCGCCGAAAGAGGGCCTCGCGCTGATGAACGGCACGGCCGTGATGACGGGCCTTGCCTGCCTTGCATTCGTCCGCGCGGCGCAATTGACGAAGCTGGCCGCGCGGCTGACAGCGCTCTCGACGATCGCGCTCGACGGCCGTGCCGCACACTTCGATGCAATGATCTTCGAACTCAAGCCGCACGCCGGGCAAGCGCAGGCGGCGGCATGGATTCGGGACGACCTCGCGGGGCGCGAGGATGCAGCGGGACAACGGTTGCAAGATCGTTATTCGATTCGCTGTGCGCCGCATGTGATCGGCGTGGCGCAGGACGCACTCTCGTGGGTGCGCCGCGATATCGAGAACGAGCTCAACAGCGCGAACGACAATCCGTTGATCGATGTCGACGGTGAGCGCATCCTGCATGGCGGCAACTTCTACGGCGGCCATATCGCGTTCGCGATGGATGCACTCAAGACGGCGGTGGCCAACCTCGCCGATTTAATGGATCGACAGTTCGCGCTCATCGTCGACGATAAGTTCAATAACGGGCTCCCGCGCAACTTGTCGGGCGCAAGCGCGGAACGCGCGCCGATCAGCCACGGCTTCAAGGCGGTGCAGATCGCGTCATCGGCTTGGACGGCCGAAGCGTTGAAGCTGACGATGCCCGCTAGCGTGTTCTCTCGCTCGACCGAAGCGCACAACCAGGACAAAGTCAGCATGGGCACGATCGCGGCCCGCGACTGCCTGCGCGTGCTTGAATTGACGGAGCAGGTCGCGGCCGCGCATACGCTTGCGGCGGTGCAAGCCGCGCAGTTGCGGTTGAATGTGACGGCGGGCGCGTCGCTGACTGCCCCGTTGGCCGAATTCGCCCAGCGCGTGGCCGCGCTATCGCCGTTCGTCGATGAAGACCGTGCACTCGAGCACGATCTGCGTGCGCTGACGAATTGCATTGCGCAGGGCGAGCTCGTCCAAGCATGTGCACCGGCTGGCATGCCGAACGGAGCGGTGAGCTGAATGGACCGAGCACGCTTTCCGCTTACGGCCGCAGCGCGCGTCGAGGTGCCGTTTCACGATGTCGATGCCATGAACGTCTGCTGGCACGGACATTATTTGAAGTACTTCGAGCTCGGCCGTACGGCGTTGCTGCGCGCATTCGACTACGACTATCCGGCGATGCAGGCGTCGGGCTATCTCTGGCCAATCGTCGAAGCGCATCTTAAGTATGTGCGGCCGGCGGCCTACGGGCAGGTGCTCGACGTGCGCACCGAGCTGCTCGAATTCGAGAACCGCCTCAAGATCGCTTACGAGATCGTCGACGTCGCTTCGCAAGAACGAATGACCAAGGGCTACACGATTCAGGTGGCGGTCTGCGCGGCCACGCGCGAGCTTCAGTTCGTTTCGCCGCCGATCGTCTTTGAAAAGCTGGAGCAGCAATGGCCGCGATGACGCAACCTCGGCGGCCCAGGATCGCCCGCTCGCTGCTTGCGGCAGGCGTTGCTTGCGCGCTGACGTGTGGTTCCCCGGCATCGGCATGGGCTTCTTCGTCCGCCGGGGACGCTGCGGCGCCCGCGGGTCATGCGGCTGCCGGGGGCCCGACGCATGCCGACGCCGACGCGGCGCTCGTCGCACGCATTGCGGGGCAGTTGGCCGCCAAGGGCAGTGTGCGGGCGCAATTTAGTCAGACGCAGACACTTGCCGCCCTTTCGGCGCCGCTCGTGAGTACGGGCGCGCTTGTGTTCGCGCGCGATCGCGGCGTGATCTGGCGCACCGATACGCCCTATCGCGTGACGTACGTGATCGGCGATGCGGGGGTGGCGAAGCTCGATGCGAGTGGGCGTCGCTCGACGCGCGGTGCGCCACGCGGCGGCATCGCCCAAGTCTCGCAGATGATGCGCGCGATGCTCGGCGGGGATTTGTCGGCACTTTATTCGCAATTCGACGTGACGGCGGAGGGCACGCCTGCACGGTGGCGTTTGCTGCTGATGCCGAATCAGCCGCAGCTTGCGCAAGCGCTCAAGTCGCTGCGCATGGAGGGCGGGGCGTTCTTGCAGACCCTCGAAATGACGGCGGCGAACGGCGATACCACGCGCATCGATTTTTCGAACAGTGAGCGCATCGATGCGCTTTCGCCGGCCGAGCTGGCTTTGTTCGGGGTGCGCTGATGCAAATGGCGCAAGCACGCGGAACGGGAAAAAAACGGCGCGTGCTGCTGACGTGGCTGGCCGTGATCTGCATGGCGCTGGCCTATTGCGTCTGGCGTTTTGCCGAACCGGCGTTCGGCGGGCATACGTTCGCACCGCCGCTGCAAACGAATTTACTCGCACTACTGCCGAAAACCGAAGCCGATCCGACGGCCGAACGGGCGCTCGATTCGCTCGCATCGACGATGGGGGAGCGGGCGGTCTACCTCGTGACGAGCGACGATGCAGCGCGTGCGAAGGCAGCGGCGCGTGCGCTCGCGCAAGCGCTGTCCGCTAGCGGCGCGTTCCGCAGCGTGGCGGCGCAATTGCCGCCGTTCGACGTGACGCAGGTCGCCCGCTTTTATTTGCCGTATCGATTCGGGCTATTGACGGCAGGCGATCGCGCGGCACTGGCTGACGGCTCCGCGGCCTTGCCCGATTTGCTGGCGGAGCGGCTGTTCGATCCGCTGCGCGCGGGACTCGCGGCGCCGCTCGGCGACGATCCCTTCGGCTGGCTGAGCCGATGGCTCGGCACATTGCCGCTGGCGGCATCGAATCTGAGCATCGAAGACGGCATGCTCGTCGCCCATCGCGGCAACGCTACGAGCGTGCTCGTGACGGCGACGCTTTCCGGTTCGGCTTACGAGACGCGCGTGCAGGCGGCGGTACGCAACGCGACGGCGGGTGCCGAGCGCCTATCGATGCGCGAATTCCCCGACGTGCGAATTGCGCGTACCGGCGCTGTGTTCTATGCCGATGCGGCGCGACGCGCATCGGAAGGCGACGTGCACCGCATCGGCCTCTGGTCGGCATGCGGCATTGCGCTGCTGATGCTCTGGGTTTTCCGTTCGCCGTATTTGATCGCGCTCGGCTTCCTGTCGACGGCGATCGGGATCGGCTGCGCGCTCGCGGTGACGATGGCCGTCTTCGGACAACTGCATCTGCTGACGCTCGTCTTCGGCGCGAGCTTGATCGGCGAAGCCGTGGATTACTCGATTCAATACTTCGTTCTCTATTTGAGCGAAGGGCCGCGCTGGGATGCGCAGCGCGCGCTGAGGCAAGTGCGTCCCGCACTGCTCGTCGCATTGGCGACAAGCTTACTCGGCTACGCAATCCTCGCCTGGGCCCCGTTTCCCGCGCTCAAGCAAATCGCTTGCTTCGCGATGGTTGGTATCGCCATGGCGTTCGCTTCCGTTGCTTCGCTGCTGCCTGCGTTGCTCGAACGAGCGCCGCGTCGAACGCCAACCTACTTGTTCGACGGTGCGGCGCGCTTGCTCTCGGGCTGGAAATCGGCGTTCGGCGGCCGCCGCGCATGGTACGCCGCGGCGCTCATTGTCTTGGCGGCGCTGCCCGGATGGCTGCATTTGAAAAGCGACGACGACATCCATCTTCTCGTTCAGCGCGATCCTGCGCTCGTTGCGCAAGAACGCGCGGTGCGCGAAGCGATCGGCGTGGACGATAACGCACAGTTCTTCGTGGTCAAGGGCCCGACGGCCGAAGCGGTGCTCGAGCGTTGCGAAGCGCTTGGCGAGCGGCTCGATGCGCCGCTTGCCGGCCAGCGCCTCTCGGGCTGGCAGTCGGTCTCGCAGTTCGTGCCATCGGCGCGCCGGCAGGCGGCCGATCAAGCGCTATTGGCATTGACGGCGCTGCGCTCGCCGGTCGCATTGCGGGCGACGTTGGTGGGCGCGGGGTTTCGCGAGGAGGCGGCGCGTCGATACGTCGATGCCTGGACGCAGGGCCCTACCGCGCCGCTGACCATCGATACATGGCTTGCGACGCCGTGGTCGCGGCCTTTTCGTCACCTGTGGCTGGGAGCTTCGCCGGCTGGGCGCTCAGCAACGGCCGCGACTGCTGGGACGGCTGGATCCGCAGCAACCACAGCAACCACAGCACTGCCCGCAACCGAGTACGCGGCCATTGTGATGCCGCTCGGCGCAACGTCCGCTCAGTTGCCCGCGCTCGCCGGTCTCGCGCAGGCGCTGCCGGGTGTCGTCTTCGTCGACAAGGCCGCGAGCGTTTCGCGCCTGTTCGGCGGCTATCGCGTCGATAGTGCGCTATGGCTGACAGGTGCGGTCGCGCTCGTGCTCGCGCTGCTGACGGGCCGCTATGGGGCCAACGGCGGCGCTCGCGTCGTGCTGCCGGTCGCGCTCGCGATTGCCGTCGCATTAGCGGTATTCGGTTACGCCGGCGTCCCGTTGACGCTGTTCAACTGGCTCGCGCTCATGCTCGTGCTCGGCGTGGGCGTCAACTACGCTGTGTTCTTGCGCGAGGGGTGCGCGCGCACCGGCGCCGATCTGGGCGCCGTTTGGACCGGCGTCGCGCTTTCGGCCGCCACGACGCTGCTTTCATTCGGGCTGCTGGCGATGAGCGCCATGCCGGTGTTGAAGGCCTTCGGCGCGACGCTTGCCATCGGCATCGCGGTTTCGGTGCTGCTGGCTCCGATCGGTATGCCGGCACAGGGGGATCGTCGATGAACCGGCCTCACGTCTACTTGCACGCGCTCGGCATGGTCAACGCACTCGGCGCGGATACCGATTCGGTCGCGGCCGCCCTTGCGGCATGCGTCGCCCCCGGCATGGGGCCCGTGACGATGGGCGGCGAGCAAGGCGCGTACGTCGGCCGCGTACAAGGCCCGCTCGAGCTTGCGCCCCCGGCGCATCTCGCTCACTACGACTGCCGCAACAACCGGCTGTTGCTTGCGGCGCTGGCGCAGATCGAACCCGCTGTCCAAGCCGCGTGCGCGCGCTACGGCGCGGGGCGTGTCGGCGTGGTGCTCGGAACGAGCACGTCAGGCATTGGCGCCGCCGAGGCCGTATTCGGCATCCCCGGCGAGGGGGATGCCGGCCGCGCGCCGTTCCGCTACGTTCAAATGGAAATCGGCAGCAGCGCTCCGTTCGCCGCCGCGGCACTGGGCTTGCAAGGGCCCGCCTTTACGATCTCGACGGCATGCACGTCGAGCGCGAAGGCGTTTGCGGCTGCGCGTCGTTTGCTACAGATCGGTCTTTGCGATGCACTCGTCGTCGGTGGCGTCGATTCGCTTTGCGAGCTGACGCTGCGCGGCTTCGGGGCGCTCGAATCGACGAGTCTTGAGCGAAGCAATCCGATGAGCGTGAACCGAGCCGGCATCAATATCGGCGAAGGCGCCGCGCTGTTCCTCGTGAGCCGTGACGAAGGGCCGGCCGTTTTGGCGGGCATCGGCGAATCGAGCGATGCGCACCACATCTCGGCACCCGATCCGTCGGGCACGGGCGGCGAATACGCGTTGCGGGCCGCGCTGGCCGATGCGGGCATGGCGGCGCATGCGATCGGCTACGTCAATCTGCATGCCACGGCCACGCGCAAGAACGATGCAATGGAGGCGGGGCTCATGTCGCGGGTGTTCCCGCAAGGCGTGGCGGCAAGCGGCACGAAGCCGCTGACGGGCCATACGCTCGGCGCGGCGGGTGCGACCGAACTCGGCTTCGCATGGCTTTCTCTGGTCCGCGAGGGCGCGGTGTTGCCGCGCCACGTGTGGGACGGCGTGGCCGACCCGGCGCTGCCGGTGCTCGATCTCGTCGAAGCCGAGCGGCGTTTAACGCCGGGGCAGGCCGTGATGAGCAACTCGTTCGCCTTCGGCGGCAGCAACGTGAGCCTCGTGCTCGCGCATTGAACGACCCACGATATTTGCGATGACGACGCTAATGTTTTCCGACTCCGACTCCGACTCCGACGCCTGCGTATGCACGAGCGCGGCCGCCGCCTTCCCCGCGGTCGAGGACGTGCTGCCGCATCGCGGCACCATGCGCCTCGTCGACGAGATCGCTGCGTGCAGCGACGAGTCCGTGACCGTGCTCGCAACGGTCGATCCGCAAGCTTGGTATGCCGATGCAGACGGCGCGATGCCGGCCTGGATCGGCATCGAACTGATGGCGCAGGCGATCGCCGCACACGTCGGCCTGATCGCGATGCGCGCGGGCGGCCGGGCGCGGCCGGGCGTGCTGCTCGGCGCGAGCCGCTATGAAGCCGACGCACCGTCGTTTGCTCGCGGCGCGCGATTGCGTATCGATGCGAAGCAGGTGCTCATGAGCGAGCAGGGCCATGGCGCCTACGAGTGTACGATCGCAGCGGGTGACCGCCGCGTCGCGCAAGCCGTCGTCAAGGTATTTCAGCCGAACGATTTCGAAGCATTCATCGAAGGGAGTTTCACGTCATGAGCAGCCGACGCGTTCTCGTTACCGGCGCAAGCCGCGGCATCGGCCGCGCGATTGCGTATCGTCTCGCCGCGGACGGTTTTGCCGTCACCGTACATTGCAGGAGCGGCGTGAATGAAGCACAGGCCGTGGCCGATACGATCGTCGCTCAGGGCGGCCGCGCCGGCTTGCTGCAGTTCGACGTTCGCGATCGCGCCGCTTGCCGCGCCGCGCTCGATGCCGACGTCGCGCGCGACGGTGCCTACTACGGCATCGTGCTTTGCGCGGGCCTCACGCGCGATGCGGCGTTCCCTGCGCTAACCGACGACGATTGGGACGCGGTCGTCGAAACGAGCTTAGACGGCTTCTATAACGTCGTTCATCCGCTAACGATGCCGATGGTGCGTGCCAAGCAGGGTGGCCGCATCGTCACGATCGCGTCGGTCTCGGGCGTGATGGGCAATCGCGGGCAGGTCAACTACAGCGCGGCCAAGGCGGGTCTGATCGGCGCGACGAAGGCGCTCGCCGTCGAACTGGCCTCGCGCCGGATCACGGTCAATAGCGTCGCACCCGGGCTCGTCGAAACAGAGATGCTCGCCGGTGTCGAACATTTGGAGCAGGCGCTGCAAACGGTGCCGATGGGCCGCGTGGGCCGCCCCGACGAAGTCGCCGCGGCAGTCGGCTTTCTGATGTCGGACGCGGCCTCGTACATCACGCGTCAAGTGATCGGCGTGAACGGCGGGATGATCTGATGAAGCGTGTCGTTGTCACGGGAATGGGCGGGGTGACCGCCTTCGGCTCGCACTGGGACGAGATCGAGGGTGCGCTGCGAGCAGGACGCAACGCGGTCCGGCGCATGCCCGAGTGGGACTACTTCTCGTCGCTTCACACGCGGCTTGCCTGTCCGCTGCCGAGCTTCGATGCGCCGCCCGAGTATCCGCGCAAGAAGACGCGATCGATGGGGCCCGTCGCCTTGTACGCCGTGCGCGCGAGCGAGCTTGCGCTGCTCGATGCGGGGCTGGCCGCGGACGCGTCGATCGCGGACGGCCGAATGGGTGTGGCTTACGGCTCGTCGTCGGGTTCCGTGCAGCCGATCCGGGCGTTCGGCACGATGCTCGACTCGGGGTCGATGAAGGATGTCACGTCCAACAGCTATGTGCAGATGATGCCGCATACGACGGCCGTCAACGTCAGTCTGTTCTGGGATCTGAAAGGCCGCATCATTCCCACTTCATGTGCTTGCGCGTCGGGCAGCCAAGCGATCGGCTACGCGTACGAGGCAATCGCGACGGGCAAGCAGACGCTGATGCTCGCGGGCGGCGCCGAGGAGTTGTCGGGGCCCGCCGTCGCCGTATTCGACACGCTGTATGCGACGAGCACGCGCAACGAGACGCCGCATTTGACACCGCGGCCGTTCGACGTCGCGCGAGACGGGCTCGTGGTGGGCGAGGGCGCGGCAACGCTCGTGCTCGAAGAGTACGAGCATGCGCGTGCCCGCGGCGCCGCGATTCACGCGGAAGTCGTCGGCTTCGGCTGTAATTCGGACGGCGCCCACATGACGCAGCCGACTGCCGCGACGATGGCGCATGCCATGCGATTGGCGCTGGCCGATGCGCAAGTGCCGCCCGAGGCGATCGGCTATGTCAACGCGCATGGCACGTCGACCGACCGCGGCGACGTGGCCGAGAGTGCCGCCACCGCCGAGCTATTCGGTGCGGCCATGCCGATCAGTTCGCTCAAGAGCTATATCGGCCATACGCTCGGTGCGTGCGGCGCGATCGAGGCGTGGTGGACGATCGAGATGATGAAGCGCAACTGGTACGCGCCGACATTGAACCTGACGACGATCGACCCGGCCTGCGCGCCGCTCGATTACATCGTGGGCGAGGCTCGGGCGATCGATGCCGAGCATGTCATGAGCAATAATTTCGCGTTCGGCGGCATCAACACGTCGTTGATCTTCAAGCGCTGCCGATGAACGCCGCCAAGCGCCCGGACGCCCAACGTGTCGTCGTCACGGGCATGGGCATTGTCTCGTGCATCGGCAACGCGCTCGATGCCGTAGCCGACGCGCTGCGCGCGGGCCGTTCGGGCATTGCACGCATCGACGCCTGGGCCGAGCGCGGGTTCGGCAGCCAAGTTGCCGGTGCGGCGACGCTCGCGGGCGAGCCTGCGTTCGCGCGCAAGTTCGAGCGCTTCATGGGCGATACGGCGCGTTTTGCTTGCCACGCCGCGCGGATGGCGATCGACGATGCGGGCCTGGCGCTATCGGCGCTGCGCTCGCCCGCCGTCGGCGCGGTTATCGGTTCCGGTGCGGGCGCGCTGTCCGCTTACGATGCGGCACTGATGCTTGTCGCCGAGCGCGGCATCGAGCGCGCGCCCCCGTTCGTCGTGCCGCAGACGATGAGCAGCACCGTGTCGGCGAACGTTGCGCACGTTTTCGGATTGGAAGGCATCTGCTACTCGCCGTCGTCGGCCTGCACGACGTCGGCGCTTGCGATTGGCCAGGCCATGCACTTGATTCAAAGCGGGCGGCAGCAGATCGTCTTGGCCGGCGGCAGCGAAGAATTGCACGAGAACACGGCGCTGATGTTCGATGCGATGGGGGCGCTCTCGCGTGGATTCAACGATACCCCGCAGCGCGCTTCGCGTCCGTACGATGTCGCGCGCGACGGCTTCGTGCTCGGTTCGGGCGCCGGGGTGCTCGTCCTTGAATCGCTTGCGCATGCACGGGCGCGTGGTGCCGCCGTCTACGCTGAATTGACGGGCTTCGGTCAGGCCACTAACGCGCAGGCGATGGCTGCGCCGGGCGCCGCCGGCATCGCTCGAGCCATCCGTGCCGCGTTGGGCGAGGCCGGTGCCTGGCCCGACTACGTGAACACGCATGCGCCATCGACCCCGCTTGGCGACGCTCACGAACTCGAGGCGCTCGCTGCCGTATTCGGCCGGCGCATCCCACCGCTGTCATCGACGAAGGCGTTGACCGGCCATCCGCTGGCGGCCGCCGGCGTGCACGAGGCGATCTATACGCTGCTGATGATGCGCGACGGTTTCATGGCCGGCAGCACGGGCATCGAAGCGCTCGATCCCTCTGTGAAAGACGCACCGATCGTGCGCTCCACGCGCGCGGGGCCGCTTGCATCGGCCATGTCCGTGTCGTTCGGCTTCGGGGGCAGTTGCGCGAGTTTGATGTTCGGCGCCTGCGAGGGCGCTTGAAGGGTGTGATGAAACGCTTGGACTTTTTGACGCGACAACAACAATAGGAAGGAGTATGGCGATGAAATGGAACCATCTGATTGTGCTGGCAGCGCTGGCGGCGATCTCGCATGCAGCGATGGCGGCGGGTACGCATAGGACCGTCTATCCGCTTAAGCCGGTCCTCGACGCGCAGCCGGCGGACGCGCAGATCGCCTTTTACTTCGGCGATGCGGCGCATCCGGCCGTCGCCGCATCGCACGGAGACGGAAGTGCGGGGATTCGCGTCGCGCGCAAGCTCGACGACGAAACGACGTCATGCAACAAGGCATTGAAGGAAGCGCTGGCCTCGCTTCGCGCCGACGCGGTCAATCACCGCGCGAACGCGATCGTCAACATCGAGACGAGCTTCCATGGGACGCACACCGTCTCCACCACCGAGTTCACGTGCGCCACGAGTTACAGCGCAGCCGCGCTAAGGATCCACGGCGAGTTCGTCACGCTCGAGAAAAAGTGAACGTGCTAGCTCGCTGTCGGCTTGCACGCGGCGACGTTGACGAGCGTCTCGCGGCGCTTACCCGGCTTCGGGTGATGGAGGCCGAGCCGCTCGAGCAGCCCGAAGTCTTTCGCGCGGCTCCACCAGAGATAGGGCAGCGAGACGTTGCGTTCGGTGAATGAGAATCCGTGCGCGCGCAGCATGGCGAGGTAGCCGTCGGCGCTTTTTTGCACATGCATCGGATGGCGAAACAAAAGGCGGATGACCCAGGACTTGATGTAGGCGTCTGTCGATTCGGCGAACAAGAGCAGGCCACCCGGCTTGAGTACGCGCCGGAACGATTCGAGCGCACGCGCTTGTTCGACGAGATGATGGAACGTCTGATGACAGAAGACGATGTCGGCGCTGGCGTCGGGCAGGGGCAACGCGGCGCAGTCGCCGTGCAGCACCTCGATGTTGGCGGGGACGCGCCGCGCGGCTTGTTCCGCGAGCGCGAGCGACGGCGCGTGGCAATCGACGCCGATGATGCGGCTCGGCCCGAACGCCTGTGCGAGCAGTCCGAACGCGATGCCTTGGCCGCAGCCTACATCGACGATGACGGGCGCCTGCGGGAGCGGCGGATCGATTAGACGCTTGAGATCGTCGATGGCGACGCGCAGTACGTGGTGTTCCCACGTATAGGTGCGCAGGAACCAGACGCCGAATGCCGTTTCAGGCACGAACGTCGGGCTCGGGCGCAAAGCACGAAATGAATCGGATGACACGTCGGCTTCCCCCGCGAATGGTTGTTGTCGTGACGTCGCGGATTGTAATGGGAACCGGCGCGGGTGTGCACGAGAGCGTGCAGCACCGTCTTGCGTTGATGAAGCACACCACTAAGGAATCAAACGACGATGAATACAGAGTCCGGGGAAGTCGAGCAGTTTGACGTAGCCGTCATCGGCGCAGGGCCGGCCGGGGCCGTTGCCGCCGCGCTGCTCGCGCGCGCGGGGCGGTCGGTGCTCGTGCTCGAGCGCCAGCATTTCCCGCGTTTCTCGATCGGCGAAAGCCTGCTGCCGCAAAGCATGGCTTTTCTAGAAGAGGCGGGGATGCTGCAGGCCGTCGTCGAAGCCGGTTTCCAGTACAAGAATGGGGCCTCGTTCGTTCACGGTGACAAGACGTCTTCGTACGATTTCCGGGATAAGCATTCGGACGGCTGGGGCACGACCTACCAGGTTGAGCGCGCGGTATTCGATCAATTGCTGATCGGCCGCGCCGCCGATCAAGGGGTGCGCGTGCGGTTCGGCCATACCGTCCGTTCGATGGCGCCGGGCGAGTCTCCCGTGCTCGAGGTGACGGACGAAGGAGACCGCCCCTATCGCGTCGCGTCCCGCTTCGTGCTGGATGCGAGCGGCTTTGGCCGCGTGCTGCCGCGGCTGCTCGGGCTCGAAACACCGTCACGCATGCCGCCGCGTGCGGCGCTGTTCTCGCACGTGCAAGATGCACTGCCGGCGGGCAGCACCGATCGCGACAAGATCTGCGTGGCCGTGCATCCCGAGCGGCGCGACGTTTGGTATTGGATGATTCCGCTCGCGGGGGGCCGTGCGTCGATCGGCTGCGTGGCCGACGCGGAGTTTCTCGACGTGCCCGAATCGCAGCGAGAGGCGAAGCTGCGCGAGTTGATGCGCGCCGAGCCTACGATCTCGCGTCTGCTCGGCAATGCGCCGTTTCTGATGCCGGTGAACCGCATCGGGGGTTACTCGGCCAACGTCGAGCGACTGCACGGCCCGGGCTTTGCCCTGCTCGGCAACGCGGGCGAATTTCTCGATCCGGTGTTCTCGTCGGGCGTGACGATCGCATTGCGCTCCGCGCATCTCGCCGCGCAGACGCTGCTTCGGCAGCTCGGAGGCGAGCGCGTCGATTGGGCAACCGATTACGATGCACCGCTGCGCAAGGGCATCGATACGTTCCGTGCGTTCGTGGAGCGGTGGTATACGGGCGAGTTGCAGGACATCATCTTCTATGCGAATCAGACGCCGAAGATTCGCCGGATGATCAGCGCGATTCTGGCCGGTTATGCGTGGGACGAAACGAATCCCTATGCGGCCGATCCGGTGCGGCGTCTGACCGCACTGCATCAAGCCTGCTCGGAGGCGCCGGCCTGAAGCGAGCCGAGGGCGCCGCCGCGCATGTTGTCCGCTGCGGCGTCGGACGACATGCGCCGGCGCAGCCTACGCGCGCCGATGCACGCGCTGGCCTGCCGCATAGGTTTCGAGCACGGCGCGGTCGTCGCCGAGCATGGCGAACGCGAACAGCCATTCCTCGGGTGATTGGGCGCGTGCCGTGCGCCGCGCGAGCAACGGTGTCGCCTCCGGATCGAGCACGATGAAGTCGGCCTCGGAGCCGGGGCGCAGCGTGCCGACCGTCTCTTCCAAGCCGAGCGCCTGAGCGGCGCCGGCCGTCGCGAGCCAGAACATGCGGGCGGCCGTCAGATGATGCCCCCTCATTCGCGCGACCTTATGCGCTTCGTTCATCGTCTGCAGCATCGAAAACGATGTGCCGCCGCCGACATCCGTGCCGAGCGCGACAGCCATGCCCGCTTCCCCCGCCTTTTCGAAATCGAACAGGCCGCTGCCGAGGAACAGATTCGACGTGGGGCAGTGCGAGGCGAGCGCACCGGTTTCGGCCATGCGGGCGCGATCGCGATCGTCGAGATAGATGCAATGCCCGTAGACGGCACGCCGGCGCAGCAAACCGTAGTGCTCGTAGACATCGAGATAGCTGCGATGGCCGGGAAAGAGTTCCGCCACCCACTTCACTTCGTCGGTGTTCTCGGACACGTGGCTTTGGATGAAGACATCGGGATGCAGCCGTGCGAGCGTGCCGCACGCCTCGAGTTGCGCCGGAGTGGAAGTAGGCGCGAACCGCGGCGTGAGCGCATAGAGTTGACGTCCTCGCTTGTGCCAACGCTCGATCAGCGCGGCACTGTCGTCGTAGCCCGATTGCGCGGTATCGCGCAGGAACTCGGGGCAGTTGCGGTCCATTAGGACTTTGCCTGCGATCATCCGCAGATTGCGCGCTTCGCTGGCCTCGAACAGCGCGTCGGCGGAATGCTGATGGACGGTGCAGTAGACGAGCGCCGTCGTCGTCCCGCACGAGAGTAATTGATCGAGAAAAAACTCGGCCACCTCCGACGCGTGCTCGGGATCGGCGAAGCCGCGTTCGGTCGGAAACGTGTAGCTATCGAGCCACGGCAGCAGGCCTGCGGCGGGCGATGCGATCATCTCCGTTTGCGGGTAGTGCACGTGCGTATCGATGAAACCGGGCGTAATCAGCTTGTCGCTCAACTCGACGAGCGTCGTCTGCGGCGTCAGCTGCGCGCGCAGCGAGCTGTACGACCCTGCTGCGACGACATGACCGTCTTCGACGATCAGCAGTCCGTCTTCCTCGAAACATGCGCCGCCTGCCGTGGTAGCCGGGTCGCCGACGAAGGTCAGTAATTTGGCGCGCAAGGCGGTGCGCCCGTCGTGTTGACTCATGGTGGAACGTCTCTCAGTACGATGAAAATGGCGGACTGCACGGCATACGGCCGAGCGATGCAGCTCGTTGCGCGTGCAACGATCGAGCCCGCGGTAAAGCGATCGGGGCCCGTTAGTGCAGTCCGCCTTGGGAAATCAATGCGGCGCCGTGTCGAGCTGCCCCCAATAGGTGTCGAGACGGGCGATCAGGGCCTGCTTCTCCTGCGGTGAAACAAAAGAGGCCTCGAAGCCGTTGCGTAGGATCGTGTAGACCTCGTGGTCGCTCAAATCGAGCGCGTCGACTGTCGCGAAATAATTCGCGTTGACGTAGCCGCCGAAGTAAGCGGGATCGTCGGAGTTCACGGTGACCGCGACGCCTTGCGCGAGCAGCTGCTTGAGCGTGTGCTGCTTCATGTCGTCGAACACGCGCAGCTTGATGTTCGAGAGCGGGCACACGGTCAGCGCGACGCGCGAATCGGCCAGGCGTGCGACGAGCGCCGGATCTTCGATACTGCGCACGCCGTGATCCACGCGATCGACCTTCAATAAATCGAGCGCCTCGTGAATGTACGAAGGTGGGCCTTCCTCGCCGGCGTGCGCCACGAGTTTGAGGCCGCGCTCGCGCGCTTTCGCGAAGACGCGCTCGAATTTCGACGGCGGATGTCCGCGCTCGGACGAATCGAGGCCGACGCCGATGAGGCGATGCGCGTAGGTATCGAACAACGGCAGGGCCGCTTCGTAGGTCGCGAGCGCGTCGGCTTCGGATAGGTGCCGCAAGAAGCACAGAATGAGCTTGCTCGTGAATCCGCGCTGCTCGCCTTCGGCAAGCGCACGCTCGATGCCGGCTATGGCCGTGCTGATCGCCACGCCGCGTTCGGTATGCGTTTGCGGATCGAAGAAGATTTCGGCGTGGACGACGTTGTCGGCAATGGCGCGTTCGACGTAGGCGGCCGTCATCGTATAGAAGTCATCCTCCGTCAGCAGCACACTCGCGCCGGCGTAATAGATGTCGAGGAACGACTGCAAGTCGCTGAACTCATAGGCCTTCTTCAATGCTTCGATCGATTCGTACGAGAGCTTCACGCCGTTGCGCTTCGCGAGGGCGAAGATAACTTCGGGTTCGAGCGAGCCCTCGATGTGGATATGGAGTTCGGCTTTTGGCGCGCCGGCGATTTTCTCAGCGAGTGTTGGTGTCATGGTCGGTCAACGGTTGCAGCGTGGGAAACGGTGATGCGTGAGGGGATGTTTGTCGTGCGGCCGAGGGCGCGGCGGCATGAGCGGCATGAGCGGCTTCGACGGCTTGCAGAAGCTGCGCCGCGGCGGAAATCGCGATGACCTCGGGCGCTTTGTCGACGATGCCTTCGATGCCGATCGGGCACACCATGCGCGCGATGCGGGCGGGATCGATGCCGTGCGCCGCAAGCCGGTGCTCGAATTGCCGGCGCTTCGTGCGCGAGCCGATCATGCCGAAGAAAATGAAATCGTCGCGCCGCAAAATGCGCTCGGCCAAGGCCAGGTCGCGCGCGTGGTTGTGCGTCATGACGACGAATGCCGTGCCCGGCTCGGCCTCGTCCACGGCTTCGTCAGGCGCGTCGTTCGCGTCGATCGTCACGTTGGCGAACTCGGCGGCCAACTGCGGCGGAAACTGTGCGTCGCGTTCGTCGACCCAGCGTACGCGGCAGGCCAGCGTCGAGAGCACGCGGACGAGCGCCGCGCCGACATGGCCGGCGCCGAACAGCACGACGGGAAAATCGCGCGAAACGATCGTTTCCGTCAGTAGCGCGTTGCCTTCGTCGAAACCCGAGCCATCCCAGAGCAGGCACTCGGGCGCCCGCGCGCCGGCATCGGCCTCGGCCAGTCGCACGGGTTCACGCGAGGCGCCGAACGATACGCTGCGCTGCGTTGCTTGACGCGCTTGCAGGCGCTTGGCGAGCGCCGCGACCCAATCGAGATCGCCGATATCGAGCCGCTCGAAAGCGAGTACGACGGCGCCGCCGCAGCATTGACCGAGGCTCGGACCCAACGAAAGCCGTTCGAGCCGGCGCAGATGCGGCACACGCATGCCGTCGCGCAGCACCTCGCGGGCGATCTCGATCGCGCGCCACTCCAGATGGCCGCCGCCGATCGTATGCCGCGCACGCTCGCGCGTGACGATCATCTTGGCGCCTGCTTCGCGCGGCGTCGAACCCTCGACGCGCGCTACGGTCACGAGTACGACCGCGTCGCCATGGGTCAGCAATTGCTGCAATTCGGTCAGCCAGGGTTGCATGGATTCAGTTGTGCTCCGTTCGAGCCGTGTCCGAAACGCCGGCCGAAAACGGCGAGCCTTCAATCGCGGGTGCAGTGTCGGTTGCCGATGCAGGGTTCGTGCCATCGCCCGTTGGCGCCACGAAGTGCGCGAGTGCCGTCAGGATGGCTTCGGGCGTGGCGGGCGCGTCGAGCGGCGGCGCGCATCGCCGATCGGGCGCGACGGCGGCCAGGGCGTCGCTCAGTGCGAGGAAGACCGAGAATGCGAGCAGCAGCGGCGGCTCGCCGACGGCCTTCGACCGAAAGATCGTCGGCTCGACATTCTCATTGGCGTAAAGACGCACGTTGAAAACTGCGGGCGTGTCGCTCACCGCCGGAATCTTGTAGGTCGACGGCGCATGGGTCATCAGGCGCCCGTCGCGATTCCACCAGAGCGTCTCGGTCGTCAGCCAGCCCATCCCTTGGATGAAGCCGCCTTCGATCTGACCGATGTCGATTGCAGGATTGATCGACCGTCCGACGTCGTGCAGCACGTCCACCCGCAGCACTTTGCATTCGCCGGTCAGCGTATTGACGACGATTTCCGATACCGCCGCGCCGTAGGCGAAGTAGTAGAACGGGTGGCCCGTCATCGTATTGGCGTCCCAGTGGATCTTCGGTGTCGTATAGAACCCGTCGGACCATAGCTGAACGCGGGCGAGATAGGCCTCGTTCACGAGTTGCGCAAACGAGATCGTCCCGCCCGCGCAGATGACATCGCCATGCTCGAAGCGAGCCTCGGATGCTTGGCCGCCCAGCGTTTTCGCGGCAACCTGCGCGAGCCGGTCGCGAATCGTCAGTGCCGCGGCTTCGGCTGCCTTGCCGTTCAGATCGCTGCCCGTGGAGGCCGCGGTGGCCGACGTGTTCGCGACCTTCGACGTATCGGTCGCCGTGACGCGCACGTGCGAAAGCGGCAGGCCGAAGACGCTCGCGACCACTTGCGCAACTTTCGTGTTGACCCCTTGCCCCATCTCCGTGCCGCCGTGATTGACGAGCACGGAACCGTCGCGATAGACATGCACCAGCGCGCCGGCTTGATTGAGAAACTGCACGTTGAAGGAGATACCGAACTTGACCGGCGAGAATGCGATGCCGCGCTTCAGGACGGGGCTGTTGGCGTTGAATGCGGCCAGCGCCTCGCGGCGTGCGCGATAGTCGCTCGTCTCGACCAGACGAGCGGTCAGCGGCGCGAGGATGTTGTCTTCAACGCGCTGCCCGTACGGCGTGAGCTCGCGCGAGCCGATGCCGTAGTAATTGGCGAGCCGAACATCGAGCGGATCGAGGCCCAGCGCGCGGGCGATGCGATCGAGCATGACCTCGGTGACGAGCGCGCCTTGCGGGCCGCCGAAGCCGCGAAAGGCCGTGTTCGATTGCGTGTTCGTCTTGCAGCACAGCGCAACGATTTCGACGTCTGAAAGAGAGTAGGCATTATCGACGTGACACACCGCTCGCGTGGCGACCGCACCCGACAAATCGGCCGAGTATCCGGCCCGCAGCGCGATCTCCACGCGCGCACCGAGGATGCGTCCGTCATCGTCGTAGCCTGCTTCATAGCGATAGAGCGCATCGTGGCGCTTGCCCGTGATGAGGAAGTCGTCGTCGCGGTCGGCGCGCAGCTTCACGGGGCGGCGCAGGCGCACGCATGCAAGCGCGGCGACGCAGGCGAACAGCGCCGATTGCGATTCCTTGCCGCCGAAGCCGCCGCCCATACGCCGGCATTCGCAGACGACGCTATGCGCGCTCTGTCCGAGCATATGCGCGACAACCGCCTGCATTTCGCTCGGATGCTGTGTCGAGCTGTAGAGGTGCACGCCGTCGTACTCGGTCGGAATCGCGTAGGCGATCTGCCCTTCGAGATAAAACTGCTCTTGGCCACCCACTGCGAATTCACCTGCGATGCGATGAGGCGCGGCTGCGATGCGAGCCGCCGGCGAGCCGCGCGTCAAGCGCTGCGGCGGCAGCACGTAGTGTTGTCGCGCTCTCGCCTCGGCCACGGTCAGCACCGGTTCGAGCGGCTCGTAGCGCACCACCTCGTCGCTCTTGCAGAGCGCCGCCGCGTGCCGCGCGAGCTCGTAGGACGTGGCGACAACGGCGAATACCGGTTGGCCCAGGTATTGAACGCTACCGTCAGCAAGAATCGGATCGTCGTGCAGGACCGGGCCGCAGTTGTTCTCGCCGGGGATATCGGACGCATCCAGCACGGCGACGACGCCAGGCGCTTCGCGTACCGCTGCCAGATCGAGCGAGACGATGCGGGCGTGTGCATAGCGCGACAGCCCGAGCGCGACGTAGAGCGTGCCCGCGAGTTCCGGCAAATCGTCGGTGTAGCGCGCTTCGCCGCTCACGTGCAGTTGCGCCGATTCATGCGGGAGCGGTGCGCCGATCGCCGTATCGGCCTCGGTCGCCGGCGCTTTCGCGCCGTTCGGCGAAGGGACGAAAGCGATAGGCGCATCGGTATGCAGATTCATGACGCCTCCTTGCCCTGCCCGTAGGCATCGTCGAAAGCGAATGCGTCGACTTGTGCAAGCGCGAGCGGCGCATCGTCGCGCGTTTCGAGCCAGAAGCGCCACAGCAGATTGCGCGCGACCGTCGTGCGATACGCGCTCGATGCACGCAGATCCGTCAGCGGCCGATAATCGGCGGCGAGTGCGTCCATGGCGCGGTGCGCGGCTTCTTCATTCCAAACGGCGTTCGCGAGCGCCGCTTCGGCCTGGGCGGCGCGCTGGGGCGTGGCGGCCATCCCGCCGAACGCGATGCGAGCACCCACGATGATGCCGTCGACCACATCGATTGCAAACGCTGCGCAAACGGCCGAAATGTCCTGGTCGTAGCGCTTCGAGACCTTGTAGGTGCGAAACCGCAGGGTCGATGAAGGGCGCGGGATGCGCAGGGCAACAACGAACTCGCCCGGCTCGAGCGCCGTCTTCTGGTAGCCGAGGTAAAACGCGTCGAGCGGCATCTCGCGCGTCGCGCGGCCGCGGCGCAGCACGATCGTCGTATCGAGCGCGAGCAGCGCAGGCATCGAATCGCCGATCGGCGAGCCATTTGCGACGTTGCCGCCGAGTGTGCCGGCATTGCGTACGGGCAGCGAAGCGAATCGCTTGCCGACTTCGGCAAGTTCGGGATAGTCGACGACGAGCGCCGCATACGCGTCTTCGAGCGTGACGGCCGCGCCGATCGTCAGCGTGCTAGCGTCGCGCTCGATCGCCGCAAGCTCGGCCACGCGCCCGACGTAGAGCAAGTCGCCAAGACTGCGCAATTGCTTCGTTACCCATAGACCGATGTCGGTGCTGCCCGCCAGCACGAGCGCGTCCGGATGCTCGGCACGCAGTTCGGCGAAGGCATCGAGCGTTCTCGGGGCCCAGAAGCGTGTCTTGCCGAAGGCATTGCCGCGCACGTCGGTGCCCTCGTACACGAACGTTTCTGCCGGGCGGCGCGCGATCTGCCGCAGCGCATGGGCGATGGGCGCGCGATCGAGTGCAACCGGTGGGTAACGATCGCTGTCGAGCATCTGCTGGGCGGCCTCGACGATCGGGCGGTAGCCCGTGCAGCGGCACAGATTGCCCGAGAGTGCCGTCGCGATCTCATCGCGCGTGGGCAGTCCGGCGCCGGCCGGATGGTTCTCGTAGAGCGCCCACATCGACATGACGAATCCGGGCGTGCAGAAGCCGCATTGCGACCCATGGCAATCGACGAGCGCTTGTTGGACCGGGTGAAGGGCGCCGCCGGCGGCCCGCAGATCTTCGACAGTAAAGAGGGCGCAGCCGTCTAGCGTAGGGAGGAAGCGGATGCACGCGTTGACGGCCTTCAGCGCGAGCGCGCCCTGCGCGTCGAGTTCGCCGACGACAACCGTGCAGGCGCCGCAATCGCCTTCCGCGCAACCTTCCTTCGTGCCCGTGCAGTGCAAATCCTCGCGCAGATGCTGCAACACCGTGCGCGTGGCGGGCACGTCCGAAACCTCGCGGACTGCGCCGCGGTAGTAGAAGCGGATGGGATGCGTCGTCATAGCCGAATCCTGAATGGTGGAATCAGGCGCGCGTTACGCGATGGCCGGCCAAAAGCCTCGCGCACGTGGATCGCCATCCATGACCGAAGATAGCACCGTCGCGGCGCAAAGACATGGTTCGACACTGATGGGCGCTATCAGCGGGCCATCATGAAACGCCTACGATCCGGCGTGGGAGCGGAAACAGCGGCGGCGGGGCGCGGCGGGCCGGAACAGGGCTGAGGGCTGCTCGGATGGTGGGTCTAATAGTGGGTTTACCCGAACCTGATCTGGCCTGACACGCTTGGGTGGATTGCGTATGGCGCGTGCGCGCCGCCTCGAATGCGCATCGGGGGCAGGGTTCGAGGCGGCACCCGGGGGACGATGGCCGCCCCCGCGGCCGCGTTCAAGTTATGTTGAATCCGCGCCGGCCGCGCTTGCGCCAGAGACTGACGACGACAGGGACGAATATCGCAACGAAGGCGATCAGCGCCCAGCCAGGCAGCAAGATGCCGAGGATCGGCGGGTAGACCGTTTCGCAGAGGCCGGCGACCTTGAAGACGCTCGGCAGCCACCGGGCGGGCGGCAGGCCGTCGATGACCGGCTGCAGCGGATCGAAGCCGCAGCTGAAGCCGGGGTTCAACTGCACGTAGAGATGCCGCGCTGCGCCTGCGATGCCGGCCACCGCCGCGATCGCGATCAGCGTCTCGAACACGGCGATGCCGCGCCAGCTTGTGCGCGCCGCGCCGACGAACGCAAACAGCGCGATGAGCAGGAACAGGTAGCGTTGGATGATGCAGAGCGGGCAAGGGTCCTCGTGCTTCGCGTATTGCAAGTAAAGCGCACCGCCGACGAGGGCTAGACAGATGACACCGAGTAGGACAAGCAGCCAGCGCTCGCGGCGCAGCGAAGACGTATCGTTCATGAGGACAAGCGTTCCGGATAAATAAACCGTTGGATTCTAATGTGCTTTCGGCAACTCGTTCGCCGGGCGCGAAACCCACGTTGCGCGCAGTGTCACCGAATCGATGCGAGCACGCGCTCGACAGCGAGCGCGGTGGCGAACAGTGCATCGTCGGCATGCGGCGCGGCAGCCAACATCAGACCGACGGGCGCTTGCCCGCGAGGGTGGCAAGGCAGCGTTATAGCGCATGCATCGAGCAGATTGAAGATGCTGGGGTTGCGCAGGACGAGCGCATTGATGCGGGCGTAAGCGGCATCGTCGGCGTCGCAATCGGCGACACGCGGGGGCACGATCGGCACGGTCGGCGCGACGATCGCATCGAAGCGCCGCCATAGCGTGCGCTGCGCTGTATCGAGTAAGGCAGCGCGTTCGGCGAGCAAGTCGATGTAATCGGCGGCGCTGGCTGCCTCACCGTTCTCGATGCGCATGAGCACGCGTGGATCGTAGAGGTTGCTGTGGGTCTCGATGTACGTACGGTGCCATGCATACGCCTCCATCCCAGAAAAACCGAAGCGATTGATCCACGCGAGCTGATCGAGCGGCGCGAAGCGGACATCTTCGAGAATCGCGCCGGCCGCCTCCAAATGTTTCGTCGCTGCGTCGACGGCAGCCGCGACGGCCGGCTCGATGTCGTCGGTGACGTAATGCGTGAGGATGCCCAGACGCAACCCGTCGAGCGGTCGCGCCTGCGGGATATGCGGCTCTAGACCCGCGAGAAGGCGGTCGACGAGCGCGCAGCAGGACACCGAGACGCCGATCGGCCCAAACGAGTCGAGCGTTGTCGAGAGCGGCACCGCGCCTTGCCGGGGGATTCGGCTCGCGGTCGGCTTGAAGCCGGTAAGGCCGCACAACGCGGCGGGGATGCGAATGGAGCCGCCGGTGTCGCTGCCGAGCGCGACGGCTGCCATGCCGTCGGCGACCGACGCGGCTGCGCCCGACGACGAGCCGCCCGCGATCCGTGCCTCGCCCGCTTCGCCCCGCCGATAGGGCGAGAGCGGCGTGCCGTAATGCGGATTGAGCCCGAGCCCCGAGTACGCGAACTCGGTCATGTTGGTGCGCCCCACGATGACCGCGCCTGCGCGCCGCAGGCGTGCCACGGCGGGCGCATCGGCGCTTGCGGGCGCCGCGCCGGCCAGCACACGCGAGCCTGCGCGTGTCACTTGGCCTTCGACGTCGAACAGGTCTTTCACGGACACCGGGATGCCGGCGAGCGGGGACAGGACGGTGCCGGCCGCGCGGAGACGATCGAGCGCGTCGGCACTCGCGCGGGCGCGCTCGGCGTCGGCTTCGAGAAAAACCGTCGAGCCTTGCCCCGCAGGATCGGCAATGCGCTCGAGCGCGGTTTCGACGAGCGCGCGGCTCGTCGTGCGGCCGGCGGCCAGATCGGCCGCGAGTTGGGCGAGCGGCGGGAACGGAGCGAAATCGATAGCCATGAGATGTCGGGACTCGAGACGAAGCGCACGGGACTGCGGGCGACGAGGCGACAGACGCTGTCGCCGGCTAGGGCACGATGCGAATTGAGCGGATACGTGTGGCCGCGAGCAGTCTGCCTTTCGGGGGCATTGTAGCGGCTTGCCCGTTTGCGGACACGCGGCCCTCGCCCAAGCGAGCGCGCAGCGGCGGCGAGCGCCCGTTGCGCCGCGGTAATTTGCGACCGATCGCTACGCTGGCGGATAATGGGGTCTTTCATCGTTTTGCGTGCGAGACGCGCTTGCCATCGCCATGAGCGAAAACACGCCGCCGAACCCCGGTCGTCCCGGGCCTGATTCCCCGCCTTCCCCGCCTTCGCCCGCTTCCGTTTCGACGGATTCGCCGGGCGCCGTTCCTACGATGCCCGCTCCCCCATCGGCCACATCGGCCGATGTGCCGCGGGGGCAGACAGACAGCGCACCCGAGGAGACGGCGGCGAACGCCGCGTCGCGGGCCTCGACCGACACGCTTGAATCGGCCACCGCGGTCCAGCCGGTGCAGGCGCCGGCGCAAGCGGGGCATGATGCCGAGGCTACCGAGGCGCGTGCGGCCGCGGCCCAGGAAACGGCCGCGCAAGAGCAAGCGGCGCAAGCCGCGCGGGCGGCCGGCGCACCCGGCGCACCACCGCCGGGCTTTGGCTCGCCTCCGGATTTCGACACGGTTCGGCCGCCCCCGCCGGGCTCAGTGGCACAGACGCAGCCGGCTTATCTGCGGCAAAGCGATTCGGCGTGGACCGTGCTGGGCCGCACGTTTGCTGCGCGCGCTCGCCAGCTTTTCGACCGTGCCGGCCAGCGCATTACCCAGCGCACGTTGCGCATCGGCGTGTCGGCGCGAATCTTCCATCCCGAGCCGGGTGCGAGAGGGCTGCGCGGCAAAACACTGCAGTACCTCGAGGAATCGGTCGCGCACTGGGTCATGTCGCGCGACGTCATGGTCTTCATGATTCCGACGGTCGGGCATCAAGGCATGCTGCACCCGAGCAATATTCGGCTGCGCGATTATGCGAAGCACCTGGATGGCCTGCTGCTTCAGGGCGGGGCCGATGTCTCGCCGCAGACTTACGCGGCGAGCGACATGCGGGCCGAATGGCCGGGCGACCGCGTGCGCGACATGTATGAACTCGAGCTGCTCTACGAGTTCGTCGAATCGGGCAAGCCCGTGCTTGGCGTTTGCCGCGGGTGCCAACTCATCAATGTGGCGTTCGGCGGCACGCTCTATCAAGACATCGCCACGGAAGTGCCGACCGCGGGCGTTCACGTCAACGAGTTTTACGATCAGCATCGGCACTCGGTCCGCTTTCCGGACGGCTCGACGCTCGCGAGCATGTTTCCTGGACGGCGCGAGGCCGTCGTGAACTCGATTCATCATCAGGCCGTGAAGACGCTCGGGCGCGATTTGAACGTGGAGGCGGTGTCCGCGGGCGACGGGCTCATCGAAGCCGTTCGCTATCGGCGGGCGCCGTTCGTGTTGGGCGTGCAATGGCACCCGGAATTCCACCGGGCGGGCGGCCCGGAGCTGCTCGATTGCACGCCGCTGCTCGACGCTTTCTTGCGCTCGGCACGCGAGACACGGTTCTGAAGTCTCCGACACGCCTGCCGCCGACCCAAAAAGTGTTGACACGTTTCAGCGGTTTATACATAATCTCGCTTCTCCGGTGCACGTGAATAAGTGTGTGCGTCGGGGAAGTTTCGCGGAAGTGTTCGCGGAAGTGCAGGGAAAAATGAAGTGCCCTGCGGGAGTAGCTCAGTTGGTAGAGCGCAACCTTGCCAAGGTTGAGGTCGCGAGTTCGAGCCTCGTCTCCCGCTCCAGTTTCGATACGGCGTGTCAAGCGGAGCGACCCGTCGAGATGTCGTGCGGTGTGACTTGCGGTGTCCTAGGGTGCCATACAGCAGGTGTCATACAGCAAGCAGTAGATAGGAATCAGTAGATAGGAATCCGCGGGAGTAGCTCAGTTGGTAGAGCGCAACCTTGCCAAGGTTGAGGTCGCGAGTTCGAGCCTCGTCTCCCGCTCCAGGTATTGGGGAAGCTTAGCTTCCCTTTTTGTTTAGCGGCCCCCGCTGGCCGGCTGAACCGATAAGCCGGGACGTTTCGCAGCAGTGCGGCGTCAACGCTCCGGCGAATCCGCTTTCGGCGCGATAGCAAAGCGGTTATGCAGCGGCCTGCAAAGCCGTGTAGGCCGGTTCGACTCCGGCTCGCGCCTCCAAGTAAAACCCTGACCAGCTTCGGCTCGTCAGGGTTTTTATCTTTCTGCGTCTGGAATTCTTCGTCCTGCGTCAGCAGTCGTTCCCATTTTCCTCGATGCTTATTTGGACGACCAACCGAGAAGTCGGATGCCCGCGATTCCGAATACAACGGCGAGGCTTCCCTCCAACGCGCGACGGGTTCGCACGTAGAGCCGGCGAGCCGAGTCCATTGAAAACAGGACGGCATACCCGCTGAAGACGAGGCATCCGATGACTGCGCAGCCGGGAATCACGGCGCCGAGGGCAGGTCCCGAATTGCTCGATGAGAGGGCGACGATCGAGACCCAAACGAGGATTGCTTTGGGGTTGGTTAGATGCAGCAATGCACCTCGTAGGTACAAGTTCCGGAGCGTTTCGGGCCTACCTGCCTTCGATGCTGGCGCTACGGTCGAAGCAAGCGCCGTGCGTCCCGATTTGAAAGCCAGCCAGAGCAGATAGAGGCCCCCGAAAATCTTGACCGCCACGATGAAGTGGGAATAGGCAACGAGCACGGCGGAGATCCCGACCGCTGCTACCGTTGCCCAAAACATGGATCCCGATATGACGCCGAGCGCAAACGCCAGTGCCGCTTTGCGGCCGCGATTGGCCGCGATCGACATGATTGCTAGATTGCTTGGCCCGGGGCTCGCTGTGCCGATGAAATACGCCGTGTAGGCGAGCAGCAGGTTTGCCGAGAAAAAGGCGTGGGTGGCCATGTCGAACCTTGAGTTGGGCAGCGTCGCATCATTGTTGCCATTTGCGCATCGTCCGCCATGGTCAATTGGCCGGCATCTTGCCGAGCCAGTTGCGGGATCGGGCCGCGCGACGGGTTACGGTTGCTTGCGAGCGGCCTCGACCAGCATCGCATCGCCGATCTCGAACTGCTCGCGTGCCCTAAGCGCTTCGCTTGCACCTTCAATGTCCCGTGCTTCCTTATTCTGGCTGAGCTTGCTTTTGCCGACGAGTCGCGTGATGTCGATCTGTAAACCGACGATCGATTTGAGCATCGTGTCGATGTAGTCGCTCGGCGCATCGCTCATTTTCCAGGGCTGCGGCTCTGACGCCTCATGTGTACGGGTTAACCGGGCGACCACGCCGCGCACGTATTTTTCGTCGTCGCGAACGGTCAGACGACCGTGAGCGTGGACGACGACGTAATTCCAAGTCGGCACCTGCCGATGGGCTTCGTGCTTGCTCGGATACCAGCTCGGCGAGATGTAAGCGTTCCCGGCGCGAAAGACGACGAGCACTTCATCGCCATTCGCGACGTCCTGCCATACCGGGTTTGCCCGTGCCACATGCGCATGCAGGATGCCCAATTCGCCTTCGTTTGCTGCGAACTCGAAGGGGATGTGATTGGCGTCGAGCCCGCTTTTGCCATGCGTAATCAGTGTCCCGAAAGGATGTTGCGCGATGCACGAGTGCAGGATCTCGACGCGAGACTCATTGAAAGCGGCGGGTACGTACATGTCGGTTCCATTAACGGAGGAGGGCAGGCGAAGCGGCCGAATCGAACTGGGCACGTACGGATTGTCTGGAAGAACTGGTTTATTATAAAGGTCCAATTTAGACAATTTTTGTAGAACCAGAATTATGGCAAGAACGGCTCGGACCGTCGATATAGCGTCGATCGGCGTGTTGGACCGCGCGGCGGGCAATCTAAGCCGTCAGGTGGCGCAGGCATTGCGAGCGGCGGTACGCAACGGGGATATCGAGCCGGGCGACGCGCTGCCCGCCACACGATTGCTTGCAGCTTCGCTTCAAGTCTCGCGCGGCACGGTGGTCGAGGCGTATGAGCAGTTGATCGCCGAGGGCTTTCTCGAGTCGAAGCGTGGGGCCGGCACCCGTGTCGCGCGCGCGTTGGCGGCGCCGCAAGCGGAAAGCGAAGCGCGTGTGGCTCGAAAGCCCGTTTCTCGCGCCGACTTGCCGGGGCCGGCTGCGGCATTTGCCCGGATTGCCCAGGAATTCCGGCCGCTTCCGCCGGTGCCGTTTGCCGTTTCGGTTCCGGTCGGGTTGACGGCGCCCGCCGACATTTGGCGCAGGCTCGGCAACCGCGTCCGTGCAAAAGGGCCCGGCGCACCGGCGGGGTACACCGATCCGATGGGGGCGTTGCCGCTGCGCGAAGCGATCGCCGGCTACGTGCGCAAGTCGCGCTCGGTTCGTTGCGAGGCGGGGCAGGTCATCGTGACGAGTGGAACGCAGCAGGGCCTCTTTCTGGCGTGCCAGGTGTTGCTCGGCTCGCGCGATCAAGCTTGGGTGGAGAATCCGGCGTATCGCGGCGTGACGGCCCTACTAGAGAGTACGGGCCATCGGGAAACGATGATACGGGTACCGGTCGATGCGGACGGCATCGACGTCGACGCCGGGATTCGAATGGCGCCTCACGCACGTGCCGCGTTCGTCACCCCATCGCATCAGTATCCGTTGGGGATGCCGCTGAGCATGGCCCGGCGCGGCGCATTGCTGGCCTGGGCGCGAGCGAACCATGCATGGGTTGTGGAGGACGACTATGACAGCGAACTACGATACGAGGGCTACCCGTTTCCGTCGCTTCAGGGATTGGACCCGGATCGCGTGGTCTATCTCGGTACGTTCAGCAAAATCCTGTTTCCTTCGTTGCGGTTGGGGTATGTGATCGTGCCCGACGATCTCGTCGATGCGTTCTGCGGCGCGCGCGTGTTGATGGACCGTCATCCGCCGAACGCCGATCAACATGTGCTGGCGACCTTCATGGCCGAGGGTCATTTAGAGCGCCACATTCGCAAAGTACGCAACGTGTATGCCGACTATCGAGCCCGGCTGATCGAGACGCTCGGCACCCTGCTTCCCAGGGACGTGGCATGGGTTGATCCGGGGGACCAGGGCATGCATCTCGTCCTTTGGCTCGCGCAGGGCATAGACGATCGCACGGTTGTGGAATGGGCCGCGAAGGCGGGCGTGTCCTTGCGGGCTGCTTCCCCAATGTTTGCCTCCGGCACCGAGCGGCCCGGGCTGGTGCTTGGGTTTGGCGGATTCAGCAGCGTGCAAATGAAGGCCGCCGCCGAGCGCCTCGCCGCGGTTATCGTCGAGGCGGCGCAGGCGCGCGGATGGGCACGCGCGGATACACGCCATTCGCGCCGGCCGTCGCGGCCCGCGACATTACGCCAACGACGCTGAAAGGGATTGGAAGCCATCTCGGTAGGTGCTGACGAGCGTCTTGGCAACGCGCGCTAACCGAGCGTGCTCGATCTGGCGAGCGGCATCGATGCCTTGCTTTATCTCGGCGACGCCGACTTCGCCCGGCATATCCGCGTCTTCCCATGTAGCGGCAAAGGCTGTTTGCTTGCTGTGCGAGCCCGCGCGCGCCGGGTGGCGAACGTTCACGCGTGGCAGCGCGAATGCCGTCGCGACGATTCTGCCGTGAAGACTGCTTCCGCAATAAACGCTGCTGCCTGCGATTAGCGCGCAAATGTCCCACACGTTCGGCGATGTCAATATTCGCACCGAAGGCGTTTTCATGCGCTCGCGCGTTCGTTCGAAGACTTCTAGATCGTCGTGCCAAGGCGCGATGCCGGCACGAAAGAACACCACGCCGAGGCCGTGCAATGCAGCCGCCGCATCAAGTTGTTCTGCTATTTCGTCGAGTGTTCGGTCATCGCCGAAATCGGCGCTGAACTGCGCCGCGATGTAGCCACTGGGGTATGCCTCGCGTATTGAAGAGACGGGGTCCAGCGCAGTGCGGCTTCGGATGACATCTCCGAATAGTTCGGCGACCATGACGACGGGATCGGGGAGAAGCCGTGCGGCGATCCCCTCCGCTCCGAGCAATTTCCGCGTGATGGCATCGCGCACCGTGACATCGGACGCTTGCTTGAGCGTTCCAATGACTTCTTCACGCATCCTGCGCTCGCAGCGATCCAGCTCGACACCGCCTACCGCGTTGAACGCGAGACTGCGAGTATGAGCAAAACGCTCTCGCGGTATGACGTAAGGCGCGCGAGTTGGCGAGCCGAGTTGGTCGTCCGCCCATTCGAGCGGCACCCATCGCCATGCGCCGCGCTGATCGATGACGGACTTCGCATGTCTGGCCGAAGAGAGCATGACGGCGGCTTCCCACGCATCGCAGGTCAGCAGCTCGCCGCCGACGTGGACGATGTTGACCGGTTGGTTATGACATAGGCCGGCGAGCGTCGAGATCGCTTCGACCTGGTGACCGCCGTACTGGCGTAAATCGCTTTCGGCAAGACCGGCGAAGCGCAGGCGCCGATCGGGCAGCATCCGCGCGACTAGGTGAGGAAAAAGGAGGTCGCCTAAGTTGTGCCGATCGCAGGCGCCGAAAAGGATGGTTTCCGTGTTGTCGGTGGTATCGGTGGTATCGGTGGTATCGGTGGTATCGGTGGTATCGGTGGTAACGGTGGTATCGGTCATGGATGCGTTCCGGAACGGCATGCCGGTGAGCGGCACGCATGGATCAGTAAGGACCATGCTACGCGTCGAGGAAACGCCGCGCGATTCGGCTCAATGGCATAGGACTGCGCAGATCCACCGAGCCTAGTGCAGGTTGCACTTCACTACTCGCCCTGTGCATTCGCCGAATGGGGAGCCCTTCTCATTGTCCTAATTTACGGCGCCGTTGCCAAAATCGTCTTCGATGGCTTTACCGTCACTTCCTTGTTTTGCTGCCCTGTTCGACAAGAAGAGGAGACGTGATGAGATCGAATGTGGCTTTCTGCGCTTGGATCTGATGCGACAGCCCGCTGTGCCCAATTGCGCGTCTCCCGAGCCGATCGAAATTCCCGAGCCGGCAAACTACTCAACGGAGTCTGAATCCATGCAACGACAAATGAGCGTTTCCGAATCATGGTCGCATCTGGACGCATGGCTGCAGTCGACGCCCGATGCGATTCCCGGTGGATTGAAGGCAGCGGCCAGCGACGACGACATCCGGATTCTCGAAGGCGCGCTTGGGGTGAAGCTGCCCGAAGAACTCATTGCTAGCCTGAAAACGCACAATGGGCAGGCTGATCAACGCGGCGTGTGTTTCTTCGATGAAACGCTGCTTGACGTCAAGGGCATCCTCAACGAATGGACGTGCTGGCGGGATCTTGTCGTTGAAGGTGCGTTCGAAGGCGTGACGTCCGATCCGGACGTCGGTGTCAAAGACGATTGGTACAACCTGAAATGGGTTCCACTCACGAAAGACGGCATGGGCGACAGCGTCTGTCTAGATCTCGACCCCGCTCCGGGTGGTGCATATGGTCAGGTGATTCGAGTCTTGCATGACGATGACCGGCGGGAACGCGTTGCCGCCAGCTACGAGGATTGGCTGCAGTGGATGGTGATGGAACTCACTGGCTTGGAGCCGCCGCGGGAGTGAGCGACTGCGTGAATCGCGATGCCGCCGCGGCATCTGCGAGTCCGGTCCGACCAAATATGAGCAGCAAAAATCCGCACGCACTCGACGGTAACGGATGAACCCGCAACGAGGCAATGAACATGACGAAGAAAGATAAGCCTGGATTTCCCCCGTGGCTGTACGGTGTATACCTCTTCGATTCAAGAGATGTCCCGCCCGGACTGCAATCGGAGACGGTGGCCGTCCAAGACGCATGTATGCGCGTGGCATCAGAGCCGGTGAGCGCCCCGGATCCGATTCCGCACCGGAGCGTTGCAGCGTGTAGGGGATATGCATTCAGAACGGAAGACACAGGTGCAATCGGGACCCGTCGGCCATCGAGGCTACATATCGATAACGACGTTCCTTTTCGCCATCATCGCGTGGACATCCCTTCGCTCGAGCCGCTGAAGGCGGGAACAGCCATCGAGACAGACTCGTATGGTTTGCTACCGGCGAATGCTGACGCGGTCATGCCGATCGACGCCACGACCGCGAGGGGAGTTTCGCACTATGAGCGAATCCTGGTACGGCGACCGTGGTCGCCCGGAGAGAACGTCATCGCGAAGGGGAGTGAGTTCTCAGTAGGTGACGTGCTTCTCAAAAAGGGGCAACGCATCACGCCGGAGCGCTTGGCGGTCTTGATTGCCGCGGGCGTACTCGAAGTTAGGGTGAGCAAGCGTCCGCGTATCGGCGTCGTCGTCTCCAGTTACGAACGGTGCGCTCCCCTCGCGTCTCGCAGCAGTTGGCAAAGTCCCGATGCGTGCGGGCCTTATATCCGGGTACTGCTGGAGCGATGGGGCTGGGAAGTGGGACCGATCGAATATATATCGCCACCGCCACAGGCCGGAACGAGCTTCGAAGCGCGGCGAGAGGCAGAGAACAGCTATCGACAACAGCGCAAAGACCTTGCGCAGCGATATGACCTAATTATCGGTAGTGGCATGTTGTCGACCGGCACGTATCGCGGCTTGGGGCTAAATGCCGACTCGAATACCGGAGTCACTAGGCTCCGTCAGGTGCCGGGCGAATGCTTTAACGTTGTCATCAGCGATGACCGTTCCCCTCGTTGGGCTGGGGATTTGCGCTTCATGGATGTAACGGGTCGGGTTAGCCTGACAGATTCGGTCCAGCGCTTAGACCGCGCCACGTTTGTAAATTTGCCCGGATTCTTGAGCTCCGTCGCCGTTCTAATGCACCTCTCAGTGCGTCGCTTACTCGACCTCTACGAATTTGTCGATGAACCTGGCCCACATTGGGAGATCGGCGAACTCGCACGTGAAGTGGAATGCGATCGCAAAACAAACAGGATGCAATGGGCAAAGATCATATGGGGCTCACGCGGCGAACCGTTGATCGATCCACTGCCGGCGCAAGAACCCCATTGCATCGCAGCCTTTCTCGATGCCCACGTTATCGCAGCCATCCCCGCTTCCCGCGGACGACTCGCGGCCCGCAGCCGCATACACTTTTTGCGCTTGGATTCCACGCGGCAGCCCGCTGCGCCCAATTGCGCGTCTCCCGAGCCGATCGAAATTGCCGAGCCGGCAAACTACTCACCGGAGCCTGAACCTATGCAACCTCGAATGAGCGTTTCGGAATCATGGTCATGCCTCGACGCATGGCTGCTGTCGACGCCCGAACCGATTCCGGGCGGATTGAAGCCCGGAGCCGATGATGACGAGATCCTGATTCTCGAAGGCGCGCTCGGTGTGAAGCTGCCCGACGAGTTCATCGCTAGCTTGAAAACACACAATGGACAGGCTAATCAACACGGTGTGTGCTTTTTCGATGAAACGCTGCTGGACGTCAAAGGCATCCTCAACGAGTGGACGTGCTGGCGCGATCTTGTCGTTGAAGGCGCGTTCGAAGGTGTGACGTCCGATCCGGATAGCGGTGTCAAGGACGACTGGTACAACCTGAAATGGGTGCCACTCACGAAAGACGGCATGGGCAATAGCGTATGTCTAGATCTCGATCCTGCTCCGGGCGGTGTGTGCGGGCAGGTGATTCGCATCTGGCACGACGACGATCGGCGCGAACGTGTGGCTGCCAGCTATGGAGAGTGGCTGCAATGGATGGTGATGGAACGCACCGATTTCGAACCGCAGCGCGAGTAAGTGCGCGGAGCTAGGCTAGATTCGGCGGTTCGGCGGATCGCGCTTCGTATTTGAAATGAGCGATGCGCTCACCGCGGCCTCTGGAATTTGTGTCCACGCCGCGGGATAATCGGCGAGCCCCGATCTTGCCGGACTTGCTCATGACCGAACCCACCCACGATTCGCACGCATCGCTCGAATGGCGTTGGAAGCCGTTTTCCGATCTCACGGCTATCGAAGTCTACGACATGCTCGCGGCACGCAACGCCGTGTTCGTCGTCGAGCAGCAATGTGTTTATAACGATGTGGACGGGCTCGATAAAGACGCGTGGCACTTGTTGGCGTATTCGGGCGGTCTGGAAACGCAGAACGCGATCAAGGCGGGGGCGAGCGAACGGACTGCGGCGAGCCTAACGTTGGCCGGCTATCTGCGCGTCCTTCTTCCCGACGAGTCGGACACCGACATCCGTATTGGCCGTGTGTTGACCACATCCGGTTTCCGGCGCATCGGTCTGGGCAGCGAGATCCTCGAGCAGGCGCTCAAGCACATCCTGGCGCAGTGGCCCGATGCCGCGATCAAGCTGCATGCGCAGGCGCACCTGCAAATGTTTTACGGCGCGTTCGGCTTCGAGCCGATTTCGGAAATCCACGACGACGACGGCATTCCGCATCTCTGGATGCGGTCTGTGTAAACCTACATGCGCCTCAATGCGCCCGCGCGGGCGCAGGAGACGCGGTAGACGACGCGGTAGAAGCGGAAGCCGCCGGAGATTGCTCGCCCGCCATCGTTTCGCGCCTTTCCTCGAGGAGTCTTTCACGCGTCGAAAGCCGCATCCAATGCCGCAGCGCGATCAGCGCGCCGAATACGCTCATCATCGATCCCGGGATCCACAGCAGCAGCCCGCCGATTTGCTGATCGCGGATCGGGCTAATCCACGTGAACGCCCGGCCGCAGATCGAATAGATCGGATAGAGTTCGTACGGCGTGAAAAAGATCAGGGCGCCAAGCACGATTTGCGGCGGAATCGCGGCGATGACGATCATGATCCGCCGCCCCGGTGCCAATCGCGCCGGCGGCGCCGGACGCGGATCGAGCGCGAGCCACCAGAACAGCAAGCCGTCGATCACCATGCTCCAATTCATGACGCGATAGAGTCGCCAATCGAGCATCGCCTTGAAGTGAATCGGCGAGAGCAGCCAGAAGTAGATCAGCCCCACGAACAGCAGGACTGCAACGACCGGATTGAAAACGATGTCGAGCGCGACGCGCATCGGCTTAGTCCGCATGGCCGGGGTGACGAACCGCCGGCGCCATTTAAACGGAATACCGGCGCGCAGCGCGGCACCCGGGTAGGACCACGCGATAAAGAACGGCCCGAGATGATGGAGCACGAGGTGCTGCAGCCGATGCATGAAGAACTCGTGCTCGAAAAAGTAGTCGAGCCGCGTATGCAACGCGATATACAGCGCGACCAGCCCGAACCAGAACGACACCTGACGCGGCAGCGATACCCGCGCATGCCGCGCGCCGCGCGCAAACAACACTGCGGCGGCAAGCACGGCAATGACGACCGTCGGCGACGGTTCCCAAGGGTCGAGCCAGTAGAGCACATTCATCGCGGCATTCGTCTTACTTTGCCGTGCCTGGGGACTTCACCGCGAACGGCGTATCGAGCGTTTCGCCATCCGAGAATTTCAGCTTTAGATGCACCGTATCGCCGGGTGCGATCTTGCGCGTCGGCTCCTCGAGCATGATGTGATAGCCGACCGGCGCGATCTTGAGACTGCCGTGCGCGGGAATCTCAACCTTGTCGACCATGACCATGTTCGTCGTCGAGCCGTTCGATACGGTTTGATGAAGCATGGCGCTGCCGTAATCGGGGCTCGTGATGTCGGTCAGATCGATGCGCTTGTCGCTGGCGTTGGTGAGCGTCACGTAGCCGGCCGAGGGCAGGCTGTTCGGCAGCCAGCGCACCCAGGCGTTCGTGGCGGTGATGGCCTGCGTGCCGGCGGCATTGGCATGAGCGCTGAACAGGACCAGTGCGCAAGCGCCGAACAGCGTCGCGGCGAACGTGGCAGGACTCAGCACAGTCGGTCGAATTTTCGTCTGCATGGTTCGATTGATGATGGGTTGACGTTAGCGGTTTGATTCGTTCGCGACCCGTCAGGTAGGGCGGTCCGCAACGAAGCCAGCGAAGAAACTAGCAAAAAATGCAATGAAGGGGCTTCGACCATCGCCCCTCAAGTATCGTGCTCGATCACGCGGCGCAGGTCGTGTGCAATGGCGTCGGGCGAATCCCCGCTCGTTGCCAAGAGCCGCGCGCGCCCGTCGCGATCGAAAATATAAACGGCCGAGCTATGCGTCACCTCATAGCTGCCGTTCGGGTCGCGTTTTTCCATCTGGTACGCCACGCGGTAGCGTTTCGCGAGCGATTCGACTTGCGCATCGGTGCCCGTCAGGCCGCGGATATGCTCGGCATCGAATGCCGCCACGTAGGCATGAAGCGCTTGCGGCGTGTCGCGCGCCGGATCGACGGAAATAAACAGAATGCGTACCTGCTTCGCGTCGCCGGCCGGCAGCTTCTCGAGCACTTGCATCAAGCGGGCCATCGTTTCGGGACAGACGTCGGGGCAGTGCGTGTAACCGAAGTAGACGAGTGTCGTCTCGCCGTGAAACGCCGATGCGGTCACGCTCTTCCCCGTATCCTCCGTCAACTTGAACGCGAGGTCGGGGAGATGGCCCGTCACATCGGTCAGTTGCCAGGGGCCGCCGTCATGCGAGCACGCCGCGATTAGCGCGGCGCAGCAGAGGCTGGCAAGGGTCGACAGCGCGCGCGCCCATCGGTGACGCGGCGCGCCGGCGCCTGGCGCGCGTAGCGTAGCCGGATCGAGGGCGGACGCGACGTGAGCGAATGGAGCGGTTTCGCCGGGCGGCGAGCCGACGCGGGGAACTGATGGCGGCATCCGTGACTCGGTGACAGAGTTCAAGCGCCGCGGGCCGCCCTGGCGGGCAGCGCCGGCGGGCGGCTGCGAGGCTGCGACTATAGCGCAAACGCCTTACTGTTGCCGTTCATGCGGCGGACGTCGCAGCGACCGAGGCAATTTGTCGCACGAGAGCGCAAGATAGGCGGCCGGAAGCGGGTATGCGTTCCCCTTCTGTTCGCCCGACCGTTTCGAGACGCTCCTTCTCGAAAAGGCGACTCAGGCGCGGTAAGATGCGCAAACTTTCCGGTTCGGAGCGGCCATGCGGCCGACCTGGCCGTTACTGAATCCAAGCTGATGCAATCTTTACCGGCTTTTCTGTCTCCGACGGAGACCGCATTCTTCTTCGATTTCGACGGCACGCTCGTCGAGCTTGCTCCGACGCCGGACGGCGTCGTCGTGCCGCCCACCGTCGTCGCTGCGCTCGGCGCGCTGCGGCGCGCGACGCATGGCGCCGTGGCCGTGGTTTCCGGGCGCGGCATCGACAGCATCGACGGATTCCTCGGCATGCCCGACTTGCCCGTGGCGGGGCTGCATGGCGCCGAGCGGCGCGATGCGAACGGCGATACGGTCCGCCTTGGCTTCAACGACGTGCGTCTTCTGCGGATGGAGCGCGTGTTGGCCGACCTCGTCAACACTCACCCCGGCACGCTGCTCGAAATTAAGGGCGCGGCGCTCGCGTTGCACTACCGCAACGCGCCGCTTGCCGAGACCGCGGCGCGCGAAGCAACCCAGCGGCTTGTCGACGAGTATCCCGACGCGTATGTGCTGCAGCCGGGCAAGATGGTCTACGAAATTAAGCCGAAAAACGTCGACAAGGGGCGTGCGCTTGCCGCGTTTCTCGACGAACCGCCTTTCGCGGGCCGCACGCCGGTGTTCGCGGGCGATGATTTGACCGACGAAAAGGCGTTCGCCGTCGTCAATGAGCGCGGCGGGCTGTCGATCAAGGTCGGCCCCGGCGATACGTCGGCGCACTCGCGCGTCGATTCGGTCGGCGCATTTGTCCACTGGCTGGCTGACATCGTCGCCGCGGTACAGCGTCCCTCATGAGCCGTCTCATCATCGTTTCCAACCGAGTCGCGCCGATCTCGGAAGGCGGCCCGGCGGCCGGCGGCTTGGCGGTCGGCGTCTACGACGCACTGAAGGAGACCGGCGGCATGTGGTTCGGCTGGAGCGGCGAGGTCGTCTCGTCGGGGCAGCCACAGTTGCAGGTGGTCGAGCAAGGCCCCGTCACCTTTGCGACGATCGGGCTCGCACGGCGCGACTACGATCAGTACTACCGCGGCTTTTCGAATGCGACGCTGTGGCCCGCGTTCCACTACCGCGCGGACTTGATCCAGTACGACCGGCATGACTTCGACGGTTATTGGCGCGTCAACACTTGGCTTGCGCAACAGCTCGTGCCGCTCTTGCGCGCCGACGACGTCATTTGGGTGCACGACTATCACCTGATTCCGTTCGCGCAGGCGCTGCGCGCGGCAGGGGTGAAGAACCGCATCGGCTTTTTCCTGCACATTCCGTTTCCGGCCGCTCAAGTGCTGCTGGCGGTGCCGCCGCATCGCGCGCTGGTCGAGGCGCTTTGCTCGTTCGATCTGCTTGGGTTTCAGACGCAAGCCGACGTGCGCGCGTTCTGCGATTACGTGGTGCACGAAGGAGGGGGAGAAATCGCGGGCGCGCAGGGGCGGGCGCCGTTTGTTGCAGGCGCACCCGCGCACGTGCGCGCATTCGGGCGGTCGCTGCGGGCGGCGGCCTATCCGATTGGTGTCTATCCCGATGAAATCGCCCAGCTCGCGAAGGCGGGTGCGCGCGGCAAGCCGGTGCGCACGATGCGCGAGACCCTGCACGAGCGCAAGCTCATCATGAGCGTGGAGCGGCTTGACTATTCGAAGGGGCTGGTCGAGCGCTTCCGCGCGTTCGAGCGGCTGCTCGATCAAGTGCCGGCCTGCCGCAACAATGTCTCGTTCATGCAGATCGCGCCGCCGACGCGCGCCGATATGCACGCCTATCAGGACATCCGCTTGCGGCTCGAGAGTGAACTTGGCCGGATCAACGGCCGCTTCGCCGAACTCGACTGGACGCCGATTCGCTATATCCACCGGCAGTACGAGCGCGCGGTGCTCGCGGCGCTGTTTCGCGAAGCGCACGTGGGCTATGTCACGCCGCTGCGCGACGGCATGAACCTCGTCGCAAAAGAATACGTTTCGGCTCAAGACCCGGACGATCCCGGCGTGCTGGTGCTGTCGCGTTTTGCCGGTGCGGCCGACGAATTAACGGCCGCACTCATCGTCAATCCGATCGATATCGACGGCATGGCGCAGGCGCTCGCGCAGGCGCTTTCGATGCCGCTCGCCGAGCGGCGCGCACGCTATCGCGACATGATCGCCCAACTGCGCAGCAACAACGTGTCGGTGTGGCGCGATACATTTTTGCGCGATCTCGGGGAGAGCGGCGAGCAAGCGCCGATCAAAAAAGAGGTAGCGGAAAAAAGCGCGGCGGTGCGCGGCAAGCCGGCACGCAAGCGTGTCGCGGCCTGAGTCGACGCATTGCCGAATGAGACGGGATCGACCCGCAGCGGCAACAGCCTTAACGGTCGTTCACTAGCCCACCGATCGCCGATCCCAGAAGCCCGAAGCCGGAAATAGGCCGTACACGCCGCGAACGGGCGTGTCTATCAGGCTCATTCATCAGGCTACGTGCTCGCCCACCTTGCGCCCGCCCGGGTGCAGCGCAATGGCCTTGCCGTGCTGCTTGCTGAGCAGATCGCGATAGATGCCGGGACGATTGCGCAGTGCCTCGGGCGTGCCGTCGTCGATGACCTTGCCCGAACTCATGACGATGATTCGATCGAAGTTTTGCAGCGTCGACAGACGGTGCGCGATCGCGATCACGGTTCGGCCGACCATGAGCCGGTCGAGGGCTTGCTGAATCGCTTCCTCCGATGCGCTGTCGAGTGCGGACGTCGCTTCGTCGAGCAGCAGGATCGGCGCGTTCTTCAGAATAGCCCGTGCGATTGCGATGCGCTGACGCTGGCCGCCCGACAGCTTCACGCCGCGGTCGCCGACGATCGTATCGAATCCGTCGGGCATCGCTTCGATGAAATCGGTGCAGCGCGCCTCGCGCGCCGCGGCGTGGACTTCCTCGCGGCTCGCTTCGGGACGGCCGTAGGCGATGTTCTCGTAAATCGTCCGATGAAACAGCGCGATGTCCTGCGGCACCAGCGCGATCGCGTGGCGCAGGCTGTCTTGCGTCATCGTCGCAATTTCCTGCCCGTCGATCTTGATCGAGCCGCCTTGCGTTTCGTAATAGCGCTGCAGCAGCGCGAGCACCGTCGATTTGCCGGCGCCCGATTTGCCGACGAGGCCGACCCGCTGTCCCGCCTCGATGTGCAGATCGAAGTGGTCGAGAATCGATCGACGGCGCGGATAAGCGAACGTCACGCTCTCGAAATCGACACGGCCGCCGCGCGGCACCAGCTCGACAGCGTCTTCCCGGTCGGGCATGCCATGCGGCTCGAGCAGCGTCTTCACGGCTTCGGCGAGCCGCGCGACGTGCTGAGTGACGTCGACGAGCGCGACAGCGAGATCGCGCGTGCCGTGCAGGATGGTGAAGCCAAGCGAGCTCACGAGCACGATGTCGCCTGACGTCGCACGCCCTTGATTCCAGAGCCACAATGCCCAGCCGAGCAGCCCGGCCGATAACAGCGCGGTGATGCCCGCATGCAGGAGCCGCAGCCGTTCGAGATACAGCAAGCTCTGCTGGCGCGCATCCATTTCGGCCTTGACGGTATCGCCGAAGCGACGCTGCTCGCGCAGTGTCATGCCGAAGGCCCGCACGAGGGGCATGTTGCCGATTACATCGACGAGTTCGCCGTCGACGGCGGCGGCCTTCGCCGCGAACTTATGGTGCCTCGACGAGCCGCGCCCCGCGAGCTTGTACAGGACGATGGCAAGCACGGCCGAGCACAGCATCAGGCAGCCGGCCATGACCGGGTTCACCGTGACAATCATGACGATGGCGCCGAGCACGGCGATGCAAGGCGGCAGCACGTTCCACGCCATCGTATTTTCAGACGTATAGACGGCGTTCGAGGTCGCGGTGATTCGGCTCGCGAGCATACCGGGCTGGCGTTCGGCGAAGTAGGTGGGCGAGTGGCCCGTCAGGTACTGGAACAGATCGCGCCGTAGATCGCCCGTGACGTCGACGAATGCATGCGCGGCGACCCATCCGCCGATGCGCCACAACATGTTGTCCGCAGCGATTAGGCCGACGAGAATCGCGAACGCCGCCCACAGCGGGCCGGGATGATGCCGGCCCATGCCGAGCACGTCGATCAAATGTTTGATCGCGTACTGCGAGGCGAGCGCGCAGCCTACCGCCGCGAACACGCTGGCCAGCACGATCGTATGGGAAAGGGGGTGGCGCCGGATGTAACTGACCAAGAATGCGAGAGGCCGCTCGGCGTAACTCGAGAGCTTGGCGTTGCGAGCGTTACGCTCGGCGACGGTCAAATGTTCCAATTGGGGTTCGTGCAAAGCACGGGAAGCGAGTGTCATGAAAGCATAGTCTGCGTGTGGCGTACCGGCAGCCCTCTTCGAGCAATATCGAGATAGCGTGGCACGTCGCCATTGTAAACATCCGCGGAACTTCCCCGGGGCTTCGCGACGAGCGTTGGATACGAACAACGCCGTTTGCGGCAGCGCATCGCCCGTGGCTCCACCAAGCAAGTTCGATGCGCGTTTGAACGAAAGGTCGATCGAAGGCAACCGTAATTTCCGCTACAATCGCGGGTTACGTTGGAACGCCGTATGCACAAGCAAAAATCGGACGGTTTTTGCAGCTGGTTCGATCTTTTGACCTTTTGGGTTGGCGCGCCGTCTGCACCGAACAAGTGCAAACGTGTGCTAATTGCGGGCTGAGCCGCGATGCGCGCAACGCTTCGGGCTACTGTAGGCGCGCTTCAAAGTCTCGTGGCACGCGAAGTGTTTCTGGCTTGTAACAACGTAAAGAGTTTGAAATCTCCTTGCAGTGCAGCATGAAACGGGTTCGATAATCGATCCGGGTTTGCCCTAGGAATTTCGCGAGCAGCGTCAACGGTTGCGCGAGTTTTGCGTTTACACCTTGGCTGAATATTTATTAGGAGTTCATCACTATGCGGATCGCTCAAATCGCTCCCTTGCACGAAGCGGTTCCCCCCAAACTCTATGGTGGGACCGAGCGCGTGGTGTCGTACCTGACTGAAGCCCTCGTCGAGCTCGGGCACGACGTAACGCTGTTCGCGAGCGGCGATTCGCAGACGTCCGCGAAGCTCGAAGCGTTCTGGCCCCAAGCGCTTCGCCTCGATCCTTCGATCCGCGACACGATGGCTCCGCATATGCTGCTGCTCGAAGAAGTGCGCCGTCGCGCCGAAGAGTTCGACGTCCTGCATTTCCACATCGACTACTATCCGTTTTCGTTGTTCTCGCGCCAGCCGGTGCCGTTTCTCACGACGTTGCATGGCCGTCTCGACCTGCCCGAACTGCAGCCGGTTTTCAGTACGTTCAACGATGTGCCGGTCGTTTCGATCTCGGACAACCAGCGCATGCCGCTGCCGCAGGCGAACTGGCTCTCGACGGTCTACCACGGCCTGCCCGAGAACCTGTTGACGCCGCGTACGGACGTCGAGCCGAGCTACCTCGCATTCCTTGGCCGCATTTCGCCGGAAAAGCGTGTCGATACCGCCATTCGGATCGCCGAGAAAGCCGGCATGAAGATCAAGATCGCCGCTAAGCTGGACAAAGCCGATCGCACTTATTACGAAGAGCAGATCAAGCCGTTGTTCGCGCTGCCGCACGTCGAGTACATCGGCGAAATCAGCGAAGCGGAGAAGGCGGAGTTTCTCGGCGGCGCCCATGCGCTGTTGTTCCCGATCGACTGGCCGGAGCCGTTCGGTCTCGTCATGATCGAAGCGATGGCCTGCGGTACGCCTGTTATCGCATTCAAGCGCGGGTCGGTGCCCGAAGTCATTGAAAACGGCGTGTCGGGCTTCGTCGTAGAAGACGAACTGTCGGCGGTTGCCGCCGTCAAGCGCCTGTCGTCGCTGTCGCGCGAAACGGTGCGTCAGGCATTCGAAGCGCGCTTCACCTCGAAGGTGATGGCTCGCAATTACCTCGCGTCTTACGAAAACCTGGTGCACGAAAAGCGCCGCACCGTGCTGCGCGAAGTCGCCGCGGGCTGACATCGGGCGGGCGCAGCGAGTCTCCACGCGCGCCTGAATGTGTGTGCGATCACGCCCCGCGTGCCTCTCGGCACGCGGGGCGCGTCGTTTGGGGCGCACTTAGCCTTGGGTCCGCAACGGTTGCGGTGCGGGTTTTGCATGCGGGTTTCGGGCGCGGTGGGGAACGCAAGTGCGTACGCGGCCGAGAAAGGCGGCACGCAAATCCCTATAATGCTGCTGCCGCGAGATCGACGGCGAAATCGACCGACTAGCGACCGACTTAGCGACCGACTTAGGAGAGCGTCTTGACGAGAGCGACCCCCACGCGAGCAGATCCGGCACCCGGTGCCGGTACGATGTTCACGCTGCGCGCCATCGGTCTCGTTTTGCTCGCGCGCTGGCTCTATTCGATGGCGCAGATGGGCTATGGCGAATCGCTTTCGGCGATGGCGTCGTCGCCGTGGGCTTCCGTCAACGGCGTTTTTCTCTTTCTGCTGATCGCTTTGCCCGGCGCGCGTGCGCGCGCCGAGCGGCCATTTCATCCGCTGCCGCAATGGTTGCGGCAGGCGTTGCGGTTGTTCGCTTTCTTGTGTCTGCTGTTCGCCGCTTGGTCGATCGGGGTGTTCGTCTGGGCCGCCGGCGGAAGACGGACCCTTTACGCGATCGCCGAGACGAACGGCTGGCTCGTCGCCGCGCCGGCGCTGTACGCCGCGGTCTTATGGATTTGCCGCCCGCGGGCGCTCTGGCGCACGAACGTCGCGGCGCGGCGCTTCGCGATCGGCCGATATGCGATCTCGGTCGACGCCGTGACGCGGACGGTCGTCGTTTGGGTCGAAAGCCGCAAGCTAGGCCAATACGATGCGCGCGAACTCTCGGTCAAATGGCCCGCCGCCGCGGCGATCGAGCGTGAACGCCCGACGGTACCCATGCGTGGCCGCCCCGGGGGGGGAACGGCGAGCCGGGGCCAAGGCGGGCCCCGCCCCCCACCGCCGCGGGGGCCCGCGGCAGCTGCTACGGGCGACCTGACCAACTTCAAAGAGGGTGCATTTAATGTCCCAAGCATTCGATTACATCATCATCGGTGCCGGCTCCGCCGGTAACACCCTGGCGACCCGTCTGACTGAAGACGAAGGCGTCACCGTTCTGCTGCTCGAAGCGGGCGGCCCGGATTACCGTCTGGATTTCCGCACGCAAATGCCAGCGGCTTTGGCGTTCCCGCTGCAAGGTCGTCGCTACAACTGGGCGTACGAAACCGATCCAGAGCCACACATGGACGGTC
>CBIHOQ010000038.1:0-58421 GCA_966212065.1 uncultured Burkholderiaceae bacterium
AGGCATCGAGCAGGCATCGAGCGGCGGCGGTCGGCGCTGCCGCCTAAATAGGACCCATCGAGCCTGGCGCTCGGAAAGGAGAACGGTATGGTGAAGGCTATTCGAATCGACCGCACCGGCGGCCCTGAAGTCATGCAGTGGGTCGACGTCGAAGTGGGGGCGCCCAGCGCGGGCGAAATCCGCATCAAGCAGCATGCGGTGGGGCTCAACTACATCGACGTGTACTTCCGCACGGGACAGTACCCGCTGCCGCTGCCGGCGGGGCTCGGGATGGAAGCGGCCGGCGTCGTGACCGAAGTGGGCGCGGGTGTGACGCACGTCAAAGCCGGCGATCGAGTCGCCTACGTCGCGCGCCCGCCTGGCGCCTATGCCGAGGAGCGTGTGCTTTCCGCGGACGCGCTCGTCAAGCTGCCCGATGCGATCGGATTCGACGAGGCCGCTTCGGCGATGCTGCAAGGCCTGACCGCGCAATACCTGCTGCGCCGCACATACCGCATCGAACGGGGCCAGACGATTCTCATTCACGCGGCGGCGGGCGGCGTGGGCCTGTTCGTCTGCCAGTGGGCCAAGGCGCTTGGAGCGACGGTGATCGGTACGGTCGGCTCCGACGAAAAGGCCGAACTCGCGAAGGCGCACGGCTGCGACTACCCGATCGTCTATACGCGCGAGAACTTCACCGAGCGTGTGAAGGAGATCACGCAAGGGGCCGGCGTGCCCGTTGTCTACGATTCGATCGGCAAGGACACCTACAAGGGCTCGCTCGATTGCTTGGCGCCGCTCGGCTACTTCGTCAGCTTCGGCAGCGCGTCGGGCCCGTTGCCTCCCATCGACGCCGCCGAGCTGTCGAACCGCGGGTCCCTCTTTTTCACGCGGCCGACGCTCTTTAGCTACATGGCCAAGCGCGAATGGCTCGACGAGATGGCGTCGGAACTGTTCGAGGTCGTCTCGTCCGGCAAAGTGAAAACGAATGTACGCCAGCGCTATGCACTGAAGGACGTGGGCGAGGCCCATCGCGCGCTCGAAGGGCGCAAGACGACGGGCTCGACGGTGCTCATTCCCTAATCTGTGCGACGCCCCGGGCCTGGATAGCCGGCGCGACGAAAGACGGCGCCGCGTCTGTCTATAATGGGACATGAGCGCGCACCGCGAGCGTGCGCGCGGCGTGCGGGCCCCGCGCAACGACGCAACGACGCGGCGCGCGGCGTCAGTCGCCATCAAGGCGGGAGGGGCAATGCTCGGCGCACTTTCGCTTGGCGCGGGTCTGTCATGGGCCAGCGGCTTGCGGCTTTATTTGACCGTATTTCTCGTCGGCGTCTTTGCCAGGCTAGGCATCGTTCATCTGCCCGATACCCTGTCGGCGCTTGCGTCGGGCTGGGTCATCGGCGCGGCGGCCGTGCTGGCCGTGGCCGAATTTCTGGCCGATCGCATTCCGGCCTTCGATTCGCTTTGGGATGCGGTTCACACGTTCATCCGTCTCCCCGCGGGCGCGCTGCTCGCCGCGGGTTCGGTCGGCCACGCCGATCCTGCGCTGCTCACCGTCGCTGCGCTCACCGGCGGCGCGCTTGCCGGCTCGGCGCATCTGACCAAAGCCGGCACGCGCGCGCTCATCAATCTGTCGCCCGAGCCATTTTCGAACTGGATCGCCTCTTCGATGGAAGATGTGCTCGTTTGCGTCGGTCTCGCGCTCGCAGTATTCGTGCCGCTCGTCTTTCTGCTGCTGATGGCCGGTTTTCTCGCGTTCGCGAGCTGGGCGCTGCCGCGTCTGTGGCGCGGCGTGCAAGGCGGCTTCCGCGGGATGGCCGCCCATATGGTTTCGCGCCTGGGCTCCATCGGGGGCAAGCGCGATTGAGCCAACGCGAGCCCACGACCGAGCCGCGCCCGCCGGCGAGCCGTCTCGGGCTTGTGCGGCAGGCTGCCCGGATGACCGCGCGCGACTGGCGCGCCGGCGAGCTGACGATGCTGGTCGTCGCGCTCGTGCTGGCGGTCGCGGCGCTCGCGAGCGTCGGCTTTCTCGCCGATCGCTTGCAGCAGGGGCTCGAGCGCGATGCGCGACGCATGATCGCCGCCGATTACGTCGTGCGCGCCGACCATCCCATCGGTACTGCATTCTTCGACGAAGCGCACACGCTCGGCCTGCGTACCGCCACGACGGCGATCTTCCCGAGCATGGTGGCGCGCGCGAGCGCGTCCGGCGCGGCTGACGGGGGACTTTTCAACGCCCGCCTGGCCGCGGTGAAGGCCGTCTCGCAGGCTTATCCGCTGCGCGGCGCGCTGCGGATCGCCGCGGCGCCCGACGCGCCCGACCGGCGCGCCGACGGCATCCCCGCGCACGGCACCGTCTGGGTCGATGCGCAACTGCTCGAGGCGCTGCGTGCGCGGGTCGGCGATGCCGTGCAGCTCGGCGATCGCCGCTTCACGATCGGCGCCGTCATCACGCGCGAGCTCGATCGCGGGTTTGCCTTCGTCAACTTCTCCCCGCGGCTCATGATGCGAGCCGACGAGCTCGCCTCGACGGGGCTGATCGGCTATGGCAGCCGCGCGACGTATCGGCTGCTAGTCGCGGGCGGCGATGCGGCCGTCGCGCGCTTCGCGGCGTTCGCGCACGAGCGTGTCGACGGCGGCAAGCTGCGCGGCGTCGCGCTCGAATCGTTGAGCGAGGGCCAGCCCCAAGTGCGCGAGACGCTCGATCGGGCAGGCCATTTTCTGCGGCTCGTGGCGCTGCTCACGGCGCTGCTCGCGGCCGTGGCGATCGCCATGGCCGCGCATCGGTATACGCGGCGCCACCTCGACGGTTGTGCCGTTATGCGCTGCCTCGGCCTAGGCGAGCGCGAACTGCGCGCGCTCGTCGCGCTCGAGTTTGCCTTCGTGGGCTTGACGGGCGGCGTGATCGGCGCGGCGCTGGGCTATGCGGGGCACTTCGCGTTGCTCGCCTGGCTGGGCCAATTGATTGGCGTCGCGCTGCCGCAGCCCAGCGTGCTGCCCGCACTCGAAGGCGTCGCCGCGGGCCTTGTCCTATTGCTCGGCTTTTCGCTGCCGCCATTGTTGCCGCTCACGCGGGTGCCGCCGCTGCGCGTGCTGCGGCGCGAGTGGGACAGCGAGGCGCATGCGGCGTGGTGGGCCTATGCCGTCGGCATCGCGCTGTTCGGTGCGTTGCTCGTGCTGGCGGCCGGCGAACTGAAGCTCGGCCTCATCGTCGCCGGCGGCTTTGCGCTCGGCCTCGTCGTCTTCGCGGCCGTGGCACGGGGAGCGCTCTGGCTTTGCGCACGCATCGCACGCAGCGAGGGGGGGCGGCGCATCGCCGCGGCCGTCGGCTGGCGTTACGCGCTCGCATCGCTCGAGCGGCGCGGGTGGGTCAGCGCGCTGCAGATCACCGCGCTGGCGATCGGCCTCATGTGTCTGCTGCTGATCGCGATGACGCGCAACGATCTCGTGGCCGGATGGCGCAAATCGACGCCGCCCGACGCGCCCAACGAGTTTCTGATCGACATCCAGCCGGACGAGCGGCGGGCTGTCGTCGACTATCTGCATGCGCACGGCGTCGAGAATGTCACGCTCGAACCGATGGTGCGAGGCCGGCTCGTGTCTATCGACGGCAAACGCGTCGTACCGGAGCAGTACAAGAACGAGGACGCCCGGCGTCTCGTCGACCGGGAGTTCAACCTGTCGTATCGGAGCGCGCTGCCCGACGACAACCGCATCGTTGCGGGCCAATGGTATGGCGGCACGACCCGTCCCGAGATTTCGATCGAAGCGGGCCTGGCCAAGCTGATCGGCGTGAAGGTGGGCGACGTGCTGCGCTTTGACGTGACAGGCATCGACGTTCAAGCGCCGATCACGAGCGTGCGCAAGCTCGACTGGGGGACGTTCAAAGTCAACTTCTTCGTGCTGATGCCGCCTACCGCGCTCGAAGGTATGCCTGCGATGTTCATCACGAGCTTCTATCTGCCGGCCGAGCGGCGAGCGGCACTGGACGGCTTGATCGCCGCGCATCCGAATATCACGGCCATCGACACGACGCCTATCCTGGCCCAAGTGCAGCACGTGATCGACCAGGTGATCGGCGCCGTTCAGTTCCTGTTCGCGTTCACGCTCGCGGCGGGCTTGCTCGTGCTTTACTCGGCGCTCGCCGGCACGCGCGACGAGCGCGTGCGAGAATCGGCGCTGTTGCGCTCGCTCGGTGCCTCACATCGGCAACTGCGCTCCGTGCATGCGGCCGAGTTCGCTGTCGTGGGTGCGCTGGCGGGGCTGATGGCCGCCGTGGGGGCACAGGCGCTCGGCACGGTGCTGGCCACGCGGGTGTTTAACTTCTACCTCGATTTCGACCCGTGGCTGCTGCCCGCCGGCGTGGCGGCGGGAATTGCTTGCGCGGGCGTGGGCGGGTGGCTCGGCTTGCGGCGGGTGCTGCGGCGCCCGGCGGCGCAATCGCTGCGCGATGCGTGAGGCGCCTGTGCGTTTGGCATCCGTTCGCGGCGCGGCGGATTCAGATCGGATGTACCGCGCGCGACGTTCTGATTTCCGGATGTATCGACTTCGAATGTTTTATTCCTTATTAACCCTTCGATTGGCTGTATGACCGATTCGACCGACGACGACGCTCAGGCCGGCGAGCCGAGCGCATTTCTCCTGGTAGGCGGCGAAGCGCGTGTGCGCGAACTCGTCGACCGCTTCTACGATCTCATGGATCTCGAGCCGGAATTCGCGGGCATTCGCGCATTGCACCCGGCTTCGCTCGACGGCTCGCGCGATAAGCTGTTTTGGTTCCTGTGCGGCTGGCTCGGCGGCCCGGACCATTACATCGAGCGCTTTGGCCATCCGCGGCTGCGCGCCCGTCATCTGCCGTTCGCGATCGCTTCATCCGAGCGCGACCAATGGGTGCGCTGCATGGCATGGGCCATGGACGACACGGGGCTGCCGCAGGCACTGCGCGAACGCCTTCTCACATCGTTCTTCGATACGGCCGATTGGATGCGCAACCGTCCTGGTTGACCGACCGGTACAGTGCTGCCTCGATTTGACTCGGCACGGGCTGTTCGCGCATGGCGATCGGTTCTCATAATGCCCGCTTGAGCCGCCGCCTGAAACGCGAACCATGTCGTTCTTGTCCCAGCGAAGCATGGGGCCGGCGACGGCGCACGACCGACCGATGAGGAGTCCGCCCGATGACGACACACGCCCTGTTCCGCGAAGATGCCTACTTGACGCGCTGTGAAGCGACGGTCGCCGCAGTCGCTCCGGATGGCATCTTGCTCGATCAAACCGTCTTTTACCCGCTCGGCGGCGGCCAGGCCGGCGACGCGGGCATGTTGACGCTGGCCGACGGCACGCGTATCGCTATTGCCGATACGCGCAAGGCCAAGTTCGATGGGGCGAGCCCCGACGATGTGCTGCACGTGCCGGCCCCTGGGCAGGAGGCCGAGCTTGCGCGCTTGGCAGCGGGGACGGGAACCGTGGCCGAAATCGACTGGGCGCGCCGTTATCGGCATATGCGGCTGCATACGGCGGCGCATCTGCTGTGTGCCGTGCTGCCATATCCCGTCGACGGCTGCAGCATCACGACTGACTACACGCGCATCGACCTCGTCACCAGTGAGCCGATCGAGCGCGACTTCGTCGAGGCGCGGCTAGCGCAGCTCGTGGGCGGTGCGCACCACGTATCCACCGAATGGATCACCGACGAGGAAATGGCGGAGCGGCCCGAACTCGTTCGGACGATGAGCGTGAAGCCGCCCGTGGGCTTCGGGCGCGTTCGGCTGCTGCGGATCGACGATGTCGATTTGCAGCCGTGCGGCGGTACGCATGTGCGCAACACGTCGGAGATCGGCGCGCTGCGCGTGGCAAAAATCGAAAAGAAGACGGCGCGAACCCGGCGCCTGGTGTTGCAGCTGGCCTGAGGGCCTTTATTGATGACGCCATGAATATGACCATGACCGCCGACCACGCGGCGCTCGATCCCGCCGCCCGAGCCGTTCTCGATTTTTGGTTCGGCGAGCCGGGCACGCCTGGATTCGGCCGGGCGTCGGAGCGCTGGTTCAAGCGCGACGACGCATTCGATGCGCTGATCCGCGAGCGGTTCGGCCAGACGCTGGAAGCGGCGCGGCGCGGCGACTGCGACGCTTGGCAGGGTACGCCGCTCGGTGCACTCGCGCTCGTTATCGTGCTGGACCAATTCTCACGCAACGCCTACCGTGGCCGAGCCGATGCTTTTGCCGCCGATGCAAAGGCGCTCGAAGCGGCTCGCCGGCTCGTCGAGAGCGGCGCGCATCTCGTCTTGCCCACCGCCGAGCATCGAGCGTTCGCGTACCTGCCGTTCGAACATGCGGAGTCGCTCGATGCGCAGCGCGAATCGGTGCGGCTGTTCGAAGCGCTTGCACGCGAGACGGGGCAGATGGGTAAGGGCAGTTATGTCGACTACGCACGCCGCCACGCCGCCGTCATAGAACGATTCGGCTGGTTTCCGCATCGCAATGCCGTGCTCGGGCGCGCATCGACGGAAGCGGAATGCGCGTTTCTGCGCGAGCCGGGCTCGTCGTTTTGAAGGTTGGCGCAGCTTAGTCGAGGCTGAGAGCTGCGATCGGACGCGTCAGAGGGGCCGCAGCGGGCCCAAGGCCCGATGGAAGCGGCGAAAAACGATCAGCGTCCGCCGCTCACGTCTAGCAGCGCGCCATTCACATAAGAGGCGGCTTCGCTGAGCAACCAGACAATCGCGCGCGCGACCTCATCGGCGCCTCCCGGCCGGCCCATCGGCGTTTGCGCACCGAGCACAGCCGCACGCTGCGGTTGGCCCCCGCTTGCATGGATATCGGTCTCGATCAGGCCGGGCCGCACCGCGTTCACGCGCACACCGCGCGGCCCGAGTTCCTTGGCGAGCCCGATCGTCATCGTATCGACAGCGCCCTTCGACCCCGCGTAGTCGACGTACTCGTTCGGCGAGCCTAGGCGGGACGCCGCCGATGACACATTGACGATGGCGCCGCCGCGGCCACCGCGGTCGAGCGACATGCGGCGCGCCGCTTCGCGGGCACAGAGATAGGCGCCTAGCGTGTTGACGTCGAACATCCGCTTGAGCCGTGCGACATCCATCTGCGCGAGCGGCAGCGGCGGCGCGACGATGCCCGCGTTATTGACGAGGGCATCGATGGGGCCGCACGCCGCTTCGAGCACATCGAATAGGGCGATGACGGCGGCCTCGTCGGCTACGTCGCCCTGCAGTAACACGGCACGGCCGCCTGCGCGTTCGACGTCGGCAGCCGTCTGTTCGGCCGCGCGCACATCGTGCACGTAATTGACGCCGACAGCCGTGCCTTGCTCGCCTAGCAGGATGGCCGTGGCGCGGCCGATGCCGCGGCTAGCGCCGGTGATGAGCGCGACGTGGGGTGTTGTATTCATCGACAGGCTTCCGGTAGGACGAGGATAAGCGCAAAGCCGAAACGCGCAGCCCTCAACGCCCGATCTTCGTCAGGCTGCTTAGCCGCTCCCGACGCTCGGTCAGCTCAGACCGCTTCGCGCTGCGTGGCCCACTTGTCGGGGCCGGGCGGTTGATAGCGGCGCAGCTTCTCGAGCAGGGCCTGCGCATCGGCATCGATTTGCAGCATATCGAGATAGGTTTGCTGCATAAAACCTTCCCGAACCGTGTGACCGAGCATGTTCATGAGCGGGGCGTAATAGCCGCCGATGTCGTAGAGCCCGATCGCTTTGTGGTGATACCCGAGCTGCGCCCAGGTGTAGACCTCGAACAGCTCTTCGAGCGTCCCCGCACCGCCGGGCAGCGCGACGAACGCATCGGACAGATCGGCCATCATGCGCTTGCGCTGATGCATATCCGGCACGACGTGCAGCTCGGTCAAGCCGTGGTGTCCGACTTCCTTGTCGACAAGCAGCTCGGGGATCACGCCGACAGCGCGCCCGCCCGCGGCCAGGACTGCATCGGCGATGACGCCCATCAAGCCGACGCGCCCGCCGCCGTACACGAGCGAGCAGCCGGCCTCGACGAGCGTACGGCCGAACGCTTGCGCCGCTTCTTCATAGATGGGCTTGGCTCCGAGAGAGGAGCCGCAGTAAACGCAAACCGACTTCATTGCACGGGATCCTTGCTGCCGTTCTGACGGCCGAGTGCATCGCGCGGGGGCAGGTAATCGTAAAACTCGCGCTTGGGCAGCTTGCCCGAAACGAGATCGTCGAACAGCTGCCGCGAACGAGCGCGCAGATACGGGGCCATGATCGAGATGACATGCACGCTGACCTGATGAAGCTCGGCGCGAATCGCTTCCTGATCGTTGTATTTGCGCGGGTGCATGACGAACTGATACGAGAGCCAGTACGTGGCGATCACGCCCATGTTCGTCGCGATGACTTGGATTTCCTCGGGCGAGGCGACCATTTCGTTGTCGGCGACCAGCAGCTCGCACATTTCCTTCGCGAAGCGCACCTTGTGGCTGATGATCTGCTTGAAGTGCGTCTCGAGCGTGCGGTTGCGCGCGAGCAGATCGTTCAGATCGCGATAGAGGAACCGGTAGGTCCACATGAAATCGGCCATGTACTGCAAGTATGACCATGTCTCGTCGATCGTCGGACGATGGTCCTCCGGAAACCGCAGCCGCTTCTCGATCGCTTGCTCGAACTGAGCAAAGATGCTGTTGATGATGTCGTCTTTGTTGCGGAAATGGTAATAAAGATTGCCTGGGCTGATCTCCATTTCCTCCGCGATCGTCGTGGTAGTGACGTTCGGCTCGCCGATTTCGTTGAATAGCTTCAACGACAACTCGAGGATCCGTTCGCGGGTGCGGCGGGGAACTTTGGCTTCCATGTCGTCCGGCCCTGTGCTGCCGGGCACGCGCGGCGCTTGCGCGACGCAGCGTCTAGCGCCCGGCTCGGTTGGTGTCGTTGCACTGCGTCGGGCGATTATAAACCGGTCGTTCTGTTCCCCGAACTTTGGCGTATTTTGTCTGCTTTTTGTCGCAGGGAACGCGTGGGGTCCGCCCATCCATGCCCGCGTTCGCCGCTACCCGGCAAGCCAGCGCGCGGCGATTGGGCCGACGATCAGCGCCCAGGTCAGTACACAGGCCGAGAGGGCGACGGTGACGGCCGCGCTGCCCAGATCCTTGGCGCGGCGCGACAGTTCGTGGCGTTCGAGCGAAATGCGGTCGATCGCTGCCTCGACGCTCGAATTGAGCAACTCGACGATCAGCACCAGCAGCACCGAGCCGATGAGCAGGACGTGGGACACAGCGTCCACGGGCACGAGCGCGCCGCACGGCACGAGTAGGGCAGCCAGCGTCAGTTCTTGACGAAACGCGCTTTCTTCTCGGATCGCGACGCGAAAACCCGCGATCGAGTTCTTCAGCGCATGCCAAGCGCGCGTGAACCCGCGATTGCCCTTGTAGGGGTTGAACGGCAGCGCCGCTAGCGGATCGTCGGTCGAGAGCGGCTCGTGCGAGACGCCCTCGTGCTTATCGAGATGCGCGGGATGCGCGGGATGCGCGGGATGCTCGTCGTGCGCGAGCGGCTCGTCGCGTTTCATGCGGCCGCGTTTTCCTCGCGCGTTTGCGCGGGCGCGAGCGGCTTGAGGTGCGAGGCGAACTGCATCGAGGCCGCTTTCCACGAAAAACGCTCGGCCCACGCGCGCGCCTGCGCGCGATCGATCTTGAGCGCATCAAGGCAGGCTTCGCGCAAATCCTCGTTCATCGCACCCGCGCCGCCGTCGCCGAGCACGTCGATCGGTCCCGTGACGGGATAGCCCGCGACGGGCGTGCCGCAGGCGAGCGCTTCGAGCAGCACGAGGCCGAACGTGTCGGTCCGGCTCGGGAATACAAACACATCGGCGGCCGCATAGACTTTCGCGAGTTCGGCTTGGGTTAGCACGCCGAGATAGTTGGCTTGCGGATAGCGCGACTTGAGTTCGGCCAGGGCGGGTCCCTCGCCGGCGACCCACTTCGAGCCAGGCAAATCGAGTTTCAGAAACGCTTCGACGTTCTTCTCGATCGCGACCCGGCCGACGTACAAGAAGATCGGCCGCGCGGTGTTGAGCACCTTCGAACTCATCGGATGAAAGATGTCGAGATCGACGCCGCGCGTCCAAAGCACGACGTTGCCGAAGCCGTGCTGTTCGAGATCGCTCTTTACGACGGGCGTCGGCGCCATCACGGCGAGCGAGGCGCGATGGAACCAGCGCAAGAAGCGGTACGTGACCGAAATCGGAATCCCGAAGCGGGCCTGCACGTATTCGGGAAACCGGGTGTGATAGGCCGTCGTGAACGGTAGGCCGTGGCGGATCGCATAAGCGCGCGCGGCGAGCCCGAGCGGGCCTTCGGTGGCGATGTGCAGTGCGTCGGGTGCGAACGCGTCGATCCGAGCATGCACGCGCCGGCGCGGCATCAGCGAGAGGCGAATTTCGGGATAAGTGGGGCAGGCGATCGTATGGAACTCGAGCGGCGTCATGAGTTCGACGCGATGGTCAAGCGCCGTTAGCTCGCGCGTCGTATTTTTCAGGGTGCGCACGACGCCGTTGACCTGCGGTTCCCAGGCGTCGGTGACGATCATGATTTTCATGCGGTCGGATCCGGTTCGAATGGAGAGGCTAGGCCGTTGTTGCCTTGGCTTTGCGGGAGGGGGCCGCCGGCGAATGCATGACCGTCCAGTAGACCAGCTTTAGTTCGCCGTCGAGCGTTTCGACGAGTGCCGACAGGCTCTCGACCCAGTCGCCGTCGTTGCAATAGAGCAGGCCGTCGACGTTGCGAATCTCGGCCTTGTGGATGTGACCGCAGACGACGCCGTCGCATCCGCGCCGGCGCGCTTCCTCGACCATCGCGTGCTCGAACGACGAGATGAAATTGACGGCGTTCTTGACCTGGTGCTTCAGGTATTGCGACAGCGACCAGTAATGCAGCCCGAGGCGGCTGCGCAGGCGGTTGAACCAGCCGTTCAGGACCAAGATCGCCGTGTAGGCCGTGTCGCCCAGATAGGCGAGCCACTTCGCGTGCTGGATGACGCCGTCGAACAGATCGCCGTGGACGACCCACAGGCGAGCGCCGGTAAGCGTCGTGTGAAACGCTTCCCCACGTACGTGAATGTCGCCGAACGCGAGGTCGCAGAACTGGCGCGCCCCCTCGTCGTGATTGCCGGGTACGTAGACGACCCGCGTGCCCTTGCGCGCTTTGCGCAGGATTTTCTGCACGACGTCGTTATGCGCTTGCGGCCAGTACCAGCCCTTCTTGAGCCGCCAGCCGTCGATAATGTCGCCGACGAGATACAGGTATTCGGACTCGTTGTGCCGCAGAAAATCGAGCAGATACGGGGCTTGGCAGCCGCTCGACCCGAGATGGATATCCGACAGCCAGATCGTGCGGTAGCGCAGCGGCTCGTCGACGCGCTCGTCGAACTCGCGGCCTAGCGTGTCGAACGCGGTCGCGTCGCTCGGCAGCGAGTCACCGCCGCTCGGCGTCGTGGGTTGAAAGGGGACAGAATCGACGCTTGCGCCGAGTTGCCGGAGGAGCGAAGTCGCGGACGTCTTGCGGTCCATGGCTTCTCGCGTCGAGTTGAACATGACGCTCATTGCGCCATGCGGCTGTGACTGCAACGTGACAGTCACGAGAAATTGTTATCGCGGTTTGCTTTTGAGCTTTTGAGCGTGCGCTCAGCGATCGATCGACGCTAGCCGGCGATCAACTGCGCTCGGCCGCGACGATGCGCGTGCCGGCGAGACGGTCATGGGGGAACTGACGGGCGGGATCGAGCCGAGCGGCCGCGGCCCAGAGGACGGACCAGGCAGCCCAGACGCCCAGCGTGGCGGGCACGGACAGATGAAACAGCGGATGCAGCGCGAGAGGCGGCAGAAACCAGAGCCAGGCCGCGAGATAGCGGGTGAGCGCCCGGCCGGGCGTCGGCGGCAGGCCGTTATGCGCGGCAACGAGCTTGAGCCGCCAAGTTTTCATCGGCAGCGTCTGGCCGCCGCGCGTCCAGCACCAGACGAAATAGAGGCCGACGACGAACGCGACCCAGGCCGCGAGCAGATTGTGGTGAATGAGCCCATTGCGTTGCTGCGTAAGCGTGCCGAACAGATAGCCGGCCAAAAACACGATGCCGAATAGCAGCACGCTTTCATAGACGAGCGCGGCAAGCCGGCGGCGGATGGTCGGCGCGCCGGGTTGCCCCGAGCGCTCCCGCGGAGAACAGCGAGCGAAGCGAGCGTGGGGGCCGTTCATGTTTTTATCGAGGCCAGCGCGCTAGGCGCCGCGGAAGATGGACGGCTCGTCCGACGGCGACATCGGTGTCGGCGGCACCGGCACGGTGGTATTGACGGCGCCCGATGCCGCGGCGGCCGATGCCGGTGAGGCGGAAGCGGCGCTTGCGGCCGCCGGCGCCGAGGCCATGGCCGCGCCGCTTGCGCCCGCGGACGGATTCGGATTCACGAGCCGGTTCAGACCGCGAATCTCGCTGCGCACGCCCGACGGCGGCGCGCTCACGACGGTCGGTCGGCGCTTGCGCTCGATCGCGGCCAGTTTCGCCTTCTGCTCGGGCGACAGTTGCTGATACGCCTGCCAGGCGTTCTGGCGAGCTTGCGGCGGCAGCGCCTTCGACACCTGGTAGTTCTCGCGAGCGACGCGCCGTTGGTCGGGCGTCATGCGAATCCATTCGACCATGCGCTCGTGCAGCCTTTTTTGCAATTCGGGCGACATCTTCGCGAAACGCGACGCGATCTTGATCCATTTTCGCTTACGTTCGTCGCTAAACGTATCCCATTCGGCTGCGAACGGCGCGAGTGCCGCGTGTTGGGCGGCGCTCAAGTGCGACCACGAGAGTGGATTGTTATCGATGGCGAGCGGCGGAAATTCGACGACCGACACCGGTGCCGGCGCCGGTGCCGACGACGCGACGCCGTGCGCGCCTGCCGTCTGGGGTGCACGTGCAGGTTCGAAGAAGCGAGGGTACGTAGCCACGAACGCCACCGTGGCTGCGATCGCGCATCCGAATACAACGGCCAAGCCGCGCTTGTAGCTCACCCGATCGATCTCCCGCCTGCTTTAGCGCGCACGCGACAAGTACGCATTGAACCCGTGATCGAGATACGCGTTGAGCGGCAAATCGTCGCTGAGCATGGCCGCATCGATGTCGGCCAGTTCGGCGGCGCGTTGCAGGTTTTCCCAATAGGCGATGAGCGCAATGCCTCCGACGAGCGCGACGACGGGCCACACGCGCAAGAGGCGCGCGAGCGGCGAGAGCCGGCGCCGACCGGCCGGGCGCGACACCTCGAAGCCTGCGCTCCCGCCGGCATGCGCGAGCACCGGCGCGAAAGCCGGGGCGGTGACGGGTTCAGGCTTCTTGCGAGCGAGCGCGAGGCGGCGCGCGCTAGCGAGCCGGTCGAGCGTCGCGGCGGGCAATCCGGCCGCGCTTTCGTCGAGCGCGCGGACAATCTTGCCTGCGAACTCGAATTCTTTATCGGGAGCGGAGCTCATAGCGTAATTCCTTTGGCCTTGAGCGCGGCCGCCAGCGTATGCGTGGCTCGTGAGCAGTGCGTTTTCACGCTGCCCTCGGAGCAGCCCATGGCGGCGGCGGTCTCGGCGACATCCATATCCTCCCAATAACGCATGAGAAACGCCTCCCGTTGACGCGCCGGTAATTTTTGGATCTCTTCGTCGATCTGCGTCAGGACCTGTTCGCGTTCGAGCTTTTGCTCGCTGCTCTGGCCGGCGCTCGAGCCGGCGTCGGCTTCGAGCGTCTCGAGCGGATCGAATTCGTCGTCGTCGGCGCTTCCGAGCGACGAAAAAAGGCTGACCCAAGTGTTGCGCACTTTCTGACGACGAAAGTAGTCGTGCATCGCATTCTGCAAGATACGCTGAAATAGCAGCGGAAGCTCGGCAGGGGGGCGGTCGCCGTACTTTTCGGCGAGCTTGATCATCGCGTCCTGAACGATGTCGAGGGCGGCGTCGTCGTCGCGCACGGCGTAGACGGTGTGCTTGAACGCGCGCCTTTCGACGCCCGCCAGAAAATCGGCGAGTTCCTTGTCTGATGCCATCCGAGGGGGCGGTGCTAAATTTCCGCCTATGCCGTAATCGATTGAAAAAATGTCGTAAAACCCGCGGATGCTAGCAAATTTTCGAGATAGTGGGGGCGACTTGGGCCTCGATTGGCGCGCAGCGCGTTGTTTTGAGCGGAAAACGACGAATGAGCGGCGGCACGCGCCGTGCCCGTCGCAAGAATTTTTGCTTGACCGGAACGCGCGCAACCGATAAGGTTTCCGGTTCGCAACATAAGTGACTTGTCTCTTTTTGGGTGGGCCCATGAAGCTCGCCCGCCAAAGTGGACGCGCCGCTTGAACCCGAGCCACAAGCCCGGCAGAGAGCACCCGATCAATTTTTTGCCGAAAATTCGAAAGGTTGAATGATGAACATGCCCAGCGCGGAATTCTCCACGTCGGATACCACTCCTCCCCTTGAAGCTGATTCGATCGGCGCCACCGTGCTCATGCGCGCACTGGCCGACGAAGGCGTCGAGGTGCTTTGGGGCTATCCCGGCGGCGCGGTACTGTATATCTACGACGAACTCTACAAGCAGGACAAAGTCCAGCATGTGCTCGTGCGCCATGAACAGGCTGCCGTACATGCCGCGGACGCCTACTCGCGCTCAACGGGCAAGGTTGGTGTCTGCCTCGTGACTTCGGGCCCCGGCGTGACGAATGCCGTCACCGGCATCGCCACGGCCTACATGGATTCGATTCCGATGGTCATCATCAGCGGCCAGGTGCCGACGGCCGCCATCGGCCTGGATGCCTTTCAGGAATGCGATACCGTGGGCATCACGCGTCCGTGCGTGAAGCACAACTTCCTCGTGAAGGACGTGCGCGAACTCGCGACCACGGTCAAGAAAGCGTTCTACATTGCGCGCACGGGGCGTCCGGGCCCGGTGCTGATCGACATCCCGAAAGACATTTCCAAAATGCCGTGCCAGTACGAGGCCGTGAAGAGCGTTTCGCTGCGCTCGTACAACCCGGTCACGAAGGGGCATTCGGGCCAAATCCGCAAGGCGGTTGCGCTGCTGTTGTCGGCCAAGCGTCCCTATATCTATACGGGCGGCGGCATCATCCTCGCGGATGCCTCGCGCGAGCTCAACCAGTTTGCCGATCTGCTCGGCTATCCCGTCACGAACACGCTGATGGGCCTGGGCGGTTATCGTGCGAGCGATAAGAAGTTCCTCGGCATGCTCGGCATGCACGGCACGTACGAAGCGAACATGGCGATGCAGCACTGCGACGTCTTGATCGCGATCGGTGCTCGCTTCGACGATCGCGTGATCGGCGATCCCGCGCATTTCTCGTCGCGTCCGCGCAAGATCATCCATATCGACATCGATCCTTCGTCGATCAGCAAGCGCGTGAAGGTCGACATTCCGATCGTGGGCGACGTAAAAGAGGTGCTCAAGGAGCTCATCGAACAGTTGCAGCACGCCGAACACGGTCCCGATACCGAAGCGCTCGCGCAGTGGTGGAAGGACATCGAGGTCTGGCGCGCGAAGGATTGCCTCAAGTACGACCGCAAGAGCGAGATCATCAAGCCGCAGTACGTCGTCGAAAAGCTCTGGGAGCTCACCGACGGCAACGCGTTCGTCTGCTCCGATGTCGGCCAGCACCAGATGTGGGCCGCGCAGTTCTACCGTTTCGACAAACCGCGCCGCTGGATCAACTCGGGCGGCCTCGGCACGATGGGCTTCGGCCTGCCGGCGGCGATGGGCGTGAAGATGGCGCATCCGGATTCGGAAGTCGTCTGCATTACGGGCGAAGGCTCGATCCAGATGTGCATCCAGGAACTGTCGACCTGCAAGCAGTACGACACACCCATCAAGATTATCTCCTTGAACAACCGCTATCTGGGCATGGTGCGCCAGTGGCAGCAGATCGAATACAGCAAGCGCTACTCGCATTCGTACATGGACGCGCTGCCCGATTTCGTGAAGCTTGCCGAGGCGTATGGCCACGTCGGCATTCGCGTCGAAAAGACCGCCGATGTGGAACCGGCGCTGAAGGAGGCGCTGCGCTTGAAGGACCGCACCGTATTTCTCGATTTCCAGACCGATCCGACCGAAAACGTCTGGCCGATGGTTCAAGCCGGCAAGGGCATCACCGAGATGCTGCTTGGGGCGGAAGACCTGTAACGGTAGGCGAAGAGGGCGCTTGCCCAGCCTTGCGCCGCGTGCGTCCCGTCAAGGGCGCTGAGCGCGAGCGAGGCGAGGCGGGCGGGTGCCGCTCACGATCGGGCTAACAACGACATCTGGATAAACGGGAAGCAACATGAGACATATCATCTCCGTCTTGCTGGAGAACGAACCGGGCGCGCTCTCGCGCGTGGTCGGTCTTTTCTCGGCTCGCGGTTATAACATCGAAACCTTGACGGTCGCGCCGACGGAAGACCATTCGCTGTCGCGCCTGACCATCGTCTCCGTTGGCTCGGACGACGTGATCGAACAGATCACGAAGCACTTGAACCGCCTGATCGAGGTGGTGAAGGTGGTCGACTTGACCGAAGGCGGCCACATCGAGCGCGAGCTGATGTTGATCAAGGTACGGGCGGTCGGCAAGGAACGCGAAGAAATGAAGCGGATGGCGGATATTTTTCGCGGCCGTATCATCGACGTGACCGAAAAGACCTATACGATCGAGCTGACCGGGGCCAGCGACAAGCTCGACGCCTTCATCGGAGGGCTCGACGCCGCCGTGATCCTAGAGACCGTTCGTACGGGCAGCTCGGGTATTGGGCGCGGCGAGCGCATTTTGAAGGTGTGACGCAGGCATATCACACAGACATCACGCAGTAACGATCGGCGCTCGTTCCTAGGGCGGGCGCTTTTAACGAATTTGACGAATACCGATTTAACGCGAAGGAACCGACATGAAAGTTTTCTACGATAAAGACGCCGACCTCTCCCTCATCAAAGGCAAGGATGTCACCATCATCGGCTACGGCTCGCAAGGCCATGCTCACGCGCTCAACCTGAAAGACAGCGGCGTTCGCGTGACGGTCGGCCTGCGCAAAGGCGGCGCGTCGTGGAAGAAGGCGGAAGGCGCCGGTTTGACGGTCAAGGAAGTGGCCGAAGCGGTGAAGGGCGCCGACGTCGTCATGATGCTGCTGCCCGACGAGCAGATCGCCGAGGTCTACAAGACCGAAGTGCACGCGAACATCAAGGAAGGCGCGGCGCTTGCGTTCGCGCACGGCTTCAACGTCCACTACGGCCAAGTCATTCCGCGCGCCGATCTGGACGTCATCATGATCGCGCCCAAGGCGCCGGGCCACACCGTGCGCGGCACGTACTCGCAAGGCGGCGGCGTGCCGCACTTGATCGCCGTGGCGCAAGACAAGTCGGGCGCGGCCCGCGACGTCGCGCTCTCCTATGCAGCGGCCAACGGCGGCGGTCGTGCCGGCATCATCGAGACGAACTTCCGCGAAGAGACCGAAACGGACCTCTTCGGCGAGCAAGCCGTGCTGTGCGGCGGCACCGTCGAACTCATCAAGGCCGGCTTCGAGACGCTCGTCGAAGCGGGTTACGCGCCTGAAATGGCGTACTTCGAATGCCTGCACGAGCTCAAGCTCATCGTGGATCTGATCTACGAAGGCGGCATCGCGAACATGAACTACTCGATCTCGAACAATGCCGAATACGGCGAGTACGTGACGGGCCCGCGCGTCGTCACGGAAGAGACGAAGAAGGTCATGAAGGATGTCCTGAAAGACATCCAGACGGGCGAATACGCGAAGAACTTCATTCTGGAGAACCGCGCCGGTGCGCCGACTTTGCAGTCGCGTCGCCGCTTGATGGCCGAGCATCAGATCGAGCAGGTCGGCACGAAGCTGCGCGCCATGATGCCGTGGATCGCGAAGAACAAGCTCGTCGATCAATCGAAGAACTAAGGCCGAGCGGCATGCCGCGCGAAAGGCGCGGGGCCGGCGGGTGCGGGAGAAAGGGCTCCCGCGCCGCTTTGCAATGCGGCGTCGTGCCGCGGCCGGTCAACTGAATTCGCCCCTGGAAGCCGTCCCGTGCGTCTTGTACCGGACGGCTTTTGCTATCCTAGTGGTTTTACAAAAAGTCAGAAACGAATCCATGAATTACCCACATCCGATCATCGCGCGCGAAGGCTGGCCGTTCATCGCGATTGCCGCCGTCGTCGCGCTGTTGATCCATGCGGTCGCGGGGTTTGGCTTCGCGTGGCCGTTCTGGCTGATCCTGATCTTCGTGGTGCAATTCTTCCGTGATCCGCAGCGCCCGATTCCGACGCAGGCCAATGCCGTGCTGTGTCCCGCCGACGGCCGCATCGTCGCGGTGGAAACCACGCGCGATCCGTACGCCGATCGCGAAGCGCTCAAGATCAGCGTGTTCATGAATGTCTTCAACGTGCATTCGCAGCGCTCCCCCGTCGACGGTGCGATTACCAAGGTGGAATACTTTCCGGGCGCCTATCTGAACGCCGCCGTCGATAAGGCGTCGCTTGAAAACGAACGGAATGCGATCGTGCTGCTGACGGCAAGCGGCCATACCGTCACATCGGTGCAGATCGCCGGGCTGATCGCACGGCGCATTCTCTGCTACGTACGCGCCGGCGAGCCGCTTACCCGTGGCCAGCGCTATGGCTTCATCCGCTTCGGTTCGCGCGTGGACGTCTATTTGCCGCTCGGCAGCCGTGCAAAAGTGTCGATCGGCGAGAAAGTCTTCGCCTCGTCGACCATTCTCGCCGAGCTTTGATACGGCGGCAGGAGGATTCGATGGCCGCTTTCAAACGTCGCCCGCGCACCGGCACTACGCCGATGCCGCGTCCGTTCCGGCGCAACCCGTTTCACCGCAACAAGACGCTCGGCATCGATTCGGCGCCGGCCGAGAGCCGGCGCGCCGCGAGGCAGAAGTTCCTGCGCACGCGCGGCATTTATCTGCTGCCCAATGCGTTCACCACGGCCGCGCTCTTTTGCGGCTTTTTTGCCGTCGTGCAGTCGATGAACGTGCGATTCGAGATCGCGGCGATCGCGATCTTCGTCGCGATGGTGCTCGACGGCATGGACGGGCGCGTGGCCCGCATGACCCATACGCAAAGCGCATTCGGCGAGCAGTTCGACAGCCTCTCCGACATGGTCTCGTTCGGTGTGGCGCCGGCGCTCGTCATGTACGAGTGGGTGCTCAAGGATCTCGGCCGCTGGGGGTGGCTTGCCGCGTTCGTCTATTGCTCGGGCGCGGCACTGCGGCTCGCGCGCTTCAACGCGAACATCGGTGTGGTCGACAAGCGCTTTTTCCAAGGCTTGCCGAGCCCGGCCGCGGCCGCGCTGATTGCGGGCTTCGTCTGGCTCGCGACCGACAACCGCGTGCCGCTCAAGCTCGTCTGGCTGCCATGGGTCGCGTTCGCATTGACGGTCTACGCGGGCGTCACGATGGTGTCGAACGCGCCGTTCTACAGCGGCAAGGCGCTCGATGTCCGCCATCGCGTGCCGTTTGCGGCGATCCTGCTCGTCGTCGTCGGGTTTGTGCTCGTGTCGTCCGATCCGCCCCTGATGCTGTTTGGGCTCTTCGTGCTGTACGGGCTCTCCGGCTATGCGTTTTGGGGCTATATGGCCATACGCGGACGCGACAATCCCGCCCGCTCGATCGCACACGATCATTGAAACGGCCCGAAAGGACCCATGCTGCGCTGCGCTCCGGTCCCGATCGAAGCCTTCCCGGCGCGACGCGGCTGGCGCGGCCGCCCGGCGGGGGCGGAGGCGGGGGCAGGGCCGATTGCGCGATGGCGGGAATGCCGCTATAGTCGACGACATGTCGATTTTGACCTTCCCCCTCCTATCCCGCCTCGCCGGCGCGCCTCTACGCGCGCTAGCTCTAGGTCTAGCGCGCCTACCGCGCTGACCGTTCTCGCCCCCCGTCTGCTTCGTTCGTTGTCCGGCGTCGCCTGCGGTGGCGCGAAGGCCCGAATTCCATTTTTCATACCCCATTCGTATCCCGAACGCAAACGTCCCCTGGAGACCTGACATGGCAGACAAGCTGATTATTTTCGATACGACGCTGCGCGACGGCGAGCAGTCGCCTGGCGCGTCGATGACGAAAGAAGAGAAGATCCGCATCGCGAAGCAACTCGAGCGGATGAAGGTCGACGTGATCGAGGCCGGTTTTGCCGCGAGTTCGAACGGCGACTTCGACGCCATTCAAACCATTGCCTCGCTGATCAAGGACAGCACCGTCTGCTCGCTCGCACGTGCGAACGACAAGGACATCCAGCGCGCCGCCGATGCGCTGGCGCCGGCTGACCACTTTCGCATCCACACGTTTATCGCGACGTCTCCTTTGCACATGGAGAAGAAGTTGCGCATGACGCCGGAGCAGGTCTACGAGCAAGCGCGCCTTGCCGTGCGCTTTGCGCGCAAGTTCACGGACGACGTGGAGTTCTCGCCCGAAGACGGCAGCCGCTCGGACATGGATTTCCTCTGCCGCGTGCTCGAAGCCGTGATCGCCGAAGGGGCGACGACGATCAACATCGCCGATACGGTCGGCTACGGCGTGCCCGAGCTTTACGGCAACCTCGTCAAGACGCTGCGCGAGCGCATTCCGAATTCCGATAAGGCCGTTTTCTCCGTGCATTGCCATAACGATTTGGGCATGGCCGTGGCGAACTCGCTGGCCGGCGTGAAGATCGGCGGCGCACGCCAAGTCGAATGCACGATCAACGGGCTCGGCGAGCGTGCGGGTAACACCTCGCTCGAAGAAATCGTGATGGCCGTGAAGACGCGCAAGGACTACTTCGGTCTCGAACTCGGCATCGATACGACGCAGATCGTGCCGGCCTCGAAGCTCGTGTCGCAAACGACGGGCTTTGTCGTCCAGCCGAACAAGGCCGTTGTCGGCGCCAATGCGTTCGCGCATGCGTCGGGTATCCATCAGGATGGCGTGCTCAAGGCGCGCGACACCTACGAAATCATGCGGGCCGAAGACGTGGGTTGGTCGGCCAACAAGATCGTGCTCGGCAAGCTGTCGGGCCGCAACGCGTTCAAGCAGCGTTTGCAAGAGCTCGGCGTCGCGCTCGAGAGCGAAGGCGAGGTTAATCAGGCGTTCGCGCGCTTCAAGGAGCTGGCCGATCGTAAGGCCGAGATCTTCGACGAAGACATCATCGCGATCGTCACCGAGGAATCCGCCGCTGCGCAGCAGCGCGAGCACTACAAGTTCGTCTCGCTGGCCCAGCATTCCGAAACCGGCGAGCGCCCGCATGCCCGGGTGGTGTTTTCCGTCGACGGCAAGGAAACGGTGGGCGAGGCGCGCGGTAACGGGCCCGTCGATGCGACACTCAATGCGATCGAGGGTGAAGTGGGCAGCGGCTCGGAGCTTTTGCTCTATTCGGTGAATGCCATCACGACGGGCACGCAGGCCCAGGGCGAAGTGACCGTGCGGCTGTCCAAGAGCGGACGCATCGTCAACGGCGTGGGCACCGATCCGGATATCGTCGCGGCTTCGGCAAAGGCGTACATTTCCGCGCTGAACAAGCTCTATTCGAATGTCGAAAAGGTCAATGCGCAAGGCGTTTGAGTGGCCGGCGCGGTAGATTGCCGGCGCCGCGCAGGCCCGCGCTGTACGTGTTTCGACCGGGCAAGGGTGGAAGAGCCCTTGCCCACAGTCGAGCACAAGCTTCAATGTTCAGCGCGTCGTGCGCCGTCAGTGAGACGCTTAATCTCTCGGCGCAGTCGCCGGTTTTCCGTGAACAACGCGACGAACGCGACGACGCCCAAAATCAACGAGCTCCACTCTCCCGCGGCGTGCCCAAAGGCCCATGCCATCGACGCCAGTATCAAGGAAACAACGAGTAACAACATACGGTCTTTCCACCATTCAGCAGAACCGAATTTCATAGTGACCTCGCTGTAGCGTTCATACCCGCTACCGGCTACTCGGTGCGGTCAGCCCCGTGTGCGTGGCCGGCGGCGGCGACGGTGCGGTTTGCGGGCGACCGCCGCATTAGAACATTCGGTGACGCTCGGGTTCGTGCAGCGGGTCCGGCGTTTTCTGCGTCAGCCGCAAGATTCCCTGCGGGTCGAAGTAGAAGTTGTACATCTCGTACCAGACGTTGGCTTCTAGATAGCGGTAGCTCCAGACCTCGCGCTTCATCAGCGGAAAGTACGACGTCTCAACCGGCCGGCCGAAGTGAAGCAGCACGTCCTGTTTGGTCCACGTGCCGATCTGAGCCTTATAGAACTCGCTCGTCTGGAGCACCTGCCGCACCGAGACGATCTTGCCCGAGGCGTCCACATCAGCTGCCGTAGTGAATTCGCCCATCGGCTGCGTCGGCCACATGAGCCGCTTGCCGCCGCTAGGCAGATCGTAGATTTCGCGTGGGGGCCCGAGGCGCGCGACGAGCGCCGATTGATCCTCGCCGGCCGCGAAGCCCTGCCACGGTTGTGCGCAGCCCGCGAGCGCGGCGGCGCACGCGAGCGCGACGGAAAGACGCTTGAACATGAATTCCTCCGATGACTCCCACGAGCGGCGTTTTATCACGGCCCTCTTAACTTGGACAGGGGGCGTCGGGAAAGTTTGCGAGTTCTGGCGGGCGCGGCACGACGCATCGGCTATTGCATCGGCCGCGTCGGTTGTTTTCGGCAGTGCCTTGGGCGCTTGCGAACGTGGCCCCTCGCGGCCTATGATGCCGGCGCATTTGAAAAGCGAGAGGAATGAACGATGGCGGGAAAGTGGATGAAGTGGGCGGCGATCGCATGCGCAATATGCTCGATCGCGGGCCCGATGGCCGGATCGGCCCAGGCGGGGGAGCCGAGCGCGCCCGCGCCGATCCGACTCGCGCTGATCGAGGGAGTGTCGGGGCCGTTTGCCGACGCCGGCGCAGCCGTCGAGCGTAACGTCCGGTTTGCGGTCGAGCGCGTCAACGCGCGCGGCGGCGTAAAACTGCCAGACGGCGCGCATCCGCTCGAACTCGTGGTGCTGGACAGCCAAGGCAGCGTCGAGCAGGCCCTCGTTCAGTTGCGCGCGGCCGCCGATCGGCATATTCCCTTCGTGCTGCAGGGCAATAGTTCGGCCGTGGCTGCTGCGCTCGTCGCCGCCATCGATAAGCACAATGCGCGGGAACCGGAGAACCGCGAACTGTTCCTGAACTATTCGGCCGACGATCCCGCACTGACGGGCGCATCGTGCAGCTTTTGGCATTTCCGTTTCGACGCGCATGCCGGCATGCGGATGAATGCGCTGGCCGACGTGATCGCGCGCGACCAAGCGATCAAGCGAGTCTATCTGTTGAACCAAGACTATAGCTTCGGCCACGACGTCAGCACGCTTGCGCGCTCGGCGCTTGCCGCCAGGCGGCCCGACGTCGCGATCGTCGGCGACGAATTTCACCCGATCGGGCGCGTGAAGGACTTCACGCCTTACATCGCCAAGCTGCGCGCGAGCGGCGCCGACGCGGTCGTCACGGGCAACTGGGGCAACGATCTGGCGCTGCTCGTCAAGGCTGCCCGCGAACAAGGCTTCGGCGGCAAGTTCTATACGTTCTACGGCAACAGCCTCGATGCGCCGGCCGCAATCGGCGAGGCGGGCGTAGGCCGCGTGGTGGCCGTCGCCGACTGGCATCCGAACGCGGGTACGGCCGCCGCGCCGGCGCAGCGCTTGCCCAACGCGGACGCTTCGGGCTCGGATGCCTATTACGCGGCGTTTCGCGCACGCTTTCCGGCTGCGCACGACGATTACGCGCTGCTGCGCATCGACGTCATGATCGAAATGCTGGCCGATGCCGTCACGCGCGCGCACGGCACCGACGCCGCAACCGTGGCGAAAGCGCTGGCGGGCATGAAATACGACAACGGTTTCGCGCGGGCATGGATGCGCGCCGGCGACCACCAGTTGATCCAGCCCCTTTATGTGATCGAAATGGAGAAGGCGGGCGCGCCCGGCGTGCGATTCGACAACGAAGGCTCGGGCTACGGCTTCCGCACGGTGCTGGCGCTGCCGCCCGAGAAAACGGAGACGGCGAGCGAATGCCGTATGAAGCGGCCGTAGCGGTGGTAGTGGTTGTAGCGACCGTCGCCGTTGTAGCGGCGGCCCGCCGGACAGCCGTAGCGGACGGGTCCGCCGCCATTGCTGGTTGTGCTACAATGCGCGCTTCGTTGTAACCCACGGCACGGCCTTTCTTCCGTGACCGCTTGTTTGTTTTAAAGGAAATCAAATGTCTGTTGCTGAAACCAAGAAGTCCGAAAAGTCCGATATCGTCGCGCAATTTGCACGCGGCACGAACGACACGGGCTCGCCCGAGGTCCAAGTCGCACTGCTCACGACGCGCATCAACGAACTGACCCTGCACTTCAAGGCACACACGAAGGATCACCACAGCCGCCGCGGCCTGCTGCGCATGGTGAGCCGTCGTCGTAAGCTGCTCGACTACCTGAAGGGCAAGGATGCCGACCGTTACCGTTCGCTGATCGAAAAGCTGGGTCTGCGCAAGTAACCGGCCGCCTTCGCTTCATGCCAGATGCCTGTGTCAGTGCGCTGATACAGGCATTTTGTTTTTCATCGACGGCAGTGGGCGGTTCAGTGCTCGGTGCCGTCCCACGCAGAGCGTGATCGCAGGTTGCACTTTGCGCTTCGGTCGCGACTGCAGTCCGCACGGAAGCGGTATGAACGGCATCGCACCGTGCGTGTCTTTGACGTCGAACCGGGGCGTATCGGTATCGGTCGTGCGCCTCGGGCCGTTTCAAAGCAGTCGGCAAGGCGGGTAGAGCTTTGTGTCATTCCAGCGCGGCGAGCGGGCCGCGATCGCTGAGCGCAGCGCTGGAATGGCATAACACTCCTCTTCCCGTAGGTGCGCCGGCTGTCGGCGCCGCCAGGCGATGCCCCGCGCATCGCGGCGGCGAATCCAGATACATGAAAAGAGAAGGAGTGACCATGTCCATATTCAATAAAGTCGTCAAAGAATTCAAATGGGGCCAACATAACGTTCGCCTCGAAACCGGCGAAGTCGCGCGCCAGGCATCGGGCGCTGTCATCGTCGACGTGGAAGACACCGTTATTCTCGCGACCGTCGTCGGCGCGAAGACGGCCAAGCCGGGACAAGACTTTTTCCCGCTGACCGTCGACTACATCGAAAAGACCTATTCGGCCGGCAAGATCCCGGGTGGCTTTTTCCGTCGCGAGGGCCGTCCGTCCGAGCATGAAACGCTCACGTCGCGCCTGATCGACCGCCCGCTGCGTCCGCTGTTTCCCGAAGGCTTCTACAACGAAGTCCAAGTCGTCATCCACGTGCTGTCGATCAACCCTGATGTGCCGGCCGACATCCCCGCGCTGATCGGCGCATCGGCTGCGCTCGCCATCTCGGGCCTGCCGTTCAACGGCCCGGTCGGTGCCGCCCGCGTCGCGTACATCAACAACGAGTACGTGCTGAACCCGACGCGCGAGCAACTGAAGACGTCGAGCTTGGATCTCGTCGTCGCCGGTACCGAGCGTGCCGTGCTGATGGTCGAATCGGAAGCCGATCAGTTGCCCGAAGACGTGATGCTGGGCGCGGTCGTGTTCGGCCACGAGCAGATGCAAACGGCGATCGACGCGATTCACGAACTCGTGCGCGAAGGCGGCAAGCCCGAATGGGATTGGCAGAGCGCGCCGAAGGATGAACCCCTGATCGCGCGCGTGACCGAGAGCGCGCAGGGCGAACTCGCCGCCGCGTATCAGATGCGTAACAAGCAGCAACGCTCGGCGAAACTGAAGGAAGTCTACGCGGCAACGACCGCCAAGCTCGACGAACAGGCGCTCGCCGCGGGCCAGATGCCCGTCGATAAGACGACGGTCGGCAACATCCTGTTCGACATCGAAGCGAAGATCGTCCGCAGCCAGATTCTGAACGGCGAGCCCCGCATCGACGGCCGCGATACGCGCACGGTTCGTCCGATCGAGATCCGCACGGGCGTGCTGCCGCGCACGCACGGCTCGGCGTTGTTCACGCGCGGCGAAACGCAGGCGCTCGTCGTTGCCACGCTCGGCACGCGGGGCGACGAGCAGATCATCGACGCGCTCGAAGGCGAATATCGCGAGCGCTTCATGCTTCACTACAACATGCCGCCGTTCGCGACGGGTGAGACGGGCCGGGTCGGCACGCCCAAGCGCCGCGAAATCGGCCACGGGCGTCTGGCCAAGCGAGCGCTCCTCGCCTGCCTGCCGAGCCCCGAAGAGTTCGGCTACTCGATCCGAGTCGTATCGGAAATCACCGAATCGAACGGCTCGTCGTCGATGGCGTCGGTCTGCGGCGGTTGTCTTGCGCTGATGGATGCCGGCGTGCCGATGAAGGCGCACGTCGCGGGCATCGCGATGGGTCTCATTCTCGAAGGCAACAAGTTCGCCGTGCTGACGGACATTCTGGGCGACGAGGATCATCTCGGCGACATGGACTTCAAGGTGGCAGGCACGGCCGATGGCATCACCGCACTGCAGATGGACATCAAGATCCAAGGGATCACGAAGGAAATCATGCAGGTCGCGCTCGCGCAGGCCAAGGAAGGCCGCATGCACATCCTCGGCAAGATGAAGGATGCTGTGTCCGGCGCGAACACGGAGCTGTCCGAGTTCGCCCCGCGCATGATCACGATCAAGATCAACCCGGAAAAGATTCGCGACGTGATCGGCAAGGGCGGCTCGGTGATCCGCGCGCTGACGGAAGAAACGGGCACGACGATCGACCTCTCCGACGACGGTCTCGTGACGATCGCGAGCACGAGCAGCGAAGGGATGGCCGAGGCCAAGCGTCGCATCGAGGCCATCACGGCCGAGATCGAAGTGGGACAAGTGTACGAGGGCACCGTGCTCAAGCTGCTCGAGTTCGGCGCAATCGTGAACATCTTGCCGGGCAAGGACGGTTTGCTGCATATCTCCGAGATCGCCAACGAGCGCATCAAGGACATCAAGGACTACCTGTCCGAAGGCCAGCAAGTGAAGGTCAAGGTCATCCAAACGGATGAAAAGGGCCGTGTGCGTCTGTCGTCGAAGGCGCTGCTGAACGAAGCCGCCTCGGGCGTCGCACCGTCCGCGCCGTCCGCGCCGTCCGATTCGGCGCCGCAGCAGTAACGCGTCGCCACATCCAGGCGCCCGCTCGCAAGGTTGTCACCAGCGTAGCGCGAACGCAGCCCTGGAACGGCCGGCCGCTTTCCCAGCGCGCCGGCCGTTTTTTTATCAGAATAGGGCCTGTTGATGCCGTTTCCTGTACGACTGCCTCGGAGGTGACGTGAAAGCGATCGAAATTACCGAGTTCGGCGGGCCTGAAGTGCTCGCCCTTGCCGAGCGGCCAAAGCCGGTCCCCGGCCAGGGTGAAGTGCTCGTCAAGGTGTCGGCGTCCGGCGTGAATCGTCCCGATGTGTTTCAGCGCAAGGGGGCCTATGCGCCGCCGCCGGGTGTCTCCGATTTGCCGGGGCTCGAGATTGCCGGTGAAATCGTGGGTGGCACCTTTGACGAGAAGCACAATCCATTCGGGCTCCAGGTTGGCGATCGCGTGTGCGCGCTCGTCGCGGGCGGCGGCTACGCGCAGTACGCGGCGGTACCGCTCGCGCAGTGCTTGCCGGTGCCGGCGGGCTTAAGCGACGTCGAGGCGGCGTCGCTGCCGGAGACGTTCTTCACGGTATGGAGCAACGTGTTCGATCGCGCGCAGTTGGGCGCCGGCGAAGGCGGTGGGAACGAGACCCTGCTCGTGCAGGGCGGTTCCAGCGGGATCGGGGTGACAGCGATCCAAATCGCGCACGCGCTCGGGTTTCGCGTGTTTGCGACGGCCGGCTCGGGCGAGAAGTGCAAGGCGTGCGAAGCGCTGGGCGCCGAGCGCGCGATCAACTATAAATCCGAGGATTTCGTCGAAGTCATCAAATCGCTGACGAACGACCGCGGCGTCGATGTGATCCTCGACATGGTGGCGGGCGGCTATGTGCCGCGCGAGCTGTCCGCGCTTGCCGACGGCGGCCGCCTCGTGATCATCGCGTTGCTGGGCGGCGCGAAGGCGGAGGTGAACCTGAACGAGGTGCTGCGCCGGCGTCTGACCGTGACGGGTTCGACGCTGCGCCCGCGCCCGGTCGAATTCAAGGCTAGGATCGCCGCGCAACTGAAGGCGCGCGTGTGGCCGCTCATCGATGCGGGCCGGATCAAGCCGATCGTCTATCGCGTGCTGCCCGCGCGCGAGGCCAAGGACGCCCATGCGCTGATGGAAAGCGGCGAGCACATCGGCAAGATTGTCTTGGATTGGAGCGCGGAGCCGGAATGATCGGCGCCGGGCGCGGCGCGCGGTAAAAAAAGCGCCGGCGCGCGCCGTCGGCCGCTCGCGGTTTGACCGGGTCCGCTCAAGCACAGTAAAATCGAGTGTTTTGCGTGCGCCGTCGCGTGTAGTCGTGACACTAACGTGGCTACAAGCGTCGCACTGAGCGTGACACTGAGCGTGACACTGAGCGCCGGCGGATGGGCAGCGGGACATCACACACACGGGCAAGACATGTCGAAACAGCGAGTGAAATGGGTCGTCGGCAACTGGAAGATGCATGGGCGGCTGGCGGATAACGCGGCGCTGCTCCAAGCGGTTGTCGAGGGGGCGGGCGCGATGGCCGAAGCGGTGCATATCGGCCTATGCGTGCCCACGCCCTATCTCGCGCAAGTGCAGGCACACCTCGCGGGCACGCCGCTCGCATGGGGTGTGCAAGACGTGTCGCCCTGTACGCAGGGTGCCTACACCGGTGAAGTCGCTGCCGAGATGGCGCTCGAGTTCGGCGCGACGCTTGCGATCGTCGGCCATTCCGAACGCCGTGCGTACCACGCGGAAAGCTCGGAGCACGTCGCCGCGAAAGCGCGCCGCGCGCTCGAGGCTGGCCTCACGCCAATCGTCTGTATCGGCGAAACGCTGGCCGAGCGCGAGGCGGGCACGACCGAGGCGGTCGTGGGCGGTCAACTCGATGCGGTCCTGGATCTGCTGTCGGTCGAGGAAGCGACGCGCATCGTCGTGGCTTATGAGCCCGTCTGGGCGATCGGTACCGGCCGCAGCGCCACGGCAGAGCAAGCGCAAGAGACGCATGCGTTCTTGCGCGGGCGTCTCGTGGCCAAAGACGCGGCGCTCGCGGGCGTTGCGTTGTTGTACGGCGGGAGTGTCAAACCGGAGAATGCGCTGACGCTGTTCAGCCAGGCGGATATCGACGGCGGCCTGATCGGCGGCGCGTCGCTAAAGAGTGCGGATTTTCTCGCGATTTGCGCGGCAGCGAAGGCGGCAAGCCAAGCGAGCTGATCGTCGAGCGCAAGTGCGAAGGGTGTCCGGCCCTATCGAGCCGGATGCTCAAACTTAAATCAGGTGAGTCAGATGCTGTTTTTCAAAACGTTGATTATCGTCGTGCAGCTGTTGTCGGCACTCGGCATCATTGGCCTCGTGCTATTGCAGCACGGCAAGGGCGCCGACATGGGTGCGGCGTTCGGTAGCGGAGCGTCGGGCAGCCTGTTCGGTGCGACCGGTTCCGCGAATTTCCTCTCGCGCACGACCGCGGTTCTGGCTGCGATCTTCTTCGCGGCGACCTTGACGCTAACCTATCTCGGTTCGTATAAGTCCAAGCCGTCGGCGGGTGTGCTGGGTGCCGCGACGGCGCCGGCGGTGGTGGCTTCGGCTGCGTCCGCATCGAGCGCGGCAGCGGCTCCCGCGCCTTCGAGCAACGCTGTGCCCAAATAGCGGAGTCCGCACAAAGTTGCGTTTGTGCGTTGAACAATTCTACGGAACACGTTAGAATTTAAGTCTTGAAGCGATTCGCGGGTTCCAAGAAGTTGCAAGAAGTCGTTGCGTCCCCGATTGCAGACAGTGCCGACGTGGTGAAATTGGTAGACACGCTATCTTGAGGGGGTAGTGGCGAAAGCTGTGCGAGTTCGAGTCTCGCCGTCGGCACCAAAGTTATCCAATGCCAGCCGCTTGCTTCGCTTCGGCTGGCATTGTCACTTCTGGGGTCATGCTTACGTCTTGCATGCAGTGTACCTTGCAAAGACGAGTAGGACGAAGTGATTTTCTGTAGGGGGGGGGCGATCGATCCTCGCCGATCCCTGCAGTACTCAGAACCAACCGAAAGAGGATAGTCTTGAACCTCGCAGCCTACTTCCCCGTATTGCTCTTCCTCCTTGTGGGCGCCGGTTTAGGCATTGCACTTGTCGGCATCGGCAAGGTCCTCGCCCCCAGTCGCCCCGACAATCAAAAGAATTCGCCGTACGAGTGCGGCTTCGAAGCGTTCGAAGACGCGCGCATGAAGTTCGACGTGCGGTACTACCTCGTCGCCATCCTGTTCATCATCTTCGATATCGAGACCGCGTTCCTGTTTCCGTGGGGCGTTGCGCTGCGCGATATCGGCTGGGGCGGGTTTATGGCGATGATGATTTTCTTGCTCGAACTGCTGCTCGGCTTCGCCTATATCTGGCGCAAGGGCGGGCTCGAATGGGAATGATGGGTTAATCGCCGGTTTCTCGCGGGCGGTGCGAAGCTCGCTGTCCCGTCTGGAGTGCAAAGCAAATGAGTATCGAAGGGGTCTTGAAAGAAGGGTTTGTCACCACGACGGCTGACAAGCTGATCAACTGGACGCGCACCGGTTCGCTGTGGCCGATGACGTTCGGCCTCGCCTGCTGCGCCGTCGAGATGATGCATGCGGGCGCGGCCCGTTACGACCTGGACCGGTTCGGGGTCGTGTTCCGTCCGAGCCCGCGCCAATCCGACGTCATTATCGTGGCCGGCACGCTGTGCAACAAGATGGCGCCCGCGCTGCGCAATGTGTACGACCAAATGGCCGAGCCGCGCTGGGTGATCTCCATGGGTTCGTGCGCGAACGGCGGCGGCTATTACCACTACTCGTACTCGGTTGTGCGCGGTTGCGATCGCATCGTACCGGTCGACGTCTACGTGCCCGGCTGCCCGCCGACGGCGGAAGCGCTGGTCTACGGCGTGATCCAGTTGCAGGCGAAGATTCGCCGCACCAACACAATCGCCCGTCAATAAGCGCAGGCTTTTCCCACGATATGGCAAGCAAACTCGAGACTCTCAAAGCGAACCTCGAGGCGGCCTTTGGCGGCCGCCTGACGAGCATCACCGAATCGATCGGCGAACTGACGATCGTCGTGAAAGCGGCCGACTATCTCGACGTCGCTACGCGGCTGCGCGATGACCGCATGTTCGGCTTCGAACAACTGATGGACCTTTGCGGCGTCGACTATCAAACCTACGGCGAGGGTGCCTATGACGGCCCGCGTTTTGCCGCCGTGTTGCATTTGCTCTCGGTGTCGAACAATTGGCGTCTGCGCGTGCGTGTGTTCGCGCCCGACGACGACATGCCGCTCGTGCCGTCCGTCGTCGAAGTCTGGAATTCGGCCAACTGGTACGAGCGCGAAGCGTTCGACCTATATGGCATCGTATTCGACGGCCACCCGGACCTGCGCCGCATCCTGACCGATTACGGCTTCATCGGCCATCCGTTCCGCAAGGACTTCCCGGTTTCGGGTTTCGTCGAAATGCGCTACGACCCGCAAGAGAAGCGTGTCGTCTACCAGCCGGTGACGATCGAGCCGCGCGAAATCACGCCGCGCGTGATTCGCGAGGATCGCTACGGCGGTCTGAAACACTAAGAGGTCGCCATGGCAGAGATCAAGAACTACACGCTCAACTTTGGCCCGCAGCACCCTGCAGCGCACGGCGTGCTGCGCCTCGTGCTCGAGCTCGACGGCGAAGTGATTCAGCGCGCGGATCCGCATATCGGCCTGCTGCACCGCGCGACGGAAAAGCTCGCCGAGAGCAAGACCTACATCCAATCCGTGCCGTACATGGACCGTCTCGACTATGTGTCGATGATGGTCAACGAGCACGGCTACGTCCTCGCGATCGAAAAGCTGCTCGGCCTCGACGTGCCGATTCGCGCGAAGTACATCCGCGTGCTCTTCGACGAAATCACGCGCTGCCTGAATCACCTCATGTGGATCGGCGCACACGCGCTCGACGTCGGCGCGATGGCCGTGTTCCTCTACGCGTTCCGCGAGCGCGAGGATCTGATGGACGTCTACGAGGCGGTGTCCGGTGCGCGCATGCACGCGGCCTACTACCGCCCGGGCGGCGTCTATCGCGACCTGCCCGACGCGATGCCGCAGTACAAGGCGTCGAAAATCCGCAATGCGAAGGCGCTGGCGAGAATGAACGAGGCGCGGCAAGGCTCGCTGCTCGACTTCATCGACGATTTCTTCACGCGCTTTCCCGGCTGCGTCGACGAGTACGAAACGCTGCTGACGGACAACCGTATTTGGAAACAGCGCCTGGTGGGTATCGGCGTCGTGACCCCCGAGCGCGCGCTGCAGCTCGGCATGACGGGGCCGATGCTGCGCGGGTCGGGCGTGGAGTGGGATTTGCGCAGGAAGCAGCCGTACGAGGTGTACGATCAGCTCGATTTTGACATTCCCATCGGCGTGAATGGCGATTGCTATGACCGTTATCTCGTACGCGTCGAGGAAATGCGCCAGTCCACCCGCATCGTCAAGCAATGTATCGAGTGGCTGCGCAAGAATCCGGGCCCGGTGATGATCGACAACCACAAGGTCGCACCGCCCTCGCGCGTGAGCATGAAGTCGAACATGGAAGAGTTGATTCACCACTTCAAGCTCTTCACGGAAGGATTTCACGTGCCGGAAGGCGAGGCGTACGCGGCAGTCGAGCACCCGAAGGGCGAATTCGGCATCTATCTGGTGTCGGACGGCGCGAACAAGCCGTATCGCCTCAAGATCCGCGCACCCGGCTACGCGCATCTGTCCGCGCTCGACGAAATGGCGCGCGGCCACATGATCGCGGACGCCGTCACCATCATCGGTACGCAGGACATCGTGTTCGGCGAAGTCGACAGGTAAGCGCCGCACGGCGTACGGGCGGCAACGAGGGGCAACTCCAAGCCCCGTTGCTACCGGCGCGCCGGGTCTGCCGCAACGAACGAGGCGGCGGGTTTTCGTTCGGTTGGAATTGAAAGAGTCGTGTCTGAAAATGATCTCAGCTGAAGGCCTGAAAGAAATCGATCGCGCGGTGGCGAAATATCCCGCCGATCAGAAGCAGTCCGCCGTGATGTCGGCGTTGGCCGTCGCTCAGGAAGAGCACGGCTGGCTGTCGCCCGAACTGATGCAGTTCGTGGCCGACTACCTTGGCATGCCGGCCGTTGCGGTGCAGGAAGTGGCGACCTTCTACACGATGTACGAGACCTCGCCCGTCGGCAAGCACAAGATCACGCTCTGCACGAACTTGCCGTGTCAACTCGGCCCCGATGGCGGCGCCGAGGCCGCGGCGGAATATCTGAAACAGAAGCTCGGCATCGACTTCGGCGAAACGACGCCCGACGGCAAGTTCACGCTCAAAGAAGGCGAATGCTTCGGCTCGTGCGGCGACGCACCGGTGCTGCTCGTGAACAATCACCGCATGTGCAGCTTCATGAGCCGCGAGAAGATCGACGCTTTGCTCGAGGAGCTTTCGAAATGACGTCTTTGCACGATCGTCACATCAAACCGCTGATCCTTGCCGGTCTTAACGGCGAGAACTGGCATCTCGACGATTACGTCGCGCGCGGCGGCTACAAGCAGCTGCGCCGTATCCTCGAAGAGAAGATTCCGCCCGAGCAAGTCATCGCCGACGTCAAGGCCTCGGGCCTGCGCGGCCGTGGCGGCGCAGGCTTCCCGACAGGCTTGAAGTGGAGCTTCATGCCGCGTCAATTCCCGGGACAGAAATATCTGGTCTGCAACTCGGACGAAGGCGAGCCGGGCACGTTCAAGGACCGCGACATCCTGCGCTGGAACCCGCATTCCCTGATCGAAGGGATGGCGATCGGCGCCTATGCGATGGGCATCACGGTCGGCTACAACTACATCCACGGCGAGATCTTCGACGTCTACAAGCGCTTCGAAGCGGCACTCGACGAGGCTCGCCGCGCAGGTTTGCTTGGCGATAACATCCTCGGCTCCGGCTTCTCGTTCGAGCTTCACGCGCATCACGGCTACGGCGCCTATATTTGCGGCGAAGAAACCGCGCTGCTCGAATCGCTCGAAGGCAAGAAGGGCCAGCCGCGCTTCAAGCCGCCGTTCCCGGCGAGCTTCGGCGTCTATGGCAAGCCCACGACGATCAACAACACCGAGACGTTCGCCGCGGTGCCGTTCCTCTTGGAAATCGGGCCGCAAGCGTATCTCGAGCTTGGCAAGCCGAACAACGGCGGCACGAAGATCTTCTCGGTGTCGGGCGACGTCGAACGTCCGGGCAACTACGAAATCCCGCTCGGCACGCCGTTCGCGACGCTGATGGAGTTGGCCGGCGGCATGCGCGGCGGCAAGAAGCTGAAGGCCGTCATTCCAGGCGGCTCGTCGGCGCCCGTCGTGCCCGGCGACATCATGATGCAAACGGACATGGACTACGATGCGATCGCCAAGACGGGGTCGATGCTCGGTTCCGGCGCCGTCATCGTCATGGACGAAACGCGCTGCATGGTGCGCTCGCTGTTGCGCTTGTCGTACTTCTACTATGAAGAGTCGTGCGGCCAGTGCACGCCGTGCCGCGAAGGCACGGGCTGGCTCTATCGCGTGGTCAATCGCATCGAGAACGGCCAAGGTCGCAAGGAGGATCTCGATCTCTTGAACTCGGTCGCCGAAAACATCATGGGCCGCACGATTTGCGCGCTCGGCGATGCGGCTGCGATGCCGGTGCGCGGCATGCTCAAGCATTATTGGGACGAATTCGAATATCACGTGGAGCACAAGCGTTGCCTCGTCGGTGGCCACGCTGGGGCTCCGGCCGCGGCTGACGCGGTGCTTGCATAACGGCGCCGCAAGAATCCATCGCTGCATTCGGGCTGCCCGCCGAATCACCTTCGGCGGGCGGTTCGGCGAGCAAGTTATAGAGGCCCCCAAGATCTGTCGCTTTGCGTCAGGCCCCCGGGGGGACAATCGCCCAAGGGGACTTCCTTCGGGGCGGAGAACTTGGACGGCCCGGCGTTCTGTTGAGCGGTAATAGGTTAAGGACCATTCACCATCATGGTTGAACTTGAAATAGACGGGAAGAAGGTCGAGGTGCCCGAAGGCAGCATGGTGATCCAGGCTGCGCATAAGGTCGACACGTACATTCCTCACTTCTGCTATCACAAGAAGCTTTCGATCGCGGCCAACTGCCGCATGTGTCTCGTCGAAGTCGAGAAGATGCCGAAAGCCGTGCCCGCCTGCGCGACGCCCGTGTCGGCCGGCATGGTCGTGCGCACGACGTCCGACAAGGCCGTCAAGGCACAGCAGTCGGTGATGGAATTCCTGCTGATCAACCACCCGCTCGATTGCCCGATTTGCGACCAGGGCGGCGAGTGCCAGTTGCAAGACTTGGCCGTCGGCTACGGTAAGTCGGCTTCGCGCTATACGGAAGAAAAGCGCGTCGTCTTCCATAAGAACGTCGGTCCGCTGATTTCGATGGAAGAGATGACGCGCTGCATTCACTGCACGCGCTGCGTCCGCTTCGGTCAAGAGATCGCCGGCGTCATGGAGCTCGGCATGCTCGGCCGCGGCGAACACGCGGAGATCACGACGTTCGTCGGCAAGACTGTCGATTCGGAACTGTCCGGCAATATGATCGACCTATGCCCGGTCGGCGCGCTCACGAGCAAGCCGTTCCGCTACAGCGCCCGCACGTGGGAGCTCTCGCGCCGCAAGTCGGTGAGTCCGCACGATTCCGTCGGCGCGAACCTCGTCGTGCAGAGCAAGGACAACCGCGTGATGCGCGTTCTGCCGCTCGAGAACGAAGCGGTGAACGAGTGCTGGATCTCCGATAAGGACCGCTTCTCGTACGAAGGCTTGAACGGCGACGAGCGCTTGACGCAGCCGATGATCAAGCAGGGCGGCGAGTGGATCGAAACCGATTGGCAGACGGCGCTCGAATACGTCGCTAAGAGCTTGAAGGGCGTGGCCGCCGATCACGGCGCGAACGCCGTCGCCATGCTCGGCAGCGCGCATAGCACCGTCGAAGAGCTGTTCTTGCTCAAGCAGTTGGCGCAAGCGCTCGGCACACCGAACGTCGATTTCCGCCTGCGTCAATCGGATTTCGCTTCGGCGAACGGCAGTGCACCGTGGCTCGGCATGCCGCTCGCGGATCTGTCGACGCTCGATGCCGCATTCGTCATCGGCTCGTTCCTGCGCCGTGACCATCCGCTCATGGCTGCGCGTCTGCGCCAGGCTGCGCGCAGCGGCGCAAAGCTGCATCTGCTGCACGCAACGGCGGACAATTCGCTGATCCCGACCGCGAAGACGATCGTTGCCGCACCGTCGGCCTGGGTCGACACGCTGGCCGGTATCGCCGCGGCGCTCGCGCAAGCGCGCGGTATTGCGCTGCCTGAAGGCGCAGCGGGTGCCGAGGTCACGGCCGCCGCGCAAGAAATCGCCGCCTCGCTCGCGAGCGGCGAGAAGCGCGCCGTGCTGATCGGCAACAGCGCCGTGCAGCATCCCGAGTTCTCGCGCATTCATGCGTTCGCGCAATGGATCGCCGAGCAAACAGGCGCCACCCTCGGCTTTCTCACGGAAGCGGCGAATACGGTCGGCGCGCATCTCGTCGGCACGCTGCCCGGTGCGCCAGGCCTGAACGCACGCGAAGCGTTCGAACAGCCGCGCAAAGGCTATGTGCTGCTCAATCTCGAACCGCAATTCGATACGGCCAACCCGGCGCAAGCGCTTGCTGCCCTGGGCCAGGCCGAGACGGTCGTCGTGCTTTCGCCGTTCAAGACGGGCTTGGACTATGCCGACGTCCTGCTGCCGATCTCGGCGTTCACCGAAACGGCCGGCGCGTTCGTCAACGCCGAAGGCACGCTGCAAGCGTTCGGCGGCATCGTGCGCCCGCTCGGCGAAGCGCGTCCGGGCTGGAAAGTGCTGCGCGTACTCGGCAACGTGCTCGGCCTGCCGGGCTTCGAATACGAGTCGGTCGAAGACGTGCGCGCCGCGGCGCTGCCGCAAGGCGTCGATGCGTTCCGCCTGAGCAACCGCACCGAGGTCGCCCCTTCGCGCGACGCGCAAGCGAATGCGAATGCGAACGGCGCGCTCGCGCTCGAGCGCATCGCCGATGTACCGATCTATCATGCCGACGCGCTCGTGCGCCGCGCCCCGTCGCTGCATTTGACCGCGGCGGCCCGCACGGCGAACGTGATCGGCCTGCCGGCTGCAGTGTTCGACAAGTTGGGATTGAGCGAAGGCGATAGGGTGCGCGTGCGTCAAGGCGAGCTGGCCGTCACGGCCGGCGCCACGCGCGATGCGCTGCTCGCGGACACGGCCGTGCGCGTCTCGGCGGGCACGCACCTTGGTGCGGCGCTCGGCGGCTTGTTCGGTGAACTCGTGGTGGAGAAGGCGTAAATGAGCTTGTTCGATACGATCAACGCAGGCGGCACCCAGGCGCTCGGCGCGGCGTGGCCCACGGTGTGGGCGCTCGTGCGCATCGTCGTCGTGTCCGTCGCGATTCTGCTGTGCGTGGCGTACCTGATCCTCTGGGAACGCAAGCTCATCGGTTGGATGCACGTGCGTCTCGGGCCGAACCGCGTCGGCCCCGCCGGTCTCTTGCAGCCTATCGCCGACGTCCTGAAGCTGCTGCTCAAGGAAGTGATTCAGCCGACGGCCGCCAGCCGCTGGCTCTATCTGATCGCGCCGATCATGACGGTCGTGCCGGCTTTTGCCGTGTGGGCCGTGATTCCGTTTCAAGCGAAGGCGGTGCTCGGCGACATCAATGCCGGCTTGCTCTACGCGATCGCCATTTCGTCGGTCGGCGTGTACGGCGTGATTCTCGCGGGTTGGGCGTCGAACTCGAAGTACGCGTTCCTCGGCGCGATGCGCGCGGCGGCGCAGATGGTCTCGTACGAAGTGTCGATGGGCTTTGCGCTCGTCGTGGTGTTGATGACCTCGGGCAGCTTGAACCTCTCGGACATCGTCGGCTCGCAAGAGCGCGGCTTTTTCGCGGCGCACGGCATCGGGTTCCTCTCGTGGAACTGGTTGCCGCTCTTGCCCGTGTTCGCCGTCTACTTCATCTCGGGCATCGCCGAAACGAACCGCCACCCGTTCGACGTGGTGGAAGGGGAGTCGGAAATCGTGGCCGGCCACATGATCGATTACTCGGGGATGGCGTTTGCGCTGTTCTTCCTCGCCGAGTACATCAACATGATCGTCATCTCGGCGCTGGCCGCGACGTTGTTCCTCGGCGGCTGGAGCGCGCCGTTCGGATTCTTGTCGTTCATCCCGGGCATCTTCTGGCTCGTGCTGAAGGTGTTCTTCCTGTTGTCGGTGTTCATTTGGGTCCGTGCGACGTTCCCGCGCTATCGCTATGACCAGATCATGCGTCTCGGCTGGAAGGTCTTTCTGCCCGTGTGCATCGTCTGGGTGGTCGTGGTCGGCTTCTGGATCATGTCGCCGCTGAACATCTGGAAATAAAGGGCGCAGCGAAATGACCGCTATTCAAAATTTCTTCAAGACGTTTTTCCTGACCGAGCTCCTCAAGGGGCTTGCGCTGACGGGCCGCTATACGTTCCGCCGCAAGTTCACGGTGCAGTTCCCCGAGGAAAAGACGCCGCTTTCGCCGCGCTTTCGCGGCTTGCACGCGCTGCGCCGCTACGAAAACGGCGAAGAACGCTGCATCGCGTGCAAGCTCTGCGAAGCGGTGTGTCCGGCACTTGCCATCACGATCGAGTCGGAAGTGCGCGCGGACAACACGCGCCGCACCACGCGCTACGACATCGATCTGACCAAGTGCATCTTCTGCGGATTCTGCGAGGAGAGCTGTCCCGTCGATTCGATCGTCGAGACGAGCATCCTCGAGTACCACGGCGAAAAGCGCGGCGATTTGTACTTCACGAAGGACATGCTGCTTGCGGTGGGCGATCGCTACGAAGCCGAGATTGCGGCATCGAAGGCGGCCGACGCGCCGTATCGTTGATCAGCATTGACGCAGCTGCATTTGCTCGACAACTTGTTGTTGGGTGACGCGGTGGCGTTTGCCGCCGCGGCGAGAAGCGGCGCGCAGTCTGCGGCCACCACGCCTGACGATGGGCTAACGATGAACCGGTAATCATGGAATTCACGACCGTACTGTTTTATATCTTCGCGCTGCTGTTGACCGTATCGGCGCTGAAGGTGATCACGTCGCGCAACCCGGTCGGGTCGGCGCTCTTTCTCGTGCTCGCATTCTTCAACGCGGCGGCGATCTGGATGCTGCTCGAGGCCGAATTCCTCGCGATTCTGCTCGTGCTGCTGTACGTCGGCGCGGTGATGGTGTTGTTCCTGTTCGTCGTGATGATGCTCGACATCAATATCGACGTGCTGCGCAAGGACTTCAAGCGCTTCGTGCCGATGGCCACGATCGTCGGCGCCATCATCATCGTCGAGACCGCGCTGATCCTCTGGCACGGCTACGGCGCGACGACGACGCCCTTGCACGAGGCGGCAGCCGCGGGTGCCGGCGCGATGCCGAATACGTATCAGATCGGCAAGCTCATCTACACCGATTACATCTTCGCGTTCGAAGTGGCGGGCCTCGTGCTGCTCGTTGCGATCATCGCGGCGATCGCGCTGACAGCGCGCAAGGGCAAGGACAGCAAGCGCCAGCGCGTGTCCGACCAAGTGAAGGTGCGCGCGAAGGATCGCGTGCGTCTCGTGAAGATGCCGACCGAGAAATCGACGATGCCCGCTATGGCAGAAGGCGCGCAAGGCGAGCCGAACGCCAATGTGGGCGCAGGCAGCGTCGACAGCAACCGCTGAGCATCGAGGAGAAAAACATGTTGACCCTGGCTCATTACCTCGTGCTCGGCGCGATCCTGTTTGCGATCGGCGTCGTCGGCATTTTTCTGAATCGTCGCAACATCATCATCATCCTGATGGCGATCGAACTGATCTTGCTCGCGGTGAACACGAACTTTATCGCGTTCTCGCATTACCTCGGCGACATCCACGGGCAGATCTTCGTGTTCTTCGTGCTGACGGTCGCGGCGGCGGAAGCGGCCATCGGCCTCGCGATTCTCGTGACTCTGTTCCGTACCCTCGACACGATCAACGTCGAGGATCTCGATCAGCTCAAAGGTTAAATTCAGGCACTGCGGTTATGTCCACGACACTCAATGAAAACCTGCTGCTGGCGGTCCCGCTCGCACCGCTCGCCGGCTCGCTGATTGCAGGTCTTGGCGGGAAGCTGGTAGGGCGCAAGGGCAGCCATCGGATCACGATCCTCGGCGTGCTGATTGCCTTCATCCTCTCGGCGATCGTCTTCGCCGACGTCATGCAGGGCGCTAGCTACAACGCGACCGTCTACGAATGGATGAAGGTCGGCTCGCTCAAGTTCGAAGTCGGCTTCCTCGTCGATTCGCTCACGGCGATGATGATGTGCGTCGTCACCTTCGTGTCGCTGATGGTGCACATCTACACGATCGGCTACATGGCGGACGACGACGGCTACGAGCGCTTCTTCTCGTACATCTCGCTGTTCACGTTCTCGATGCTGATGCTCGTCATGAGCAACAACTTCATGCAGCTGTTCTTCGGCTGGGAAGCGGTGGGCCTCGTGTCGTACCTGCTGATCGGCTTCTACTTCACGCGTGAGAGCGCCATCTACGCGAACATGAAGGCGTTCCTCGTGAACCGCGTGGGCGACTTCGGTTTCCTGCTCGGCATCGGGCTGATCCTCGCTTACGCCGGTTCGATGAACTACGGCGAAGTGTTTGCGAAGCGCGAGGCGCTCGCCGCGCTCGCCTTGCCCGGTACGCACTGGGGCTTGCTGACGGTGGCCTGCATTTGCTTATTTATCGGCGCGATGGGCAAATCGGCGCAGTTCCCGCTGCACGTGTGGCTGCCCGATTCGATGGAAGGCCCGACGCCTATCTCGGCGCTGATTCACGCGGCGACGATGGTGACGGCCGGTATCTTCATGGTGACGCGCATGTCGCCGCTGTTCGAGCTCTCCGATACGGCGCTGTCGTTCATGATGGTGATCGGCGCGATCACGACGCTGTTCATGGGCTTGCTTGGCATCGTGCAGAACGACATCAAGCGCGTCGTCGCGTACTCGACGCTCTCGCAGCTCGGCTACATGACGGTCGCGCTCGGCGCCTCGGCGTACTCGGTCTCGGTATTCCACCTGATGACTCACGCGTTCTTCAAGGCGCTGCTGTTCCTCGGCGCCGGCTCGGTCATCATCGGCATGCACCACGATCAAGACATGCGCAACATGGGCGGCCTGCGCAAGTACATGCCGATCACGTGGTTCACCTCGCTCATGGGTACGCTCGCGTTGTGCGGCACGCCGTTCTTCGCCGGCTTCTACTCGAAGGATTCGATTATCGACGCCGTGGGCCTGTCGCATCTGCCAGGCTCGGGCTTCGCCTACTTCGCTGTCGTCGCCAGCGTGTTCGTGACGGCGCTCTATTCGTTCCGCATGTACTTCATGGTGTTTCACGGCGAAGAGCATTTCCGTCATCCGAAGGATTTCGGCAACGGTCACGGTGCGGAATCGGCCGCGCACGGCGGCAATGGGCACGACGATCATCACGGGCACGATGACCATGGCCACGCGCACGAGCCGCATGAAACGCCTTGGGTCGTTTGGGTCCCGCTCGTTCTGCTGGCGATCCCGTCGGTCATCATCGGTGCGATCGCGATCGGCCCGATGATCTACGGCGATTTCTTCTCGCACGGCGTGGCGTTCGACAAGGTCGTCTTCATCGGCGAGAACCACGCGGCGCTCGAGGAGATGGGCAAGGAATTTCAAGGCTGGCTGCCCATGGCGCTGCACTCGGTGGCTTCACTGCCGCTGTGGCTTGGGCTTGCCGGTTTTGCAACGGCTTGGTTCTTGTACCTCAAGCGGCCCGAGCTGCCGGCGGTCGTCCGTCGCGCCTTCGGCCCGATCTATACGCTGCTCGATAACAAGTACTACATGGACAAGATCAACGAAGTCGTTTTCGCCCGCGGTGCGGTGGCTATCGGCCGCGGCCTCTGGAAGGAAGGCGACATCGTGGTCATCGACGGTATCGTCAACGGCAGCGCACGTTTCATCGGCTGGTTCGCCAGCGTGATTCGCTTCCTGCAATCCGGTTACATCTATCACTACGCGTTCGCCATGATTATCGGCATGCTGGGGCTCCTTACCCTGTTTGTAACGCTCGGCGGCAAATAAGGCGGGGGACACTTAATGCACTCTTTTCCGATTCTTAGTACCGCGATCTGGCTGCCGATCGTTTTCGGTCTCGCCGTTCTCGCCGTCGGTTCCGACAAGAACCCTGGGCCCGCGCGCTGGCTGGCGCTGATCGGCTCGATCCTCGGCTTGCTCGTGACGCTGCCGCTCATTAGCGGCTTCGACTCGACGAGCGGTGCGCTGCAGTTCGTCGAGCAGGCGAACTGGATCGAACGCTTCCACATCACCTACCATCTCGGTGTCGACGGCATCTCGATGTGGTTCGTCGTGCTGACGGCTCTCATCACCGTGATCGTGGTAATCGCCGGCTGGGAAGTCATCACCGAGCACGTGTCGCAGTACATGGCCTCGTTCCTGATTCTGTCGGGGATCATGGTCGGCGTGTTTTCGGCCGCCGACGGCCTGCTGTTCTACGTGTTCTTCGAAGCGACGCTGATCCCGATGTATCTGATCATCGGCGTGTGGGGGGGGGCGAACCGCATCTATGCGGCGTTCAAGTTCTTCCTCTATACGTTGGCCGGCTCGCTGTTGATGCTGGTCGCGCTGATCTACCTGTACGTCCAAACGGGCACGTTCGATCTCGCCACGTGGCAAGCCGCGAAGATCGCCATGACGCCGCAGGTGCTGCTATTCATAGCGTTCTTCCTTGCGTTCGCGGTCAAGGTGCCGATGTGGCCGGTCCATACTTGGTTGCCCGACGCGCACGTTGAAGCGCCGACGGGCGGCTCCGTCGTGCTGGCCGCGATCATGCTCAAGCTGGGCGCGTACGGTTTCTTGCGCTTCTCGCTGCCGATCGCACCTGATGCGAGCCACACGCTGGCCCCGGTCGTCATCACGCTGTCGCTGATCGCCGTCATCTACATCGGCCTCGTCGCGATGGTGCAGGCCGACATGAAGAAGCTCGTCGCGTATTCGTCGATCGCGCACATGGGCTTCGTCACGCTCGGCTTCTTCATCTTCAACCAGCTCGGCGTAGAAGGCGCGATCGTACAGATGATCTCGCACGGCTTCGTTTCGGGCGCGATGTTCCTTTGCATCGGCGTGCTCTACGATCGCATGCACTCGCGCCAGATCGCCGATTACGGCGGCGTCGTGAACGTCATGCCGAAGTTCGCCGCGCTTGTGATGCTGTTCTCGATGGCCAACTGCGGCTTGCCGGGTACCTCGGGTTTCGTCGGCGAATTCATGGTGATTCTGGCCTCCGTCCAGTACAACTTCTGGATCGCGTTCGGTGCGGCGTTCACGCTGATTCTCGGCGCGGCCTACACGCTGTGGATGTACAAGCGCGTGTACTTCGGCGCCGTGACGAACGATCATGTGAAGGAGCTCAAGGACATCAACTGCCGCGAGTACTCGATTCTCGGCGTGCTGGCTGCGCTGACGCTGTTCATGGGCCTGTATCCGAAGCCTTTCACCGATGTGATGCACGTCTCCGTGGAAAACCTCCTCTCCCACGTCGCGCAGTCAAAGCTGCCGGTGTCACAGTAACGCCGAGCGGAGGAACGATAAGCTCATGCAAAACGCCCCTATGTCTCTCTTATTGCCCGATGGGCTGCTGATGGCGGCCGCTGTCCTAGCGTGGCTGAACGAAACGTTCGTCGGCGATTCGGGCCGGCGCGTGACGTATCTCATCGCCGTGCTGTCGTCGCTCGTCGCGGGTGTCTGGTTCGTCACGCTCGTGTTCGATCCGACGCCGCATTACTTCTTCTCGCATATGTACGTCGTCGACGGCTTCGCGAGTGCGATGAAGGCCGTCGTGTCGCTCGGCTACGCGGTGACGATGGTGTATTCGCGCAGGTACCTCGAAGAGCGCAACCTGTACCGCGGGGATTACTTCCTGCTCGGCATGTTCGCGCTGCTCGGCCAGCTCGTCATGATTTCGGGCAGCAACTTCCTCACGCTGTATTTGGGGCTTGAGTTGATGTCGCTGTCGCTCTATGCGGCCATTGCGCTGCGTCGCGATGCCTCGCAGTCGAACGAAGCGGCGATGAAGTACTACGTGCTCGGCGCGCTCGCTTCGGGCTTCCTGCTCTACGGCATGTCGATGCTTTACGGCGCGACGGGCTCGCTCGACTTGACGGAAGTGCTCAAGGCCATCGCGTCGGGCCGGATCAATAACGTGGTGCTGCTGTTCGGCGTCATCTTCGTCGTCGCCGGCGTGGCGTTCAAGATGGGCGCTGTGCCGTTCCATATGTGGGTGCCCGACGTCTATCACGGCGCACCGACGGCCATGACGCTGCTCGTGGGCGGCGGTCCGAAGGTTGCGGCATTCGCATGGGGCCTGCGTCTCTTGGTCATGGGCATGCTGCCGCTCGCCGGCGATTGGCAGCAAATGTTGATCATCATGGCCGCGCTCTCGCTGATCGTCGGCAACATCACGGGTATCGTGCAGCGCAACGTCAAGCGCATGCTCGCGTACTCGGCCATTTCGAACATGGGTTTCGTGCTGGTCGGCTTGCTGTCGGGTGTGGTGGACGGCAAGGCCGAGGGCATGGCCGGCGCCTATAGCTCGGCGATGTTCTACAGCATCATCTACCTGCTGACGACGCTCGGCTCGTTCGGTATCGTCATGCTGCTCGCGCGCCGCGATTTCGAAGCCGACACGCTCGACGACTTCAAGGGATTGAACAAGCGCAGCCCCGTGTTCGCGTTCGTCATGATGGCGATGATGTTTTCGCTGGCCGGCATTCCGCCGACGGTCGGCTTCTACGCGAAGCTCGCCGTGCTCAACGCGGCGGTCAACGCCGGCCTCACCTGGCTGGCCGTGCTGGCCGTGATCACGTCGCTGTTCGGTGCGTTCTACTATCTGCGTATCGTCAAGCTCATGTACTTCGACGCGCCGGTGGATACGTCGCCGATCGCGAGCGATGCATCGGGCCGTTGGCTGCTCGTGCTGAACGGCGTGGCCGTGGTGGCGCTCGGTATCCTGCCGGGCCCGCTCATGACACTCTGCCTGAACGCCGTCACGCATACGCTGCCCGTCGCGCTCTGATGTCGGTCGCCGGCTGGTTCATCGTGTTGTTGGCGCTCGTCGGCGCCAACGTGCCGTTCCTCAACCAGCGGCTGTTCGCCGTGGCGCCGTTGGGCGCGGCGAAGAAGAGCGCGTGGCTTCGCATCGTGGAACTGATCGTGCTGTACTTCGCAGTCGGCGCGATCGGGTTCTACCTCGAAGCGCGCGCCGGCAACCGTTTCGATCAAGGCTGGCAGTTTTACGCGATCACGTTCTGTTTGTTTCTCGTGTTCGCGTTTCCCGGCTTCACGTTTCAATATCTCGTCAAACGTCGCTGACGGCCCGTCGGCCGTCGGCTGCTCCCTTGGAGAAAGTGCGATGGCTCACCCGTCCGACCCGAATCATCCGCATCATCACGCGTCGTTGACCGAGACCCGTATCGACGGCGAGTCCGTCTACGACGGCGGTTTTCTCAAAATCAAACGCGACACGGTGCGCCTGCCCGACGGCAAGCAGACGACGCGCGAGTACGTCCTGCATTCGGGCGCCGTCATGGTCATTCCGCTGCTCGACGACGGCCGCGTGGTGCTCGAGCGGCAGTATCGCTATCCGATCTGTACGGTGATGACCGAGTTTCCGGCGGGCAAGCTCGATCCCAACGAAGGTTCGCTCGCATGCGCCGAACGCGAACTGCGCGAAGAAACGGGATACTCGGCCCGGGAATACACGTTTCTCGCGCGCATTCACCCGATCATTTCGTATTCGACCGAATTCATCGATATTTTCCTGGCCCGCGGCTTGACCGAGGGCGAGCGCAAGCTGGACGACGGCGAGTTTCTCGAAATCTTTACGGCTGATGTGGCCCAGGTGGGCGAATGGATTCGGGCGGGCGAAATCACGGACGTGAAGACGATCATCGGACACTTCTGGCTCGAGAAGGTGCTCACGGGCGCCTGGCAGCCCGACCGCCGAGAGCCGCCGCTTCCGCCGACTCCCGGCGCTGCAGCGCCCGCGACAGGCGCGTAGTATCGCAATATGAGGCGAACGATCGTTCTATCTATTTGCGCTACACTTACGCGCACATCCGTTCCCGATTCGCCATGAAGGTTCTCGATCTGCAATGTCCCCACGGTCACCGGTTCGAAGGCTGGTTCGCCTCCGCCGATGATTTCGAATCTCAGCAGTCGCGCAAATTGATCGAATGTCCGATCTGCGCGGCGACTGAGGTCAGCCGTATGCCGTCCGCGCCGCGCCTGAATTTGTCGGGAGCGACGAAGACGCGGCAGGACAGCGCGCAGCCGCGCGAAGGGCAAAGCGCGGGAGAGGGCGGGCGGCAGCCGGCGGCCGATCGCGCGGGCGTCACGGAACGTGCGCGGGAGTTCGAGGCCACGGCGCTGCGCATGCTGCGCGAGGTCGTCGGCAAAGCCGAAAACGTCGGTGATCGTTTCGCGGAAGAAGCGCGCCGCATGCACTACAACGAAGCGCCCGCCCGCAGTATTCGGGGCGTGACGACGCCCGAGGATGCTCGCGCCCTCGTCGATGAAGGGATCGACGTGATGGCGGTGCCGAGTGTCTGCGTACCGAAGGAATCGCTGCAGTAGCCCGGTAGGGCGCAGCGGCCGCATCGAAATCACGCCGGGCGCGTCCGCCCATGAGTCTCCGGGTCGGCTCGATCGCCGACGCTGCCGCGCTGCGTGCGCATCCGCGAACGACGTCCCACCATATGGTCCGCCGCTTCGTTTTTGGCTTGTTCCTATCTGACTTATCGTGACTAGCGGTAACGCTTGCCTCTATGCTCAGGGCTAGTCCCGCGATCAGGCTCATTGTTTGCAAGCCGAACCGAATTCAGCTATGCCCGGACTATTCAGTTGGTTGTCGCGACGCCGGTCCTCACGACATCAGGTGAGTACCCGATCGCGCTTTGCCAGTTATGAGCAGACAGAGGCGGCGGCACTGAAGAAACTCGCCGCAAGTCGCCCCCTGAGTTATGAGGAGGGATTGGCGGCCCGTAGATTGCCGACCCACCCTCCTAGTTACGAAGCAGCCAACAGAGCAAGGCCGACTCGTTATGACGACTGGAAAGACAAAGCGGTCGACGCCAACACGCTTCCTAGTTATGAGCAGGCCAGCGCGGCGCTTGCCCGCAAACTCGACAAAGATATTCGCACCTTTTATACGAACATGACCGCCGAGCTGCACGATGAAAGTCGGCTCCATCTACCGGGGCAGGCGGACATCTCGGGGGTGGGCGGATTTCTCACGGAGCGCGGGCGTGAGTGGCAGAACCTTCGAGACGTGAGGCTCGCTCGGCAAGCCGAACTCTTAGCCGCGTACCGCCAGCGATTGATCCGGCTTCTTGAGCGAATAGATCATGCCAAATGGCAGGTTGACGATCCGAAAACCATGGGGGGCCTATACGGGAAGTATGCTTTCATTGTTAATGCCTATGAGCGATACGGCAAGGCGTATCAGCGGCTAGCGCGCGTTCCCAGAGCACGAATGCCTCCATTGGCGCCTGGAGATGCCCCCTTCGAGCGGTGGGAAAAATAGAGGGGCGTGTTCCGACTGACCTCCGACAGCTTAAACGCGGGGGCTTGTTATGTCGTCGGCGCCATGGCGGTTCAATGCTTCGCGTACTGCGTCGATCCAAACAGAATATCCCTGGCTTTGTCGTCGGTGAGCGCGCGCCGCGCTTGAGCGAGCACCTCGACGCCACGTTGCACCGCCGGCCGTGCCGCAATCACCTCGTGCCATCGCTTGACGTTCGGGAAATCGGCCAAGTCGACGCCCTGGTTTTGCCATGAGCGCGTCCACGGGAACGCGGCAATATCGGCGATCGTATAGTCGTTGCCCGCGAGGTACGCCGATTGGCCGAGCTGTTTATCCATGACGCCGTACAAGCGCTTCGCTTCGTTCGTATAGCGGTTCACCGCGTATTCGATCTGCTGCGGCGCATAGATGCGGAAGTGATGCGTCTGCCCAAGCATCGGCCCCAGGCCGCCCATTTGGAACATCAGCCACTGCAACGCCGCATAGCGGCCGGCCGGATCGCCGGGCAATAACTTGCCCGTTTTTTCGGCCAGATAAATCAGAATGGCGCCCGATTCGAACAGCGAGATAGGGGCACCGCCCGGACCGTCCGGATCGACGATCGCGGGAATCTTATTGTTCGGGCTGATCGCGAGAAACGCTGGCTTAAATTGATCGCCCGCGCCGATATCGATCGGAAGAACGCGGTACTCGAGGCCGGTTTCCTCGAGCATGATGTGAACCTTGTGGCCGTTCGGCGTAGCCCAGCTGTAGACATCGATCATCCTTGCTTCTCCGTACTAGCCGGCGTCGCGACGGGCGGCGCCGATGCATGCTCGAGCGTGATCTCCATATGACCGTGCGGCGCATCGCGCCTCGCAGTGGAGCAACAGTGGCGCCTTCGTCCTCGAATGCGCCTTTATCATGGCATGGGCGTGAGCCCTACGGATGCCGTTACCGTTACCGTAAGCATTAGCGCTGCCCTCAGCATGGCCATTACCGCTACCGCTACCGCTACCGCACTTTCTGTGCATAGACCCAAGCGAGCTCGGCCATGGGGCGTGCGCGCCGGCCCGCATCGACGGCCTGAGCACTGGCGGCCGTACCCATCCTCACGCGCTTCATGATGCCTTGCAGGATCGCCGCGATGCGGAACATATTGAAGGCGAGATAGAAGTTCCAATCGCCGGGAATCGAAAGCCCCGTACGCTCGCGGTAGCGTTCGATATACGCGTGTTCGTCGGGGATACCGAGCGTGGCCCAACTCAAGCCTGCGATGCCGCGGAACTGCACCGGATCGACATGCCAGGCCATGCAGTGATAGGCGAAGTCGACGATCGGATCGCCGAGCGTCGACAACTCCCAGTCGAGCACAGCGAGAATGCGCGGCTCGGTAGGATGGAAGATGAGATTGTCGAGCCGATAGTCGCCATGCACGATCGCTGCGCGCTGCTCAAGATCGGGGGTGGTTTCCGGCATGTGCGCGGGCAACCATTCGACGAGGCGCTGCATGGCTTCGATCGGCTCCGTCTCCGATGCCTGGTACTGCTTGCTCCAACGTGCGATTTGCCGTGCAAGGTAGTTGCCGGGCTTGCCGTAATCGACCAAGCCGATCGTCGCCGGATCGATCGAATGCAGCGCCGCGATGACGCGGTTCGTCTCATCGTAGACCGCGGCGCGCGTCGCGCTCGCCATGCCGGGCAGTGCTGGATCCCAAAGCACGCGGCCCTCGACGTAGGCCATCACGTAGAACGCTCGGCCGATTACGGCTTCGTCCTCGCATAGCGCGAGCATGCTCGCGACGGGCACGTCGGTGCGCGCGAGCGCACCCATCACGCGATACTCGCGCTCGATCGCATGGGCCGAAGGCAGCAGCTTCGCCGCCGGACCGGGCTTGGCCCGCATGACATAGCTACGCGATGGCGTGATGAGCTTAAATGTCGGATTCGATTGACCGCCGGCGAACTGCTCGACCGTCAACGGCCCGTCGAAGCCGTCGATGCGCGCGTGCAGCCATTGCGCAAGCGCATCGACGTCGAATCGCTGCCCGTCCGATACGTCGCGCGTGCCGACGAATGCGGAATAATCCTGCGCTTGGCTAGGGGTTCCTGCCGACTCGTTCGTTGCCATGTTGCGGCTCCCAGTGAGGGTAGCGTTCGATGACCGATCGCGAAGAAGATGCGCGTCGGGGCGCGGCCATCGTGAGGGCGGGCAGGCGTGCGGGTGCTCAGCGATAGCGTGCGGGGCGTTTTTCGAGGAAGGCGGTCATGCCTTCGAGTGCGTCCGCGTGATGGAGCGAGGCGACGAAGTCGTCGCGTTCGGCTGTCAAGTGATCGGCGAGCGGCCGGGCGACCGCTGTCGCCACGAGCGCCTTGATGCATGCCTGCGCGTTCGGCGAGCCGCGTCCGAGCTCGTCGGCCCATGCGATGGCCGCATCGCGCAATTGCGCCGTCTTGACGAGCCGGTTGATCACGCCGAGCGTATGAAGCCGCTCGGCCGAAATCGGCTTGCCTTCGAGCAAAATCTCGGTGGCGAGCGCGCGCGGCAACGCTTGCGCGAGGAACCAAGAGCCGCCGCCATCTGGCGTTAAGCCGACGCGTGCATAAGACATGACGAACTTTGCGTCATCGGCCGCGATGATCAAATCGCAGGCGAGCGCGAGCGAAAACCCGGCGCCGGCGGCGGCGCCCGCTACGGCCGCGATGACGGGTTTGCTCGACGTGCGCAGCGCGAGGATCCACTGCGCGAGCAGATCGATGCTTTGCGCCTGAACGGACGGATCTTTCGCGCGGTTCTCGAGCAGCCGGTTGAGGTTGCCGCCCGCGCAAAAGAAGTCGTCGGCGCCGATGAGCACGATGGCGCGGATCGACGCATCGCGTTCCGCCGTTTCGAGCGCTTGAATGCCGGCTGCGTACATGTCCGGATGCAGCGCGTTACGCGCGCCGGGATTGGACAGCGTCAAGACTAGGGTCGACTCGCTCTCGGGCGGTCGCGATGCGAGCAACTCGGCAGTCATGGTGTTTCCTTCGCAGGTTCGATGATTTCGGTTGTTCGTCGATGTCCGATTTTGAGAAAGTGAGCCGCCCGCGGCGCAGCGCCGTTGTTCAAAGGCGCGCGAGCCGCTCCAGCGCCGTCGCCAGTGTGGCCTCGCGCTTGGCGAAGCAAAACCGTACGATGCCCGACTCGTGCGGCTCGTGATAGAACGCCGAGACGGGGATGGCCGCTACGCCGATCTCGGTCGTCAGCCACTTCGAGAACTCGGCTTCGGGCAGATCGCTGATCGCGGAATAGTCGACGCACTGAAAGTAGGTCCCTTCGCAAGGCAGCAGCTTGAATCGCGTACCGGCCAGCCCCGCCCTGAAAAAGTCGCGCTTGCGCTGATAGAAGGCGGGCAACTCGGCGTACGGCGCCGGATCGGAGAGATAGCGCGCGAGGCCCGCCTGCATCGGCGTGTTTACGGTAAAGACGTTGAACTGATGGACCTTGCGAAACTCGGCTGTCAGTGCGGCCGGCGCGGCCACGTAGCCCACCTTCCACCCGGTTATGTGGAAGGTTTTGCCGAAGCTCGAGACGACGAAGCTGCGCCGGGCGAGTTCGGGATAGCGGGAGACGCTTTGGTGCGGCGCGCCGTCGTAGATCATGTGCTCGTAGACTTCATCGGAAAGAATCAGCACGTTCGTGCCGCGCACGATATCTTCGAGCCGCCGCATGTCATCGGCATGCCAGACGGTGGCCGTTGGGTTGTGCGGCGTATTGATCAGCAAGAGCCGTGTGCGCGGCGTGATCGCGCCGGCGAGCTTATCGAAATCGATCGAATAATCGGGCGCTTCCAGCGTAACGAACACGGGCTTGCCGCCCGCAAGCTCGATCGACGGCACGTAGCTGTCGTAGGTCGGCTCGAGCACGATGACTTCGTCGCCCGGATGGACGGTCGCAAGGATCGTTGTCAACAGCGCTTGAGTTGCACCGGCCGTAACCGTGATCTCGGTGTGCGGATCGTAGGCGCGCCCGTGGATCGCCTCGATCTTGCGCGCGATCGCCTCGCGCAGCGTGGCGACGCCGGGCATCGGCGGATATTGATTGTGACCCTCGCGCATCGCTTGCGCGACGGCTTCGACGATTCGCGTATCGCAGTCGAAATCGGGGAAGCCTTGACCGAGATTGACGGCGCCGCGCTCGCTGGCGAGCGCGCTCATGACCGTGAAGATCGTCGTGCCGACGTTGGGCAGACGCGAGGCGAGGGCGAAGGGCAGGGGGGGCGTCGGGTCGTGCGGTGCATTCATGGCGCGATCTGGTTCAAGCGATGGCAGTGTCGAGGAAAAAACAAGCCGACGCGAATGGCGCCGGCTGGGCGATCCGAAATCCGAAATCGCGCGCCGCGCGTTTGTTCAGCTTCAGCAGCGCGCGATCTTTCGAGACGAGCCAATCGGCCTTGGCCGCATGCGCAAGCTCTAGGAACTTCTGATCGTCGCGGTCCTTGCATTTGGGCAGCGGCAGGCCGCTGGCGAGCGTGGATTGCGGCTGTGCGAACGAGGCCAGTCGTGCGACGGACGCGAGCGTCGCGCTCTTGTCGACGGCGCGCGCGAGGAACTGAGGATAATCGAGCACGTGCTCGAGCTCGGCCAAGCACCGCGAATCAATGACGGCGTGAAGCGCGCCTCGCTCCAGCGCAGCGAGAATAGGGCGTGTCGCGGCGTCGTCGAACACGAGGATGTCGATCCAGACGTTCGAATCGAGCACCGCGAGCGGCACGGTCTTTAAGCCTTCGGCATCGGCATGGGCATCGGTATAAGGCATTCGCTACAATCTGGCTTTTCGTCTCTACCGCTCGGCACGGCGTGCCGGCGAGCCTCCATGATAATTGTTTTGTCACCCGCCAAGTCGCTGGACTACGAGACGCCCCCGCATGTCTCCAAACACACGATCCCCGATTTCGTCGACGATGCGGCGCAGCTCATCGAAGCACTGCGCCGCTATTCGCCGCAGCAAATCGCGTCAATGATGGATATTTCCGACGCGCTCGCGCATCTGAATTTTCAACGCTACGCCGATTGGTCGCCGCAATTTGGCGCCGAGAACGCCAAGCAGGCGGTGCTCGCGTTCAATGGCGACGTCTACGAAGGCTTTAACGCGAAGACGCTTTCCGCCGCCGATCTGGACTACGCCCAGCGTCACGTACGCGTCTTGTCGGGGCTCTACGGCGTGCTGCGCCCGCTCGATCTACTGCAGCCGTATCGCCTCGAAATGGGCACGCGCCTGCCCAATGCGCGCGGGAAGGATCTTTACGCATTTTGGGGCGAACGCATTACCGACGCGCTCAATGCGCAGTTGCGCCGGAACGAAAGCGCTTCGCGCGTGATCGTCAATTGTGCATCGACCGAATATTTCAAATCGGTCCGCCGCAAGAAGCTCGAAGCGCCCGTCGTGACGCCTGTGTTCGAGGATTGGAAGGGCGGCCGCTACAAAATCATCAGCTTTCATGCGAAGCGGGCGCGCGGCCTGATGGCGCGATTCGCGGTCGAGCATCGAATCGATACGCCCGACAAGCTGAAAGATTTTGCCGCCGAAGGCTACGCGTTCGATCCCGCAGCCTCGAACGACGCGACGTTCGTATTCCGCCGCCGCGTCGGCGATTGAGCCGCGCGTGCTATCTGCCGAGGAAATGTCATGATCCTTTCGATCACCAGCAACTTCGATGCGGGCGCAATCGAAGTCGTGTCTTGCGAGCGCGCCGCCGACATTCGTTTGCGCGTTCGCCGCGACAACCGCGCCGATTTCGCGCAGTGGTTCTACTTTCGTCTTTCGGGCGCCCGCTCCGAGCGCTGCGTCATGACGTTCGAGAATGCGGCGCAGTGCGCATTCGCGCAAGGCTGGCACGGCTACCGGGCGGTGGCGAGCTACGACGGCGTCAACTGGTTCCGCGTGCCGACCTCGTACGACGGACAGCGATTGACGATCGATCACACGCCCGAGTTCGATTCGATTTACTACGCCTACTTCGAGCCGTACAGCGAAGAGCGGCACGCACAGTTCCTCGGGGCCGTGCAGCAAATGCCGCAGGCGACGCTGATCGATCTGGGGCGCACCGTCGAGGGCCGGCCGATGTCGCTGCTCGTGCTCGGTACGCCCGAGACGAGCGAAGGGCGGGCCAAGAAGAAAGTATGGATCGTGGCGCGCCAGCACCCGGGCGAGACGATGGCCGAATGGTTCGTCGAAGGGCTCGTCAAGCGCCTGGCCGGCTGGGGCGATTGGGCGGGCGATCCGGTGGCGCGCAAGCTGGCCGAACACGCGGTGTTTTACATCGTGCCGAACATGAACCCCGACGGCAGCGCGCGCGGCAACCTGCGCACGAACGCCGCGGGTGCGAACCTCAATCGTGAATGGCTCGAGCCGGACGCCGAGCGCAGTCCCGAGGTGTTCCAGGTGCGCGAAGCGATTCACGCGACGGGTTGCGATATGTTCTTCGACATCCACGGCGACGAAGCGCTGCCGTATGTGTTCGTCGCCGGCAGCGAGATGTTGCCGAGCTTTACCGAGCAGCAATTGAGCGAGCAGCGCGCATTCATCGAGATGTTCAAGCAGGCGAGCCCCGACTTCCAAGACGAGCACGGCTACGAGGCGGCAAAGTACCGGGAGGACGCGCTCAAGCTCGCCTCGAAGTACATCGGCCATACGTTTGGGTGCTTGTCGCTCACGCTCGAGATGCCGTTCAAGGATAACGCTAACCTGCCCGACGAGCGTATCGGCTGGAACGGCGAGCGCAGCGCGGCGCTCGGCGCGGCCATGCTGGGGGCGGTGCTGCGTCACGTCGAGACGTTCGCTTGAAGGTGCGCTGCGCTCCACGCCGGCAGAAGTCGGCGTAGGGCCGCGGTCGATCAATGCTTGGCGGAAGCCTTCGCGGACGATTTGGCTTTCTTCGTCGAATGCTTGATGGCGCTCTTGCCCGTGTGGTGGCCCTTGCCTCTCTTCTTCGACGAACGCTCGTTGCGCGGCTTCAGCGCGGGGACCGGGTCGTTCCAACTGAACGCGAGCATCTGCGTGCCCACGTAGCCGCAGCGAAATTTCAGCGGATAGGGCTCGTGCGATGCCTCGCGCGCAATGCCCTGTCCTTCGACGGTGACGACGTTATCGACCGTTACCCGTTGCTTGCCTTCGTCGAACGGCTGATTCCACGGTGTAATCGCGGCGTGGGCGGAGTCGAACGCGGCGGGAGGGAAGTCAACGTGATCGATGACCGTCGACGTGCTCGCAACGAAATTGCCGTGCGCCGCGCAATCGGCGACGAGCGGATCGGCATGCATATCGCCCACGAAATGGGCGATCATTTCATTGCGCTGATCGATGAGATCGGCGCGTGCGGAGGTGGCCGCGACGAGTGGCAAGAGGAGCGTTGCCGCTGCGGCCAGCGGGCCTGCGAACTGCCGCATGCGGCGTGAAATCTTGGAGCTGTCCATCCGGTAAGCGCTATTGAGACACAGGCACGTAAGATGCCCCACTCGGACACGGAGTTCAATGTCGAGATGAATAAATTTTGACAGTCCGGGCGGGTATTAGGTGCGAGGGCCGCCGAGCCGATATCGGCGAACGTCGTTGGTGGTGACCCAGGTTGGCTTATAGACGGCAATGAGTGCGGTTGACATGCCCGTGAACCATGCCTCGCCTGTGGCTAGCAGGAACACGCTGAACGCATAGCCGATCGGCACGACTACCGGCGACCCGTGCGCGAGCGCTATACGGACGGCTGCGGCCGCGACGCCGGCGACGGTGACGGCGATCGCGGGCGAGACGAATCCTTGCGCGCAGATGAAGACGAAAAGATTGCGCGGCAGCCAAGCTGTGCAAGCCCGCTGCAATAATGCCGATACGCCGATAGGCATGGCTCCGTATATCAGGAACGTCAGGGCGACGCCTTGCCACGAAGCATCGAAGACCAACGCCGCAAGGCCCGAAACCGCGGCCATCGCGATGAGCGCGAGCGCCCAGTCGAACAGCGTGACGAGGAGCGTGGCGCCGAGCAAATGCATGACCGGGCCGTCGTCCATCCATGCATTGGTGGCCCAGAGCACCGAAATAGCCACGATGATCGCAAGCCACACGTGCTGCAGCGTGCCGTCTTGCAGACGCCTGAACGGGCGGCGCGCGAGCGCGAGCGCGAGCAGTCCCGCAGCGGTGGCCCAGCCACCGACAGCGATCCATAGAGGAAGCGGCGTATACAGGAAGCCCATGCTGTCCATATTACTCGTTGGCCTGCGAAAGGGGGAGTCGCCGCTTGCCAACACCCCGCGACTCCCTATTGACTTTTATAGCAAGCGCCGCGCCCTGATTTTTCAGCTTGCGCCCGGCGCCGCGCCGCCGAATGGCACGTCGGGCTCCGCGGCCAGCGGCAGATCGAGAGAATGATCGTGTCGCGGCAGTGGATACTTGAACGAGGCGGCGCGCCGCAACGGCACGGGGCCGCCTTTACCGAGTACAGGCTTGGGCGCGTGCTGGCCCTCTGCACGCAGTACCTCGAGCTGCGGCGTGAGCCAGCCGTTGTAGATGGCGACGGCGGCGGCCCGGTTCGGCGCGCCCAATTGCTGGAATATGCTCGCCAGATGGATCTTGACCGTGCCCTCGCTGATGCCGAGGGTGCGTGCGATCATCTTGTTCGTGCTGCCCATGTGAACGCAGCGCATGATCTGCTCTTGCCGCGGCGACAGTCCCGCCGCGAACCGCTTGCGCCGCGGCGGATCCGCCGTGATATCGCGCGGCGGCAACACCACTGGAACGGCGCTGCGCGGCGCATCGGACAAAAACGGCGCGTAATGCCCCCCGGCCAGCACGAGTTCGAGCAAGCGGACGATCAACAGAGGATTCGTCGCGCGCGGGATGATGCCGTGCACGCCGGCGTCGACGAGTGTGCGCACGCGGGCCTCGGTGATGTCGTCGACGAACGCGGCTACGCGCAGGTACGAGTATTCGGCGAGTAAGGTACGCACAGAGCAGGCGCGCATCGAGTCTTGCCAGTCGATGACGAGCAGTTCAGGCAGCACGCGCCGCATCGCGCGGCTGGCCTGAATCCAATCGCGCGCCTCGCAAAACCGAGCGTGCCGATCGATTTGCCGCAAAAGTGCTTTGAGCCCGTCGCGCCGTTCAGCTTCCGAACTGAGAACTGCGAACCGCATATTTTTGCCTCCTGTAGTCGGGACGGATCGCGCCGTGGCGGGGAGCCGGCGACGGGCCGACAGTCACGATGCGCCGCGGCACAATCATGACAAATTCCTTACATCGAGGCGGCTAGACGAATGGCATAGGACGTACCTTACCGCCGCGCGAGGCAGCGGTAAGGTACGGGGGAAGGCTGGCGGGCGGGATTAGTGGAAGTGCGGCTGGGCGGGTTCCGCGTCTTCGGGCATTTCGGCGTGGACGATCTCACCCAGCGGATCGGCATAGAGCGGAACGCCGCAGTCGTCGCAATATTCGGGCTCGAAACGGCCGGCGTGGCGGCGAATGTCGGTCACGCCTGCTTCCTTGAGCAGGGCGATGATCTCCTCGAGCGGCCCGCCCGTGTCTTCGGCTTCTTCGTCGATCGCCAATTCGCCGTTTTCGCGGCCGTAGAGTGGCCAGACCACGCCATAGATGACATCGTTGCTGCCTCGGCGCGTGAAGCCGACACGATATTCGTCGATGCGCCGTTCGCCGAAGCCGCCGACGACCGCGCGCAAGTCTTGCGCCGTTGCGCCGATGGTGTCGAACAAGTAGCGGATCGCGGTGCGGACGGTGTGCGGCCGCACGCGCTCGTCGGCATCGCGGCAGGCCGAGTAGTAGGCGTCGGGCAGCAGGCACTCGAATTCGCAGCCGGGCAGAACGAGCGAGAGGTTCGCGCCGCCCTGCGTCGCCCATTGCTCGAGGCACTGGCCGCGTTCGATGCGCACGCCGTTTTCCTCTTCCTGCCAACGAAACAGCGGTGCGCCGACAGGGGCTGCGACGACGGCGAGCAGAAAGCGCGGATCGGCAAGGATCGGCGAGGTTTCCGGCAGATCGCCGAAGTTCATCTTCGCGGCGGTCCCATTGACGGCGGCTTGGATCAATTGCTGGGCCAGGCGGTAGGTTTCGACGTGGTGCCGCGGCAACTGATCGATGCTGTACAGAAACGGCGCGAGGGCGACGCGCGTGCCGCCTGCCAGCACGTGCGCATGCAGGTGGGCGCCCAGCGCGTCGACGGCGTCGCCCTTGAGCGGGCCGGAAGGAATCATATAGCGGGTCCACGCCAGCACGGGTGCTGCAATCAGCAGTGCCTCATAAGGCGTGCCTTCATGCTCGATGACGAACGACTCGCTGTGCGTTTCAGCCATGTCGGCGAGTGCGCCGTATGCATCGGGGTGGTTCTGTTGCAAATGGTCCAGCGCCGCGTCGAGCGTGGTCTGATTGCTGTTGCGGACGATTTTCGCCAGCAGCGTATCGAGCTTGGCTTCCCAGAAGCGATCTTCGATGCGGCTGCCCGACGCGAAGAGCGCGAGGGAAAGGCCGACGAGCTTGTCGGCATCGGGAGGAAGGCGTTTGGCGATTCGCGAGCGCATAGGGGGCTGATTGGGTTGGGGATTCGATGAACCTTCCATTCTAGTCTTTTCCGAAGCGCAGTAAGCCGAGCCGCGCCTTTGTCCTGTCGTGGCGGTCGCACGGCAGCCGGGCGTTGCACGGGGCGCCGGACGGTGGAATGAGTCCGGCTCCGCGCGATGAAAATCTCTGCTTGCAGCGTGTGCGGAACGCGCCTAGAATCACGCCTCTTCGCGCCGTCATGGC
>CBIHOQ010000039.1:0-57087 GCA_966212065.1 uncultured Burkholderiaceae bacterium
ACAGCGGCGCGGTTACGCTGCCGACGGAAGGGCTGCCCTGCAACCCCGTCGTCCTTTACTTCCTCGAGCGCGACATCAGCGAGATGTCCGCCCTCACGGGCGGGCAGCGGCGTTATTTCCAAAAGCGCCTGCGCCTCGCGCTGGCCGAGGGGCCGAAGATCATGGCGGTGATGAGCCGCATCGGCGGCAAATCAGTTGCGGTACGGCGTATCGTCGTGCAACCCTACCTGCATGATCCAAACGCGCAGCGATTCGCGCGTTATACAGCTAAGCGTTACACGTTCGAGATTGCGGACGCGTTGCCGGGACAAGTCGCGCAGATCCGCACCGAGATCCCAGGGCCCGGCGGCGACTTCGGGCATCCGCTCAGAACGGAGACATTGACTTTCCGGGCTGCCGTGCACAAGCTGACCGGGCCTGCATCGGCGCCGGCCGTCAAGCCCACCGACACCCCGAGCGCGAGCCGCTGAGTCCGCTGAGCCTCGCGCCGGGAGCACGACGCTGTGCCGCTGCGCCGCGGCTTGCTTCACAACGAAGAGTCGCATGGCCGTCAACTTCATTCGCTCGCTGACGCTACGTCAGTTGCAAATCTTTATCGTCGCGAGCCGCCATGAGAGTTTTGCGCGCGCGGCCGAGGAATTGCATCTCACGCAGCCCGCGATTTCGATGCAGATCCGTCAGCTCGAGGAGTCGATCGGCCTCGCGCTGTTCGAGCGCGTCGGGCGCCGGCTGATGCTCACGGAAGCCGGCGAGCGGCTGACGCACCACGCCAGCCGCATTCTCGGTGAAATCAAGGATGCCGAGGATGCGATGATGTCGCTGCAATTGGCCGATAGCGGATCGATCTCGGTGGGGATCGTCAGTTCCGCCACGCATTTCGCGCCCAAGCTGCTCGCGCTCTATTCCCGCCAGTATCCGAAAGTCGACGTGCATTTCTCGGTGGGCAATCGCGAGTCGCTACTGCGCCTGCTGCAGGACAACGCAATCGATCTGGCCTTGATGGGCCGCCCGCCCGCCGAATTGGACGCCATCGTCGAGCCGCTCGCGAGTCATCCTCAGGTGCTCATTGCGCCCGCGGATCATCCGCTCGCGAGCGCGCGGCGGTACGACCTGCATGAGCTGCGCGGCGATACGTTCCTGCTGCGCGAGCCGGGTTCGGGCACGCGCATGGCGGCCGAAGAGATGTTTCGGCAGCACCTGTTTACGCCGAAGAAAGTCGTCACGCTCGGCAGCAACGAGACCATCAAGCAGGCCGTCATCGCCGGCATGGGCGTGAGCCTGATCTCGCTGCATACGCTTCAATTGGAGCTGCGCACGAATGAACTTGCGCTGCTCGACGTGAACGGCACGCCGATCGAGCGCAACTGGCAGATCGTTCATATGCGAACCAAGCAGCTTTCGCCCACCTGTATCGTGTTTCGCCGCTTTCTGCTCGACGAGGCGGCCCCCTATTTGACGCGCGAATACACGCCGTTCCTCGAGCGGTAGCCTTCAAACGACCCGCCATCGCGACTGGCTTCACGAGCGTCGCCCCTCTTGAATCAGGAACGCTTAGTCGAGAGCAAAGAAAAAGTGAATATTCAACCCATACGCCGCCGCCTAACCTAGGGCATCAGGTGAGTGACGGAGGGTGTCGGCGATGAAAGCGCGCCTTATTACGTTCGATCTCGATGGCACGTTGTTCGACACCGCCCCGGAAATCGCGCTCGCGGTCAATCGCACGCTCGATGCATATGGTTATCGGCCCATCGAGCTAGGCGCCGTCATCGGCTTCATCGGCAACGGCATGCAAGCGTTGATGCGCGAAGTGCTCGCGAGCGTCCCCGTCGCTTCCGGCATCGCGCTCGAAACGGTCATGCCGGTATTCGAACGGCATTACGATGCGACCGCGGGGACGACCGCGCAACCGTACCCAGGCGTGCCCGGCGCGCTCGAAAAATTGAAATCCGCAGATATCCATCTGGCCGTGGTTACGAACAAGGCGCGCCGATTCGCGCTGCGTCTTATCGAGAGCGCCGGTTTGACGCCGTATTTCGACATCGTGCTCGGCGGCGACAGCCTGCCTCGCAAGAAACCGCATCCTCTTCCGATCCACTACTGCATCGAGCGACTGAACGTGCCCGCCCGTGCGGTGGCCCATCTGGGCGATTCGCGCACCGATGTGGAATCCGCGCGCCGCGCCGGCGTTGCTGCCTGGGCTGTGCCGTACGGCTACAACTATGGCAAGCCCATCGAAGATGCCTGCCCGGACCGGGTATTCGCATCGATCGAGGAGATGGCCGATCACGTCGTGGTGCCGCCCCGAACGGCTGCCGCAAACCCACGGTCGCGCCGCATCGACTGATTCCGATTCGAGCGCATGGGCGCACGAGCGGGACGGTCGAGCGCACTCGCCGAACCTTCAACAGGAGACTTTGATGGCGCTCATTTCATTACGGCAATTGCTCGACGATGCCGCCGAGCACGACTATGGCGTGCCCGCGTTCAACGTCAACAACCTCGAGCAGATCCAGGCGATCATGGAGGCCGCGGCGGACACGCACAGCCCTGTCATCCTGCAGGCGTCGGCGGGTGCGCGCACCTACGCCGGTGAGCCGTACTTGCGTCATATGGTGCTCGCCGCGATCGAGGCGCATCCGGACATCCCTGTCGTGCTGCATCAAGATCACGGCGCGAGCCCGGCCGTCTCGCAGATGTCGATCCGCTCGGGCTTTTCGAGCGTGATGATGGACGGCTCGCTCGAAGCCGATATGAAGACGCCCGCGAGCTACGACTACAACGTGCGCGTCACGCGCACCGTATGCGAGATGGCGCATGCGGTCGGAGTATCCGTCGAGGGCGAGCTAGGCTGTCTCGGCTCGCTCGAAACCGGCGAGGCGGGCGAGGAGGACGGCGTGGGCGCGGCGGGCAAGCTGTCGCACGACATGCTGCTTACCGATCCTATACAGGCGAAAGACTTCGTCGAACGCACGGGCGTGGACGCACTTGCGATCGCCATCGGCACGTCGCATGGCGCATACAAGTTCACGCGCAAGCCGAGCGGCGATATTCTCGCGATCGATCGAATCGCCAAGATCCATGCGCAGATACCGAATACGCATCTGGTGATGCATGGGTCGTCGTCGGTGCCGCAAGAGTGGCTCGAGATCATCCGTCGCTACGGCGGCGATATCAAGGAAACCTACGGCGTGCCTGTCGAAGAGATTCAGCGCGGCATCGAGAGCGGGGTACGCAAGGTCAACATCGACACCGACATCCGCCTTTCGATGACGGGCGCCATGCGCCAGCTCTTCGCCGAGCAGCCGGCGGAATTCGATCCACGCAAGGCCTTCGCGGTTGCCAGAAAGGCTGCGCGCGGGATATGCGCGGCCCGCTTCGAGGCATTCGGCTGTGCCGGGCGGGCACCGCGGATCAAGCCGGTCCCGCTCGAGCGAATGGCGCAGTCGTATGTCGCGAGGGCGTGAAGCCATGGATACGACTCATCCCATACTGATCGCGCCGAGCCTATCGTCCGCGGACTTCGCGCGTCTTGGCGAAGCGGCGCGGCGTAGTCGCGATTCGAAAGGCCCGGGCATACGAGGAGGAAAGCCCCATGCGCGCATTGATTTTCGACGTCGACGGGACCATGGCCGATACCGAGGCTGCCCATTGCGAGGCGTTCAACGCCGCGTTTTCCGAAGTCGGCTTGGACTGGTACTGGGATGACGTGCTGTACACGCGGCTGCTCAGCGTGGCGGGCGGCAAGGAGCGCATCCGGCACTACTGGCGCTGCGTCGAGCCCGAGGAAGCTGCGGGTGGCATGATCGCTGAGACCATCGACGCGATCCATGCGATCAAGACGCGCTACTACACGGAACGGGTGCGGGGCGGCGGGTTACCGCTGCGGCCCGGCGTCAAGCGTTTGATAGAGGAAGCGAGCGCCGCCGGCGTCGCGCTGGCGATCGCCACGACCACGACGCCGGCCAATCTCGACGCGCTGCTGTGCCCGGCGCTGGGTATCGATTGGCGCAAGCGGTTTTCGGCCGGATGCGATGCGTCGGCCGCGCCGCTCAAGAAGCCGGCGCCCGACGTCTATCACGCCGTACTGCACGAACTGGGGTTGCCGGCGGTCGAATGCGTCGCATTCGAAGATTCGGAGAACGGGCTGCGTGCGGCGCGCGCGGCGGGGATTCCGACGTTGATTACCCCCACGGCCTACACGGCCCAGCAACAGTTCGACGGGGCGCTGCGGGTCCTGCCCCACCTGGGTGACCCGGGCCGGCCGGTGTCGCATGGCATTCCCGGGGCGGAGCAGGGCTGGATCGACCTGGCGCTGCTACGGCGTTTGCGTGAGAGTCAGCGCAGCGCTGTCGCGTGATAGGCGATGTGCTCGCCGATGAAGCTGGCGATGAAGTAGTAGCTGTGGTCGTAGCCCGAACGCAGGTTCAGCTCCAACGGGTGTCCCGACGCTTCGCAGGCTTCGCGCAGCAAGTGCGGCTTCAATTGCTGGTCCAAGAATTCATCGCGATCGCCTTGGTCCACCCGTAGCGGCAGCCGTTCGGTCGCGACCTTCAGCAGCGCCACGGTGTCGTACTGCTTCCACGCCTCGCGATCGTCGCCAAGATACGCCGTGAACGCCTTTTCGCCCCACGGCACCTGGCTCGGCGCGACGATAGGCGAGAACGCCGACACGCTGCGATAGCGGCCCGGATTGCGCAGCGCAATGGTCAACGCGCCATGCCCGCCCATCGAGTGCCCGCTGATCGCGCGTGCATCCGTGACCGGGAAATGCGCTTCGACCAAGGCCGGCAATTCGTCGACCACGTAGTCGTACATGCGGTAATGCCGGGCCCACGGCTGCTGGGTCGCGTTGAGGTAGAAGCCGGCGCCTTTGCCGAGATCGTAGGCCGGGTCGTCGGCTACGTCATCGCCGCGGGGGCTCGTGTCCGGCGTGATGACGATGACGTTGTGTTGCGCCGCGTAGCGTTGAGCGCCGCTTTTCGTGATGAAGTTCTGCTCGGTGCAAGTCAGGCCGGAAAGCCAATACAGAACCGGACACCGCTGGCCGCTTAAGGCGGCGCGGGGCAAATAAACGCCGAATCGCATCTCGCACTGAAGGGTGGAGGAGGCATGCTTCCACACCTCCTGATGTCCGTCATGACAAACGTGTCGCTCAACGCATTCCATGTCGATCAAGCCTCGCGGTAGGTGCCTTTGGCTTTGGCCGCGTGTGCGGCGAGGATGTCCATCAGCGCCGGACTGAGGCAATCGTAGGGCTCCAGCCCCTTGTCGCGCAGTGTCTGGCGCACCTCCGCCATGGCGGACGGCGGCGTACCGCTTTCGATGATGGACGAAACGAATGCAGCAAAACCGGGGCCTTCCCAGCCTGCGTCCTTCGAGCGTTCGGTATGGATGAAATCCAAGCCGTAGAACGCGTGCTCCTTGTTCTCGATGCGCCCGAACAAATGCGTACCGCAACCGCTGCAGGCGTGCCGTTGAATCAGCGCCGTATCGTCGACGACCTTGAGCTTTTCGCCGTGCGCCGTGACCGTGAGCTTGTCGCGCGGCACGACGCCCACGACGGAAAACACAGCGCCCGAGGGCTTCCAGCATTTCGTGCAACCGCACGCGTGATTGAACAACACTTGCGAATCCACGCGCACCTCGACAGGATCGGTTGCACATGAGCAGCGCAACATACCGCCTTTGAAATCGCTCGCGCCTTTCTGAATGCCGTGGTCGACGCTAGGATGAATTGCCTTGGTCATGACCTGTCTCCTGGTTGGGGTCAGTTGTTGTCGTTCGCGATCAATAGTGAACGACGGTGCGGATCGACTTACCTTCGTGCATCAGATCGAACGCTTCGTTGATCTCGGCGAGCGATTTGGTGTGGGTGACGAACGGCGCGAGTTGAATATTCCCGGCCATGGCGTCTTCCACCATGCCCGGCAACTGCGAGCGCCCCTTGACGCCGCCGAACGCCGTACCGAGCCAGCGGCGGCCGGTGACGAGTTGGAACGGACGCGTGGAGATTTCTTGCCCGGCCCCCGCGACGCCGATGATGACCGACTGGCCCCAGCCGCGATGTGCGCATTCGAGCGCCGCGCGCATGACGTTGGTGTTGCCGATGCATTCGAAGCTGTGATCGACGCCCCAGCCCGTCATCTCGACGATCACTTGCTGGATCGGCTTTTCGTGATCCTTCGGGTTGACGCAATCGGTCGCGCCGAACGCGCGCGCGAGATCGAATTTGCCCGGGTTCGTATCGACGGCGATGATGCGGCCCGCCTTGGCCAGCTTGGCGCCCTGGATGACGGCCAAGCCGATGCCGCCTAGACCGAACACGGCCACCGAATCGCCTTCTTGCACCTTCGCCGTATTTTTGACGGCGCCCAAGCCGGTGGTGACACCGCATCCGAGCAAGCAAACCTGCTCGGGGTTCGCATCGGGGTTGATCTTGGCTAGCGAGACCTCGGCGACGACGGTGTATTCGCTGAAAGTCGAGCAACCCATGTAGTGATAGACAGGCTGGCCGTTGTAGCTGAAACGGGTGGTGCCATCGGGCATCACGCCCTTGCCTTGGGTGGCGCGTACGGCCACGCACAAGTTGGTTTTGCCGCTTTTACAGAACAGGCATTCGCCGCATTCGGCCGTGTAGAGCGGAATCACATGATCGCCGGGCTTGACGCTGGTCACGCCTTCGCCCACCTCTACGACGATGCCCGCGCCTTCGTGACCGAGCACGGCGGGGAAGATGCCTTCGGGATCGTCGCCGGAGAGCGTGAAGGCATCGGTATGGCAGACGCCCGTGTGCGTGATTTTCACGAGCACTTCGCCTTTGCGCGGCGGTTCGACGTCGATTTCGACGATTTCGAGGGGTTTGCCAGGCCCGAACGCAACGGCAGCACGTGATTTCATGTCAGTCCTTTGGGCAAAGAAGGGAAAGGTCAGCGGGCCCTATCGAGGATGGCCGCTGAATGGGTTCAACGAAGATAGGAACGCACGAGGGAGACGACGTCATCGATCGACCCTTGCTGCGCACCATTCGTTTGCGCGACATGCGAAAACTCTTCTCGTAAGTGACTTTCGAGAACGCCGGCCATCAACCCGTTGATAGCGCCGCGAACGGCTGCGATCTGCTGAAGGATCGGCCCGCAATCGGCGCCTTCCTCGAGTGCGCGCTCGAGTGCATCGATCTGTCCTTTCACGCGGCGTACACGGGCCAAGACTCGCTTTTTCTCTTCTGCAGTGTGTGGCATCGGCTCATTAAATGAACTGGGGTGTAGTATAAGTTAGCATACTGGCGGCCAGTATGGAAGAAGCGCGATTTTTTTGTCGCCTGCGTTACAACCGGCCGCCGCACGCAAGTGAAATAAATCGTGGTCGACATAGCCCTCGACCGCGGCAGTCACGACAATTAGTTTCTCAAGGGCTGCCAGCTGTTCGAAAGTGCTGCCGTTATCTCCTATCGGAGAAGGGCCGGAGCTTGGCCGATGCCATCAAAAATACCACCCGATATCATCGGTGGTCCACTGATCGGTTCGCTTCGCAGAAGCAACAAAAAACCCGCGAAGCCTTTTGCTGTCGCGGGTTTCAGGAAATGCTCGGAATACGTTGGAACAGTGTTTGGTGCCCAGGGCCGGACTCGAACCGGCACGCCTTGCGGCGGGGGATTTTGAGTCCCCTGCGTCTACCTGTTTCACCACCTGGGCAGGCGTCGGCGCAATAGCTACGCCGAGCGGAAGACGGCGATTATGGCGCAAATCCACCCCGCTGACAAGACGCCGGTCACTGGCTCAAGTAAACGAACTTCCCACTCTTGATGATCCCCATCACGCTCGCGCGCTGATCGAGCCCGACGTGATCGCTCGCGCTCGTATTGACCACGCCGTTCGGCACCACCAGTTCGTGCGCTTGCTCGAGCGCCGTGCGCAGCGCCGAACGAAACGCTTCCGTACCTGGCTGAGCAGTCTTCAAAGCCCGCGCGACGGCATCGTTTAAGCGCGGATAGACGCCCGCCGCGTCGCCGGCGAACTGCGTCACGCTATCGGGCCCGTACTTCGCCTCATACTCGGCGACGAACGCCAGCGCGGCCTTCTTCGCCGGATGGTCGGCCGGCAGCGCGCGCGCAACGACGACCGGCTGCGTCGGGAACAACGTGCCTTCCACGTCCTTGCCGCCCAGCTTGATGAATGCAGGCGTTGCGATTCCGTGCGTTTGGTAGATCGCTCCCCGATAACCGCGCTCCTTCAGTTCTCGCTGCGGCAGGACAGCCGGCGTGCCGGCACCCGCGACCAGGATCGCATCTGGCCGGGCCGCCATCAGCTTCAGCACCTGGCCAGTGACGCTGGAATCGGTGCGGTTATAACGCTCGGTCGCGACAAGCTCGATATGCCGCAGCTTCGCGAACGTCGAAAACTCCTTCAGCCAACTATCGCCATAGCTGTCGGCGAAGCCGATGAACCCCACTGTCTTGACGCCGTGACTCGACATATAGCGCGTCATGACATCGGCCATTGCACTGTCGGTCTGCGCCATCTTGAATGCCCACACCCGCTTGTCTTCCTGCGGCTCGACGACGCTCGCCGAACCGATCAGCGTGATCATCGGCGTGTGCGAATCGGCCACGGCATCGAGCGCGGCCAGCGCGGCGGGCGTAACGTTGGGCCCGACGATCACATCGACGTGGTCCTCGGTAATCAGCTTACGAATATTGCGCACGGCCGCGCCGGGGTCCGAGCCGTCGTCGAGCACGATGTACCGGGCGTGTTGCCCCGCGATCGTTTGCGGCCACATCAGCATCGCGTTCTTGCTCGTGATGCCGATGACGGCGGCGGGGCCGGTCGTCGACAGATCGATGCCGACTTTAACGTCGGCGTTTGCCGGGGCGGCCTGCACCGCGCTGACAAGCGCGAAAGCCGCCAAAGCGAGCGTGCGGCGCAAGGATGGGGGCAACGCCATGCAATAGTCTCCTCGTGATCGTCAGAAAGCGGCGGCCGAACCCATGCGCATGGGCCCGGCGTTCTTCGATTGCTTCAAAGCTCGTAGCTTTCGTGCTCGCCCTTGAGCGCTTGCTCGATCAGCTTGCGATTGAGCGTAGGCGAGAGCAGCTCGACGAGCGTATAGACGTAGCTGCGCAGATAGGCGCCTTGCTTGAGCGCGACGCGCGTCAAATTGCTGCCGAACAAATGCCCGACCGGCATTGCCCGCAAATGGCGATCGCGCTCGGCGTTGAAGGCAATGTCGGCCATGATGCCGACCCCCAAGCCCAGTTCGACATACGTCTTGATGACGTCGGCGTCGATGGCCTCGAGCACGATGTCGGGCGACAGCCCCCGGAGCGCGAACGCCTGATTGATCTTCGTGCGGCCGGCGAACGCATTGTCGTAGGTGATCAGCGGGTGCTGGGCCAGATCTTCGAGCGAAAGCTGCTTGCGCTGCAGCAGCGGGTGGTCTTCGGGCATCACCGCCACGTGGTGCCACTGAAAGCAGGGCAACGAGACGAGTTCCTTGTACGACGCAATCGCCTCGGTCGCCACGGCAATGTCGGCGTGATCGTGCATGACCATCTCGGCCACCTGCGTCGGGCTGCCTTGCAAGATGGACAGATGCACCTTCGGGAACCGTTTCTTGAATTCGGCGATCGCCGCCGGCAGGGAGTAGCGCGCCTGCGTGTGCGTCGCAGCGATCACGAGGTTGCCCTGGTCCTGCGCAGCGAAATCCTTGCCGATGCGTTTCAGGCTCTCGACTTCCTGCAAAATGCGCTCGACCGAGGCGAGGATGATGCGCCCCGGCTCCGTCAGCGACCGGACGCGCTTGCCGTGCCGCGTGAAGATCTCGACCCCCAGTTCGTCTTCGAGCTCGATGATCGCCTTCGAGACGCCGGGCTGAGACGTATACAGGGCCTTGGCCGCTTCCGTCAGGTTGAAGTTCTGTCGGACGGCCTCGCGGACGAACCGAAATTGGTGCAGGTTCATTTATATCCCGATCGACATAAGGAAAGAATTTTTTAGTCGTTTGAAATATAAGGAGAGTTTATTACGATCAGCGCATGTTTTTCAATATGTATAGCTGTTTTCGTCATTAGCACATGAGCGGGCGGTCTGAACGAGGATCGCCCGCTTGCGTCAAGTAGAGATTCGGGCGCCGCGGACCAGGCCGCGGCGCGACACAACCTGGGGTCCCGAATGTATCAATACGATCAGTACGACCAGACCATCGTCGACGAGCGCGTCGCGCAGTATCGCGACCAAGTCCGCCGCCGCTTGTCGGGCGAATTGAGCGAAGACGAGTTCCGCCCGTTACGGCTGCAGAACGGCCTGTACATGCAACGTCACGCGTACATGCACCGCATCGCGATTCCGTACGGCAACCTGCGCAGCGATCAATTGCGCATGCTCGCGCATATCGCCCGCAAGTACGACCGCGGCTACGGCCACTTCTCGACGCGCACGAATATCCAGTACAACTGGATCCAGCTCGAGGACACGCCCGATCTGCTGGCGGATCTCGCTTCGGTGCAGATGCACGGCATCCAGACGTCGGGCAACGATATCCGCAACATCACGGCCGATCAGTTCGCCGGTGTGGCGCCGGACGAGATCATCGATCCGCGTCCTTGGGCGGAAATTCTGCGCCAATGGTCGACGTTCCACCCCGAATTCAGCTGGCTCCCGCGCAAATTCAAGATCGCGGTCTCGGGATCGAAGGAAGATCGCGTCGCGGTGCAGATCCACGATCTGGGCGTCTATCTGTCGAAGAACGCGGCGGGCGAGGTAGTTTGCGCGATCCTGGCCGGCGGCGGGCTGGGCCGGACGCCGATCATCGGCTCGATCATCCGCGAAAACCTGCCGTGGCAGCATCTGCTCACCTATTGCGAGGCCGTGCTGCGCGTGTATAACCGCTTCGGCCGCCGCGACAACATGTTCAAGGCGCGGATCAAGATTCTCGTGAAGGCGCTCGGCCCGCAGAAATTCGCGCAGCAGGTCGAAGAGGAATGGCAGCACTTGAAGGGTGGCCCCTCGACGCTGACGCAAGCCGAGTTCGATCGTGTGGCGCAGTACTTCCAGCCGCCGCAGTACGAGAAGCTGTCGGATACGGACGCGTCGTTCGAAAAGCATCTGCTGGAGAACCGCGCGTTCGCGCGCTGGATCGAGCGCAACATGCGTCCGCACAAGGTGCCGGGCTACGCCGCGGTCACGCTGTCGCTGAAGCCGCCCAAGGGCGCGCCCGGCGACGCGACAGCCGAGCAAATGGAAGCTGTTGCCGATTGGGCCGACCAGTACTCGTTCGGCGAGATCCGCGTGTCCCACGAGCAGAATCTGATTCTTGCCGACGTGAAGAAGCGCGATCTATTCGCGGTATGGGAAGCGGCCAAGCAGCAAGGCTTTGCGACGCCGAATATCGGTCTGCTCACCGACATCATCGCGTGCCCCGGCGGCGATTTCTGCTCGCTCGCTAACGCGAAGTCGCTACCGATCGCACAGGCGATCCAGGATCGCTTCGACGATATGGACTACGTCTACGATCTAGGCGACCTGTCGCTGAACATCTCAGGCTGCATCAACGCGTGCGGTCACCATCACGTCGGCAACATCGGCATCCTTGGCGTCGACAAAGACGGCTCGGAGTGGTACCAGGTGACCCTCGGCGGCGAGCAGGGTACGGGTGCGACGCTCGCGCACTTGGGCCGCGTGATCGGACCGTCGTTCGCGGCGGAAGAAATGCCCGACGTCATGACAAAAGTGATCGATACTTTTGTCGAGCATCGCGCCGACGGCGAGCGCTTCATCGACACCTATAATCGGATCGGCATGGCGCCGTTCAAGGAACGCGTCTACGCGTCGCGCCAACCGGCGCATGCGTAAGCGCCGGGCGACTGAAGGATATGAGCAAGATGACTTCGATTATCAAAAACCGCTCCGTGGTGTCTGACGACTGGACGGTCGTGCGTGCGCTCGAAGACGGCACGCTGCCCGCGCTCGACGCGTTGCCGGCCGGCCGAGTGCTCGTGCCGTTCGCCCTCTGGCAGGCGCAGCGCGACGCGCTCGTCGCGGCCCGCGGCACCGCCGAGCTGGGCGTTTGGCTGGCGCCGGACGATGAACCGGCCGATCTCGCGAGCGATTTCGACAAGATTTCTTTGATCGGCGTGGATTTTCCGGTGTTCCGCGACGGCCGCGGCTACAGCATCGCGCGCCTCCTGCGCGAGCGTTATGACTGGCGCGGCGAGTTGCGGGCGATTGGCGACGTATTGCGCGATCAGCTGAACTTCATGGCGCGCTGCGGGTTCGATGCGTTCGCCGTGCGCGCAGACAAGGACATTCACGACGCGCTGCGCGCGTTCGACGAGTTCTCGGTCAAGTACCAAGGGGCCTTCGATACGCCGCAGCCGCTGTTTCGCCGCCGCGCGGCCCGCGAAACGGAGCCGCAGGCATGAGCCAAGACCGGACACCGGCGCCCGCTGCGCTCGATGCGGCACTCGAGGCGAAGATCGAGCGCCTGCACGCGTTCGTCGCCGAGATCGCAAAGCGTCACGCGAAGATCAAACTGGCGAGCAGCTTAGCGGCGGAAGACATGGTGCTTACGCACGCGATCTTGTCGCACTCGCTGCCGATCGGCATCTTTTCGCTGAACACCGGCCGCTTGCATGCCGAGACGGTCGCGATGGCCGACCGCATTCGCGAACGTTACGGCTACGAGATCGAGCAGCTTCATCCGCAGGCGGACGCCGTCGACGAGTACGTGAAAACGCACGGTCTTAACGCGTTCTATGAAAGCGTCGAGCTGCGCAAGCGCTGCTGCGAGATCCGCAAGGTGGAGCCGTTGAACCGCGCGCTCGCCGGTGTGGACGCTTGGGTCACGGGCCAGCGCCGCGAGCAATCGGTCACGCGCGCGGAGTTGCACGAGCAAGAGCAGGACGCGACGCGCAACATCGCGAAGTACAACCCGCTTGCGGATTGGACCGAAGGCGAAGTGTGGGCTTACCTCAAGCACTATGACGTGCCTGTCAACCCGCTGCATGCGCGCGGCTATCCGAGCATCGGCTGCGAACCGTGCACGCGCGCGGTTCGTCCCGGCGAGGACAGCCGGGCAGGGCGCTGGTGGTGGGAGTCGCGCGACTCGAAAGAGTGCGGCCTGCACGTCTCGACCGTCCAATTCGTGCCGGGCGGCGCGCAGGCGCCGGCTTCGGCCTGAGCGCCCCGTCGCCTCGCAGCTTCCGCAGTATTTCCGTAGTATCCGTGGCAATAGCAGCATCCGAATGCCGTGTTGGCCGGCTCGAGCGCATTGGCGCTGAGCACGGTACACGGGCAAACGATAGGAAACCGATAAACATGAGCACGATTCTCGAACCTTCCGCGACGACCCCGCTCACGGTCACGACGACCCGCATGGACCACCTCGACTGGCTCGAGGCTGAATCCATCCATATCCTGCGCGAGCTCGTAGCCGAGTGCAGCAAACCGGCGCTGCTGTTTTCGGGCGGCAAGGATTCGGTGGTCGTGCTGCATCTGGCGCTCAAGGCGTTTGGGCTGGGCGCGAACCGCAAGACGGCGCTGCCGTTTCCGCTCGTGCATATCGACACGGGCCACAACTACGCGGAAGTGATCGATTTTCGCGATCGCCGTGCCGAGCAGATCGGCGCGCAGCTCGTGGTGGGCCATGTGGAAGATTCGATCGCGCGCGGCACGGTGCGGCTGCGCCGCGAGACCGACTCGCGCAATGCCGCGCAAGCGGTGACGCTGCTCGAGACGATCGAGGCGCACGGCTTTACCGCGATGATCGGCGGGGCGCGCCGCGACGAAGAGAAGGCCCGCGCCAAAGAGCGCATCTTCTCGTTTCGCGACGAGTTCGGCCAATGGGATCCGAAGGCTCAGCGCCCGGAGCTCTGGAGCCTGTACAACGCGCGCCTGCACAAGGGCGAGCATCTGCGCGTGTTCCCGATCTCGAACTGGACCGAGCTCGACGTGTGGCAGTACATCGCGCGCGAAGGCTTGGAGCTGCCCTCGATCTACTACGCGCACGAGCGCGAGATCGTGCGGCGCAACGGGCTGCTCGTGCCGGTGACGCCGCTGACGCCGCTGCGCGAGGGCGAGACGAGCGAGAAGGCGCAGGTGCGTTTTCGCACGGTGGGCGACATTAGCTGCACGTGCCCGGTGGAGAGCGATGCCGACGACCTGGCGAAGATCATCGCCGAGACCGCGGTGACCGACATCACCGAGCGCGGCGCAACGCGCATGGACGATCAGGCCTCCGAAGCTGCGATGGAGCAGCGCAAGAAGCAAGGCTACTTCTGAAGCCAAGCTGGGCCAAACCATTCAAGACGGGATTGAGACCATGAGTACTGTTCATCAACCGGCGGACCTCGGTGTGCTGCGCTTTATCACGGCGGGTAGCGTGGACGACGGCAAGAGCACGCTGATCGGGCGCTTGCTATACGACAGCAAGGCCGTGCTGTCCGATCAACTCTCGGCGCTCTCGCGGGCGAAGAACAAGCGCACGGTGGGCGACGAGATCGATCTGTCGCTGCTCACCGACGGCCTGGAGGCCGAGCGCGAGCAGGGCATCACAATCGACGTGGCCTATCGCTACTTCGCCACCGCGCGGCGCAAGTTCATCATCGCCGACACGCCGGGCCACGAGCAATACACGCGCAACATGGTGACGGGTGCCTCGACGGCGCATGCGGCGATCGTGCTGATCGACGCGACGCGGGTGACGAAGGGCGAGGACGGGCGCACGATTTTGCTGCCGCAGACCAAGCGCCACAGCGCGATCGTGAAGCTGCTCGGCTTGCAGCATGTGATCGTGGCCATCAACAAGATGGATCTGGTCGAGTACAGCGAGACGCGCTTTAACGAGATTCGCGACGCGTATGTCGAACTGGCGCGTCAGTTGGGGTTATTGGATGTTCGGTTCGTGCCGGTGTCGGCGCTCAAGGGCGACAACATCGTGCAGGCGAGCGAGCGCATGCCGTGGTACGCGGGCGAGCCGCTGCTCGATGTGTTGGAGCAGTTGCCGGTGACGCAGGCGACGGGCGATGCGCTGCGCTTCCCGGTGCAGTGGGTGGCGCGCCAAGACGGCGCGAGCGCGGACGACTTCCGCGGCTATATGGGGCGTGTCGAAGCGGGCGAAGTGCGCGTGGGCGATGCGATCGTGGTGCTGCCGGCGCAGCGCGAGGCGACGGTGGTCGAGATCATTGCACCGGTGCCGGGCGGCACGGCGCAGGTGGACCGCGCGTTTGCGGGACAGACGGTGACGATCCGCCTGTCGCAGGATGTGGATGTCTCGCGCGGCGATACATTCGTGGGCGCGCAAAACGTGCCGCAGCCGGCGAAGAAGCTCGAAGCGGATTTGTGCTGGTTCGACGACGAGCCGCTGTCGACGCAGCGCAAGTATCTGCTCAAGCAGACGACCCATACGGTGTTTGCGCGAATCGGCGCGGTCAAGGAAGTGTTCGACGTCCATACGCTGTTGCATACGAGCGAGAAGAGCGCATTGGCGATGAACGACATCGGTCGCGTGTCGTTGACGCTGCAAAAGCCGATCGTGTGCGATGCTTACGACGAGCATGCGGCGACGGGCGCGTTCGTGCTCATCGACGAAGCCACGCACCATACGGTAGCGGCCGGCATGATTCGTGCATATTCCGCGTGACGAGGATAGATTCCTAATGAGGCGGCGCCTGTCGCGCCGCCCGCACACGCGAGAGGATGGAAGGGCAATGGGCAAGGTGTACTTGATCGGTGCAGGACCGGGAGCGGCGGATCTCATCACGGTGCGCGGTGCCCGTTTATTGGGCACGGCCGACGTCGTGCTGCACGATGCGCTCGTCGAGCCGGCGATGCTCGAGTATGCGCCGCACGCCCGCAAGATCGCCGTCGGCAAACGCTGCGGCCAGCGCTCGACGGCGCAGCACTTCATCAACAAGCAGATCGTCGATGCGGCGCTTGCGCATGACGTGGTCGTACGACTCAAGGGCGGCGATCCGATGCTGTTCGGCCGCGCCGACGAGGAAATGCGCGCGCTTGAGGAAGCGGGCATCCATTATGAAGTTGTGCCCGGGATCACGGCGGCGCTCGCCGCAGCGGCCTCGGTCAAGCGCTCGCTGACGCTGCGCGGCGTCTCTCGCAGCGTGGCGCTCGCCACAAGGAGCCGCGCACCCGATTCCGAGGCGATTCGCGAAGCGGTCAACGCGGATTCGCTCGTCTTCTATATGGGTCGCGACAGCGCGCCCGACATTGCACAGCAATTGATCGACGCAGGCCGCCCGGGCGCAACGCCGGTTGCCATCGTCGAGGCGTGCAGCACGCCGCGCGAGCGCACGCTCACGCTCACGCTCGAGGCGCTCGCCATGGGCGAGGCACAGACGTGGCTCGATCCGGCTCAGCCGAGCCTGCTGATGATCGGCCAGGCATTCGCTGAACGCGCGTCGTCGGCGGTGCCCGAAGGCGGCCGGCAGACTTCCCCCGAACGAGCCGCTGACGCACCTGCACCTGATATGCGCGACGTAGGCGACGCATTCGCGCACGCGGCGTGATTGCCCAGCGACGAGCCGGCGCATTTCTTTTTTCTTCCCGGTAAGGCCCCACCGAAAACGATCTTGCGGACCCAGCGGTTCGCTCGACGACGATGCGCGCGCTACCGCTCAGCCGAGCGATAGCAGTTGCCGCAAGCAGTACGAGGCGAGCGCATCGAGGACAGCATCGTCTTCGCCGACGGGCACCGCATGCCGGATTTCGACGCCCGGATGCGCGGCTCGGCAGGCGTCGAGCGCGAGCGGCAGGTCGTGCCGCACGTGACCGCCTTGCCCGAAGAATACCGGTACGACCGTGATCGACGTGCAGCCCGCGGCCACTTGTGCTGCCACCGCAGCCGGCAAATCGGGCGTCATCAATTCGAGGAACGCAAGCGAGACTGCCGTATCGGAGCCGGCGAGTACGCGCAGCTTATCGGCGAGCCGCTCGAACGGCTCGGCCCAGCGTGCATCGCGTGCGCCATGGGCGAACAATACGATGCCGCGAGATACGGTGCCTGCGTTCAATGCGCCCTCCGCTGCCGGCCTCAGTGCCGGTCGAACCACTTGAGCCCCACGAGCCCGAGCGCCAGATAGATGAGGCCCGGCAATGCGGCCGTGACGGGCGCGGGCCAGGTGTTGAGCATGCCGATGTGCGAAAACAGCGTGTTGATGAGCTGAAAGCTCATGCCGAGCATGATGCCGCCGAACACCTTGACGCCGACGACGCCCGCACGCGTATGCAGATAAGCGAACGGCAGCGACAGCACGAGCATCACGAGCACCGCGAACGGATAGAGTAGCTTCTTCCACAATGCTATGTCATAGCGCTGCGTATCCTGGTGGTTTTCGACGAGATGCTGGATATAGTGGAACAAGTTGAACATCGACATGCGATCGGGTGCGACGAGCAGCACCGACAGGATCTGCGGCGTGAGCTCCGAGCGCAGCGAGTATTCGGGCAGCGTAACTTGCGTGGCCCGATAGACGGGATTGAGCGCATCGGCCGGCGTATGCGGAGGCGGAGGCGGCGGCAGGCTCGTGAGGTTCGTGTCCGTGACGGCCGTCAGCAGCCAGTGCCCTTGCCCTTCGTAGCGGCCCGTTTTCGCGGTACGCACGTTCGTGAGCCGGAACGCAGGATCGAATTCGTAGATGCGCACATCGCTGATCGACGCATCGGGCATCAACTCCCCGACGTTCACGAAGCGCGTGACTTGCTGCCCGTCCTCGCGCGCCGTGAGCGTGTCCTTGACCCAGACGCCGGAGGCGAAGTTGGTCGACACAGCGGAGCCGAGCGCTTCGAGGCGAACACGCTCGGATAGCTGATCGGAATACGGCCCGACGACTTCGCCGATGAAATACGTGAGGGCCACGAGCGGAATGCCGATCTTGAGCAGCGAGCGCAGTGCTTGGCCCGTCGAGAGGCCCGATACGCGAAAGATCGTGTATTCGGAATTGGCGGCCATCTGCGCAAAGACGTAAATTGCGCTGATCAGCGCGGCCACCGGGATGATCTCGTAGAAGCGCGAGGGCGTCTGCAATGCAACGCGCAGCACCGCGTAGCCGAACTTGTAATTGCCGTGTCCGACCGTATTCAGTTCGTTGATCAGGTCGAAAAAGAAGAACAGGCCCGAGAACGCAAACAAGATGAAGATAAACGCGAAATAGACCTGGCGGGCGAAGTACCGTTCGTAGATGCGCATGGCGGTCAGGCTCCTCGCGGCGCGAACCAGGCGCGCGGGATCAGCGGACGATTGCGCACGCGCAGCCAGAACACCGTGATGACGACGATCGCGGCCACGATATGCAGCCCGAGGAGCCCCACGACGAACGACATCTTGCCCTGCTCGATCCACGATTGCACGACGTTGAGCAGATTTGAATAGGTCAGAAAAATCAGCACGGCCATGACAAGGTTGATCGTGCGCCCGCGCCGCGGGTTTTGATACGCGAGCGGAATGCCGAGCAGCATCAGGTTGATGGCCATCAGCGGCAGCCCCGTACGCCAGGCGAATTCGGCGAGCTTATCGCGCGTCGGATGGTGCAGCAGGGCGAGCGTGGACATGCCCGTGGTGGTCGTCGCATTGACGATGGGCTGATGCGTCATTTTCACGCCGTAACGCTCGAACTCCATGATGCGGAAGTCCGGCTTGCCGGGTTCGCCGTCGTAGCGGCGGCCGTTCTCCAGCACGACGAAACGCGAGCCGTCGTTCATCGTTTCCGTTCGGCCGTTTTGCGAGACGACGACGCTGACCTTGCCGTGCTCGGTGCTCGCGACGAACACATTTTGCACACGCGCTTGATCGGGCGTCATCTTCTCGATGAAGAACACGCGGTTGGTGGCCGGGGATTCGCGAAATTGGCCCGGTGCGAGCATCGAGACCTCGTCGCGCTGCTGAAAGCGCGCGCGAATCAGCTTGCTTTGCGCGTTCGACCAAGGCCAGCCCACGTAAGCGAAGAACGCGACGAGCACGATCAGCGGCGCGGCGAACTTGGCGATCGGCTTGATGAAGCGCGTGAGGCTCACGCCCGAGGCGAGCCAGACGATCATCTCAGAATCGCGATACCAGCGCGTGAGCACGAACAGGATCGAGACGAACATCGTGACGACGAGCATCACGGCGATGTAGCCGATGACCGTGAGGCCGATCAGGACAACGACGTCCTTCGGATCGATTTCGCCCGACGCGGCATAGCCGACGATGCGGATCATCATCGTCGTGAGAAAGATGGTCAGCAGCACCATGAATACGGCGCCGGCGGTATAGGAGAGTTCGCGCTGGAGGGAGCGTTCGAAAATCATCGTCGATGCGAGAGGGCGGAGCGGCACGCGCGAAGCGCGGCACATGCCGACGCCGGAGAAAAAATAGCGGATAATTGCGGCTTCTTACCGGGGTTAAGCTGCGGGGCTAAGCCGCGGGACTAAGCCGATTTTATCCGAGGACAAGCGCGATGGACTTTAGCATAAAAGCCTGTGACTGGACGAAGGGCACGACGGGCGGTTTTCTGACGGGGAAATCCGATTGCATCGTGATCGGCGTGTTCGAGGGGCAATCGCTTTCGGGCGCCGCGCTCGAGATCGACGTGGCCACCAAGGGGCTCGTCACGCGCATCGTCAAGGCAGGCGACATGCAAGGCAAGAACGGCACGACGCTGTTCCTGCACGAAGTGGAAGGCATCGGCGCCTCGCGCGTGCTGCTCGTGGGGGTCGGCAAGCAGGACGCATTCGGACAGAAGGCGTATCAGGACGCGACCCGTGCCGCGTGGCGCGCCATCCTCGGCACGAAGATCGCCCAAGTCACGTTCACACTCGCGCAATTGCCCATTAAGGAACGTACGGCAGATTGGGCCGTGCGTGCCGCGGTGCTCGCGCTGCGCGCCGAGACCTATCAATTCACGCAGCTCAAGAGCAAGCCCGATCCTGCCAAGTACGCGCTCAAACGCGTCGTCGCGACCGTCGATCCGGCCGATGAAAAGCTCGCCAAGCTTGCGCTCAAACAGGGGCTGGCCGTCGCGAGCGGCATGGAGCTCGCACGCGATCTAGGCAACTTGCCGGCCAACGTCTGCACGCCCAGCTACTTGGGCGAGACCGCGAAGAAGCTCGGCAAGGAGTTCAAGTTCAAAGTCGAGGTGCTCGGCGAAAAGCAGCTTGAAGCGCTCAAGATGGGGTCGTTCCTGTCCGTCACGCGCGGCTCGGTCGAGCCCGCGCAGTTCATCGTCATGCAATACCAGGGCGGCGGGGCCAAGGCCGCGCCGATCGTGCTCGTCGGCAAGGGCGTCACCTTCGATAGCGGCGGCATCTCGATCAAGCCTGGTGAGGGCATGGACGAAATGAAGTACGACATGTGCGGTGCCGCGTCGGTGTTCGGCACGATGCGCGCCGTGGCCGAACTCGGGTTGAAGCTCAATGTCGTCGGCATCGTGCCCGCGTGCGAGAACATGCCGAGCGGCCAGGCCACGAAGCCGGGCGACATCGTCACGAGCCTGTCGGGCCTCACGATCGAAGTGCTCAATACCGATGCGGAAGGCCGGTTGATCCTGTGCGACGCACTCACCTATGCCGCGCGCTTCAAGCCGGCCGCCGTGGTCGATATCGCCACGCTCACGGGCGCTTGCATCATCGCGCTCGGCCATCATAATTCCGGTCTATTCTCGAAAGATGACGCGTTGGCCGGCGAATTGCTCGACGCCTCGCGCGAGGCGTCCGATCCGACTTGGCGCATGCCGCTCGACGACGAATATCAGGAGCAGTTGAAATCGAACTTCGCCGATCTTGCCAACATCGGCGGCCGGCCGGCCGGCAGCGTGACGGCGGCGTGCTTCCTGTCGCGCTTTACCGAAGCCTATCCGTGGGCGCACCTGGACATCGCGGGCATCGCGTGGAAGAGCGGCGCTGCCAAGGGCGCGACGGGGCGTCCCGTCCCGCTTCTGACGCAGTTCCTCATCGATCGCGCGGGACAGTGATGCAGGGCGGTTGGGACGGTTGGGACGGCTGGGGCGCTTGGGAGCCCCGAGTGTGACACGCATCGACTTTCATACGAATGTGGGCGATGCACTGCTTTATGCATGCCGGCTCGCGCGTAAGGCTTATCTAGCCGGCGAGGCGCTCATCGTAGTGGCCGATCCGGACCGGCTGCGCGCGTTCGACGAGCGGCTCTGGACGTTTTCGCCGCTCGATTTCGTGCCGCATTGCATGGCCGACAGCGCGCACGCCGAGCGCACGCCGATCGTGCTGGCGACCGATCTGGAAAGCGCGCCGCATCACAGGATTTTGCTGAATCTCGCGCCGGCCGTGCCCGCTCAATTCGCACGGTTCGAGCGCCTGCTCGAGGTCGTCGGCAACGACGAAAGCGAGCTTGCCGCGGGGCGCGAGCGCTATCGGTTTTATCGAGATCGCGGCTATCCGCTGAACAATTACAAGCAAGGCGCGTAGCGAACGGGCTGCGGGCATTCATTGGAATTAGGGAGACACGCATGACCGATCCCATCGACCCCGATTCGATTCCGATACTCACGGACGTTATCGTGCCGGGCCGGCCGCCGATCGGCCGGCCGGGTGAGGCGCACGAGGCGCATGAGGCGCATGAGTCTTACCAGGGCGCCCCTGCCGCGTCGGAAGCGCAACGTGCGGTTGATCAACCGCTCGTCGAGCCTTTGCGCGATCCGGCGGCTGTGGCGCCGGCGCCAGCCGGAGCGCCGCAACCCTCACATGCTTTGGACGCTCGCGATGTGGAACGCATCGCCGAGCGGATGCGGACGCGTTTTTCGAGCTATCTGCGGCAGGAGGCGCGCGGTGCGATCGAGGTGCGTTGCCGGGATGCCGTGGCGGAGCATACGAACTGGCTCGTGCGGCAAGTCACGCGCGATGTGGTGACGGCCCTTGAAGCCGAAGTGGCGAACTGGGTGCGCGATGCCGTGCGCGAGGAACTCGCGCGGCATAAGGCCTAGCCCTAAGCCTGCCGCCGCCCCGGGGTCACTTCGAGAGACAAATGCCGAATCAATCCGCCGCGCTGCTCAAGACGATCGACGCCGACAAGGCGACACTCGATGCTGCGCGCCCGCTTCCTCGGCACACGGTCGCATCGCTGCACGAAAAGCTGGTGCTCGAGTGGACGTATCACTCGAATGCGATCGAGGGCAACACCCTGACACTGCGCGAAACCAAGGTGGTGCTCGAAGGCATCACGGTCGGCGGGAAGTCGCTTCGTGAGCACTTCGAGGTGACGAACCATCGCGACGCGATCCTCTACGTCGAGGACATCGTTTCGAAGGCCGAGGCGTTGTCGGAATGGCAGATCCGCAACGTTCACAGGCTCGTGTTGAAGGGCATCGACGACGACGAAGCGGGCCGATACCGCCGCGAGAATGTCGTGATCGCGGGGGCGAGCACGACCCCGCCTGACTTCCTGCATCTGCCCGCCGAAATGGCGGCGCTAATCGACTGGTACGAGACGGCCGGAGCCATGCACCCCGTCGAGCGCGCGGCGGAGCTGCACACGCGATTCGTGAAGATCCATCCGTTCGTGGATGGCAACGGCCGGACGGGGAGGCTCCTGCTCAACTTCGAGTTGATGAAGGCCGGCTACCCGCCGGCGATCATCCGCAAGGAAGACCGGCTCGCCTATTACGACGCACTGGACATGGCATGCGTTAGCGGCGAGTACAACGACATCACGCGACTGGTCGCGGAATCGGTGCAGAGGTCGCTTGATACGTATCTTGACGTGCTCGGATTACGCCCAAGGGCGTGAACCGAAGAATGCGCCGCCGTCGCCGAGTTTTACTCAACCCATCAACCCGTCACCGCACCCTTGTTGGCCGGGCGAGCGAGCGCGGCATATTTCGCGAGCACGCCGCTCGTATAGCGCGGCGCCGGCGGCTTCCACGCTGCTCGCCGCCGCTCGAGTTCCGCTTCGTCGACATTCAACTGCAGCAGCAGCTTATGTGCATCGATCGTGATCGAATCGCCTTCCCGCACGAGCGCGATCGTACCGCCCACGAACGCTTCGGGCGCGACATGGCCCACCACCATGCCCCACGTTCCGCCTGAAAAGCGCCCGTCGGTGATAAGACCGACCGATTCGCCGAGCCCCTTGCCGATCAACGCCGAAGTAGGCGCAAGCATTTCGGGCATGCCGGGGCCGCCTTGCGGGCCGAGATAGCGCAGCACGAGCACGTCGCCGGCACGGATTCGGTCGTCGAGAATCGCGGCGAGCGCGCTTTGCTCGTCTTCGAACACGCGCGCCGGACCCGTGATGACCGGGTTCTTCAGGCCCGTGATTTTCGCTACGGCGCCGTCCGTTGCAAGATTGCCCTTCAAAATCGCAAGGTGCCCTTCCTTATACAAGGCCTTCTCGATCGGAAAAATCACTTGCTGATCGGCGCGCGGCGCGCTCGGCACGTCTTTGAGTTCCTCGGCGATCGTCTTGCCCGTGATCGTGATGCAGTCGCCATGCAGCAGGCCCGCATCGAGCAGAATTTTTAGCACTTGCGGAATACCGCCCGCGCGATGCAGATCGGTCGCGACGAATTCGCCCGAGGGCTTCAAGTTGCAGATGACCGGCACGCGCTTGCGAATGCGCTCGAAATCATCCATCGTCCATTCGACGTCGGCCGCATGCGCGATGGCGAGATAATGCAGCACCGCATTCGTTGAGCCGCCTGTCGCCATGATCGATGCCACGGCGTTTTCGATGGACTTGCGCGTGATGATGTCGCGCGGCTTTAAATCCTGCTTCACCGCCTCGACGAGCACCCGCGCCGATTCCGCGCTCGAGGCGACTTTCTCGTCATCGGGGTTCGCCATCGTCGACGAGTAGAGCAGCGACATGCCGAGCGCTTCGAACGACGAGCTCATCGTATTGGCCGTGTACATACCGCCGCACGAGCCCGTGGAGGGGCAGGCGTTTTGTTCGATGCCATCGAAATCTTCCTTCGACATGCGCCCGGCCGTGAATTCGCCGACGGCCTCGAACGACGAGACGATCGTCAAGTCCTTGCCTTTCCAGTGGCCGGGGCGAATTGTGCCGCCATATACATAGATGCCGGGCACGTTCGTGCGAGCGAGCGCGATCATGCCGCCCGGCATATTCTTGTCGCATCCGCCGATCACGACGACCCCGTCCATCCACTGGCCCTGCACGCAGGTCTCGATGCAGTCGGCGATGACTTCGCGCGAGACGAGCGAGTATTTCATCCCCTCGGTGCCCATCGACATGCCGTCCGAGATCGTCGGCGTGCCGAAGGTTTGCGGATTCGCGCCCGCATCGATCACGGCCGCAACAGCCGCATCGGCAAGCTTTTGCAGGCCGGCATTACAAGGCGTGATGGTCGAATGGCCATTCGCCACGCCGATCATCGGCTTATCGAAGTCGTCCTTTTTGTAGCCGAGCGCGTAGTACATCGAGCGGTTAGGGGCACGCGCGACGCCTTGCGTGATGTGCTGTGAGCGGCGGTTATAGGCCATGTTCGGGGCTCCGGTTCGTTCGGATCAGCATGCCCCGACTCGTTTCGCGTGTCCAATATATGATTCACGGTGAATTAGGTCGGAACGTATATCAATCGCATTCGCCGAGAGCCGCCGCCATGACACCCGATCTGCGTCAATTGCGCTATTTCGTCGCCGTCGCCGAGGAGCGCCATTTCGGCCGAGCCGCGCGCAAGCTGTCGATGACGCAGCCGCCGCTGTCGCAGGCAATCCGAGCGCTCGAAGACGCGCTAGGCGTCGAGTTGTTCGCCCGCACGAAGCGCACCGTCGAGCTCACGGCCGTCGGCGCCGATCTGCTGCCGGAGGTGCGCAAGCTGCTCGCTCAAGCGGATGCGCTGGCTCCGCTCGCGCAAAGTCTCGCACGCGGCGAGGCCGGTGCGCTCTCGCTCGCGTTCGTCTCGACGGCCGATTACGGCTTGCTGCCGCAGTTGCTGCGCGAGTTCGCGGTGCGCCACCCACGCGTGCGCTTGAATCTCGCGGAAGCCACGAGCGATGTGCAAATCGAAGAACTCGCCGCGGGCCGGATCGATGCCGGCCTCATCATTCCACCGCTGCCGCCGCGTCATACGGCGACGCTTACGTATCTGCCGATCGTGCGCGAGCCGCTCATCGCTGCGCTGCCTGCGTCGAGCGTGCCGCATCACGGCCGCGGCGAGCCGGCCGATTGGATCGACGAGCCCGTTTCACTGGCCGAAGTGGGACAACTGCCGCTTGTCATCTTCCCGCGCCGTTTGGCACCGGGCTTTTATGACATCATTACGGGCTGCTACGGTGCGGCGGGCCTCACGCCCCGCATCGGACAAGAGGCGATCCAGATGCAGACGATCGTCAGCCTAGTATCGGCGGGCATGGGTGTCGCGCTCGTGCCGCAATCGTTGCGTAACCTGCGACGCACGGGTGTCGTCTATCGGCCGCTCGCCGAGCGCACGCCCCTCGTGGAGACGGGGCTCGTATGGAGAACGGCCGACGTGAGCCCCGTGCTGGCCGGGTTCATCGACATCGTTCGCGCTCACGCAAAAACTCATTACTCCATGTCCAAAGCCTTACGATGCTGATTCATCCCAATTTCGATCCCATTGCAATTCATGTCGGCCCGCTTGCGGTGCGCTGGTACGGGCTCATGTACCTCGTCGGCTTCATCTTGGCCGTGCTCATCGGCCGGCTGCGGCTGCGCTTGCCGCACGTCGCGGCGCAAGGCTGGAGCGCCAAGGACATCGACGACATCTTGTTTTACGGTGTGCTCGGCACGATCCTAGGCGGGCGGCTCGGCTACGTGCTGTTCTATAAGGCCGATTATTACTTCGCGCATCCGCTCGACATCTTTAAGGTGTGGCAGGGCGGCATGTCGTTTCACGGCGGCTTTCTCGGCGTCACGCTGGCCATGATGCTGTTTGCCTATCAGCGCAAGCGCACCTGGCTGCAAGTGACAGACTTTGTCGCGCCGATGGTGCCCACGGGACTCGCGGCGGGCCGTCTCGGCAATTTCATCAACGGCGAATTGTGGGGGCGCGTGACCGATCCCCACGCACCGTGGGCCATGCTGTTTCAGAGCGCATCGAACGACGATGCGCTCTGGCTGGTCTCGCATCCGCAACTGGCGGCGAAGTGGCACCTGGCCGATGTGTTCGCGCAATACCACATGCTGCCGCGCCATCCGTCCGAGTTGTACGAAATCGCGCTCGAAGGTATCGCGCTGTTTTTTCTACTGTTTTTCTTCACGCGCAAACCGCGCCCGGTCGGGGCGGCTTCGGCCGTGTTTCTGATGGGTTACGGGCTGGCTCGGTTCATCGTCGAATTCGCGCGCGAGCCGGATGACTTCCTCGGGTTGCTTGCGCTCGGGATGTCGATGGGCCAGTGGCTTTCGCTGCCCATGATCATTGTCGGCATCGCGCTGTTCGTCTGGTCGTACCGGCGTGCGCGCCCGGCACCGACTGGTGCGAGCGCGCCGTAACACCACGGGTCTGGGGCCGGCTAACGCGTCATCTGCACGGAACCGGACACCGTGACGGTGACCGTCGCCTTGCCGCCTTCGACGGGAAGCGGTGCTGGCGCAGCCTCGGCCGCCATCGCGCGCATGGCGAACATCGGGCGCGGGGGCGGCGATGCGTGGTTGCCGCCCACATTCACTTCGCGAATCGCGTAGCCGCCGTATCCGAACGCGCGCGCCGACGAATCGGCCTGCTGCTTGAAGTTCTTGATGGCGTCGGTCGTCAGTTTTTCCGCTGCTTTGCGCTCTGCTTCCGGCGACAGCGAGAACGCTACGCTGCCCACCTGCATCGTCGAATTGATTTGCCCCGCAAGCTTCGTGGCGGCGGCGAAATCGCGCGATTCGAGGATAACTTCGGTTCGGCCTCGCCACGACGAAATCTTGCCGTCGCGGTCGGTCGTGGGGTAGACCGTGAACGTGCCCGTGTGCGCGGTGACACCCTGCACACCTTTGGCCTGCTTTAGCGCCGCATCGGCATGCTGGTTGAGCGCATCGGTGAGCGAGGCGGCATCGCTCGCTTGCTTTTCGTAGAACAACGTGATGTCGATGACGTCCTGCGGCACCTCGTCGCTCGCTTGCGCCGACAGCGACAGGACGCCCGACGGCTGCTGCTGTACGAGCATCGTATCGGCGCGGGCGGGGAGTGCGCTAAGGGCGAGCGGCGCGGCAGCCGCCGCGGCGAGGGCCAACGTTGCGGTCGTTCTTTTCATTTTCATCCTTTTGGTCGGGTTCGATCCCAGCGCGCCCGCCGCATGGCTGTACTGCTCTTCTACGTCAGCTGCTTCGTAATGAAGCGCCATTCCTGCTCGGTCACGGGTGTGATCGAGAGCCGGTTGCCCTTGGCGAGCACGCGCATGCCGGCCAACTCGGGATGCGCGCGCAGCTCGGAGAGCGGCATGAGCGGCGTCTTCGTAACGAAGCGCACGTCGACGAGCATCCAGCGCGGCGTTTCGCGCGTCGATTTCGGATCGTAGTACGGGCTCTTCGGATCGAATTGCGTCGGGTCGGGATAAGCGCCCGACACGACTTCGGCAATTCCCGCGATGCCAGGTTCCGGGCAACTCGAATGATAGAAGAGTACGCCGTCGCCGATTCCCATCATGTCGCGCATGAAGTTGCGCGCTTGATAGTTGCGCACGCCTGTCCACGGCAAGATCCGCTTGGGTGCGGCGGCGAGGTCGTCGATGCTTGCCTCGTCCGGTTCGGACTTCATGAGCCAGTAGCGCATCATGGCGGGCCCCAAATGAAAACGGCATCGGTAGGACCGATGCCGTTGAATAAAATCCCCGCCATAGCCGCTAGGCCGGCATCCTGAACCGGACGTTCAGAATTGGTCGCAGTTAGCAGCACTTCGGGTACATCAGACAGAGTGACGCGCACACCCGTGCTACAAATTTCCGCAACCGTGCACAAGGCATTGGTTCAAGGAATTTATGACCTTGGCGAACCAGGCAGGGAAGCCTTAAAACCTGTTATGCGAGAACCGCGGCCCATGCAGGGCCACAGCGTTAAAGCATTTCGTGCTGATCGAGCACCGCACCGAGCTTCTCGTTCATTTGATGCATTGTACGCCGGATTTCTTCGGCGGGAAACGCTTCGCCGTGACGCACGCTTTGCTGCAGTCTCAAAAGCTCCGAGGCGAGCGAGAGCGCCGCCATTACGGCGATGCGATCGGTCCCGCGCACGTTGCTCTGCGAGCGGATCTTCGACATTTCGGCATCGACGCGCGCTACGGCTTCGAGCAGCGCCGCTTCCGTTTCCGGCGAGCAGGCGAGGCGATAGTTCTGGCCGAGAATGGTGGCTTCGATCTGTTTCGTCGTCATGCGTCCTCTCCCTGCTGCGCGGCCGCACCGCTCGCGGCGCGCTCTTGCTGTTGCGAGGCGAGCAAGTCGAGCTGGCTGTCCGAATCGTACGGGCTCTTGCCGCTCGGCAGTTTTTCGAGGATTGCGTTCAGGCGCACTTGCGCATCGTCGATTTTCGCGACCAGTGCGTCGCGCTCGGCCTGCAGTGCATTGCGCTCGTCGCGCAAGAGTGCGAGTTCGGCGTGCGCCGCCTCGCTTTCGCGGCGCAATTGCGCAAGCTGCTCCTCGAGCGCGTGACGTGCCTGCTGCTGGCGCTCGTTGATCGCGATCAGCCGGCCAATATTCTGTGAGAGAGTTTCGAGTTCGTTGAGCATCTGCTGCGTCCTCTAAAGACCCCGCATTTTAGCGCTAAATGCGTGCCGTTCCGATCTTCATCTCGTTTCGAGACGTAACCGTTGTGGGCTTTCTTGCGCCGCGCGCGTTTTTACAGAGCATTTTCAAGGTGGTTGCAGGCACTTCGGCGATTCTTGACGCACCCTGTCCCCGCTCCTACACTTGCGGCACTTTGGTGCTCGCGCGCTGATCATCCATGCGCGCGGTTAAACCGCGGTTAAACGGGAAACAGGGAGCGAAGTCCGCCCGGACTTGCCAACCTGTGCTGCCATGAGCTCGCCTATACCTACAACACGCCGCGCCATAGTGCATTCGTCACGATCGGCTGGCAGCAGCCGTGACGCTCGCGCAGTCAGCGAGCCGTCTCAATGACCGCGCGCCGCGCCGCCTTCGTCTGGTCGCTGCTGCTGCTGGCCGCCCTCGTCGTTTTCGCTGCCGCGCTTGCATTGGGCAGCGTCGCGATTTCGCCGTGGCAGGCCATGCTGGCACTCGTGCACGCGCCTGCGCACGGCGCCGCCGGCGCGCAGGCGGGCGATCTCGCCGGCGAGATCGTGCGGACGCTGCGGTTGCCGCGCGCCGTGGCCGGCTTTTCGTGCGGTGCGCTGCTCGCCCTCGCGGGCGCGCTGCTGCAGGTCCTGCTGCGCAATCCGCTTGCCGAGCCGTACGTGCTCGGGGTGTCCGGCGGTGCGGCCGCCTTCGCTGTGGCCGCGCTCTTGGCCGGATGCGCGTGGTGGCTCGTCGACGCCGCCTCGTTCGCCGGTGCGATGCTCTCGATCGCGCTCGTGCTCGGTCTCGCGCGCCGCGAGTTCTGGCGCAGCGAGCCGCAAGAGGCCTCGCCGCGTTTGCTGCTGACGGGCGTCGTCGTCGCGACGGGGTGGGGCGCGGCCATTACGCTCCTCATCGCGCTCGCACCCGGCGACCGGCTACGCGGCATCGTGTTTTGGCTGACGGGCGATCTGAACGGCGCCGCCAATTCATGGCCGGCGCTCGTCGCGCTGATCCTCGCACTGGCTGTCTGCGTGCCGGTCGCGCCGCAGTTGAACGTGCTGCTGCGCGGCGACGCATTGGCTTCGTCGCTCGGTGTGCCGGCGTCGCGGCTGCGGCTGCGCATCTACGTCGTCGCCTCGCTCGCCGCCGCGGCGAGCGTGACGACCGCCGGCACGATCGGCTTCGTCGGTCTCGTCGTCCCGCATGCACTGCGGCTCGTGCTCGGCAACGATCAGCGCATGCTCGTGCCTGCTAGTGCGCTGGCGGGCGGCGTCGCCGTCATGGGCGCCGACTTGCTTGCGCGCACCGCGATCGCGCCCGCGCAATTGCCGGTCGGCGTCGTCACGGCGCTCGTGGGGGTGCCTGTGTTTCTTTGGATGCTGCTCCGCAGGCGCCGATGAGATGAAATCGCTGACGAACGCGCCCGGTGCGCGCCCCGCGTCCCTTTGCGCGCAGCATCTGACGTTGCGGGCGGGCGAGCGCACGCTGCTCGCGGACTTCACGCACACGTTCTATCCCGGCGAGATCTGGTGTGTTGCCGGGCCCAACGGCGCCGGCAAGACAACGCTCATGATGACGCTCGCGGGCCTCTTGCGGCCGGCCGGGGGGCATATCGAAGTCGACGGCGAGCGTATCGACGCATGGCCAAGCGCGGCGCTCGCGCGCCGACGCGCCTTGACGCCGCAGACGTCGCACGATGCGTTCGGCGCGAGCGTGCTCGACATCGTGTTACTGAATCGCTTTCCGCATCTGACGGGGTGGGGATGGGAGCGTCCCGCCGACCGCGCGGCCGCGCAGGCGGCGCTCGCTGTGTTCGGGCTCGAGGCGCTCGCTTCGCGCGATGTCCTTTCACTGTCGGGCGGCGAGCGCCAACGCGTTGCGCTGGCCGCGGCGCTATGCCAGGAGGCGCCGCTGCTTCTGCTCGATGAGCCCCTCGCATTTCTCGACTGGCACCACCAGATCGCGTGCCTGACGGCGCTCGTGGATTGGACCTGCTTCTTGCCGCGCACGATCGTCTTTTCGTGTCACGATCTCAACCTGGCGCGCCGCTTTGCGACGCATGCGCTACTGCTCGAAGGCAACGGCATCGCGCATTCGGGTGCGGCACGCGATGTGCTCACGCCGGCGCTGGCGAGCCGTGCATTCGGGTATCCCCTGGTGCTGATCGAGCAGAATGGCTACGAGGCGCTGGTGCCCGCGCTGCCCGGCACGTCGCCCTGAAAGTGCGCACACGCTCCGCCCGCATGACCCAGATACTGGACCCGAGTCTCCGGGGCGGATCGACGCTGCGGTTTTACCGAATTGAACGAAAGCGATCGAAGCGAGTATGGTGACGCCTTTGCGATGCGTGTTTCCGCGAGCCTTCGAAGTCGGCCGCGCATCGTCGGCCATCCTATCGAATCAACTATGAACGCATCTCTTCCCTTGCCCGTCGTCGAGCCGCTCGATCGCTCGCTGCGCGACGCGCTTTCGAGCATCATCGATGCCAAGACGAAGCCGCAGGGCAGTCTCGGCATGCTCGAAACGCTTGCGCGCCAGATCGGCATGATTCAGCAGAGCACGCGCCCGGCCATTACACGCCCCGCGATGATCATATTCGCGGCCGATCACGGCATCGTGCACGAGGGCGTGAGCCCGTATCCCCAAGCGGTTACATCGCAGATGGTGGCCAACTTCTTGTCGGGCGGCGCAGCGATCAATGCGATCAGCCGCGTTTCCGGTCTCACGCTGGAAGTCGTCAATGCGGGCGTTGCGACGCCGCTTGCGCCGCTCCCCGGGCTCGTCGATATGCCGATCGGCCCCGGTACGCGCAATTTCGCGCACGGGCGCGCCATGACGCGCGAGCAGGCGTTCGAGGCGCTGCGCGCCGGGGCTGCGCGCGTGCGCCATCATGCGGCGCTCGGCACGAACGTGATCGGTTTCGGCGAGATGGGGATCGGCAACACTTCGTCGGCCGCGTGCCTGATGAGCCGGCTCTGCGGCGTACCGATCGACGAGTGCGTCGGGCGTGGTACCGGCCTCGACAACGCCGGCCTCGCGCGCAAGCGCAACGTCCTCGCTTCGGCGCTCGAATCGCATCGGGATGCCGTCGAGCCGCTCGATGTGCTCGCGACCTTCGGCGGCTTCGAGATCGCGATGATGGTCGGCGCCTACCTCGCGGCGGGCGAGGCGAAGATGACGATTCTCGTCGACGGTTTCATCGCGACCGCGGCCCTTCTCGTGGCCGATATGATTGCACCGGCCGTGCGCGATTATTGCGTGTTCGCTCATTTGTCGAACGAGGCCGGTCATCGGCGCATGCTCGACTACTTCGGCGGCAAGCCGCTGCTCGCGCTCGACATGCGGCTTGGCGAGGGAACCGGGGCGGCGCTCGCCCTGCCGGTGCTGCGAGCGGCGGTGGCGTTCCTCAACGAGATGGCGAGCTTCGAATCGGCCGGCGTCGCAGGACGCGAGGCGTGATGAGGAGCGCGCGCGAGGCAGGCGACGCGGCGGCGCACGAGACGAGCACCGGGCCCACGAAACCCAGCCACGAGGATGTCGGGCATTTGCTCGCCGCAGCGGCACCGTGTGATCGCCGCTCTGCGGCAAGCATGCAGGTGCGATACATCTTCGCCGCGCTCGGCTACTTCACGCGCGTGCCGATTCCGCGCGCGATCGGCTTGGACCCGCGCGATCTTGCAGGGGCGGCACAATACTTCTCGCTTATCGGTGCGTTCGTTGGGGTAGCCGGCGCGCTCGTCTACCTCATCGCGCTGCGCGTCTTCCCGCCCGCGGTCGCCGTGCTGCTGTCGATGGCGGCTACGCTCCTGCTGACGGGTGCTTTGCACGAAGACGGCCTGGCCGACTGCTGCGATGGGCTCGGCGGCGGGGCGACGCGGGAGGACGCGCTGCGTATCATGCGCGACCCCCGCCTGGGCGCATTCGGCGCGATCGGACTCGTGATGGCGCTTGCGCTCAAATGGCAGACGCTCGCGGCGCTGCCGGCGGCGACGGCGGCCTGGACGATGGTGGGCGCGCATGCCGCGAGCCGTGCGCTCGCCGCGAGTTATCTCGCGACGCACGACTACGCACGAGAGGACGGCAAGGCCAAGCGCGTCGCGCAGCCCATGTCGCCACGCTCGCTCGCCGTGGCTTGCGCGTTCGGCCTGCCGTGGCTGTTCGTGCCCGATTGGCGTGCCGGGGCCTGCGCGCTCGCCGTGGCGTTGGGCTTGCGCTTTGTGCTCGGGCGCTACTTCGCCCGCAGGCTCGGCGGTTATACGGGCGATTGTCTCGGCTTTGCGCAACAGATCTTCGAGGTCGCGCTTTACCTATGCGCATTGGCGTGGATCTCCTTCTGATCCGTCATCCGGCGCCCGCCGTCGGCGTCGGCATCTGCTACGGCAAGACCGACGTGCCGTTGGCGGGCGATGCCGCCGAAGCGGCGCACTCGGTTGCCGCGCGGCTGGCGGCGCTCGGTGCGCCCCTGCCGCAGCACCTCGTGACAAGCCCTTTACAACGATGCACGAGTTTGGCTGAAGGTCTCGCTCGGCATTTCGACTGCGTGTGCGGTATCGACGCGCGTTTGCGGGAAATCGATTTCGGCGAGTGGGAAGGGCAGGCTTGGGATGCGATCGATCGCGCCGCGCTCGATGCGTGGGCAGCCGATTTGCGTCACGCGCGCATGCACGGCGGAGAGAGCGTCGCGCAGTTGGAGACGCGCGTCGGCGCATGGCTCGAAGACTGGCGCGTGTCCATTGCGGCCCCGGTCGCAGCGCAGGCGCCGCGCGTGCTCGCGGTCACCCACGCGGGCGTCATGCGGATGATTGCCGCGCTCACGCTCGGCGAGCCGCTCGAGACGACATTGACGTGGCCGCTGGAGATGGCTGCCGTCGTGTGGCTGCGGCGCGCACCGGGCGCCGGAGGTTGGCGTTTGCTGCATTGGAACGTTTGACCGCGGGCGGGCGGCTCGCACATCGTCCTGGACGATCGTTGCCCCGGGAACGAAGCGGAAGCAACCGCCGTCGCGACCAGGCGCGGATGTCCGCGCGCTCGCTTAACGCGCCGTCCGCTCAATGCGCCCCTGGCGACACGGCGTTTGGCCGATGCTCGCGTGCGATTTCCAGGTCGCGGCACAGTGCGTCGGCGCCTTGCGCGAGACGCGGTCCCGGCCGGTTGATGAGGTCGCCGTCGACGGCGAACAGATTGCCGCGCGCCACCGCCGTCATGCGCGGCCAGGCGCGCCATGCGGCGAGGCTTGGCAGCGGCGCATTGGCTCGCGTCGCACCTTGGCTCGTCGTCACGATCGCCTCGGGATTGGCGGCCACGACGGCCTCGGTCGACACGGTCGGCACGAGCGGCGCCAGATCGGCGAATACGTTGCGACCGCCGCATAGCGCGATGATGTCGCTGACGATGTGCGTGCCGTTTAGCGTCATCAGCGGATCGTCCCAGACCTCGTAAAACACGCTGACCGGGGCACGGCCCGAATATCGCGCGCGCAGGGCGGCGATCTTGCCGCGATAGTCGGCCGCGGCGGCGCGCGCCTGCGATGCTGTGCCGAACAACGTGCCGAGTGCGACGAGATCGGTCGCCACGTCGTCGAGCTTGCGCGGTTCGCTGTGATAGAGGGCGATGCCGAGCGCGCGCAGGCGATCGAGTTGACGCTCGTTGTTGCCGTGGCGCCAGACGATCAGGAGGTCGGGCTTGAGTGCGACGATGCGTTCTAGATCGAGCGCGTTGTTGTCGCCGACGCGCGGCAACGCCTTCGCCCCGCTGGGGTAGTCGCTGTACGAGACGGCGCCGACGAGCTTGGCGCCGCCGCCGGCCGCGTAGGCGAGTTCGACCGCGTGCGGCGAGAGCGCTATGACGCGCTGGGCTGGCGCGGCGAGCGTGACGCGGTCGCCGGCGTCGTCCGTGACGACAATCGAAGCCTGCGCGCGTTGCGGCGTGCACAGCGCGCCGCAGCCGGCGAGTGCGAGCGTGAGCGTTGCCGCGAGCCGCGTCATAACGCAGCTCATCGTCGCGGTGCCCCTTTGACGGATACCGGCAGCCCGGCCACCATCAGCGTGACTTCGCGGGCGAGCGCCGCGACGCATTGATTGAGCCGCCCGAGTTCGTCGACGTAGCGGCGTGTCATGGCGCCAAGCGGCACGACGCCCATGCCGATCTCGTTGCTGACGACGATCACGCGACCCTGCGCTCGTGCGAGCACGGCTTCCAGTGCGTCGACGCGCGCCGCGAGATCGTCGGCCGGAGGGGTGTCTTGCTCCCCGCCTGCCGGAGAGATTACGTTGACGAGCCATAGCGTCAGGCAGTCGACGAGCAGGCAGGTGCGGCCGTCGTCCGCATCGGCGATGGCCTGGGCGAGATCGAGGTCGGCTTCGACGACGCGCCAATGTGCCGGCCGCCGTGCCCGGTGGTGGGCGATACGCGCGGCAAATTCGGCATCGCCGGCGTCGCGGGCGGTGGCGATGTAGGTGACGGGCTGCGCGGCGTCGGCCGCGCGTGTTTCGGCGAGCGTTTCCGCGTAGCGGCTCTTGCCGGAGCGGGCGCCGCCGACGACGAAGGTAAGATCGGGTGGGGTCATCGCGCGATTTTAGCGAGGCTGGCCGGTCGCGTCCCGTGCATTAGCGTGCATTAGTTCAAGATCATCTGCGTACAACGAAACAGCGCGATGGTGTGCCCGTCCGGATCGAAGACCGAAGCATCCCAGACGTGCGTGCTGCGGCCCAAATGGACGGCGCTTGCGACCGCGCGCACGGTCCCCTCGCGACAGGTGCCGAGGAAGTTGCTCTTGAGCTCGATCGTCGTAAAGCCGCGCGCATGCTCGGGCAGGTGCGCGAGGCACGCGTAGCCGCAGCAGCTATCGGCCAGACCGATCACGGTCGCGGCGTGCAGGAAGCCGTTCGGCGCGAGCAATTGCGGCCGCACGGCGAGCTTGCCCGTCAGGGTGCCTTGCGCAAGCGAGACGATACGCATGCCGATCAACTCGGGCAGGGTCCCTTGCTGAAGCTCGTGCAGGGAGTCGATCGTGCAGTCGGGGCGTAGGGTCGACATCGAATGAGGTTCCTCGAGATGGGGACGGTGACGGGATTTGCCGATATTATCGGGACCTGCGATGCATTTTGATAGCGTGACGGGCTGACCGGCCTCGCCGGTCGGATGGCGCCGACGACGCAACCGGCCGACAGGCTAACCGGCTAACCGGCCGCGGCAGGCGGCCTTCTACTCGGGAGTGTTCATGACGGTGATCGTGGTAGCGAACCCCAAGGGCGGCGTGGGCAAAAGCACGCTGTCGACGAACTTGGCGGGCGCCTTCGCCGCGAACGGCGAATGGGTGGCGCTGGCCGACCTCGATCGGCAGCAGTCGTCCCATGGGTGGCTTGCGCTGCGCCCGGAAGCCTTGCCGTCGATCGAAACCTGGCGCGTCGACCCGGACGCGCCGGCCAAGCCGCCGAGGGGGCTCGAGCGCGCCGTCGTCGACACGCCGGCCGGGCTGTACGGCAGCCGGCTCACCGCTGCGCTCGGATTGGCCGATAAAGTCGTCGTGCCGCTGCAGCCTTCGATGTTCGACATCCTCGCGACACAGCATTTTCTCGAACGGCTCGCCAAGGAAAAAGCCGTACGCAAAGGGGACATCGAAATCGGCGTGGTGGGCATGCGGGTCGATGCGCGCACGCGCTCGGCCGAGCAGCTTCATCGCTTCGTCGAAAGTCTCGAACTGCCCGTGCTCGGTTTTCTACGCGATACCCAGAACTATGTGCAGCTCGCGGCGCATGGGCTCACGCTTTGGGACGTGCCGAAAAGCCGAGTCGAGAAAGACCTCGAGCAGTGGGAGCCGATCACCGCGTGGGCCGCGAAATGAAATAACGCAAACGCTAACGTGCTGCGCAACCCTGCGGGCAAAGAAAGCTAGGCAGGCACCCGCGCGGCAGGCGCCGAGAAACGAGGTGGCGCGAAGCGGCCCCGCCGTTCAGGTCCAGGTCTGCACGGGCACGTGGCCGCGGCTGCCCTTGATCTTGTTTTGCTCGTCGACGAAGACGAGCTTCGGTTCCCAGCCGGCCTTCAGTTCGGCATCGTCTACCGTCGCAAACGCCGCGATGATGACGAGGTCGCCCAGCTGCGCGCGGCGCGCGGCCGAGCCGTTCAGGGAGATCATGCCGCTGCCGCGTTCGCCGCGGATCGCGTAGGTCGAAAAACGCTCGCCGTTGTTGACGTTCCAGATGTCGATGCGCTCGTTTTCGACGATGCCCGACGCGTCGAGCAAGTCTTCGTCGATCGCGCACGAGCCTTCGTAATGAAGCTCGCAATGCGTGACCACGGCGCGGTGGATCTTCGATTTCAGCATGTGTCGCTGCATGGCGTTTCCTTCAGACAGTTGCAGATGGCTTTGGCTGATGCGGCTGCAGATAATGTACCTACCCGTGGGCGGTATCAAATCTCGAGATTGTCGATGAGGCGCGTCGGCCCGAGCTTGGCGGCCGCGAGGACAACGAGCGGTGCATCGATTTCATGCGCGCTCGGCGCCACGAGGTTCGAGCGCTTGCGCACGGCCACGTAGTCGGGCTGCCAGCCGCGCGCAGCAAGGCGCGCCATCGCTTCGCGCTCGATGGCCACGAAATCGCGCCGGCCGGCCAGCACGGCCTCGCGCACTTGCGCGAGCGTGACGGCAAGCATCGGCGCTTCCGCGCGCTCGGTTGCGCTCAGATAGCGGTTGCGCGAGCTTAGCGCCAGCCCGTCGCTGTCGCGCACGGTTTCGGCCGCGATGATGTCGGTCGGCAGCGCGAACTGCTGGCACATCTCGCGCACGATCATGAGCTGCTGATAATCCTTTTTGCCGAATACGGCCACGCGCGGCTGCACGCACGACATCAGCTTCATCACGACGGTGCATACGCCCGTGAAAAAGCCCGGGCGGAACTCGCCTTCGAGGATATCGCCGAGATCGTGCGGCGGATGAACGCGGTACTCCTGCGGCTGCGGGTACATGTCGCGCTCGGTCGGGGCGAACAGCACGTAGACGTTCTCTTTCTGCAGTTTCTCGATGTCGGATTCGAGCGTACGCGGATATTTGTCGAAGTCTTCATTCGGCCCAAACTGCAGACGATTGACGAAGATGCTCGCGACGACCGGGTCGCCGTGCTGGCGCGCGAGACGCATCAGCGATAGATGCCCCTCATGCAGGTTGCCCATCGTCGGGACGAAGGCCGTACGGTTTTGGCCGCGCAACTGGTCGCGCAATTCCTGGATCGAGCTGATGACTTTCATGTTGAGCAAGCTTCAGGCGCACGCGACGCCCGCGGGTGGAAGGCGCGCCGATTGTAGTGGATTTGACAGCCTACGCCATCGACAGAAGAGCGGTGGCTCGACTTGGCGACGAGAGGCGCCGAGGCGCTCGCCCGTTATGCGGGCAGATACGCGAGGCGCACGTAAATGGGCGCAAACGGTTCGGGCTGGGTGATCTCGATCAGCGATTCGCGCGCGAGCTCGAGCATGGCGATGAAATTCACGATGACGACGGGCACGCCGCGCGTGACCTCGAACAGTTCGGAGAACTCGACGAAGCGAACGTTCTGCAAGCGGCGCAGGATCATGCTCATGTGCTCGCGCACCGAGAGTTCCTCGCGCGAGATCTTGTGATGCTGTACGAGCTTCGCGCGCCTTAGAACATCCGCCCACGCGGCCCGCAGATCGTCCGTGATCACATCCGGAAACCGGGGCGCGACGCTCTGCTCGATGTAGACCTCGGCGCGCAGGAAGTCGCGCCCGAGTTGCGGCAGTTGATCGAGCCGCCGTGCCGCGAGCTTCATGCGCTCGTATTCGAGCAAGCGCCGCACGAGTTCGGCGCGCGGATCCTCGGCTTCTTCGCCCGTGTCGGCCTTCTTCACCGGCAGCAGCATGCGCGATTTGATCTCGATCAGCATCGCGGCCATCAGCAGGTACTCGGATGCGAGCTCGAGGTTCGTTTCGCGCAACTGCTCGACATAGCCGAGGTACTGTGCCGTGACATCCGCCATCGGAATATCGAGCACGTTGAAGTTCTGCTTGCGGATCAGGTACAGCAGCAGATCGAGCGGACCTTCGAATGTCTCGAGAAACACCTCCAGCGCGTCGGGCGGGATGTACAAGTCCTGCGGCAGCTTGAACAGCGGCTCGCCGTACAGACGCGCGAACGCAATGCCGTCGACGGTGTCGGGCGTCGTATCGAGCGCGGGCGCAGTCAGCGCCGCGTCGGGCGCGCGCCTGCGGTGCCCTTCCTCGGCGGCGGTCACGTTCAGAAGTTCTGGTAGTAGACGTAGGGCGTTTGATTCACGCGCGCTTGTTGCTGAGTCGAGCGTTCTTCGAGGTCGACGGGCTGCTTGTCCCAGAGTAGCGCGCGGCCGCGGCGCTGTTCGTCTTCGAGCGTCGGCTTTTGCTCTTTCAGTTGATTGATGAACTGCGTGATGTCCGATTGATACAGCATGATTCGATCATCCTAGAATTGGGGACATAGCGGCGGTCTCGCCGCGTTCGGGCAAAGCGGGATTTTACCGCATGCGGTCGGACGCGGAACATCGGCAGGCGCGCGGCGTCGAAAGGCGGCATGTGTTTCGCTTGTTCGCGGGGCGCTCGAGAACACCGTGGCGATGCAAGACGCATCGCTAACCGCCGGGACCGGACTGGTTCGGGGCGTTTCTCGGCTCGATGCGCACCCGTTATGGTCAAATGATCGCTTTCGTCGGAACAGCCGCTCGGCGATCCGCTACCGGCAGTCCGAGGACGTCTGCCGCATGCTCCGGTAGGCGAAACCGGCTCTCGTTTATAGAGGAGATTGTATTTGCGCGACGTCGCGATCGATTCGTCAAGCGCCGGCGTCGGCCCACCCCGCGAAACGGCGGCGGCACGGCCTATGTGGCGGCCGCTCGCGCTGGGCGCGTTGCTTGCCGTGTTGTGCGCGCCCGCCGTGGCGAAATACGACGTGACGATCGATGCGCCGCGCGACATGCGCAAGCTCCTCAAAAAACATCTCGACTTGGCCCGCTTCGCTTCGCGCGACGACGTGACCGACGATCAGTTCGACTTTCTCGTGACCGCTACGCCACAGCAGGTGCGCGACCTGGCCGCGACGGACGGCTACTTTTCGCCGGTCGTGCGCACCGATGTCCGCACCGGCGCGAAAGGCAAGAAAGACGTCACCGTGCACGTGGAGCCGGGGCCGCGCACGGCGGTTTCCTCGGTGCAGCTTACGTTCCACGGCCCCGTGGTCAACGAAGCGCACACGCGCGAACGCGCGACGCGCTTCGCGTTTTCGCTGCATCCCGGCGATCCCTTTACGGAATCGGGATGGACGGATGCGAAGGATGCCGCGCTCAAGGCGCTGCAGGCGCATCGCTATCTTGGCGCCAAAATCGCGCAATCGCAGGCGCGCATCGATCCGCACGCGCGCGAGGCCGCGCTCTCGGTCGCATTCGACAGCGGCCCGACCTTCACGCTTGGCCCGCTCGACGTGTCGGGCGTGCGCCGCTACCCGGGCCGCATCGTCACGAACGTGAATCCGCTTGCGGTCGGCGAAGTCTACGATGCCGACCGCGTCGCCGAGTTGCAGCGGCAACTGCAGAACACGCCGTACTACGCGAGCGTCGCGATCGACGTGGACAGCGATGTAACGAAGCCGAACGAGACGCCGATCCACGTGAAGGTGAGCGAATACCCGTACAACAACGTGCGCGGCGGCGTCGGCTATGCGACGGACACGGGGGCGCACGTGCAAGGCTCCTACGCTTACCTCGATACGTTCGGCGCCGCTTGGCCGTTCTCGGTCCAAGGCCGGCTCGATCAGATTCAGCAGTACGGCCAAATTCAATTGGCGATGCCCCCGGGCCCGCGCGGCTGGACCAACGCGGCGGTCGCGTCGTACACGAACACGCAAGTGTCGGGTACGCGCATCTACAGTGCGCGGGCCGGCGTGCAGCGCACGCGCACGGCGCAGTTCATCGATTACGCGTACTCGATTCAGTACTACGCCGATCGGCTCGATCAGAATCTGGCCAGCCCGACGACGAGCCATGCCCTCGTCCCGCAATGGTCGTGGACGCGCCGCAACGTCGACGATCCGCTGTTTCCGCGCAAGGGCAATCTGCTGCACGTTGAAGCCGGCTTCGCCGTGAAGGGCTTCGCGACGGAGCAGACCTTCGCACGCGGCTACGCGCGCGGGGTGCAATACGTTCCGCTGTTCAAGCGCGATCTGTTTCTCGTGCGCGCCGAGTTGGGCGGCGTGTTGACGAGCGGCGGCTCGAGCGGTATTCCGGCGTCGCTGCTGTTTCGCGCCGGCGGCTCCAATTCCGTGCGCGGCTATGGCTTTCAAAGCATCGGCCATAACGTTGACGGCTCCGTGCTGCCGACCAAATATCTCATCACGGCCACGGCCGAGTACCAGCACTGGTTTACGCACGATTGGGGCGCGGCCGTGTTCTACGACACCGGCGCGGCGACTGACACGTGGGGCGAGCGCATCTTCTATCCGGGCGTGGGCGTCGGCGCGCGCTGGCGCAGCCCCGTCGGCCCGATCAACGTGGATTTGGCGTACGGCATCCGTAACGGCAGCGTACGACCGTATCTGACGCTCGGCATTGCTTTTTGAACGATCGAACCGCATGGGAATGCCTTTAGGATGACGCAGGACTTGCCGACCCCTCCATCGCCGCAGGCATCGTCGCTATCGTCGTCGCACGGCGCCGGCGGTTCCGATGCGGGCGTTCCCGGGTCAGTGGGCTCGGGCGGACCGGGCACGCCTGGCGGGCCGCAGGAGCCGCCCGACACGCCGCGGCGCAAACGTCGCGGCCGGCGTGTATTCGCGTGGGCGATGCTCGTCGTCGTGCTTGCGTTCTTCTTCATCGCCGCGGGGCTTTATTGGACGATCACGACCGAGGCGGGTGCGCGGCTCGCCTGGCGCACGGCCGTCGCGGTCACGGGCACGCGGCTCTCGGGTACCTTGGAAGGCGGCACCCTCGCGCGCGGCCTCTCGCTGGCCGGATTGCGCTGGCACGAGCCCGCGGGCCCGGCCGGCGGCCCCCCCACCGATATCCGCATCGATCGTCTATCCGGCCGTTGGGCGTTGACGCGCTCGCCCTGGCGGCTGACGGTCGACGCACTGGATGCCGGCACGATCGATGCGCGGCTCGCGCCGTCGACGAGCAGCGCGCCGATGCGGCTGCCCGCCGATCTGCACTTGCCGATCGAACTCGACTTGCGCGCGCTGACGGTGGACAAGCTGCGGGTGCACACCGGTGCGACGACGACGGAGATCGACCGGTTGCGCGCCCACGGGCGCAGCGACGGCCGGCATCATGCGCTTTCGGTCGACGGACTCGATACGGCCTACGGCGCGCTTTCAGCCCGGTTATCGCTCGACGGCGTGCGGCCGTTTGCGCTGGCGGGCGGCGTGTCGGCGTCCGGTACGCTCGCGGGCGCACCGGCGCAGTTGCAAGCGAAACTATCGGGTACGCTCGAATCGCTGATTGCCGATGTCACGGCCAGCGGCATGAAACTGGCCGGTCGCGCTCATATCGAGGCGATGCCTTTCGCGGCCGTGCCGCTCAAGCGCGCGACGATCGCGTTCGATCACGTCGACCCGCGGGCCGTCAGCGCCGGTGCGCCGCAGGCCGACTTGTCGATTAAGGCGACGCTCGCACCCGTGCCGGGCGCCGGCCCGCTCGTCGTCGCGGGGCCTATCGCGATCGTCAATGCTACGCCGGGGCCGCTCCGGGAGCAGCGTTTGCCGATCGTCGAGGCCCGCGCCGAAGCGCGGTTGGACGAACGCACGCAGCGCCTCGATCATCTTCGGTTGCGGCTTGTTCGCGATGCCACGCTGACAGGAAGCGGCACGTTCGCGCGCGGGCACGGCCGCTTGGATCTGACGGCCGGCGGCCTCGACTTGCAAACACTCACGCCGTATGTGCGGCCGACGGCGTTCTCGGGGCCGATCGGCATCGTCATTGAAGGCGCATCGCAATCGGTCTCGCTCGATCTGACCGACCAACGGGCGCGGCTGCGCGCGCGGGCGCACGTTGCGCTTGAGCCCGGCCGTGTGGCGCTGCACGACGTGCGCATCGACGCGGGTGACGGGCGCCTGGAACTCAAGGGCGCGCTCGAGCGAGATGCGCGCAAGCGCTACGACCTGAGCGCGACGCTGACCGACTTCGATCCGCGGCTTGTCGTCGCCGCGGAACTGCCGACGACCCATGCGGCGGCGTCGAACGTCCGGCCGGGTCGTTCTGCCGGTGCGGCGAGTACGGTCGGTGCGGCGAGTACAGCCGGTGCAGGTGCGGCCGGTGCCCAGACCGCCCAGACCGCCCACGAGCGCACCCGCGTGAAGGCGAAACTCCCCGAAGCGCGCGTGACGGGCCGCTTCAGCGCGACAGGCGCGTTCGCTCCGTCGCTGTCGACGAAGCTGCGCTTCGAGCTGGGCGATAGCGCCTACGACGGCTTCCCGCTCACCGGCAACGGCACTGTAGAGCTGGCCGGCTCACGGCTGTTGCCGAGCAATGCCACGCTATCGATCGCGGGCAATGATGTCGAGCTGCACGGCAGCTTCGGCGCAACCGGCGATCGCCTGCGCTTTCACGTCGACGCACCGCGGCTCGACCGTCTTGGCTTCGGTGTCGCAGGGGCCGTCCTCGCGGACGGTGACTTGACGGGCTCGCTCGCGCATCCCGAGGTGACGTTGCGCTACGACGCGCATGGCGTCGCTGTCGGCGAGACGCGCATCGGCACGGCGACGGGCAGCGCGCGCATTCGCGACGGCGCGACGGGCGCGCTTGAACTGTCCACCGATGCGCGCGATGTGCACGCGGGCCCCATCGATCTCGCGACGCTGACGGCCCACGTGACGGGCACGCGCAGTAAGCACGCATTCGACGCGCAAGCGAAGGGCACGATGTCCGGGCGTGCCGTCGAGATGGCGCTGGCAGGCTCGGGCGGTCTGACCGACACGCGCGAAGGACCGCGTTGGGACGGTGTGCTTGCGCGCCTGACGAATCGCGGCATGCCGGCGCTCGAGCTGCAAACGCCACTCACGTTGTCGGCCGCGCGCGAGCGCGTGACGCTCGGTCCAACGCGCATTGCCGTGGAAGGGGCGGCGATCGATCTGAAGTCATTCGTCTACGACCACGGGGCGATCAGTTCGGCCGGCAGCGCGTCGAATCTGTCGATCGGTCGGCTCATCGCCATTCGGCAGATGTTGGCGGGCACGCCTTCGCGCCTGTCCAGCGATCTAGTACTCGCGGCCGATTGGAACTTCGCCGCCGGCCGCACGGCGAGCGGCTACGCACGCATCGAGCGCCGCAGCGGCGACGCGACGCTCTCTACGGGCTATGGGGTCTCAGCGTTCGGCATTACCGCGCTTTCGTTACGGGCCGATTTCGAGGGCGGACGACGATTGACCGTCGGCGCGCACGCAGCGGCGAGCCGCGTGGGTAAGCTCGATGCCGACGTGAGCACGGCGCTCGCCCCCGATGCGGCGCGCGCGGGTCTGCTCGGCGTTGCCCCCGATGCGCCGCTCGCCGGCAAGGTTGCCTTCGAGGTGCCGGCGCTCAAGACGACCGGCGGGCTATTCGGTCCCAGCTATGTGCTTGACGGCCACCTTGCGCTGAATCTTGTCGTTGCCGGCACACGGGCGAAGCCAACGGTCTCGGGCGCGCTCGTCGGCGACGGTTTGTCCGCGACCCTCGTCGATCAGGGAGTGCAGCTCAAGGACGGCACGGTGCACGTCGCGCTGACCGAGAACCTCGTGGATCTGCAGCGCGTCGAGTTCCATGGTGGCGACGGCATCGTGCGTGCAACGGGGCAGATCCGGCTCGACCGCGCCGAGCCCGATTTGACGGCGCATATCGAGGCCGACAAGCTCGAGCTGTTCGCGGCACCCGATCGGCAACTCTCGCTGTCGGGCAGCGCGACGATGGCGAACGGCGGCGCCGGCGGGGGGCTCGACATCGACGGCAAGTTCACGGTCGATCACGCGCGGTTCGATCTGCCCGAGCAGCCGGCGCCGCGCCTGTCCGACGACGTAGTCATCGTTCGCGACGGCACGCTCGTGCGGGGCGCGCCGCCTAAGCCGACCGATACGACGAACAAGCCGGTCGGCCGTTTCGCGCCGCGCGCGAACGTCGACATCAGTCTCGGCAACGACTTCCGCTTCCACGGTCAAGGCGCGGATCTCGGCCTGCGCGGCACGGTCACAGCGCTGTCGGCGCCCAACCAGCCGCTGCGCGCGATCGGCAACGTGCGCGTGACGGAGGGTTCGACCTATACGACGTTCGGCCGCAAGCTCGCGATCGAGAACGGCTATTTCACGTTCAACGGGCCCGTGGCGAACCCCGGCATCAACATTCTCGCCATGCGCCGCAATCAGGAAGTGGAAGCCGGCGTTCAGGTGACGGGCACGGTGCGCGCGCCCGTCGTCAAGCTCGTGTCGGAGCCGAACGTGGCGGACAACGAAAAGCTCTCATGGCTGCTGTTCGGCCACGGCACGGATCAGGGCAACAACCTCGGCCAGCAAAGCTCGATGACGACCGCACTCGCGCTGCTTGGCAGCGCGACGGGCAAGCGAGTCGCACAAACATTCGGGCTCGATGAGTTTTCGGTGGGACGCAGCGAAGTTGGGCTGACCGATTCGCAGGTGGTGATGCTGTCGAAGGCGATCAACGAGCGGCTCGTGCTCGGCTACGAGCAGGGGCTGCAATCGGCCAGCAATGCGTTCAAGGCGACGGTGAACCTATCGCGCTTCTGGTCGATCGCGCTCTATACGGGCACGTTCCAGGGCGTCGATTTCAACTTCACGCGGCGCTTCGACGGATGGCGGGGGCGGCACTAAGAGAAGCGTGCCGCGGGGGCGTACGGGCTCGGCCCGCCGCCCCGGTCCCGTCAGCGTTTTGCCATCGAGCGCCGCCACACCGCGCGCGTTAGCGCACGCGCATGCCGGGCTTGGCGCCGCTGTGCGGCTCGAGGATGTAAAGGCCAGGTTCGGCCTTCTCGTCGGCGCTCGACGCGGCGAGCACCATCCCTTCGGACAGGCCGAACTTCATCTTGCGCGGCGCCAAATTGGCCACCATCACCGTGAGTTTGCCGATCAGATCCTCGGGCCGGTAGGCGGACTTGATGCCCGAGAAGACGTTGCGCGTTTTTTCCTCGCCGACGTCGAGTGTCAGCGCCAGCAGCTTGTCCGAGCCTTCGACGGCCTTGCAGTCGACGATGAGCGCCACGCGCAGATCGATCTTGGCGAAATCGTCGATGGAAATCGTTTCGCTCTTCCGTGCGGTGTCAGTGGCCGCGCCCGTCGAGGCCTGCTGCTTGCCCTTGCTCGCCGATGCCGATGCTGCCGCTGCAGCGCCGGTTTCCGTGGGCAGCAGCGAGTTGCGGTTGGCTGCGATCAGCGCGTCGATCTGCTTGGGATCGATGCGCGTCATCAGGTGCTGGTAGGCCTGGATGGGCTGCGCGGACGACAGCGGCGTGCCGGCGTCGGCCCATACGAGCGGGGCGATGCCGAGGAACGTCTCGACCTTGGCCGCGAGTTCGGGAAGTACGGGTTTGAGCGCGAGCGTCAGCAGGCGGAACGCCTCGAGGCTGACGCTGACCGTCTCGTGCAGAAGGGGCGCGTTGGCCGGGTCCTTTGCTTGATCCCACGGCTTGGCCGAATCGACGTAGGCGTTGACGGCATCGGCGAGCTCCATCGTTTGCCGCACGGCGCGGCTGTATTCGCGCGCTTCATAGTGCCCGGCGATTTGCGCGATCGCCGCGCGCAGCGTGACGAGCAGCGGATGGTGCATGGCACTGTCTTGCACGCGTCCGTCGAAGCGCTTGATGAGGAAGCCGGCGGCGCGGCTAGCGATGTTCACGTACTTGCCGACGACATCGCTATTCACGCGCGCTTGGAAATCAACGAGATTCAGATCGAGGTCTTCCATCGTTGCGTTCAGCTTCGCGGCGAAGTAGTAACGCAGCCATTCGGGGTTCAGGCCCGCCTCGATAAAGCTGCTTGCGGTGATGAAGGTGCCGCGCGACTTCGACATCTTCGCGCCGTCGACCGTCAAGAAACCGTGCGCGAACACGTTCGTCGGGGTGCGGTAGCCCGCGAATTCGAGCATGGCCGGCCAAAACAGCGTATGGAAATACAGGATGTCTTTGCCGATGAAGTGATATTGCTCGGCCGTCGAGCCGGGCTTGACCCAGTCTTCGAAATTCAGGCCGCGCTCTGCCGCGAGGTGCTTGAAGCTCGCGTAGTAGCCGACCGGCGCGTCGAGCCACACGTAAAAGTATTTCCCGGGTGCGCCGGGAATTTCGAACCCGAAATACGGTGCATCGCGCGAGATGTCCCAATCGCCGAGCTTGGCGTCGCCCGCTTCGCCGAGCCATTCGCGCATTTTGTTCGTCGCTTCGGGCTGCGCGAGGCCGCTCACCCACCCGCGCAGGAAGTTCTCGCAGCGCGTATCCGAGAGCCGGAAAAAGTAGTGCATCGACTTGCGCCGCACCGGCGTTGCACCCGAAAGGGCCGAGTACGGGTTGACGAGATCCGTCGGCTGGTAGGTCGAACCGCAGACTTCGCAGCTGTCGCCGTATTGATCTTTGGCTCCGCACTTGGGGCATTCGCCTTTGATGAAGCGGTCCGGCAGGAACATTTCCTTGACGGGGTCGTACGCTTGCTCGATCTCGCGCGCGTCGATGAAGCCGGCTTGCTGCAGCTTGCCGTAGATCGTTTCGCAGAGTCCCCGATTTTCCGCGGAATCGGTCGAATAGTAGTGATCGAACGCGACATGGAAGGCGTCGAAATCGCGCTTGTGTTCGGTCCAGACGCGCTCAATCAGCGCCTTCGGCGTAATGCCCTCCTTCTCGGCGCTCAGCATGATCGGCGTGCCGTGCGTATCGTCGGCGCCGACGTAATAGACCTCATGGCCATGCATTCGCAGCGCGCGCGTCCAGATGTCCGTCTGGATGTACTCGACCAGATGGCCGAGATGGATCTGTCCGTTCGCATAGGGCAGGGCGGACGTCACGAGAATGCGGCGGCGGGCGGCGCCCGCGCCGGCTTGCGCGGCGGAATGAGGGGCGGATACGGTCATAAGCGTAGAGAACGAGGGACTGCTTGAGGGAAAGCGACGATTCTAGCAGGCAGGGGGTCTGCCGACGGGGCGGAGGGAACAGCAGAAGGCAGCGGTGGGCGGCCGCAGGCGGCTGCAAGCGGGCAAAAAAACCGGGGCGTTCGGCCCCGGAGCAACAACGACAAGAGGAGAATGGTGACGCAGCGGCGCTTGCCAGCCACGTACCAAACATACAGACAGGCGAAAAGCCGGCGAGTTCGAAAAATTTTTCGAATCGTTTACCGGCGCCTTGTAGGCGGCTTCCGTCGCTGTTTTTGAGCCGTAGCGGCGAGTGGCTCCGGCGCCGCGACCGCTCGGGCTTGCCCCGTCGGGCGCGGTGCCGAGCGGCTCCCGCTTTCGCTTACTGGTAGCGCGGCTGCTGGCCCGGCTGCGCCGTCGCGCGCAGGTAGATTTCGACGCGGCGGTTTTGCGCACGGCCTGCTTCCGTGCCGTTATCGGCGATGGGGTTGCTAGGTCCGTAACCGGTCGCGGCGAACCGGTTCGGGGCTACGCCGTGCTGGCTCAAAAAGGTTGCGACGCTTTGCGCTCGGTTTTGCGACAGCGTTTGATTCAATTGTGCGCCGCCGGTGTTGTCCGTGTAGCCGCGTATATCGGCAACGAGTTCCGGATGTTGCTGCATTTGCGCCGACAGCTCGTTGAGCGTCGGATACAGCGCGGGGTTGATCTGATAGCTGTTGGTCGCGAACGTCACATTGCTCGGGATGTTCAGCTTGAGCGAGCCGTCCGGCTGCTCGGTCACTTGGGTCCCGGTGCCCTTGGAGGCGCCCGACAATTTATTGCGGATCGCCTGCCAGTTGTACCCCGTGACGCCGCCGGCCAGCGCCCCGACGCCGGCGCCGATTGCCGCACCCTTGCCGCCGCCGGTCAACGCGCCGATCCCGGCGCCCAGCGCGGCGCCGATGCCCGTGCCCGCGGCCGTGTTGCTCTGTTGCTGCGTCGCGCAGCCCCCTAGGAGCGCGCCGGCAACGGCGAAAATGGTGAGACGAGTGGCGATTCTTGCGTTCATGTTCATGTCCTCTCTGGAAAATCAGTCGCTCGCGCGGCTCGCGCGATGCTGCTGTACACCGGCTAGGCCGGGCGGCGCATCGGCCAGGCAGGCAGCGGCGCATCGCACCGCTAGCTACTACAATAGCGCCTGTGGGCCGATATGCGGCCCTTTCTCCGCTTACCGCTGCGCGAAGTTGCCCGGCAAGTCGCCTTTTGGCAATGGCACGCAACACTTTCTTTCAACTTTTTGCGGTGCGGCAACGTTTCCGGCGCGCGTCGCTCGCCGGCATCCAACATGCCGCGCGCTTTGTCTCTTGGAGTCGAATCGATGAGCATTGATCGGGCCTTGGTCGACGCCGCGCTTGCGGCCGTCGCCGATCCCAACACGGGCAAGCCGTTCGCGGCCGGCAAAGGGGTCAAGAATGTCCGCGTGGACGGCACCGCCGTCAGCGCGGAGATCGTGCTCGGCTATCCGGCCAAAAGCCAAGTCGAGCGCCTGCGTGCGATCGTCGCGCAAGCGCTCTTGAACGTGCCGGGCGTGGAAAGGGCGGACGTGGCCGTGTCGCAGGCGATCGTCGCCCACACCGTGCAGCCCGGCGTGAAGCTCCTGCCGAAGGTTAAGAACATCGTGGCTGTGGCCTCGGGCAAGGGCGGCGTCGGCAAGAGCACGACGGCCGTCAACCTCGCCCTCGCGCTCGCCAGCGAAGGCGCGGCCGTCGGCCTGCTCGATGCCGACATCTACGGCCCGTCGTTGCCCATGATGCTCGGCATCGAGGGCCGCCCTGAATCGCCCGACGGCCAGTCGATGAATCCGATGACGGGCCACGGCATCGAGGCCAATTCGATCGGCTTTCTGGTCGACCCGGACAACCCGATGGTATGGCGCGGCCCGATGGCCACATCGGCGCTCGAACAACTGCTGCGGCAGACAAACTGGGGCGAACTCGATTACCTGATCGTCGACATGCCGCCCGGCACGGGCGACATTCAACTCACGCTCGCGCAGCGCGTGCCCGTGACCGGCGCCGTCATCGTTACGACGCCGCAGGACATCGCGCTGATCGACGCCAAGAAGGGGCTCAAGATGTTCGAGAAGGTCGGCGTACCGATCCTCGGGCTCGTCGAAAACATGAGCATCCACATCTGCTCGAACTGCGGCCACGCGGAGCATATCTTCGGCACTGGCGGCGCCGAACGCATGGCCAAGGATTACGGCGTCGAGGTGCTCGGCAGCCTGCCGCTCGACATCGGCATTCGCGAGCAGGCCGACAGTGGGCACCCCACCGTGGCGGCCGACCCGCAAGGCCGCATTGCCGAGACGTATCGTGCCATCGCGCGCAAGGTCGCGATTCGCATCGCCGAGCGCGCCCGCGACATGAGCGCGAAGTTCCCGACGATCGTCGTCCAAGATACTTGACGCCTCTCCTTGACGCGCGCGGGTCCCCCTATGTCGCCGCCGTGCGCTTGCCGAACGGGGCGCACCGCTTCGATTGTGCTTGTGCTATGCGTGTCGCGGTATCATGTCGCCTTCGCTTGAGTCGGGCTCGGCGGCGCGAGGCGCGCCGCGCGCCTGCATGAGGATCGCATGAGAGAACGAACCGGCGGGCGATGCGCCCGCCGCCAGCGTGTCGTTGCCCTCGCCAGCCTGTTGCTGGCGGGGAGCGTCGCGCTCGGCGGCTGCGCTGCCTTCTTCGGTCCGCACGAAAAACGTGCGGACGCGCAGGTCTTGCCCACGGTCGGCAATACCGCGCGCGGTTCCGTCACGTTCATCGAACGCTCGGACGGCGTGCAGGTCACGTATAACCTGGCCGGTTTGCCGCCCAATAGCGACCACGCGCTGCAGGTGCACGAGCGGGGCGACTGCAACGCGGGCGACGGCTCGAGCGCGGGCGCCGTGTTCGCGCCGGCGGCCGATCGGCTCAAGAGCGGGGCGCGGCGGGCAGGCGAGCTCGGCAATATCCATGCGGATGCGACGGGCGTGGCGGCGGGCTTTATCGTCGCGCCCGACGTGGCGCTCGACGGCGTGCGTTCGGTCGTCGGCCGCTCGGTGCTCATCGCGCGCGAGCCGAGTGATCCGGCATTTCTCGATCACAGTGTCGGCCCGGCCATCGCCTGCGGCGTGATCCGGTAGTAAATCCGCCTTTTAGCGTCTTTTTATGACCATCAAATCCGACAAGTGGATTCGGCGCATGGCCGAGCAGCACAATATGATCGAGCCGTTCGTGCCCGGTCAGGTGCGCACCGGCGACGACGGCCGCAAGATCGTCAGCTTCGGGACATCGAGCTACGGCTACGACATCCGCTGCGCCGACGAATTCAAGATCTTCACGAACATCAATTCGACCATCGTCGATCCGAAGAACTTCGACGAAAAATCGTTCGTCGATTTCAGGGGCGACGTCTGCATCATCCCGCCCAATTCGTTCGCGCTCGCGCGCACGGTCGAGTATTTCCGCATTCCGCGCAACGTCTTGACGGTCTGCCTCGGCAAGTCGACGTACGCGCGCTGCGGCATCATCGTCAACGTGACGCCGTTCGAGCCCGAGTGGGAGGGTTACGTCACGCTCGAATTTTCGAATACGACGCCGCTGCCGGCCAAGATCTACGCGAACGAAGGCGTCGCCCAGGTGCTGTTTTTCGAGAGCGACGAAGTTTGCGAGGTGTCGTACGCCGATCGAGGCGGCAAGTACCAGGGGCAGCACGGCGTGACGCTGCCCCGGGCGTAGTGCCCTGCGTTCGCCGCCGTCATACAACAGACGCGTAACACGTAGACACTGAGAAGTTTGAACGGCCGCTGACATGAGGGATGCAATGACCCCATGCCCGCGGTCGTAGCTTTTGGAGAGATTCGTCCATGAAGTTTCGTTTCCCCGTCGTCATCATCGACGAAGATTTTCGCTCCGAGAACATTTCGGGATCGGGCATTCGCGCGCTTGCCGAAGCGATCGAAGGCGAGGGTGTCGAAGTACTCGGGTTGACGAGCTACGGCGATCTGACCTCGTTCGCGCAGCAGTCGAGCCGCGCATCCTGCTTCATCCTGTCGATCGACGATGACGAGCTCATGCTCGGCGAGACCGGGCCCGACGGGGAACTGCCGGAACTGGCGACGGCCATTCTCGAGCTGCGCGCGTTCGTCGCCGAAGTGCGCCGGCGCAACGCCGATATTCCGATCTTCCTCTACGGCGAGACGCGCACGTCGCGCCATCTGCCGAACGACATCCTGCGCGAGCTGCACGGCTTCATCCATATGTTCGAGGACACGCCCGAGTTCGTCGCGCGGCATATCGTGCGCGAGGCGAGGGTCTACCTCGATTCGCTCTCGCCGCCGTTCTTCAAGGAACTCGTCAAGTACGCCGACGAAGGGTCGTACTCGTGGCACTGTCCCGGCCATTCGGGCGGCGTCGCGTTCCTCAAGAGCCCGCTTGGGCAGATGTTCCATCAGTTCTTCGGCGAGAACATGTTGCGCGCCGACGTCTGCAACGCCGTCGACGAGCTCGGTCAGCTGCTCGATCACATCGGCCCCGTGGCCGCGTCCGAGCGCAATGCCGCGCGCATCTTCAACGCCGATCACTTGTTCTTCGTGACCAACGGCACTTCGACGTCGAACAAGATCGTGTGGCACGCGACGGTTGCACCGGGCGACATCGTCGTCGTCGACCGCAATTGCCACAAATCGATCCTGCATGCGATCACGATGACGGGCGCGATCCCGGTGTTCCTTACGCCGACGCGCAACAACTTCGGCATCATCGGCCCGATTCCGCGCGACGAATTCAAGCCGGAGAACATCCGCAAGAAGATCCTGGCGAACCCGTTCGCGCGCGAGGCGCTCCAAAAGAATCCGGACTTGAAGCCGCGCATTCTGACGATCACGCAGAGCACGTACGACGGTGTCGTCTACAACGTGGAGATGATCAAGGAATTGCTGGGCGATTTCCTCGATACGCTGCACTTCGACGAAGCGTGGCTGCCGCACGCCGAATTCCATCCGTTTTATCGGGACATGCATGCGATCGGCGCAGGGCGTCCGCGCACGGGCGCGCTTGTATTCGCCACACACTCAACGCATAAGCTGCTCGCCGGAATTTCGCAGGCCTCGCAGATCGTCGTGCAGGATTCCGAGCATGGCGTGTTCGATCGGCACCGCTTCAACGAGGCGTATCTGATGCATACGTCCACGAGTCCGCAGTACGCGATCATCGCGTCGTGCGACGTTGCCGCTGCGATGATGGAGCCGCCGGGCGGCACGGCGCTCGTCGAAGAGTCGATTGCCGAGGCGCTCGACTTCCGCCGCGCGATGCGCAAGGTCGACGCCGAGTACGGCGACGACTGGTTCTTCCAAGTCTGGGGCCCCGATGCGCTCGCCGACGAAGGCATCGGCTCGCGCGACGATTGGATCCTGCACGCCGAGGATCAATGGCACGGCTTCGGCCCGCTCGCCGACGGCTTCAACATGCTCGACCCGATCAAGGCGACGATCGTCACGCCGGGGCTCGACATGGCCGGCGACTTCGGCGAAACGGGCATTCCTGCCGCGATCGTGACGAAGTATCTGTCCGAGCACGGCATCATCGTCGAAAAGACCGGCCTCTATTCGTTCTTCATCATGTTCACGATCGGCATCACGAAGGGCCGATGGAACTCGATGGTGACCGAGCTGCAGCAATTCAAAGACGATTACGATACGAACCAGCCGCTGTGGCGCGTGCTGCCCGAGTTCGTCGCGCAGCATCCGGCCTACGAGCGCATGGGCCTGCGCGATCTGTGCCAGGCCATCCACAGCGTCTACCGCGCGAACGATATTGCCCGGCTGACCACGGAGATGTACTTGTCGAACATGGAGCCCGCGATGAAGCCGTCCGAGGCATTCGCGAAGCTCGCGCACCGCGAGATCGATCGCGTGCCGATCGACGAGCTCGAGGGACGCGTGACGAGCATCCTGCTCACGCCGTATCCGCCCGGCATTCCGCTACTGATTCCGGGCGAGCGCTTCAACAAGACGATCGTCAACTACCTGCGGTTTGCGCGCGAGTTCAACGAGCGCTTCCCCGGTTTTTCGACGGATATTCACGGGCTCGTGGCGGATAAGGCGGGCGGGCGTACCGAATATTTCGTCGACTGCGTGCGCCTTTGACGATGGCGCGACTCATAAAACTTTTCGGCGCGCGGGCGGTGCCTGCGATGGGAGCGATAGTCGCCGCACGGCCGGTGTGCGCTTTGGTTGCGGCCTTTGTCGCTGTAACGCTTGCGACTGCCCCGCTCGCGGCTCGTGCCGAAGCCGCACGGGCCGATCCGATCGACACGACGATGCAAAACTGCTTCGCGCGGGCTGACCGGTCGACGACGGCCGGGCAAGTTCAATGCATCGACGCTGCGCGCGATGCATGGCAAGCGGCGATCGACGTAGCGATGCATTCGATCGCGGATAATGCCCCCGAAGCCGACCAGCGCGGCTGGGAGGAAAGCCAACGCCGCTGGCTCGCCTGGCGTAAGGATGAGGCGCTGCTCGTGCATGCCGTCTTCGAAACGACGCGCGGCAGCGCCTACTCGATTACGCAAGCGAACGTGCTGCTGCAGTCGGTGCGAGATCGGGCGCTTGCGATGCGTCACGCCGCGTCACGCTTTGCGCCGCCCCCGGACGCGCCGGCACCGACTGGCTCGGGCGCGTCCGATTCCGTGCCGGCTTCCGGTGCGGACCGAGCGAGTGGGGCGAGTGCCGTGTCCGCTGCTACGATCGCTTCGGCCGCACCGGCGATGCGTGTTCAAGGCGATGTTGCCCGTGCGCATAACCGGCGCATACGCCCGTGTACGGCCGATGCCTCCTGCGAGCACGCGCAGTTTGATTTGCGGCGCTATGCGCGCGCGTTGCGCGACAAGCTGCCTGCCCGCGCGCGTCCGATACTGGCTCGCGCGCAGCGTGCGTGGTCGGTCTATTTCGACGCGACTTCGCCGCTCGGCACGGAAGCCGAACGTTCCGATCTGATCGGTGAGCGGGTGGCGACGATCAAACGTTTATCGGAGACGGTCGGCAACGACTGACCGTGCGATACCGAGGGCTTTGCGACGGTCGGCAACGACTGACCGTGCGGTACGGCGGGTTTTGCGGTGCGCCGCTTCCCGCTTCCCGCTTCCCGCTTCCCCGCCGCTCCGGCGCAGACCCGATGGCCCGCCCCCTACACCTACCTACCTACAGCGTCTTGCGTGCCGCTTGCGCCGCCGCGCGCACCTGCTCGGGTGCCGTGCCGCCCGCGTGATTGCGGCTTGCCACCGATCCTTCGAGCGTCAGATAGCCGAACACGTCTTCGCCGATCAGATGCGCGACGTTCGGTAGATCGCGGCGCATTTCCTCAAGCGTGAGATCGGCCAGATCGCAGCCGCGATCGACGCAGATACGCACCGCGAGCGCCACCGCTTCGTGGGCGTCCCGGAACGGCAGCCCGCGCTTGACGAGGTAATCGGCCAGATCGGTCGCCGTCGAGAATCCTTGCAGCGCGGCCGCGCGCATCGCCCCGGGCTTGACCGCGATACCGGCCACCATCTCGGCGAAGATCCGCAAGGTATCGGCGACCGTATCGACCGTATCGAACAGCGGTTCTTTGTCTTCCTGATTGTCCTTGTTGTAGGCGAGCGGCTGGCCCTTCATTAGCGTCAGCAGCGCCATCAAGTGGCCGTTCACGCGGCCGGTCTTGCCGCGTGCGAGCTCGGGCACATCGGGATTCTTCTTCTGCGGCATGATCGACGAGCCTGTGCAGAAGCGATCGGCTAGATCGATGAAGCCTACGCGCGGGCTCATCCACAGCACGAGCTCTTCCGAGAAACGCGAAACGTGCGTCATGACGAGCGCGGCGGCCGCCGTGAATTCGATCGCGAAATCGCGGTCGGAGACGGCGTCGAGCGAGTTCGCGCAAATGCCGTCGAAGCCCAGCGTCTTCGCCACCGCGTGACGATCGATCGGATAGCTCGTGCCCGCGAGCGCTGCCGCGCCGAGCGGCAGGCGGTTGACGCGTGTACGGCAATCGCGCATGCGTTCGCCGTCGCGGCCGAACATTTCGACATAGGCGAGCAGATGATGGCCGAACGTGACGGGCTGCGCGACTTGCAAGTGCGTGAAACCCGGCATGATCGTTTCGGCGTGCTGCTCGGCAAGATCGATCAGGGCCGTGCGCAGATCCTTGATGAGGCCGCCGATGCGGTCGATTTCGCCGCGCAGCCAGAGGCGGATGTCGGTGGCGACTTGATCGTTGCGCGAGCGGCCCGTATGCAGCCGTTTGCCGGCGTCGCCAATGAGTGCGGTTAGGCGCGCTTCGATGTTCAAGTGGACGTCTTCTAGATCGAGTTGCCATTCGAACTCGCCGCGCTCGATCTCACCTTTGATTTGCGCCATGCCGCGCTCGATCGCGGCCAGATCCTCGGTGCCGATGATCTTTTGCGCGGCCAGCATCTTCGCGTGCGCGAGCGAGCCTTCGATGTCGACGAACGCCATGCGCTTGTCGAAGAACACCGACGACGTGTAGCGCTTGACGAGGTCCGACATCGGCTCCGAGAAGCGGGCCGACCAGGCTTCGCCTTTTTTGTGCAGTTGAGACGTCATGATGATGGGCAGTGAGAAGGTGCGCCGAAGCGGCGGGAAGCCGTCGATTTTATCACCGGTGCCGGGGCGGGCCGTTGCCACGCTCGCATTTGCCCGCGAATTCTGCCGGCGACGGTCGCCCGCCCGGCTGACCGCCTTGCACCCGAGCAGCCGTGGCGCGTGGCTTCGTGCCCCTTTGCATTCCTTGAGTCCGATTTTTCGTGCGGCGAATCCCCATACCCGCTTACTCCGCTTACTCTCAGACGTTGGCGACGAGCCAGATCAGTACGAGCAGCCGTGTCGAACTCAATGTGCATTCGATCGCTGGCTACGTTTCGGCCTGGGCTGCCTCGACATGCTGGGCCGCCGAGATCGTTATTTTTCGTCATGCAGTCGTGCGCTCACCCGGGAAAACATCGCTCCTATTCATCAACCTGGTCGGTGTAGTTCTGCTCGCTGTTCCAGGCGTGTTGCGCTGGCGGTACGTCGGCGGCGCGGAATTGTGCGTGCTGCTTGCGGTCGGCATTCTTCTCGTTGTGTCCCAGGGAGCCCTAATAGGGGCGCTCGAACGCATCCCCTTGTCCGTCACGATCCCGTTTCGCTACCTCAACGTGCCGGTGGCATTATGTTTGGGATTGCTTGTGCTTCACCAGAAACCGTCGATCGAGGCCATCATCGGCGCTTCATTGATCATGGTGGGAGGCACGGTCCTGAGTCGGCGTTTGAGCACAGCCCAACGGGATTGAGGCAGCGACGAGTCGGTTCAGTGTCA
>CBIHOQ010000040.1:0-56447 GCA_966212065.1 uncultured Burkholderiaceae bacterium
ACGGCACCTGCCGCACCTGTATGTGCCGTTTGGTAAGCGGCAGCGTGTCGTATCGGATCGAGTGGCCTGGGCTGACGCGGGAGGAAAAGGCGGAAGGCCTTGTCCTGCCTTGCGTTGCGGTCGCCGAGACGGATCTTGTTTTATGGGTGCCAGATGCGGAGGCGCTTTAGCTTCGATGAGCGATCCAAAATTGATCCAAAATTAATCCAAAATTTCATCACGCACTGACCTTCACCTCCGTCCACTCCCTGCCGCGCGAATCTCGGTAGAGCGACGTCATCTTCGCGCTCTTGTGACCGAGCATCGCCTGGGCAACATCTGGCCCGTATTCATTCGCATAGAGCCGCGCGGCGAGAGACCGGATCTCGTGGAAGGTTGGTGGCGTACGTCCCGGCTCGCTGCCGATCTCTGCTGCGTTACGGTACTGAGCGAACGTCTCGCTCAGCGTCCCCAACTTGACCGGCGAACCAGCCACGGCATTGCCTTGGCGCTTCAAGTGGTGAATCATGTACTTGGATACGACTGCGTCGCGGCACTGTTTGATGACGTCGTCTATCGACACGCCGATTGCGGACAGGCGTGGGATACGACAGCGCGCAGGCTTTCGCTCGAGCCTTCCGCAAGTTCACCGGCGTAAGCCCGGGTGAGTTTCGCGCCCGACAGCTCGACATCGTGGCATCGCGGCAAATCTCAACCGAGGCCGGAGCAACCTACCAGCAAGATGCCTGTGATTGCGCGCAAACGATCGCAACTGTCGAATTGCCTCCAGTGACGGTACTGGGTCTGCGCCATGACGGGCCAACTTCGACGATTGGCCTTACGTACCGAGCGCTATTGCGTTCGCTTGGCATCGACGCCGCGTCCGCGAAGAACCATCAGGTGATCGGCCTTTGTTCCGGCAACCCAAAGGACGGCGCCAGCTTTCAATATGTTGCCGGCGTCGTTCAGACCGTAGACCTGAACCCTTCCGGCCCAGTCCGGCCTATTCGGCTGGAAGGCGGCCTTTACGTTTCACAGCGGCTGGTTGGGCCGTATGCGTTGATCGGTCCGAAATTCGGAGCCCTTTTTGAACGCTGGTTGCCGCCGAGCGGTTATACAGCTGACGAACGACCGGCGTTAGAACTCTACCGAGACCCACCGTTGTCCGGCTTGAAGCGCCAATCCGTCACGGATCTCGCGATTCCGATCAAGAGGAGGTGACCATGCTGCGTGGCCTGATCGCTGTTGCTGCCCTGTTCGCGGCAGTCACCTCGGCGGCGGTTGCACAGAAACACGACGATGTTCGATACCGCGTTGGCGAGACGCAACGCGCGTTCAACCCTGGTGTCGAGCGCAACTGGCGAGGCGCCAGAGCGGAACTTTTGGTTACGACGATGTGGTATCCAGTTGATGCCGGGCCCGACGAACAGGCACGCGACATTGGCCCGCAAGGGCATCCAATTTTTCGGGGGCACCCGGCTGCGGTGGAGGCGCCTCTCTCCGGGGCGGTGCGTAAATATCCGCTTATCCTACTGTCACATGGAACGGGTGGAAGCGCGATCAGCCTCGACTGGCTCGCCGCGAGCCTCGCCGAGGAAGGCTACATCGTGGCCGGAGTGAACCACCCGGGCAATAACGCTCTGGAGCCGCTCACGCCAGAAGGCTTTACGTTGTGGTGGGAACGCGCAACGGACGTTAGCGAAGTGCTGAACGCCTTGCTGACCGATCCGGCTTTCGGTCCTCGAATCGACGCGACTCGAATCGGAGCCGCGGGTTTTTCGCTTGGCGGGTATACGGTCCTCGAGCTGGCCGGCGCACGCACCGATCGCGCGGCGTTTGAGAAGTTCTGCCGTTCGCCCGCAGCGGATGCCGTCTGCCACCCGACGGAGATGAGCCAGCTCGGCCAGGGCGCCACGAACCCTGCGGACATGCTCACGTCGCCTGCGGATCGCGCATCGATTGCTAGAGCCGCTGCGTCGTATAGGGATAAACGAATCAAAGCGGTGTTCGCGATCGCCCCAGCGTTGGGCGAGGCGTTCGACAGCAGTTCACTTGCCGGCATCGAAATTCCTGTATCGCTCGTCGCAGGGACGGCGGACGTCACCGTGCCGCCGGATACCAATATTCAACGCATCGCCGGCTTGATGCGCGTCGCCAGTGTCGCGATGATCCGGGGCGCATCGCACAATACCTTTCTCGACACCTGCTTTCCGGAGACTGTCGATAAACTCGCCGCGCTATGCAAAGATGGGCCGGGCGTCGATCGGGACACAATTCACGAACAAACCGCTCAAAATGCCCTACGGTTCTTCGATGAGGCACTGCGTTGATGGAAAGTCCAATGGTCGACTTCGAATCCGAAGCGGTCATTTTGAGGTCTTTGACCGAATGGCCGAGACGGATCGATGTCTGCCGGGTCGGCCCGATCAAAGCCTGATCGCCTGATCAATCCTGTCGGATCGTGTACGGCCATCTTGAGTCGTCCTCCGGACAGCCCGGCTCCGACGTTCGAATGTCAGCGGGAAACGCTTTTGCAAACGCTCATTGCGTAGTTTGACCGCAGGCAGAAATCCGAGTGCAGCGGCCACATGACATTGTTTTGCTGGTCGGTACTGACGGCCGTCAATATCCGGAAATCGCAGAGGCGCCGGCGACGGCTGGGGCGAGCTGTGGGAACCGCCCCAGCCCGGCCGTGTTACGCAGATGGCGGTCGGTAGGACGGATCGGCCTCGATCAGGTTGAAGCGCGCGCAGTCGAGGTCGTTCTTGTCGAACAGGGGTGCGAAAGCTGGTTCGAGCATGATGCTTTCGAACGACAGGTGTAGCGCGCCGTGCCTCGCGAGGCTTTTCAGGCCGCTCTTGATGTCGGAGCCGGGCTTCACGAGCCTCTTGGCCAGAGTGACGGGCGGATACCTCTTTAGCAGGCCCTCAATCGTTGTCTTCACGTAGTTCTTCGAAAGCGAAATGTCCATCGCCTCACGGATGCGCGCGCCGAATTCACGGACCAGCGCGTCGCGCTAGACGGTGGCCGTGCCGGGCGCCTCAGCCGATTCGGGTGTGCGGGCGGCGGGGGCGGCTTGCCGCGCGGCCTCGCTCAGCGCACGCAGGAACGCGGGTAGGCGCGGCAGCGTGCGATCGACCGACCAGGTTTCATGATTGTCGAGAAATTCCGGGAATTCGCCCGAGTTCAGCACGGCATACAGCGCATGCACCGCCGCGTCGGTGATCTCGAACGGCAGAGGGAGCTCGGCCCGGCCGGTTCTCTCGACCGCGACCTTGGTATAGGGCGCTTCCTGTGCGCCCCCTCGACCACCTCGTCGACATGCAGCCAGTGTGGGCGGTAGCGTTCGTCCGGGTGCCCGTCGCCGCGCGGCGTCCAGCAGAGAATCCAGCGGTCGGGCCGCACCATATCGGATTCGAGGAACGACAGCGTGTTGTTGACCGTCCCGGGCGAGACGATCTGATCGGTGTGAGTGATGTCGCCGAGCACCCAGCACACGTAAATTTCATCGGCGGACACGGGTCGGTAAGCGTCCAGAGTCATGGCCTGCGCATCGTTGCGAATCACCCCCTGCTTGATCGCGCGATCCCAGATCGCACGCAGTTCAGCGAGGCGCGCTAGTTTGGTCGCAGTGGTCGGATAGGCCATGACCACCTGCCGCTGGTAGTCATCCAGCCGCGCGCGCAGCTCGGCTAGCGCCCGTGCGTCATCGACGAGGAACCCGGCTTCCTGGACGCCTTCGGCGCTCAGACCGTTAGCCGTCAGGTTGAAGCTGCCGACGGCCGCACCGCGCTCTCCGAGGTAAATCTTCGCATGCAGGTTGTCGAGGAAATGGACGTGTTCCCAGCCGATCGCCTCGGCGATCTCGACGATCGCGGCAGGATTGGTGCCAACAGTCGGCGACAGTACGATGTCTTGGAGCTTCTCGGGAACGACCTAGGTTTTCCAATCGATGCCGACATAAGCGACTGCAATATGGCTCGGTGAAATCTCGCGCAGCCCGCGCTGAATGTCACTGCCGTGAACGAACTTCATGGTTGTGGTACCCCGTATGGCTCAATATGTTGTCGTGATGGCCTCGATGAGCCTGTCGCCGATCGCCATCAGCATGCGGCACGCGCGGGCGCGACCCGCGAGGGCTATGCTGTCAGTCACCCGAACGAAGGGCTGACACCGCGCGATCCGGCTGACACGACACCTTACTACGGTGCCGTTCCCAACGGCAGCCAGACACTGTAACCTGAGATGTCGATCGGATGAGCCGGTTTGGGACGCGCGCTGCCGATCGCAGCCTTGCTAGGCTCAGCCTGCGTATGCGAATTGCATTAGGCCGTACCCGGGCAATTCCGGCCGTTCGCTGGCGCGCTCGGGCGGCCATCGTAATTGGCAATCTACAGCTATTCGCACCCAGAAACGTGCATCCTCAAGTCATGGCAGAAATCGACACTTTGCCAGCGGAACAAATAAAGGCCGTACATTATCGCCGCTAACCCAAGCAAAAACACTACAATCAGTCCCTTGTTCATTGCCAGTCCATATTTCTTAGTGGTCCGTAAGTCGCCCTTTGACAGCATAAAGAGGTTCGAGAATCCACTCGTATATCTTCCTGCGCTCGAGCAAAAGCATGGCGTCCAACGCCATACCATCCTCCAAGATCACTTCCTGACCGTAGGCTTCAACCTTTTGTGTATCCAAAGCGGCCGTGACCCGATAGTACGTTTCTTTGTCTCCATCGAGCATCTTAAGTTCGCCAGGCTGCAATGCGGTTGCTGAAACGTGCATGATCGTGGCGTGGAATTGACCAAATTTTTGATACGGAAATGCATCATAGCGCAAAAGAATGTCACCGCCTACATGGATGAATCCGACTGCGCTACTTGGCACATTCACCTCAGCTTCAAGTTTAGTTCCATCCGGAACAACGTTCGTCAGCAAAGTGGTCGGATCAATATACTGCCCGGGATCGACTAGACAGGTTGTTACCGTACCGTCGAGCAAGGAACTGACGATGATCTGACGGCCCTCTTCGTTTTGAGCGATACTCTCGTCAATCTGCGAAATATCGCGCCGGATCGCGGACAGTTGATTCGCCTCATTTAGAGGGAAAGCCGATACTTGGTTTTGCGTATCTTCAATCTGCCCATCCAACCCCATCAACTGAGCTTGCACCGAAGCCAATTTCGTTTGTTGATCAATATTATCTTGCTCATTATTTCTCAGTTGATTTACCGCGTAGTAACCTTCTCCTATTCGTACACACCATAGAAGCCGAGCCGTGTTTGCGCGATCCGCTGACGCCGCGACAACAACGCACGCTCGCGCAGCTTCGCGATGCCGCTCTTCGGCGTGCCTCACGCTAGCCGTTGAACGCGGTGCGCTCACTGCGCTAGGCTAGCCATGGTGACGATCCTCGGGACACAGCGATGTGCTATTCAGCTCAGATTAAAGCGGACTACCAGCGGTTTGTCCGATCCTTTGGCGCCCACCTCGACCTTGAAGAGTTCATTCGGCTCTATTGGGAGCGCGAGCAGGGTCGTGCGATCAAGATCCCGAAAGCTATCGATGTCCTCTTTGCGCAGCCGCAATCCGAAGACGAGCAGCGCATCAAGGACATGATCGATCGCTTCACTCAGCTGCAGGGAACCAAGCTCGAGTCGGATCTATTCGCGCAGCGTAAGCGCTTGGCAGATGCGGAACGCTCTCTGCAAACCAAAGCGACGAAGGCCGCGGCCGAGAGCAAACGCATCGCGACGGATAAGATCGATGCCCTACTGCGGCGTCTGGAAGACCTTCGGCGCACCGAGCCGAAAGAGCGCGACGGGCGAATTTTCCCGGGACACTATGGCCCGGTATTGGTCATGGAAGACGGCGAGCGCGTTATCAAGCCGATGCGCTATCAGTGTCGGCCCGCTGGCAAGCCTGCCTTTTACGACAGAAAGTATCCCGGCACCTACAACGCCCGCCGCGACCATCTAAGCGGCTTTTGGAAGGAGCTTTTCGGATACTCGCACGGCGTGATGGTCGTCAACGCCTTCTACGAAAATGTGAGCGGCGCGCGCCTCGAGGGGCGCACGCTTGCCGACGGCGAGAAGGATACGAATGTCGTGCTCGAATTCAAGCCGAATCCACCGATCGACATGCTCGTGGCCTGCTTGTGGTCCCGTTGGCAAGGCAAAGGCGACGAGCCTGATCTCCTGTCGTTTGCGGCAATCACGGATGAGCCGCCCCCTGAGATTGCGGCAGCCGGCCATGATCGCTGCATCATTCCGATTCAACCTGCGCAACTCGACGCCTGGTTGAATCCGAACGCCGACGAACTCGCCGCGCAGTACACGATTCTCGATTCGCGAGAGCGCCCGTACTACGAGCATCGGATGGCGGCATGAGTAGCTTTGCGACGTAAGCGTGCTGAACACACGTGAAGGGCCGTCAGCGGTGTATCGGTTATGATCGGCGCAGCGGCGACAGGCCGGTCGCCGCAATCCCGGTAAATCAAAGCATGGAATAAAAATGCCGATCACCTGTCAATACACTCTGAATAGGAAGCAAACGTCGTTTCTGCAATGCCCTGGTCTGGGCAGCATTCCGGCGTTTTCCGGAAAGGACCAATACGTCAATGACCCCGCCGCGACTGCCGTTGCGAAGAAAGGCCCAATCCCGGCCGGCACCTACTACATAATCGATCGCCAGACCGGCGGGCGTTACCCAGAGATCGAGGATGCGATTCACGACCTCATCACGAACACGCATCGGCGAGAGTGGTTTTCGCTATACAGCACGAGCTCGCCAATCGGCGATTACATGAACGTGAAGGGTGTGCTCCGCGGAAACTTCCGCATTCATCCGGTCGGCCGCTTGGGAGAAAGCGATGGCTGCATCACGCTCACTCATCCGACGCAGTTCGATCAATTGCGGGCCTTCCTACACTCCCAGAAGACTGAGAAAATCCCGGGCACGGAGCTTTTCTATTATGGAAAGGTGGTCGTCCAATGAAACGATTTTTCGTGTCGCTGCTCGCGGCGCTCGTTCTCGCATTTCCGATAGCTGTCGCGATCGGCCGCAGTCCTTGGTTCGGGCATTGGATGGCGAACGGCCATGGATGGGATGCGCTGGATCCGCTGCTCAACTTCTTTGGCGTAGTCGGCGTCGAGGGCGAAGGCAACGTCGTCGTCAATGCCTTGTTGGTTGTGTCGTTCGTTCTGTCGTTCGCGCTCGCGTGGTTCGCATTCGGCGCAATCACACGAGCTCGGCAGCACAAAACGAAGTAATCGAAACATTGTAAGCGATCAATGATCGACGCCCTGTTCCTGCGAGGCTAGACGTGCAAGGCCAACGGCGTCGACGCCTACCGCTATCTGACCGAGTTGTTCAAGGCATTGCCCAACGCGCGAAGCGCCGATGATTACGAGGCGCTGTTGCCATGGAAGTTAGACCGGCGCAGGGATGCGGTCGCGGCCTAATTTGCGTCACCGCGCAAGGGCGTGGTCAATCGACCGCTTACCATCCTCGGGCTTCCAACCATGCCAAACAGCGTTTTTGACGTCGTCGTTTTCTGTCGCTTTTGGACCGTCGTCAACGAGGCTGTATCTCGTTCGCATGGTCATCGCTTTCCCCGTTTTCCTATTGTTCGTCGGTCCGGTCGGCTTTCCCTAGATTTAGCGGTTGTCTTTTACGCCGACAGCAACCAGCCGTTCCGCATCATCGGCCGACAGGACCGCTCTTGCCGCGCCGTATGCAAACACAGGCCCCATCGGGTGTCCGCCCTCGATGGAAACCTTCGTAAAGTCCAGACAGAAGGTGACGCTATCGAGAATAAGCGTGTCCGGCAGATAGATTCCGAGCTTCTCAACCATTCGATATCCTCGTTCCCATAGCCCGGCTAGCAGCAGCGACTTTCATCGCGTGGCGGATCTGGTGAGACTCGATAACAGGTGCTTTTGCCATCCCGTAACGATGTTCCGTTCGTGTCCTATTACGAGGAAGTATGGCGGGACACGAGGGAAATCGCAACCGCCAGCGCGGTGACGCATCGCGTCTTCGGAAAAGCGCCCCGCCTTCGCGCGGGGCGCTTTTCCGATCAATTTTGTGTGAATCGAAGGTCGCTATTGCCGTACGCGCTACAAGCGGATTCGCTCGACGTCATCGAGGCTGACATCGTCGCGACGTCGGTCATACAGCTGCGTCGTGCGTGTCGATGCATGGTTCGCCATCGCCGCAGCGCTCTCGAGCGAGCCACCGCTTTTCAGATAAGCCGTGATGCCCGTGGCCCGGAACGTGTGGTTGCCGATCTTCGTCGCGATACCGGCGGCCGCCGCGCGCCGTCGCACCATCGCGTAGGCATTCGCCTGCGGCAAGGGCGTGCCGCTCAGCTGCCCGGTGCCACGCGCAATCGTCCGAAAGAGCGGCCCCTTCGGCTCGGACGCGATCCCAGTCTCGTCGAGGTAGGCATGCAGGTAGGCCTCGAGCGTGTGGTGACACGGCATCGCGTGCGCCGTGCCGCCCTTTTCGCGCAGACGCACCCACAAGCGCCGCTGCTGCACGTAAACATCCTCGACGCGCATCGCCAGCGCCGCGCCCACCCGCGCAAACGAAAGCACCATTAGCGCGATCAGCGCCCGGTCGCGCAAGCCCACGGGTGTGCTCACATCGATCGCATCGAGCAGCTGCCGCGCCTCGCTCACCTGGAGCACGGGTGTCTTGCCCTGCTTCGCGGAATGCGCTGGCCCGCGCACCGACGCCGCCGGGTTATGCGGAACCACTTGGCCCGTGACAAGCCAGTCGAACAGATGCCGAATCGCCGCGAGGCGCTGCTTGACGGTTGGCGCCGACAAGGTCTGTGCTTGCAACTCGATCCACGCGGCCACGTGCAGCGGCTGCACGGCTGTGATCGAACTCACGCCGGCGCCGGCGCACCACGCGAGGAAGTCGCCGGCCGCGCGCGCATACGCGCGGCGCGTGTGCGGGTTGCGGATCGCCGACGCGAAGAACTCGATGAACCTGATCCCAGCCTGATCGCCGGCCGATGCGACGAGCGCAGGCACCGGCACTCTGGCAGGAATGGCGACGCTGGTGTTAGCCACCGATAAAGCCCTTGATCTTGCCTTCCAGATAGGACTTCGCGGCAAATACCAGCAGCTCGACCGTGAAGCCGCCTGCTGCCGATGCTGCCTGTTTGGTTCGGTCCCACACGTCGGGACTGCGGACCGAATCCAAGAAGTCGTGTCCGGACCAGCTCAGCCGCCGGAAACCATACCCTCCCATGGCTCCGGCACCACCCGTATCGATCAGACCCGCTTCTTTGATGAGTGACAGGTGATAGTCAATCTGATCAACCTCATACCCTGAAATGTGCACCTCTTCATCATCCGCCTTGATGAGCACAATGCCCCCGCGCCGCATGGGCAGCGCTTCGAGCTTCAGCAGCAGTTCACGGATCAGGTCCATGTCGCGTTTCATGCCTGCTCCTGGCTGCGCTTGATGAGGCGCTCGCGGTATTTGGCCTTCATCTGCGTGACCATGGCATCCACCAACGGATTGCCCCGGCACGGGGCGGCTTTCCGGTCGATGGCCGTTTCCATTTCCCGGATCGCCGCCTGCACGCTGGCCTGATCGCCAGGCACGATGCGGACCGATGCAATTTCCCCGACCAGTGACTGGAACGCCCGGGAAGCCTCCTCGAGCTGCCGCGCAAAGTCACCAAATCCCTGTGCCATTGGTTCCTCCTATATGTATGATAAAGGACATTATCATATATAGCACCCAATCGACACAATGCCGGTGCAACATCAACTTTCATGAAAAATAGAACGTTGATTAACGTTGTTGACTTTTCATCTACCGTGGTTGTAGAATTCGATCTCCACATAAGGGGGGTCATATGGAAGAGAATCAGGAGCAGATCGAGGCACTGCAGCAGGCCTATCAGGATGACGCCGTCATGGCGCAGGTCATGAACGCATTTGCACGTTACAAGAATGCCATGCGGGAAGTGCCGGTCGATCGCATCTGGGACCGCGTCGGCCGAGGGTCCGTAAGACGCGCGGAAATCGTGGCTGCGCTCAAGCAGCTTCAGGATCTCGGGTTCGGTTCCTATACGAAGGGAGCACATGGGTACGCGTCCCGCTTCGGGTTTGCGCGCGCCCAGGGGCCTCTCCGGCTTTCAATGCTCGCGCGCGGAATCGCGGAAGAAGAGGATCTGCCCGATGACTTCTACCCCGAGGGGGAAGAACGCAAGACCGGCGAGATTGACCCGCTCGGAATCGATCTCGCAGACGGCGAAGAATCGGTGACGCACCGGTTCCTTCTTCGTCAAGACCTGGAGGTCGAATTTAGTCTCCCAGCAGATCTCTCGTTCAAGGAAGCCAAGCGGCTCAGCCTGTGGCTCAAAAGTATCCCGTTCGACAGTGACGGAGAAGAGTTTTAACGTACGACGTTAGGCAAGAAAACATCGACTGAACAAGGATAAAAGATGGCCATTGGCAATGCGGTACAACGAGGCAGTTATGTTTACGTCTATGACGAAAAGGGCAAGCAGTTGTACGCCAAGCCGGTGGGCTCCGGTCCGAATGATGGTCTGAAGGGCTATACGTCAGGAACGGTAAATATTCGTCACGGATCGTACGTTTACACCTTCAACGAGAAAGGGACAGAAAAAAGCAGCACGCCCGCTAGATAGTCAGCCGGCGTTTGCAGCCGCCTGCCATTCTGGTCAGCGGCTGCTCTTCATTTGCTTTTTGACATAACACCGGTTCTGACTTTGACAACAACACACAGAGCCCTACTCTCCTTGTAATTCCTCGGTGTTGTCATACGATTAATGTGCCCTGAATTGGGGGTTCGACCACAACGAGAGGTGACCATGGCAACCGGCAAGAAACCAGCATCGGACGCGGGCAAGATCCTGCGTGATCCGAAATCGTCCAAGAAGGAGAAAGAGGTCGCCGCTTCGGACCTCTCCCAGCGCAAGGGCGCGACGTCGAGCAAACCCAAGAAGAAGTAGATTCACGGGCGCGGCGGGCCGGTTCTTCGCAGCCGTTGCGCCGCGCTTTCTTCATTGCCACCACGCGGATCTACGATCATCGGCGCAGCCGGCCGGAGGATTCTCCAACGTTTAAAGTCGCTTACTGAGCCAGTGCCGCAGCGCTGGGATAGGTACACAAAAGCCCGAACTTTCAGCGCATCCGGTCAGAATTCGACTGACGCTCCCCCCGCCATTCTGCTATCCTGCGCAGCACCCCATCGTTTCGTGAGTGATAGATTGATTCGCTCAAATTTGATCCCGCTTATGCGCCGCCGTCAGCTCAAGTTTGCAGAACTGGCGCGCATTGCCGGCGTCAACCGCAGCGCCGTGACGGCGCTGGCCAAGAACCGCGCGAGCCGGGTCGAGCTCGCCACGCTCGAGCGCATCTGCATTGTCCTGGATTGCCAACTGGCTGAGCTACTTGAAATCGTGCCGGACGACGTTTTGCACGCGGGCACCGCGATGCGCGATGGAGCAATCTAGATGCCGATGAGTTCATCCCGCTGGCAAGCCGTCGCTCCGTCGCAATTCACCTGGGAGCGTGAAGCGCTGGACTGGCTTCGAAACCATCTCCCCGACCGCGAGCCGTGGCACGTTTGGGCAAATTTCGAATTCATCGACGAGGAAGGCAAGGTCAACGAGGTTGACGCGCTGATCCTCACGCCCTCAGGTCTCTTCCTGGTCGAGATCAAGAGCCGACCCGGCGTGGTGGCCGGCGATGCCCACACCTGGTCGTGGGTCACCGATGGCCGCGAGCGCGCTTACGACAACCCGTTGATCCTGGCCAACCGCAAGTCAAAGCGGCTCGCTAGCCTGCTCCGTCGGCAGTCCTCGGCGCAAAAGGCCAAGGTGCGTTTGCCGTTTGTCGAGCCGCTGATTTTCTTGTCTGCCACCAGCCTCACCTGCAAGCTCACTGGCACCGCGCGGGCAGGCATCTACCTGCGTGGTCAGCCGAGCAGCGAGTCCGACGTGGGCATCATCGGCGTGCTGCACAACGGCACGGGCAGCGTCCGCGACACCCAGCCGAGCCACGTCGACCAACAGCACGCGCGCGTGCTCGCCCGCGCCATGGCCGAGGCCGGCATCCGACCGTCGAATAAGTATCGCAAGGTCGGCGACTATCAGCTCGGCGCTCTCTTGTCTGAAGGGGCGTCGTATCAGGACTGGGAAGGCACGCACACCGCGATGGACAGCGTGCGTCGCCGCGTTCGCATCTATACCGTTGCCGCCGCGGCTAGCGCCGATGCTCGCAAGTCGTTAGTCCGGCAGGCACAGCGCGAGTTTCAAATCCTGGAAGGCATTGACCACCCGGGCATCGTCAAGGTCAAGGACTATCAGGACACCGAGCTCGGCCCGGCATTGATCTTCGACCACGACGCCAAGGCGATCCGCCTGGACTTCCTGCTGCGTGAGATGGGTCAACTCCTCAGCGTGGACCAACGCCTGCAGATCGTGCGGGACCTGGCCGAGACGTTGAAGTACGCGCACCAGAAGCGACTGTATCACCGTGCATTGTGTCCCCAGAGCGTTCTGGTGCAAGACGTGGCTGGTGCAACCCCGCGGCCGCGTATCATGAACTGGCAGACGGGCACGCGTGAGGGCACCCAGAACAGCGACACCGTTGATCCGGCGCGCCGCACGGTCGGCGGCACCATGCACGTTGACGAGTATGTCGAAGACCCCGGCCTGGTCTACCTGGCCCCGGAGACCTCGCAAGCGGAGGTCCAGCACGGGCCGAGCCTGGACGTATTTTCCCTCGGTGCCATCACATACCACGTGTTTTCCGGCCGGCCGCCTGCGGGGTCGATCTTGGAGCTGGCGGAGAAACTGCGCGTTGGGCAAGGCCTGCGGCTCTCCGACGTGATGGACGGTTGCGGCAAGCAACTGCAGGACCTCATCCAGTACAGCACCAGTCCTGATGTGATGGGTCGCTATGGGTCCATCGACGAATTCCTGCAAGACCTCGACAAGGTCGTCGACGAACTGACGACGCCGGAGCCCGAGGCTACCGTCGACCCTGCCGAAGCTCGACCCGAAGAGCGCATTGAAGGCGGCTTCACCGTGATCCGCCGTATGGGCAGAGGCTCGTCCGCTGACGTGCTGTTGGTCCGCCCAGATGACGGCACCGAAGAGATGGTTCTCAAGGTGGCCCTCGACGCCGGCCACAACGACCGGATCACCGCGGAAGGCGAAGCGCTGAAAAAGCTGCGTCACCCGAACATCGTCGAATGGCAGCGCACGCTCACCGTTAATGGCCGCACTGCGCTTCTGATGCGCAAGGCGGGCGACACCACCCTGGCGCACCGCATCCGGGAAGAGGCTCGCCTGTCGCTTGACCTGTTGCAGCGATTCGGAGAGGAGCTTATTCAGGCTGTCGACTACCTGGAACAGCAGGGCGTGGCGCACAGGGATATCAAGCCCGGCAATATCGGCATGTCGCAAGTAGGCTCCAAGGGCAAACTGCAATTGGTACTGTTCGACTTCTCGCTCACGCGCACCTCGCCTGAGAACATCTCCGCAGGCACACACCCGTATCTCGACCCATTCCTTTCGCTACGCAAGCCGCCGCGCTGGGATCTCTACGCCGAGCGGTTCGCACTCGCCGGCACGCTGCACGAGATGGTTACGGGCGCGCTGCCGCGCTGGGGTGATGGCAAGACGCAACCGTCGATGCTCGATTGCGAAGCCACTCTGGCAGTGGAGCGTTTTGACCCATTGCTTCGCGACGGCTTTACAGCCTTTTTCGCCAAAGCACTGAGCAGAAACCCACGCGGGCGTTTCGATAACGCCGAAGAGATGCTGCGCGCCTGGCGCCAGATATTCGAGGCTGGTGCGTCCGGGAGTCAGCAGTCATCGGACCCGTTCGAAGCAGTAGCGCGCCTCGCCACGGCCGACACGACCATGGCAGAGTTGGGCTACAGCGTTGAAGCGCAGAACGTCCTTGAAGCCATGGCCATCCATAACGCACGCGAGCTACTGGCTGTGGACCGCGTGCGCTTTCGCTACTTGCGCGGCGTGGGTGACCGCATCCGAAAGGAAATTGGTCTCAAAGCCACGGCGCTGGCTGCCATCCGACCAGACCTTGTGCAAGGCCGCCCTACGCTGCATGACGTAGACGCCGAGTCCGGGTCTGCCGGCGCCACCAGCGTCAACGAGTTGGCAGCCCAACTGCTTCCTCGCAGGCCGGTGGGAGACGGCCGTGCTGAAGAAGCAGCCCTGGCCATCTACCTCGGCCTTGAAGAGGCCGAAGGCTCCACGCTGTGGACGCCACTGGGCGTTGCCGCCAATGCGATCTCGCTTGACCGGAGCACCGTTTCGAGCGCGCTACTGAAGGCCCGCGAGCGCTGGCTCAAGACGCCGCGGCTTACCGAACTGCGCAACCACTTCGAAAGCCTGCTCTCTACCCAGGGCGGCGTGATGACGGTGCCCGAGATGGCATCGGCACTGCTCGCCATGCGCGGGTGTGCATCCCAGGAAGATGCCGAACGCATGCGTCTCGCCACCGCTGTGGTTCGCGCCTGCTGCGAGGCCGAAGCCCAACTGGAGCGCCAACGCTTCCAGGAGTTCGAACACCTTCCTCTACCGGTGATCGCCGTCTCCGCGGAGTTGGCCGAATACGCCCGCCGGCTCGGCGCCTCAGCCGACGCGTGCGCCCAGGCCGAACCCTTGCTTACACCGCAGCGTGCCCTCGAGACGCTTGAGTCGGTGCCGGCTCCTGCGGCGAACCCGGCGCTCTCGGCGCAGCGGCTGCTCCGCCTGTCCACCGCATCATCTCAGAGCGCAGCGCTGTCTAGCCGGCAAGAAATCTATCCGCGTGGTATGGCCGCCTCTCTAGCGCTGCGCCAGTCGCTCGGCGCGCTGATGGGTGTGCGATTCCTAAGGGTGAAGGATGTGCAAGATCGGGTGGCCGGTCGCTACCCAGAGGCTCAGCCACTCCCGCCGCGCCCCCTCCTTGACACTTTGCTTGGCGATTCGGGTGCGCTGCTCGTCTGGAGTGATGATGCGCCGACAGGTCCGGGTTACGTACCCTCCACGCAAGCGCTTGGCCCGTCAGTCGGGACCACCACCCAATACTCGCGCGCTACCACGGCCAGTGGCACGCAGGTGTCTGACGTCGGCGTCGATGAAGCGCTTGAGCCCTCCATCGAGGCGCAGAAGTTGGAAGATCGCCTCGCCTACTCGCAAAAGGCCGGCGGTTTTCTCGTGCTTACTGTCGAGCCACGCCTTGCGTACCGTGTCGAAGCCGAATTGCTTCGCCGTTTCGGCCGCCAGCGCGCGAGCTTCGATGGGCTCATCCTCAAGGCATTGCGACAGCAAGCTGACGCGCTGAAGGTCGACTGGAACGTGGTGCTTCGGGCCGACGGGGCTGCCGCGGCCAGTTCCGATTGGGGTCGTCTGATGCGCCTGGTGCAGAAGGCGGTGCCCCAGGTAAAGCAGGCACTGCTTGACGCTACAGCACCAGTGCTTCTAGTCAACTCAGGGCTGATCGCGCGCTACGGCCTGATGCCGCTTATCGACGAGCTGCGTGACGAGGTGGGCCGGCCGGGCAAGCTCAGCAGCCTGTGGGTGTTGTTGCCGATGGCTGCCACCGGTCTGCCCACCATCGACGATGTCCCGGTCCCGGTCATCACCTCCACACAGTGGGCCTCCGTTCCCGTTGCATGGGCCAAGAACCTGCACCACGCAGCAGCGGTGTGCCCATAAGAATTGAACCAACGCTAATGATCGCCCCCAAAATCCTGCTTACTGATCTGACCCGCCTGCTCAGGCGGTTGGAAGACGACCTGCGCGAGCGCGCTCTCAGTCCTGCGAGTGACGTGCCAGCGCTACGGGGCCAACTGCAGGCTGAATGGCAGGCTGCACGCGACGCCGAGCGTACGGCCGAGACCTTCGACTCTTGGGTCGAACAGGTCATCACCCAGGCGGGTGTGCACTGGCTGCTGAGCTGTGTGTTCCTGCGCTTCATCGAAGACAACGCGCTGATGGACAGGCCCTGGCTCAGTGGCACCCCGCAGTCAGGCCGTCTGGCCTTGGCACGCGACCGGCATGACGCGTACTTTCGCGAGCATCCGCATGAGAACGACCGCGACTATCTGCTCTCGTGTTTCCGCGGGGCAGGTGCCCTGCCGGGGCTCCACACCTTTTTTGACGAAGCGCACAACCCCGTCTTCCGTCTGGGCATCAGCGGCGACGCTGCGATGGCGGTAATGCAGTTCTGGCAAGAAGTTGCTGCGGACTCCGGGACGCTGGTTCACGATTTCACGGACCCCACGTGGAACACCCGCTTCCTCGGCGACTTGTACCAGGACTTGAGCGAAGCCACTCGCAAGCGCTACGCGCTACTGCAGACGCCCGAGTTCGTCGAGGAGTTCATCCTCGACCGCACGCTGACTCCGGCCATCCGCGAGTTCGGCTACCGCGAAGCGCGGATGATCGATCCCACTTGCGGATCGGGGCACTTCTTGCTGGGCGGCTTTCACCGCATGGTGGACGAGTGGTCGCGCAACGAACCCGCGCGCAACCGGCGGGACGTAGCGCAGAAGGCGCTGGATGCGATCGCCGGCGTGGACCTGAATCCGTTCGCCGTGGCTATCGCGCGCTTTCGCCTCTTGCTGGCGGCGCTGAAGGCAAGCGACGTGCATCGCATGACCGAGGCGCCGGACTTCCACATCAATGTGGCTATCGGCGACAGCCTGTTGCACGGAAAGCGCTTTGGCCTCACCGCTACCGATGACATGTTCCAGGCTGCGGAGCACTTCGTTGGAACGGGCTTGGCCCATGCGTATGCGAGCGAAGACCTGACCGAGGTGCAGCGCATCTTGGGCCGACAATACCACGCTGTGGTCGGCAACCCGCCGTACATTGTCGTCAGGGACGCGGCGTTAAACGCGGCATATCGGAAGCAGTTCGCCAGTTGTCACATGAAATATTCGCTCGGCGCGCCGTTCACCGAACGCTTCTTTGAACTGGCCATCACTGGAACAGGGGGGGATCGAGCCGGCTTCGTCGGCCTGATTACCGCCAACTCGTTCATGAAACGCGAGTTCGGAGCGAAGCTCATCGAGCATGTGCTGCCGCGGCTGGACCTCACGCATGTGATCGATACGTCGGGGGCTTATATCCCGGGGCACGGCACGCCGACGGTGATTCTGTTCGGGCGCCATCGCGCTCCATTAGAGCAGAACGTGCGGACGGTGATGGGTATCAAGGGGGAGCCCACCACACCGGATGATCCCGCGCAGGGGCTGGTGTGGTCGGCGATCCTCGGGCAGATTGACCGGGTGGGCTCGGCGAGCGCTTACGTGAGCGTGGCCAATACCGTTCGCTCCGTATTCGGCAAGCATCCATGGAGCATCGGAGGTGGCGGTGCGGCAGACTTGAAGGAAGCGCTGGAAGCGGACCGTTCAGTGCTTGACTCGATAGCAGGCGAAGTCGGCATCACCGCGGTGAACGGCGAAGACGAACTGTTCCTCCTCGAAGATGCCGCGCACGCAAAGCGCATCGGGTTGGAACATACGCGCCCCATGGTGACGGGTGACTTGGTTCGGGACTGGACCGCTGGCACGACGCCCGCCGTGTGGATGTATGACCGGGATTTTTCTCTCTTGAAACTAGAAGATCTACCACGCACGGCGCGCTACTTCTGGCCATCGTTCGCTGTTATCTCCCGCCGTAAGCGCTTCGGCACTCCGATGATCGAGCGCGGTCTGACTTGGTACGAGTACCAAGAGTTGTACGTCTCCAAGCTGCGTATTCCACTCACCATCACGTTCGCCGAAATCGCTAGTCACAACCACTTTGTCCTTGAGCGGGGCGGCAAGGTCTTCAACCGTACAGCGCCGGTGATCAAGTTACCCCCGGGCGCCACGGAGGACGAGCACCTGGCGCTACTCGGACTGCTGAACTCGTCGGTGGCGTGCTTCTGGATGAAGCAGGTCAGTCACCAAAAGCAGATGATGGGGGGCGACGGAATTCGGATTTCTGATAGGTCCAAGGTACCCTACCAGTTCGCAAGTACGCGCCTGAAGGAGCTGCCGCTACCGGACCGTTGGCCCACTCACGAGCTTCGCCCTCGGCTGATTGCTCTCGCTCGTCTTGCCGACGAACAAGCTCAAGTTGTCGCAGAACCACGTGCAATAGATCTGATCGACCGTGGTCTTTCGGATGGGGCCGACATTCCCGCGTTGTGGGCAAAAGTAAATCACATGCGAAGTGTCGCGCGATCCAAGTTGGTGCTGCTCCAAGAGGAGATTGACTTCGTTTGCTACGCTTTGTACGGCCTGACTGATGCTCTAGACCTACTTGCTTCTTCGATCGATTGGGAAGTAATAGTAGAGCCCGGCTTTCGGCCGTTCTGCATTCTGCTTCAACAGGACACCGATGGATTCAAAGTTCCTGCGAAAATCCCTTCGGACTGGCCCGATGACATGCGCGCGATTTGGTCTCGTCGCATGCAGGCAATACAGGACTCACCAGCGCTGACGACGATCGAAGAGCCACACTACAAGAGGCGTTGGATTGGTCGCCAAGGCCTCTTCAATCACGGCGCGCGTGCAGATGAATTCAAGGATGCGTTGAAGTCCTGGCTCCTTGATCGCCTTGAATCTGCCGTCTATCGGCCTGCCGGCTCCGATCAGCCAAGCATGTTGTCGTCAGTGAACCAACTCGCCGATCTAGCTCGGAGCGATGCGACCTTCATGCAGATCGGTTCGCTCTATGCTGGACATAGCGACTTCGACCCGACCCGACTCGTCACCGAACTGGTGGTCGGCGAGTCGGTGCCCTTCCTGCCCGTGCTGCGATACACCGATACTGGCCTGCGCAAGCGCGCCCAGTGGGAGGACACGTGGGCCTTGCAGCGCCGCGGAGACGCGGGCGAAAACGTCGGTAAGATTCCTTTGCCGCCCAAGTACCAGAGCAAGGATTTTCTGAAATCCGACTTTTGGCGCCTGCGCGGCGGCCTGGACGTGCCCAAAGAGCGCTGGGTCAGCTACCCGGGTTGCGAACGCAGCGCCGACGGCAGCCTCGCCATCGCTTGGGCGGGCTTGGACCACCTGCAGCAAGCCACGGCTTTGGCAACCTACTTCATCGACATGAAAGAGCATGAAGGCTGGAGTCATGAACGTCTGCAGCCCTTGTTGGCTGGTTTGCTGGAACTGCTGCCGTGGCTCAAGCAGTGGCACAACGACATGAACCCCGATTTCGGGGCACGCATGGGCGACTACTACGAGAGCTTCGTGACCGACGAGGCGCGAGCGCTCCAGTGCACGTTGGATGACCTTCGTGCATGGAAGCCAACAGTGACCACGGCCAAACGCGCGCGCAAGAAAGCGGCATGACCAGCTGCATTGCGCTTCGGGCGAAACGACCGGCTGAGAGAAGACAACAAACATGACACTGATCCGAGAACTGATCTCCATCCCTGAGCAAGTACACCAGGGCGACTTTGTCCTGAAGCTGGCCGACGGCGTAACGCATGCGGAGGCGACGCTGCGCGACTATGTGGTGACGCCACAGCTTAATGCCTGCTTCAATGACGCACTGACATTCATCAAGCAGGCGGTCCAGGGCGGCACCAGCAAGGCCGCATACCTGCATGGCAGTTTTGGTGCCGGCAAGAGTCACTTCATGGCTGTACTCAACCTGCTGCTTGACAACAACGTGTCGGCACGGTCAATGCCCGAGCTCGCCAACGTCGTGGCGAATCACAACGCGTGGACACAGGACCGCAAGTTCCTGCTTGTGCCGTACCACATGATCGGCGCGCGCAGCATGGAGTCGGCCATCCTGGGTGGCTATGCCGAGTTCGTCCGCGAACGACATCCGGATGCTCCGATCCCGGGCTTCTACCTTTCGGAGCGGATGTTCCAGGATGCCATGCGCATGCGCGAGCGCCTCGGCGACGAGGCGTTCTTCCGTGATCTGAACTCAGGGGAGGATGCGGGCGGCGGCGACAGCGGGTGGGGCGACCTGAGCGGCGGTTGGGATGCCGCAAGCTTCGAAGCTGCGATGCTGGAGCCGCCGAGCGGCGACGACCGCGTACGTCTCGTCGGCGACCTGATCAGCCGGTATTTCACGGCCATCGCCGATGTGGCCGAAAGTCGGGGCGAGGCGTTCGTTCCGCTCGACGACGGGCTCAGCATCATGAGCCGCCACGCCAAGTCCTTGGGCTATGACGCGGTGATCCTGTTCCTGGACGAGCTGATCCTGTGGCTGGCCAGCCGGGCGGCCGATGTGAGCTTTGTCAGCAGCGAAGGCACCAAGCTCGTGAAGTTGGTAGAGGCCGGTAATGCCGACCGTCCCATTCCGCTGGTGAGCTTCGTGGCCAGGCAGCGCGACCTGAGGGAGCTCGTGGGCGAGAATCTGGCCGGCTCGCTGCAACTGCAGTTCAGTGACGTGCTGCGTCACTGGGAGGCACGGTTCCATCGCATCACGCTGGAGGACCGGAATTTACCGGCCATTGCCGAGAAGCGGGTGCTCAGACCGGTTTCCGAGGCGGCCCGACAAACACTGGGCAACGCCTTCGATGAATTCCAGAAGGTTCGTCCCGAGGTCTGGAATACCCTGCTGACCGAGACTGCGGACAAGGAGATGTTCCGCAAGGTCTACCCCTTCAGCCCGGCACTGGTGCAGACGTTGATTGCCGTATCGGCGGCACTGCAGCGCGAGCGCACCGCGCTGAAGCTGATGCTGCAACTGCTGGTCGACCGACGCGATGATCTGGATCTGGGGCAAATCATCCCAGTTGGCGACCTGTTCGACGTGATCGCCGAAGGTGACGAGCCGTTCTCGGAGGCGATGCGCATCCACTTCGACAACGCAAAGCGGCTGTACAAGCAAAAGCTGCTTCCGCACCTGGAGAGGCAGCACGGCGTTACCTGGGAGAACATTCGGATTGGCAATGCCGACCCGACCAAGGCGAGGGCGTTGCGCAACGATGCGCGGCTGGTCAAGACGCTGCTGTTGAGCGCCCTGGTGCCGGAAGTGGATTCTCTGAAGGCCTTGACCGCGCAACGACTCGCAGCGCTGAACCACGGCACGATCAAATCGCCCATCCCGGGCCGCGAAACTCAGGACGTGCTGCGCAAGTGCAGGGAGTGGGCGGCGGACATCGGCGAGATCAAGGTCACGGATGACACCAACCCGTTGATCTCGATCCAGGTGACGGGCGTGGACATCGAGCCCATCGTACGGGGCGCGGCGTCCAACGACAACCCGGGGAACCGACGGCGCCGAGTACGTGAGATGCTGTTCGAGCAGCTCGGGGTGACCGACACCAACGACATGTTCGCGACCTACCCGGTGCTGTGGCGCAACACCCGGCGTGAGGTCGAGGTGCTGTACGAAAACGTCCGCGAGATGTCGGACGAAAAGCTACGTGGGCGCCCAGGCACCTGGACGGTGGTGATCGATTTCCCGTTCGACGACCCGAAGTTCACGCCAGCGGACGATCTTGCCCGCTTGGCCGCCTACCGGGGCGATGACACGCAGACGCTGGTGTGGATGCCGTCATTCTTCAGCGCCAAGGCGCAGCATGACCTTGGGCGCCTCGTAGTGCTGGACCACATCCTGACCGGCGAGCGCTTCAACGACTTTGCCGCTCACCTTGCACTGGTGGACCGGGGCCCGGCCCAGGCGCTGCTGCGCAACCAACGCGACCAATTGCAGCAACGGGTTCGACAATACCTTGAGGTGGCCTACGGCATTGCAGGTGACTCGCGCGACGCCGTGGTGAACCCGTTGGCCCCTGAAGACCAGTTCCGATCGCTGGATCAAACGCTGACGCCCCAGTCGCCGGTGGGGGCGAACCTGAAATTGGCCTTTGAGGCACTGCTCGATCAGCTGTTCAGGCATCAATACCCCGCACACCCGGTTTTCGATGCTGAGGTGAAGCCCGCCGTAGTCAAAAAGGTGTGGCCCGAGCTGGAACGCGCCCTCTCGGCCAGCGATGGACGCGCACCGGTCGGCGACCGGGCGGTGCGGCAGTTGATCCGCTCGATCGCTGACCCGGTGCAGTTGTGCAAAACCGGTGAAACGCACGTTGTGCTGGCGGATCACTGGCGTTCGCATTTCCTTCGCGCCCAGGTCAAAGAGGGCGCGTTGTTCACGGTGGCCAACCTGCGCAAATGGATCGACGAACCGCTTGCGATGGGACTTCCGACAGAGGTGCAGAATCTGATCATCCTCACCTTCGCAGGGCAAACCAATCGCAGCTTCGTGCTGCGTGGTGGCCCCTACAGCCCCGGCGTTGACCAGATGCCGGACGAGCTGGAGTTGCGTGAGCAGACCCTGCCGGAACAGGGCGACTGGGAAGCGGCATGCGCGCGTGCGGCTGCCCTGTTTGGCTTGACGGTACCCACTTCGCGAAATGCGAGCAACGTAGCCAAGCTGGTTGAAGAAGTTCAGCGCAAAGCACGTGAGGTACGGGAGCCGATTGGCAGCCTTGTCACCACGCTGAACGACAAGTCGGCTCTGTTTCCGTCGGCTGGCGAGAACCAGCGGCTCAAGACGGCACGTTCTGCACTGGCGTTGCTGGTCGGCCTTTTGAGCGCTGAAGGCGTCGCAGTCGTTACCGCCCTCGCTAACGCAACGGTCGAAACCTCTGAGACTGCCATGGGCCAGACCTTGGCCAAGGCGCGAGCGCTGGACGAAACCGCACGCACTGCGACCTGGGAGATTTTCGAGGCGATGAAGGTACTCGCCGACGACCGGCAGGCGGCAGCACGGGCGATCGTGTCCAAAGTGGCTGAGGCATTGGCTGCTGATGAGCAGGCGATCGAGCTGAGCCCCGCGCTTGGTGAGCAGGGTCGCAAGGCGGTCAGCCTGCTCACCGTCGCGGCGGCGCCGGGGCCAGCACGAGCACCTACAGTCGAGGGTACGCCACCCCTGCCACCAGCAGCACCTGCGCCCATAGCTACGGACGGCGTGGCTCCCAAGCCGACGGTCATCGTGCAGGAGTCACAGGCAGCCGACCTTGCAAGCCCGCAGGCGCTGGCTTTGCTCGATCAACTGCACGCCGAACTGGACCACGATGCTGATCTGAGGCTCTCGATCTCGTGGCGCCTCGCCAAGCCAGGGAGCCGCAAGTGAACCAGGGAGCCGGCCCGTTGTCTCTTCCGCAGATCGAGGCGCAGGCGCTCGCGGTACTGGACCGCGCCAGCGACGCCAATGTCATCGCAATTCAGGCCAAGATCAGAGCAAACTGGCCTGAAGCCATCACCCTGTCGGGCAGAGAGTTTCAGCTGCGGTGGTGCGAAAGCTCCTTGATGGCCCGCGAGGCGCTGTCCGCGCTGGAGGAAGTAGCCAGCGAGCAAGCCCAAACAGGGCTCATCTTGTTGACGCCGCTGGCAGCACGCGACCTCGGCGACGATGTCGTCGCGCGACTGGCGCGCGCCCAGGTTTTCCAACCAGACGCCTGGGGCATGGTGCAGCAGCTATTCAAGGCTCGAGAGATAGACGCGAGACTCAGCCGGTTCAGGTGGATGGCCCAACTGCTTGTCGATCGGGCCAGCATGGGCGCCTATCCGCCAGTTCCGAACGGCTTCCTCGACATGGATACGGCGTGGCGACACGTGCTGGGTCGATGCTTGAGCTTGGATGTATCGCGGCCGGACGCTGCGATCCTGTTGAACTGGTCGCTAGGCGCCGATTCAGCAGGCCTGTTCGCCGATCTGCCCGATACAGCGAAACCTCAAATTGCGGCTTGGCTGGGCGACGCGGCGGGGTCCGTGGGAACACTCATCATGCGGTGCGTCACGGCCGGGAATACGGCAGACGCATTGCCACTCGGATTGGTCTGCGGCGTGGTGTTGTCGCCTCTCGGCGAAGGTGTCCACGACCTTGCAGCAGCGGCGATCCGACTCGAACGATACTTGGGCGACCGACGAATCGACGTGGCCGACGGGCGCATGTGGGCCGGAGAAGCGGCGAAGGTGTTGAAGGCTTTAACAGCTACGTTGCGTCGCACGGTAAACGAACGTGCTGAAGCGCTGCTTCACGAACTGCATGTCGATGCGTATGCGCACCTAAGCGATATTCTCGCGTTGGGCCTGGATCAGCGGCTCGGGCTGCTGGCGACAGCGCTGAATGCGTTCATGGCCGATCCGTCGAAGGTGAGTCTTGAAACCGCTGAACGGGTTGCCGGCTCGGCCTTGGATCATGCGCATGCCGACCCGACCAGCACCCGCATGCTGCGCGTGAAGATGGCGCTGAGGCTGTGCCGTTGGATGGTGGCCGCCCAACCAGAGAGCAAGGGCCGGGGTAGTCGATCTGCGCCGGGGTTCGCGGCCTTGGCCCACGATTATGCCCGCGAAGGAGCATTCGTCGATTGGGCGCGCTTCAAACTGATTGGCGGCGACGAACTTCCTGATCTCTCTTCGGCCTTTGTCGCGTTGCGGGACGCGGCGCGCGAGAAGGCGGAAGCCTTTAACCAAACCTTTGCTCAAGCGCTGCAGGTCTGGAACCGGGAACCCAGAGCCGAGCCTGCCTGCATGCCCGTGGAGGCCATTGTCGAACGCCTGGTCGGCCCGCTGGCGCAGCAGGCGCCGGTGATGTTGCTGGTGGCGGATGGTCTGAGCTACAGCATATTCCGCGAGCTTTGCGAAGACCTGGAGGCGCTGGGGTGGGACGAGCATGTCGCCGGGCCGCCGCCGACTCTCTCGGTAGGGATCGCGGCCCTGCCCACAATCACTGAAGTGAGCCGCACCAGCCTGTTGGCCGGCCGCCTGGTGATAGGAGCCGCGCCACAGGAGAAGACCGCGTTCTCGACACATGCTGCACTCGTGAAAGCATCTCGCGCGGGTGCACCGCCGGTAGTCTTCCACAAGGGCGACCTCTCAGACGCCGAGGGCCTCTCATACACGGTGCGCGATGCGATCGCCTCGATGCAGCAGCAAGTGGTGGCTGTGGTGTACAACGCGGTGGACGACCAGCTGAGCGGCTCGAACCAGATAAACATTCGATGGACGATTGACGACCTGAGGCTCCTCGGCCCGTTGCTTAGCGAAGCGCGACGCGCGCGACGTGTCGTGATCGTCACGGCCGACCATGGTCACGTGATCGACGACGGCACTGTTCAGCGAGGTCAGGGCGACGGTGACCGTTGGCGCCTCCCTTCTGGTTTGCCCGACGCGAGCGAATTGGTCTTTGACGACGGCAGAGTGAGAACCGCATCCGGCAGCACTGTGGTTTGCACGTGGTCGGAGGGGGTAAGACATGGTGCCAAGAAGAACGGCTACCACGGTGGCGTCTCGGCACAGGAGGTCATAGTCCCGCTGAGCGTGTTCGCGCCGCGCGGCATGTCGCTGAAGGGCTGGCAGCCGGCAGCGGCGCTACAACCAGATTGGTGGGCGCCACTCCGCGTTGCGGAGCCTGCAATGCCCGATGATTCGCCGATGTTGTCGCGGAGGCCGGCGAAGCCGAAGCCCTTGGCGATGCCGCAGCCGGATTTGTTTGGCGCGGCGGCACCCGCGGCGGCGACTGCGCCCGCAGTGGACTGGATAGAAGCGCTCCAGTCGTCACCCGCCTACGTCGCCCAGAAGGCACTGGCCGCACGCGTGGCTCCTGCCGATGACGACGTGCGCTCACTACTGGATGCGCTGGCGGCTCGCGGCGGGAAACTCTCAAAGGCGGCGCTCGCGCAACGCCTGGGCATGCCCGCCATGCGCATCAGCGGATTCGTCAACGCCGCGAAGCGCGTGCTCAACGTGGATCAAGCCGCTGTGCTGGTCCTCGACGAGACGGGCGGGACGGTGGAACTGAACCGGGAACTGCTCTCGCGCCAGTTTCAGGTGACGATACGGTGAGGGCTCACAAATGACAAGTCCACAACGAAGAGCCGAGGTCATCGAGGCACTGAGGCGCGGCACGGTGCCCAAGGCGGGCTTGGCTGCGCTCGCCGTAGGCTACGGCCGCCTTCAGGCAACGCTCGAGGAAGAGCTAAATGCCGTGGCTGCCGGACGCGGAGCGTTCAAGGCCATACGCGGCGAATACGGCTCGGGCAAGACCTTCTTTGGGCGTTGGCTGCAGGAGCGGGCCAGAGCGCGCGGCCTCGCGACCAGCGAGGTGCAGATCTCTGAAACCGAGACGCCCCTGCATCGATTGGAGACGGTTTACCGCCGCCTCGTGGAGCGAATCGCAACGGCGGACAGCGGCGAAGGCGCATTCCGAGGCATCGTCGATGGGTGGTTCTACGCATTGGAACGAGATGTGCTGGAGGACGCCAGCCTCGACCCGGCCGACGACGCGACGCTTCTGGCCAAGACAGAGGCGTTGATGGAGGCGAGGCTCGCCAGCGTCACCAAGGTGGCGCCTGCGTTCTCCGCCACACTTCGCGCGTACCGCCGCGCGCTGCAGGCCGGTGACAATGCCATAGCCGATGGGTTGATGGCATGGCTCAGCGGTCAGCCCAACGTTGCGGCATCGGTTCGTCGCGCCGCAGGGGTGAAAGGAGATATCGACCACTTCGGCGCGACCAACTTCTTGTCGGGACTGCTGACCATGTTGCGAGACTCGGGGTACGGTGGTCTGCTGCTGGTCCTGGATGAAGTCGAAACCCTGCAACGCATGCGCGCCGACACGCGCGAGCGGGGCCTGAATGCACTGCGACAGTGGATCGACGAAATCGACGCCGGCCACTTCCCTGGCCTGTATCTCCTGATCACGGGCACTCAGGCTTTCTACGAGGGCCCGCAGGGTGTTCAGCGCCTCGCACCACTGGCACAACGACTGCACGTCGACTTCGGCACGGACTCAAGGTTCGACAACCCCCGGGCGGTGCAGGTGCGCCTGCCGGCGTTCGGCCACGACTCACTGCTCGAAGTCGGCCGCAAGGTCCGCAACATCTATGTCGAAGGGTCGGAAGCGGCAGACAGGATTCGCGCTTTAGTCGACGATGCGTACGTCGAGTCCCTAGCCAAGGCGGTCACCGGAAACCTGGGGGGCAAGGTCGGGGTGTCGCCGCGGTTGTTCCTCAAGAAGCTGGTGGCAGACGTGTTAGATCGCGTCGACCAGTTCGAGGACTTCGATCCTCGGAAGCACTATGCGTTGACGATCTCCGAAAATGAGATGACTGCGCAGGAACGTGCGGCAGTCGGCGTGGACTCGGTCGATGACATCGATCTGTGAGCGTCTAACTCCATCCGGCGGACGCCCATGAGCGTTGAGCCGCCCTTCGAGCGACTGCACGGGGCACTCCAATACCACATCGTCAACTCGATGGGCTGGAAGGGCTTGCGCTCCACACAGGCCGATGCCGTAGCGCCGATCCTGGAAGGAAAACATTGCCTCATCCTTGCGCCGACTGCCGGTGGCAAGACAGAGGCAGCATCCATCCCCATCTTGTCGCGCATGGCGACCGAGCAGTGGCCTGGGCCTAGCGTTCTCTACGTGTGTCCCATCAAGGCACTTCTCAACAATCTAGAATCGCGCCTTTCGCGCTATGCCGGCTTTGTCGGCCGGACCGTCCAGGTCTGGCACGGTGACATCGGGCAGGGGGCGAAGGCGCGTGCCCGGCGCTCTGCTCCGGACATCCTTTTGACCACTCCCGAGTCGCTTGAAGGAATGCTCATCTCCACGAAGGTGGATCGAGCAACCTGGTTCGGGAACGTGCGGGCGGTCATTGTTGACGAACTGCATTCGTTTGCTGGTGACGACCGTGGCTGGCATTTGCGTGCCGTCATAAATCGCATCGAGGCCTACGCAAAGGAGCCTATCCAGCGAATTGGTCTGTCAGCGACCGTAGGCAATCCTGCAGAGCTGCTCGACTGGTTTGCTGGCACGGGCGAGCGGCAGGTTGTCGGTTCTTCGTCGATCAGCACGGATGCCGATGTCACCATCGACCATGTTGGGTCGCTCGCCAACGCGGCAACGGTGATCTCGCGCCTGCACCGTGGTTCGAAGCGATTGGTCTTTTGCGATAGCCGCTCGAAGGTTGAAGAGTTGGCAGTCGCGCTGCGCAGTCTGAACACGCGCACGTTTGTGTCGCACTCGTCTTTGAGCGCTTCAGAGCGAAAACTGGCCGAGACGGCGTTTGCCGAGGAACAAGACTGCGCTATTGTTTCCACGAGCACGCTAGAACTGGGTATCGATGTCGGCGATCTTGACTACGTGATTCAGATCGACTCGCCGAGCACGGTGTCATCGTTTCTCCAGCGTATGGGGCGCACGGGACGGCGGCACGGTAGCCGCCGGAACTGCCTCTTTTTGACCACGACGGACGAGGCGTTCCTCTTGGCCTGCGCGATCACCACGTTATGGCGGGAAGAGTACGTCGAGCACATCAAGCCGCCCCCAATGCCGTGGCACATTGTGGCGCAGCAGATGATGGCGATCGTGCTCGAGCGGCCGGGTCATCCGTCTCGTGAGGTCACGGATATCGTCCGCAAGCAATTCCCGGAACTTGACGCAGCCACAATCTCGACCGTGTTCGAGTTCATGGCGTCCACGGGGATCCTGTTCGACAACGTCGGCCTGGCATCAATGGGGGATAAGGGTGAAGAGCTGTTTGGCCGTGCGCATTTCCTCGATCTGCTGTCCGCGTTCGCAAGCCCGATGGTGCTTGCGGCGCGTCACGGGTCGACAGAATTGGGATACGTGGATCCGACCGCAGTTCAGCGCCCGAAGGAAGGCCCCGCAGTTCTCTTGCTAGGAGGTCGAAGCTGGAAGGTCACATCCGTCGACTGGCCCAGGCGAACGGCGTGGGTTGAGCCGACAGAGCAGAAGGGCAAGACTCGTTGGCTCGGGACGTCGAGGTGGTTGAGCTTCGATGTTTGCCAGGCAATGCGTCGCACACTGCTGAATGAGAACGAGTCAAAGCTGACGCTCTCGAAGAGAGCCGTTCGTGAGCTTGATGAGGTTCGCGAGCTCGTCGGCGCGCCCGAGCGCCAAGGTTCAGTTCTTGTCGAGCACTTGCCATCGGGGCGCGTTCGCTGGTGGACATTCGCCGGCGGCGCCGTCAACAGCACGTTGGCACTCAGGGTTGGTGGGCAGGAACGCATTCTGGTCGATGACCTGTGGGTGGAAACAGACCCCGGTTATACCCTCGGTACAGCATTAGGCGCACAGCCTTATCCAAACTCTGCACCGGATCTGGCCGCCGCTGGCCCGCGTGATCACGAGTTGAAGTTCTCTGCCTGCCTGCCCGCGGGCTTGATCACGTCCACGATTACCAGCCGGACCCTCGACGACGAAAATCTGGAACGACTGGGTGCCAGTGTATGAGAGTTAGTGCCCACATGGGCCGCTCGCACACGCGGCGACGCTGGCCGCCGGCGACACGTTCGACACCAGCAGGATCGGCCAAGCCACCCGAACAGGGACACCGCGACGGCGCGGCTTGTGGCCGGATTGCGGCCGGTGCGCGCCGCACGCGACCAGTTCCCCTTTCGATCATTGCTCCGTGGGATGGCGAGCTCCCGTCGCGCCCTGCCCCACCCCACCGCTAAGCGTACGACACAACTGACGTCAAATTACGTCGCGTAACTCCACGCCTTCACCGCCAAGTCGGCGAGCATAGCCTGACGAGCATCAATCTCTGCTGGTCCCCACGTCGAATACTCAGCGATGCCGCGTGTCAGTTTGAAGTTCGACGTCGAAAGCAGTTTTCGCTTCTCTTCAAAGCCCTTGTTGCCAATTTCGGTATTGAGCGCGGTGCTGAGAATGGCGAGATTCCCGAGCCGTTTCGAATAAGCAGCGGCGACGTCCGGCTCCACATGTGCCCAATTCTGCTCAGGATTCTCTGGCAGCACGTGTTCCAAGTTGACCGCAGCCACGTTCTCATTCGGAACGAGTTCGCAATTCTCCTCGCCGTTGGCAGCACGCTCAAGGGTGGTCATGTAATAGCGAGCCAGGAACGCCTTTGAACTTCGCGCAGTCTTAAAGCTGGCTTTGAACGCTTCGTCGTTTGGAATGATCTTTTGCAGTTCCTTGGCAAACGCAGCGGCCGTCTTAATCTCCCCAGAGAAAATTTTGCGTGCAGCATCCGCGTACGCACCTTCCAACGTACCGCCGCCCGCACCCGTGACAATCAAGTATCGGACTGCGCCGTTAAGTAAGAACCTCATCGCTTTCGTGCACTCGTTCTTCTCGAAGCAGCAAATCAGTGCAAGTAGCGCTGGCCGATGACGCTCCAACTTAAGAAGGTTCAAGGACCGGATGATTGATTTTGCTTCCGCGCCTAGGTCGTCCCAAGACGCGTCATTTTCGTTGATGATGGCTGCGTACCTGCTTGCTCGTTCGTGAAGCTCGCCTGCAAAATCGACCGCGGTTTGCACGTTGATAATCTTGTCCTTAATCTTGGAAAAGAGTTCTTTCTCACGTGCAACTTCCCTGGTCGCCGACCATAGCTGACGAATGTACGTAATGACGACAGCGTCACCGCCGTGCATCTCGAGGGCACCGAGCATCAGGTTCCACTTCGTTTGCACCTCATCCAACCGTTCGCCAGCCTTCCCAAACAGATAGTTTTTAAGAAGATCGGACGCCGAGAGATCGCGCCCGCGATCATTCAACGTTTCGAAAATCACATAAGCGTTCGCCTGGCTCGGCACCATTACCATAATGACGCGAACCTTGTGCTCCAAGAATTCGACAAGCCTCTGCAAACGTTCAAGCCAATTTGCGGTCTGGGCTACAAATCCTACGATAAATGTGCGGGAGGCTGCCCGTGCCTTGAGAATGCGCTCGTGCGATTCCCGCATCGGCTTAAGAGCCGTCGCCCCGTTAGACTCGAGGATATTGGACACAAAAAATGCATTGTCATAGTCGCTAAGAACCATGCGCGGCTTGATTTGCTGCTGCCATGTGTCCTTGGTGAGGAGGAACTGGCGTTCCAAGCCCTCCGCAATAGCCGCCTGCCCTTTCTCGGACAGGTAGTCCCGCACCGCCGCCACTAGAATGGTTGCCGTCGTTAGACGTTGCTGACCGTCCACGACTTCGTATTTCTGATCCGAACCTTGGATAACGACGGAACCCATGAAGTACTCTGCGGCTCCGTTGTTGAACGACGTGTTTACGTCGGTCAGGAAGTCGCCGACATTATCGTCTTCCCATGAGTACGCCCGCTGGTACCGGGGAACGGTGAGGAAATTCGCCGCAAGACAAGCACCCAGCCCGTGGGATTTGATTTCAAGCGTGTTGATCGGATCGGTCATAGTTAGCGTTGTTTCGTGGTAGCGGATGTCCGCGAGGGGATAATCGAAAGGGCATACGTCACGAAACATTGTACTGAGATCACGCCACTCGACGAATGAAATGTACGAGGTTGCGCAAATAGTTGAAGTAAGAGCAGCGCGGACAGATTAAGCCCAGGGTGGCCAAACGGAAGGATGTGGTGAACCGCGGCTGAAAGCGGAAGGCCTCGGCCCACCGCCCAGCCAGCAGGAAGAGAGGCGCCGCGTGCGCATCCGCGTGGTCCGCGCGGAAAGGTAGCGCAGCGGCGCGCCCGGCCAGTTCCGCCCAGAGCGGTGCGGGGCAGGTGGTCCCGCTCTGCCCCGGGAACGCGCGCGCGACTGCGAGCTGGACTTCGTGAGATAGCGCCTGGCGAGCCTGCAGGGCGGCTTCGTGACCGTCAAACGGTACCGTCGATCGACCCTCGAGAGCATTGACGATCGAACCGAAATACACCTGGGCGACATCGTCCGGATACTCGTTCGCAAGGGCCTGCAGCGCGCGCCGCGCCCGCGGCATCGTACTGCTGCAACGCTGACAGGACGTCATTGCGCAGCATCACGTCGCGGCTGTCATTGAAAATGTCGAGCTGCATCCGTCGGATTCAGAACAGTTGGCTGATCGGACTGACGAGATTATTCCAATTGACCGTGCTGCTCAATTGCCTGTCGTGCTCGTCGACTGACCCGACGATTGCGCGCCGGCCGCTCGCGTCGGTGACCACGGTGCGGGCGCGTCATCAGTGGTCGTGTTCCGTCGGATCTGCGAAAGACGTTTACCAGTGTTAGCGGCGGTGCAAATCCGGCGGTATGAAGCCTGCTATGTGTCGCAGGGTTCGCAATATATGCGACACGGAGCTGCGCGCTCGGCATCTGCCCGAAAGGCTCAGTTCGGCCAGCAAGCGATACTCAGAGGTGCGATCGTTACGACATCAGTGCGTGAACATGCCGTCGCAGAAAGGCCTCCATCGCCTGCGCATCCGGCTCACCGCCGGAAATCACAGAATCCGGCACGCCGGCAGGACTGCGGACGATACGTGTCCGGTGCGGTGCAGGGTGTCCGGTCGGCACGCTGATCACTGCTGGATCATGGCAACCCTGAGCAGGCCGCCGGTGAACTGCGCGGCGGCCTTCTCGAGGGCGAGCGCCTGCAGCTGCTGGCGGATCGTGTCCTTCGCCTGATCGAACGGCGGGACCTGCGTGGGTCGTTTCGCATCCAGTCTCACGATGACGCGCGTCGCGTTGCCTGCTTCACCGGTCGCAATCGCTGCCGGCGTGACGCCACCGGCTGGCAACTGCGTGATCGCCTGGGCCACCGCGAGCGGCAGCCCCTGCGTCTTGCCCTCGGAAAGCGGTGCCCGGAAACTGACCCACGGCAGTTCGCCCCCCGATGCCTTGCCCGGCGCCACGCTGTACTGGCGGGCCAGCGCCTCGAACGATGTGCCGGATTTCAGTTTCGCCAGCACGGTGGTCGCGGTGGCATCGTCGGTTACCGCGATGATGCGCGGCTTGTATGTTGTCGCCGACTCCGTTCTGATCCGCATGCCGAAATTCACGTGAACCGGCCCGATGTCGATCTCATCCAAGTATCGGCGGCATTCGCGAACTCGTCGACCGGATCACGTGAATCTCGGCAACTGGTTCTGTTTGGCGTCGGCAGCGACAGTCGCGCCTTTTCGCATGCGAAAAGGCGCCGGTGGCCGAGTCTCCCGCGCAACGATACTCGTCGGGCCGCCAGGTTGGTCGCACCAAGAAAAACGGGCCTTGCGGCCCGTTGTCTGGTCAGCGCTCAAGCCGCCATTCCGGCAACTCGGGGAACGTGCTTCGCGTCGAAGTCTTCGCCCTCTTGCGCAACTGCGCCTTCATCTCGGAGGTGACAACGACCTTTTTCCTGCCGGAGCGCTCGAGACGCACCACGACGGTCGGCTTGGTCGCCACCGCCGGCTTGGGCTTCTTCAGGGTTTCGCTCATATCAGCTCCTTTTCACGAAGATAGTCTAGCAGCTTTCCCCAGGCGGGGCTGTCATCCGCCAGGTCGAATTCCATCCACCGTTGCGTGCCGTTGTCGCGCCACCACTGCTCATCGATTGCCAGCAGGTCCTGTACGGTTTCGCAGTCGGCGAACTCCGGGCGTGCGCCGCTCTCGTCCGGTTCCAGCGGTGCATCGAAGCCGAGCTTCGGCCAGAAAAAGTAGCCGATCATGTTCGGGTTGTGGCCGCAGCCGCCCCCGGCGATCAGCGAGATGTGGGTAAAACCCATCCGGTGAGCCACCATCGCGCACAGGGCAAAGGCGACGGTGCCGAGATACTCCGGCGCCTGCCGGCGCAGGAACAGGTGGTCGACATGCACCGCGCGCACCGCTTCGCCGGCGGCCTCGTCCAGCGGCGGCACAGGAGGATCGTCAGCTTCGGGCTGCGCGGCGTCGGCATCGCCGAGATGAAGGGATGCTCCATCGCCCTCTTCCTCGTAGATACCGATCCGGTTCTTATGACCCTCATGGATCACGTCCCGGTTGACGACAGTGAAGTACGTGCCGGGCGGCGCATCGTCCACGCCGATGCCAGTCTGCTCCTGCTCACTGACGCGGGAACCGTCGAACACCATCAGAAGGTGTGCGGCCTCCTGGCTGGTCATCGTCACGTCCTCCAGCTGGAACGTGGATGCCTCCGCCAGTTCCTGGCCCTGGTATCGGAAAACGCCCGTGAGGTATTGCGTGGCCTGTGCTGTGTGGCATAGCGCCTCGTAGGGCGCGCGCAACATCTGTTCGAAGAAGTCAGTCGTGGGTAACGGCATGCTAACGCGGTCAAAGAGGGAATCGCATTCTACCGTCCACGGTGCGCGTCGCACGTCAATGCGCGAGTGCAACAGCTCCGAGGCACATTGCGGCACAAAACCCCCATGCGCCGCGTCCCCGTGATTTCTATAGCGATCGCGGAGGCCGTGGCGGGGGCGGTCTCGTCAGCCTGGTTGCTGCCGGACGGCCCGCGCGTTTTCCCACGCTTCGCGCACCGGCACGGAACGGTCTGGCTCAACCAGTCCGGGCGACTTCGACTGGCCGTTGCAGTGCATGCCCGAGCCGCGCGGTCGGCCGCCAACGCGACGTTGGCATCGGCGCCGGCGGAAATCGCATCACGCAGGAACTCGTCCTCGCCGCTGCCGGGGTCTCGCCCCTGTCCTTCAATACGGGCGAACACTGCGTCGATCATCTGGACGCAACCCTGCTGCCGTGCTGCATAGGACAGCGCTTCGAACTCGTCGATGAACATCGGGAACATCTTCATTTAGGGATCGCCCGTTGCATGGGGCGATTCGGCCGCGGGCTCGATCGTCGCGTGTGAGTCAGCGAGGATAACGCGGGCACAAGCGTGTGTCGCGTGCCCGGACGGCTGGAGTACGTTCCGGAGGCAAAAACCGCCCTTTTACGCTCTGACAGAAAATCGCTACATCTGATAACTTTACTTATCAGGCGTGCGCATTTGCTTGTCAGATTTTCCGCACTCCGCTACGCTTCGCTGAAACCCCCGCCCGGCAAGGCTGCCCGCCAATCCAGCGGGCAGCACAGCCCCCCGGAAAGGCGCCCGCACGATGACGACCCACGAGAACGACGGCTACGCGCAGCTGACGGCGCGCACCGAGCAGACCATCCACGAGTTCATGGACCGAGCCGGGAAGTTGCGGTTGCCCAAGCCGCAGCGACGACAACATACCAGCATGGCCCTCGGAGCTTTAGCCCTGTGGCACAGTCTAGCCGTCGCGCAGTCCGACCCGGCTTCCCCGAATCACGCCAATCGGGTGCAGGTCGATCACCAGCGACTGAAGGCGCTGATTCGCCATCCGCCTGTGGTGACGCCAGAGGCGCCAAACGGGGTTCGCCCCAGCCGTCATCTCGGCATCACACCGCCGTCGCGGGACTCGTATGGCTTGCACTGGCATCGTGTGCAACGCGCCGTCCGCAGCGTACTGGCACCGTCTTTCGGGAGGCGCCTGCCGGACGATGCGATGGACTGGCACGACTTCTGGGAAGACGCGGCGACGATGACCTTCATCCATCTCCACCAGCTAAAGGACTGGTTCCCCGAACCGGTGAACGAACTGGCCAACCTGCACATCGACGAACACGAGCCGCTGCAGATCTGTGCCGATCTCGCGAATACGGCCAAGCACGCGTGGCTTGATCCGGAAAAGGGCGGCGCCCGCGCCAGCGTGGTTGCCGGACGGGGAGCCCCGGTGATCACTATCCCCCTCGGCCGTTCAGTGTCGCCGGCAAAGGTCGAGATCCGAATCGAGCTGGTACGTGACGGAGAAGCGTCGCACATGCAAGCGGTTGATCTGGTCCGCACGTGCTTTGGGCTCTGGCGGCAGTTCATCGTTGAGCGTGTCGCCGCGGGGGAGCTGGCCAACGTCGAGTACGGCAGCGTGTGGGACAACGATGAGAAGCCGCCAGCGCCCGAGGAAACCCGATGACCGGTCGCCCGTCGACAAACGCGGCCCCATCCCGTCGGCTGACCCGCCAGCACTTCGCGCTCTATCGCGGCTACCTGGAAGGCGCGGCGATCGAGGGGCTACATGCCGCGTACGGCGAGCCCGGAACCGATGTGCGCGTCACACGCCGACTGATCACGACGCTGCGCGATACGCTCGCGGCGGCCTCCCGGCGGGCGCGCGACGTCGAAGCGGCGCACCTGCTGCGTCTGCGCCCGGGCAGGATTCCCCTCGGCGAGTTGCACGGGCGCGAAGACACGCCCAGTCTCGAGGACTACCGCGCCCAGGTCGATCCGGACGGGTTCTATTCGGAGGCCGAGCTGCTCGCGCTTTATCGGGGGGATTTTCCGCCGGCGGCCGCCGGCCCCGAACGTCGACGACTCGACCGCAAGATCGCGCGCAACGCGCGCCTGCGTGCGCGCCAGGCCGCCGCGCTCGAGCGCATGGAACGGGCGCTCGCCGAGGAGCCCGCGCCCGATCACCCTCTCGACGGTTGGTTCGAACCCGCGCTCGCGGCGCGTCTGTCCGCCGCGGGCCTGACCATCCTCGCCGACCTGCTCGCGCTGATCCGCCGGCGCCGGCAGCGCTGGTACACCGCCGTGCCGCGGCTCGGGCCCAAAGGCGCGCTGCGCATCACGGCGTGGCTGTCCTTGCACGCCAGCTCGCTGCAGTGCTACCTCTCGCCGCTCGCCACGATCCCGCGCCGGCAACTGCCGACCGATCACCCAGCGCTGACCCGCCCATTGGTGGCCGGTGTTATCGCGCCGTGGGAGGCGATCGTCGTGCCTGCCGCGCTCAGCGGCGCCGCAGGCCTGAATCGCGCGCCCGTGCCGGCGCACCAGGCCGAGCTCGCGCACGACTACCTGGCGATCGACGCCTGGATCCGGATCCGCGGCGCGCGCAGCGAGCACACGCGGCGATCCTACCGGCGCGAGGGCGAGCGGTTCCTGCTATGGGCCATCTTCGCGAAGGGCAAGGCGTTCTCGTCGCTGAACACGCTGGACTGCGCCGAGTACCTGGACAAGTTCCTACCCGATCCCCAACCGGCCGAGACGTGGGTGGGACAGGGCCGGGTCGAACGCTTCGACATCGGTTGGAAGCCCTTCACCGGCGGGCTCTCGGAGCGCAGCCGCGAGATCGCGCGGCGCATCCTGTCGGCGCTCTGCACGTGGCTGATCAAGCAGCGCTATCTGCTCGTCAACCCGTTCGACGGCCTGCCGGCGGTGCCGGTCGCCGAGCCGGCGATCGACGCCAAAGGCCGCACGCTTACTCATGCGCAGTGGCGCTACGTGCTGCAAAGCGTGCTGGTGCCGCCGGGCGCACCGATCGCGCGCCCGCAACAACGCGACCTCTTTGCCGTGCTGTTCGCCTACGCGACGGGCCTGCGCCGCGCCGAGCTCGCCGCGGCGACGATCGGCGCGCTGTCGCGCAAGGCGCTCGATGCGGCACTCGACGACGCCTGGACGCTGCAGGTCGTGGGCAAGGGTAAGCGCCAGCGACCAGTGCCCATCCCGCCGCGACTGATGGCCGAGCTGGCGAGCTCGTTGCGGCTGCGTGCCCTGCCCCTCACGCTCGAAACGGCGCCGGCCGACACGCCGCTTATCGCTCATCTGAAAACCGGAGAAGCCCTGACCCCCGACGCGCTCGGGCGGCTCTATAAGGCAGTCTTCGCGCGAGCCGCCGCACGGCTCAAGGCGACTTACCCCGGCGCCGCAGCGGATCTCGAGCAGGCCAGCACCCACTGGCTGCGTCACACGTATGCGAACCATGCGCTCGACGCCGGGGGCGACCTGCGCGACGTGCAGGAGCTGCTCGGCCACGCCAGCCTCGGCACGACCACGCTCTACACCAAAGGCGATGCGGCGCGGCAGTACCGGGCGGTCGAGCAGTTTTTCGATGACGCGCTCGACCGGGCAACGAGCGAGACGTCCGCCTGATGTCGACGACTCGCAGGAGCCGGTGAGTCGCTTACCATTGCTTCCTGCGGCGCGGCGGTCCATGCACGCAATCGCTTGCTAAATACGACCGCCATAATGTCCACCAGATCTGCGGGGGACTTTGCCCGCGTCCGGCCCACGCAAAAACTGCGGTACACCCTTGTAAAGGATCACCATGGATGACCTGCCCGACAAGCTACGCCGTAACGTCGTCGTGCTTTCGGCCGCCATCTTGGCGATCGCCATTTTCAACTTGTCGTTCAAACCCACCGGCACGCTGCTCGGATTTGCCGAGGTCGGCAACGTCAGCCCCTTCAAGGTGTGGTTCGCGCTGGCCGGAACGCTCTTTTACGTGATATTGCGCTACCACCACGCTGAGGACACGTTCGATGATCGCAATTTCGTCGCGGACAATTTCCGCGGCTTTCGAGAGCAGGCCCTAATCGAGCGGCTCGAGGCGCACATCCGGCGATATTTCCTGCGCGGGACACGGATAAAGCCATTCGACGACTTTGACGAATTCATCGACGGCGACATTCTTAAGCGCATGGAGCGGGACGGGTGTGCGCAAGAGGTGGACGAGCTCAAGGTCGGAATTGTGGACACGCGTCGGACATTGCCTTGGTGGCAAGGGCAAGCTAGCGTGACGTTCCATACGGTCTGGGCCTCGGGTGGATCCTACGGGCGCAGCGGCGGAAGGCAGCCCGCATTCACGCTCTCACGAGGGGAACGTCTGCGAACCACCGTGCTTGCTCTGCTTCGCTGTGCCGCGCGCTCACGCACTGGAGTAGACGTCGCCCTGCCCTACACACTGGCCAGCCTCGCGATGTTGGTGTGTCTATATAAACTGGGCTTCTATTTTTCCCACTAAAGCAACCATGATCCCGCGCACGAAGCTCGAAGACATCACCGAGGCCGACATTCAGCGGCTCATCGATCATGGCGTGCGCGAGGGCCGCACGCTCGATTTCAAAGTGGCAGCTGAGCTGGCCAAGGACAGCCGACAGGGACTGGCCGAAGACATCTGCGCGTTCGCCAATGCGCTCGGCGGGGATCTGGTGATCGGCCTCGAACCGTTCGACAAGCGTGAGGGAGACTCGGCTGCAGCCAAGGCGATCGATCCCGTGCGCGTCCCGAATCTCGACTCGACACTTCTCGACCTCGTGAGCAGCCTTCGCGACTCGCTCGAACCACGATTGTCGACGCTACACGCGCATCCGGTGCCACTGACCGTGGGCGGCCATGTGATCGTACTGCGGGTAGCGGCAAGCCCCAGCGCCCCGCACCGCGTCATACGCAAAGGAGGAGGGCACTTCTTCTTGCGCAACTCCGTCGGTAAAGAAGCTATGGATATACACGCCATTCGGACTGCTTTCGCGTTCTCTCAAGGCCTCACCGAGCGAGCAAGCGCGTTCCGCGACGCGCGCCAGGCCGCGCTACGCGACGGGCGGAGACCTGTGCCGATGGTGCCCGCGCCGACACTGGCCGTCCACCTGATACCCGTCACTTCGATCACTCGGTTTGAGCCGCATGCTATCGAGGATTTGAAAGCGGCCGCATCTGCACTGCAGCGGGCTCGCCCAGCCGGCTACGAGCTCCGCTCCCCCGCGACCAATCTCGAAGGCGTTGTGTGCGCGAGCGAGATTCGTGAGCTCAATCGCCAGCACTACGCCTACGCGCAGCTCTTTCGAGACGGCTGCATTGAGCTGGTGAGTGCGTTTGCGGTCGATCAGATGGGTGACGCTCGCCCGATTGTTTTCCCACCCAAGTACGAGCGACCGCTCGTCCAGTACGACTTGCCGGCGGTCTTTGCTACGCTGGCCGCGCTTGCCATTCCGGCCCCGGCCTATCTGTCAATGAGTTGGCTCGGCACAAGCGGCCTGCGAGTTGCAGCGCGGGAGCGACTGCAGCCCAACACTTTGCCCTCTCTTATGCCGCACCAAAGCGAAATCGAATCACCGTTGGTGTATGTCGAGGATTTTGTGATCGCCCCGACGGAACTGGCGGCGCAAGCAATCGACGTCCTTTGGAATGCGATTGGCATTGACCATACGCTGACCACATTTTAAGAATGGGGCGTGGCGCAATAAGTGCAAAGCCGCTAATGGGAGTTCGCGGCATTGACTGTCGTCAGACCGACCCTCCGTCGCGGCGTCCGTCGCCGCCGGCAACGGGGCATTCGATGCGCCGTGCGGCTTGTCTCGGACAGCGCCACATGTTCCAATGCGCGGCCGTCTTGCCCCTTACTTCCCATGCCGATAGAGGTCTACTCCGCCCGCCACGCCGGTTTCGTCCACCCTGCAGAGGAGCGCGTGCTGGCGCGCGTCGTCCGGATCCTCGAGGCGCGGCAGTTGGACGCGGTGCTGGTCGCCAACATCACGACGGACAACGGCGAATGTGACCTGCTGGTCGCCACCAACTTGACCACGCTGACGCTGGAAATCAAGCAGTGGCGGGAGCCCGTCAGCGGTGGCTTTGACGGCGGCTGGCGCGGCCTGTGGACTGGTAGGCCCTACCGCAATGCGTGGCAGCAGGCCCACGACGCGATGCTGGGCGTCAAGGACCGGCTGGCTCGGTGGACCCGGCTCGATCCCGGCTACGTTAAGGCGTTTGTCCTGTTTGAAGGCGGCATTCCGGCCGGCTCGGACCTGAAAAGCGACTTTCGCGTCGGAATCGCCGGCGACGACGATCTGGCCGGGCTGCTGGTCGAGCCGTCACGCGAGAACCGGCGGTGGGATCCCGACATGCTGCGGCGTTGGGCGCAGGCGCAGGCATTCCGGCCAGTCAGATCGATACCCGCATCGATCCCGGCACCCACCCGCTACCCTGATGCACGCGTCCGACTGCCCGCGGTCATCGTGCTGGACGCCCCCAGGCCCGCCGTTGTTGATGCAACCCGACCGGAGGTGATGCGCGCCCCGCTGCGCGGGCGTACTGGCAAGGCAATCGCATGGACGCTCGGGTTGGCGGTCTGCGCTGCGTTTGCAGCAGGCGCCTGGCGCTTTCATCATGCGGGGCTCCGGCCACGCGACCCTCTGCAGGTGGCAGCACCTGGCCATGTCGCGACTGCTGACCGGTACAAACATGTCCGCCCACCGGCCCGACTTCACGCACATCGCGAACTGCCAGTGGTTGCGTCGACCGGGACGGCTCCTTCGCCGGTCTGGCCGGAGGTGCCTCCGCCGGTGTTGTCCTCAACGCAGCCACCAGCGCCGCTGCCGTCCGCTACACCGCTACAGCCCTGTCCGCCCGGAATTGACCGCCTCGGCTGTCAGGCTGATCCCGAGACCCTTCGGCGCCTACGGGGACACTGAGAAGGCGGTCCGCCAATGGCCTGCCTGATAGTCAGCATTAGCAGGTAGGCTATCCGCACGACACTGGCCGCCCCGCTCGGCCATGCCCAGCGCCGGCAGCTCACCCTACAACTGCGTGAGCTCGAGCTCGTGATAGACGTGCAGGATTTCCATGTCGGCGCCCCGGATCGTGTAGACGACGACGAAGCCCCGCTCGATCGGGCACCAGCGATAGCTGGGCCGAGCGGCGTCGCGTGCGGTCCCGTACGTGGTGCTCACGGGGGCGCTGAACGCGGCGAACAGCGCGTCGCAGGCATCGAGAATTGCGTCGGCGTCATCCCGGTAGAACGCGCTGCTGGGTACGATCTGTCCGCTCATCGCGCGCACGGCCGCGGCTTCGCGTGCAGCGCGTGCGTAATCGTATTGGCGGATGCGCGGAAGATCGACCCGTTTGATACGGGGCGCAAAGAGCAATTGGCCCATGCGTTATTGTTCTGGGTGTTCTGGGCGCGGCAGGCTTACGCGCGCGGGGCGCGCTGCGGCACATCCACGATCGATTCGTCGCGCATTTCGTCGCGCGTAAAATACCGGCCGGCGCGGATCTCGGCTGACGCTTCGCCGATCCAGCGCAGTTGCTCCTCGGCCGTGAACCGCTCACGGGCCGGCTCATTGGTCACGGCTTGATCGCGGGCGGACACTGCCGTCATTCGTCGCATAAAGTGCATGGACGCCCCTCAGTATGGTTAAACCCTGGTTGCATCATACCGCATCCGCACGTCGATCGCCCTCGCCCCCGCGGCGCGTTTGCCGCGGGCAAGCCGCTAAGCCGACTTCGCGGCAATGACCTGCCCCACGAAAAACCCGGCCGAAGCCGGGTTCCGATCCGCCACGGCAGCAGGTCACGCGAGACCCCATTGCCGACGCTCGTCGGCGCCAGCCGGGGTGCGCACCACAGTTGGCCCGCCGGATTGAGGCCGACAAACCCGTATAGCCCGAACTTAACTTCGAACTCCGCCTTCTGGTGGGCCTTGATCGAGGTATTTCCCTTGACCCGCTCGGCCAAGGCAGCAGTTAGCGGAGAAATATTCTCAGCGATAGCTATATGCTCTTTGCTTCATCCGCCGCAAAGCATTCTGCCTCGAGCAGCGGCTTTCGGGGCAATGCCCAAGGCCACAACGCCCCTGGGTCCGCCCTCTTGTTAGATTGCTTCGCGAGCACCACCGCGTCCGCCGATCCTTTTTGGCAGATGGTCATGCGAGCGGGCACAGTCATGCCAGCGGGCACTTGCTCCTTTTGCCGATGTACCGTATGTTTGTACTTGTATTTTTATACAGTTATAGGTGCTGTATGGAACGACTCATCCGAGTGGCAAACGACGACGACCGGCAGGCGTTGGCTTGGCTCATGACCCACACGGGCACTGTGCGCGTGTCGGGGTGGCCTCAAGAAACGGATTTTTTCGTACGCTAAGGTTTGGGCTTGACCGATCTGGCCGCACGTAGGGCCGGAATCGCCCCTTGGCGACGCGTTTGTTGGCGTGCCACACATAGTCGCCGGTGAGGTTGATGTGGATCCAGCCGAGCGGCGCAATGTGCGGAAGCAGCGTGTCGTCAATCGCCCGCTGCTGGCGTAACACGGCGATCGACCGCTCGAGATAGACTGTGTTCCACAGCGTGATCGCGGTCACCACCAGATTCAGGCCACTGGCCCGATAGCCCTGGTTTTCATACGAACGGTCCCGGATTTCTCCGAGCCGATAGAAGAAGACCGCCCGCGCCAGCGAGTTGCGAGCCTCGCCCTTGTTCAGTCCGGCGGACACGCGTCGACGCAACGCTGGCTCCTGAAGCCATTTCAGGGTGAACAGCGTCCGCTCGATACGGCCGAGCTCCCGCAGGCCCACCGCCAAACCGTTCTGGCGCGGGTAGGCGCTCAGCTTGCGCAGAATGAGGGAAGCCGTCACCGTGCCTTGCTGGATCGAGGCGGCCAGGCGCACCACGTCGTCGAACTCCCGTTCGATCTACTTCCGGCTGATTGATCCGCCGATCAGCGCCGATAGTGCCGGCCACTCGCCTGCCTTGCCGGGCACGTACAGATTCTTGTCAGCCAGATCCGCGATGCGCGGCGCGAACTCGAATCCGAGGAAGTGGCACAGCGAAAACACGTGATCGGTGAAGCCAGCCGTGTCGGTGTAGTGCTCCTCGATGCGCAACTGCGACTCGTGGTAGAGCAATCCGTCGAGCACATGCGTGGCGTCGCGCACCGGCGAATTGATGACCTTGGTATGGAACGGCGCGTACTGGTCGGAGATGTGCGTATAGAACAACACGCCCGGTTCATTGCCGTACTTCGCGTTCCGGTATCCGGCGGCCTGCCCGTGACCACCCGCCCTGAAGCGCTGACCGTCGGATGATGAGGTGGTGCCTTCACCCCAGTACGCGGCGAAAGGCAGGCGGTGCTGGTAGTTGACCAACTCGGCCAGCGCCTTCTGATAGGTTTCGTCGCGGATGTACCAGGCGACCAGCCACGACAGCTTCGCGACGCTCGTGCCCGGACAGGCATCCGCCATTTTTTCGAGCCCGAGGTTAAACGCGTCGGCGAGAATCGCCGTCAGCAACAGCGTCCGGTTGGGTTGTTCCGCTTCGCTTTTCAGGTGCGTGAAGTGTCGCGTGAAGTCGGTCCACTGATCGACTTCGAGCAGCAGGTCGGTAATCGTCACGCGGGGCAGCAGGTCATACGCCTGCTGGGTGAGCGCGTCGGCCTCTGCCGGCGTCGCGTCATCCAGCGGTGAGATCTTGAGCCCCTTGTCGTTCAGCTCGACGTCCGGCAGTTCGCCCGCTGCCGCGAGCCGAGCCGTTTCGTCGAGCGCGTCGCGCAGACGGCTGAGGCGTTCGTCAAGATAGGCCGCAGCCGACGTCTCGACGGCCAGCCCCAGCCGGTTCTCGCGACGCTGACCATCGAACGCAGTGCGCGGCATCAGGTATTCGTCGAAATCCCTGAATTGCCGGCTGCCGATCACGGATACGTCAGCCGAGCGCAGCGCGTTCTTCAGCTCGCTCATGGCGGCAAGCTCATAAAACTTGCGATCGATGCCGCCGTCCTTGAACACAAACCCCTCCCATCGCGGCGTGACAAAAGCGGTGGGCGCGTCGACGGGAACCATGCGCGCTTCGGTGCGGTTCATCTCCCGCAGCGTGGCGATAGCTTCCAGCCGAGGTTGGCGCGCGGATGCGGCCCGAAAGTCGAAGGTGTCGAGCAACAACGGGGAGTAGCGGCGCAACTGCGTGTAATGATCGATAAGCAGAGCCGTCGAGTCGAATTCGGCATCACGCGCCAGTTGCTCTGCTTCGCGAACGCTGGCCGTAAACGCGTCCCACGGCACGATCGCCTCGATCGCGCGGAACGGGTCGTCGCCGGCTTCCTTTGCGGCGATCAAGGCTGCGCCGATCCTCGCATAGAGGCGCACCTTATCATTCACCGCCTTGCCCTCGGCCGCGAAGCGCTTCTCGTACTTGTGCTTCGCCTTGGTGAAGAACGAGCCGATCAGGCGGTCGTGCAGGTTGAGGATCTCGTCGGTCAGCGTCGCGGCCGTGTCGAGCATGATCGCGACCAGCGTGGCGTGGCGCCGATCGGTCTCGTATTCCTCGATCCGATAGACGGCAGTCTGCCCGCCTTCGCGGGCGAGGCGCAGCAGTCGGTTCTGGTGGATGGCGCGGCCGATATCCGGCGGCAAGCCGAGCGCGCGAATCGCCTGCAAGCGCTCGATATGTGCGAGCACGGCCTTTGCGCTGGGCTCGCCTGGCGACTGGCGCAGCCACGCCAGCTTGCTTACCGGGCGACTCGCGAGCGGAGACAGGAGCTGGTCGAGTGCCGCGCGTTGTGCGTCCGTCAGCGGCGCGGTGAGCCGCCGATGCACCTCGCGCTGCGCGCGGGTCGCCACGACCGCGCACAGCTTTTCGAGCGCGGTGACCGGTGGCAACAGCACGTGCTGTCGTCGCAGTTCCTCAACGGCCGCGTGCGCGAGCGCGATGCCCTCCGTCGTCTGCAACGCGATCGGCAGCAGGAACTCAACCAATTCGCGACAGTGCTGGCGCGTGAATGATACGAGCCCCGAGCGGGCAAGCAGCTCCTGCAGATATTCCCGCCGCGTCTCGTCGCGCGTGGCATAGAAATCACGGCGGGCGCAATGCGCAGTTGGGTCGCCACGATGCCAACCACGGGCGCGTGCGGCTTCTCGCCCGGGCCCAGCGCTCGGCCGAGATAGCGCAGGTAGACCATCAGGACCGCCACGCCGAGGCGGTTGTGGTCGCCGCGGTGCTGACGCACGAACGCGAAGTCCTCCTTCGACAGTGTTGCCAGCCGGATCAGCTCGCTCTCGTCCTCAGGAAACGCAAATAGCTGGTAGCGCTGTGCGGGCGTAAGCAGTTCGCGGCGGGGCACGGTTCACCTTGTCGAGCGAAGGTATTGGTACAGCATTTCACGGCTGATTCCGCAATCGCGCGCGATCTGTGCCTTGCGCTCACCGGCGTCCACGCGACGCCGCAGATTCGCGACCTGCGCGTCGGACAACGCTGGCTTGCGGCCGCGATACGCTCCAGGCCAGAGGCTCTCCGATGTCGAGTCGTCTGGAGCGATTGAAGCCAGCTCCGAAGTCTGCCGTAAAGCGGTGGCTCTCCGCGCCTCAAGCCAAGGCTAGCCGCCGCTCAATGCGTTGGGCGAGCATTAACGAGGGCTTTGGTCGACGGGAAACACGTCCGGAGCGCTTTGCCACAGCGCTCAGCCGCTGCGGAAACGCCTGCAAATCGTCAAGGCAACTGCCCGAGTGATCCAAAACCCATCTGTAAGTGTCTGATTTTATGAGTGTGCATCTTTAAAAATAAGGCGGCGTTTTTGCGCATAACTGAAACCTCAACGCCCCGGGACATAAGGCTGAGTGGGCGATTTCGGGGATTTAACGCACCTGTATGTGCCGTTTGGTGAGCGGCAGCGTGTCGTATCGCATCGAGTGGCCCGGGCTGACGCGGGAGGAAAAGGCGGAAGGCCTTGTCCTGCCGTGTGTTGCGGTCGCCGAAACGGATCTTGTTTTATGGGTGCCGGATGCGGAGGATGCGGTCTACGATGGGCGAGCCGACCGGCGCATTAGGTCTGCGCCGTAGCTTGCACGGCCGCAAGCGGCAAGGTGGCGGTCAACGTGAAGCCCGCCCCGGATGCCGTGACGATCTGAAGGTCGCCGCCGAGCCGCTCGACGCGCTCGCGCAGCCCGATAAGGCCGAGCGAATTGCGTCTGACGCGTGATTCGGTCGCGACGCCGCAGCCATTGTCAGCGATGCGCATGACGCAATTCCGGTCATTGCGAACAATGTCCAGCTTCACCTCGGTAGCCCCCGAATGGCGGGCCACATTGGTCATTGCCTCTTGAACGATGCGATAGACGGTGGTCGCGCTCTCGCTATTGAAGGCGATCCCGCCCACATCGATATGCGTGACGACGCGCACTTTGTGGCGCCCTGAGAACTCGTTCACGAACCACTCGATGGCTGGAATGAGACCGAGATCATCAAGCATGACGGGCCGCAGGTCCGCCGCGATCCGCCGCACCGATTCGACCGTCTGATCGATCGACACATACACGCCCTGCAAGGCTTGCGCGGACGGCGGCGCCGCCGCGCCGCTCAGCGTCTGCTCCGCCAGCGCCACCCGCATCTTCAATGCGACGAGCTGCTGCCCCAGCTCGTCATGCAATTCACGCGCGATGCGCGTTTTTTCTTCTTCGCGCACGTGTTGAACGTGGCCGGAGAGTCGCCGCAGCTCTTCGCGCGATAGCCGCAGCGCCTCGGTTCTTGCGCGCAACTCGTCCTCCGCGCGCTTGCGAAGCTGGATATCCTCTACGACCGAAATGAAGTAGTCCGGCTTGCCGGCTTCCTCGCGCACCAGTGCAACCGTCAGGTTGATCCATACCGGGCTGCCGTCCTTCTTCAAATAGCGCTTTTCGAGCGTGTAGGTGTCGATCTGTCCCTCAATCACCTGATGCATTTGCGCGAGGTCGGTGTCGAGATCATCGGCATGCGTGATGTCCTGAAAGGTCAGTGACAACAGTTCGTCCCGCGTATAGCCAACGATATCGCACAGTTTCTGGTTGACTCGTAACCAGCGGCCGTCCGTGCCTACATGAGCAATGCCCACAGCTGCCTGTTCGAAAGCGGCCCGGAAACGTTTCTCGCTGTCGCGCATGGCCCGTTCGGCCTCCTTGCGCTCGGTGATGTCGCGCAAAAAGGCGCTGAAACACAGGCGCTCACCCGTGCCAATCGGCGTGATGGTCAGCTCGATCGGGAATTCATGCCCATCGCGGCGCATCGCGCTCAGCTCGATTCGCTTGTGCAGCACGACCGCCTCGCCGGTGGCCAGATAGCGCTGCAAGCCACGTGCATGGGCCTCACGAAGGCGCGGCGGAATAATCGTCTCGCTCAACTGACGCCCCAGCACGTCGTTATGAGTCCAACCGAAGGTGGCCGTTGCCTGCGGGTTCCATCCGATGATGGCGCCTTCGCAATTCATCGTGATCACTGCGTCCAACGCGCTGTCGACGATCAGGCGTGTGTCGTCGTTTGCTCGCCTAAGCGAACTCGACAGGCTGCTGGTGTTAACTCCGAGGAAGACCAGCGTACCGATCAGCACGGTGAACGAACTCGTTGATACCAGCAGTGCCAGCCAGTTAGCATCGAGCTTGTCGGCAGCAAGACAGATACTTCCCGCCTCAAAATTCGCCGCGTCCATGCCGGTATAGTGCATGCCGGTGATGGCCAGCCCCATAATCATCGCCGAGCCGAGACGCTTGAAGACGAGGTTTTGCTGCTCGGGCGTGCGCAGCGTGAAGGCAATCCACAGGGCGGCGATCGACGCTGCTATGGCAACGACAACCGACGCCATCAGGATCCAGAACGTATAGCGAATCGGCGGAGACATCTGCATCGCTGCCATGCCCGTGTAGTGCATGCCGGCGATTCCCAGCCCCATAAGCGTCCCAGCAGCACAGAGGCGGGCGCGGGAGAGCGTTCCCCGCGTCACTGTGATTAACGCCAGAAATGAAACCACAACCGCGATCAGGAGCGAAGCTGCCGTGGTGGAAAGATCGTATCCGACCGGGATCGGTAGCGCGAAAGCCAGCATGCCAATAAAGTGCATCGACCAGATGCCGATCCCCATTGCGATCGCGCCCCCCAAGAGCCAGGCTGTCCGTCCCCGTGCCTGCGGCAACGAAGAGATTCGGCTGGACAGTTCCACTGCGGTATAGGACGCAAGGAATGCGACAGCGAATGAGACAAAAACCAGTAATGGGTTGTAGGTGCCGCTCATGTCTGTGGCTTCCTTCAACGATGGCGTTGATCGGACAGCGTCTTACGGATCTGGCTTCGTGATGGGCATTGCAACGACGCGCTCAAGACACGCATAGAGGGCATGAGTGGCTTGCTGCTGCGAAAACGGGCGTTCCGCAATCATCCTGCCATATGATTATAGGCGGGTGGCGCCCAGTGTGATTACGCTGCGGCAGCGTAGCGATGTGTTTCGCCATCCATCGAATCGTGCCCCGTGTTGCGGACGCCCCTGGCAATAGAGCCCGCATCGCCTTGCATCACAAGGCTAAGCGAGCGTTTTTTTGGGGGGTTAACGCACTGGCTTTGTGCCGTTTGGTGAGCGGCAGCGTCTCGAAGCGATTGAATCCGTCGGCGCCTAACGCGCGCTTGCCTTGCGATCCGCTGCGATCATGGAAGCGCTTGCGGTCGGTCGTTGCGGTTCGTTACTTAGGGGTTCCGCACTCGCCCACTGGTTTGTGCACGTTGGATGTGCAAGCTCACGCGCAAGCGTCGCGACGTCGCATTTGTCTTCCCATTTCGCGACGACAAGGGTGGCCACCGCATTGCTGATCACGCTCGTCAGCGCTCGGGCCTCCGACATGAATCGGTCAATGCCGACGATGAGCGCAATGCCCGCGACCGGTACATCCGGAATCACCGTAAGCGTGGCGACCAGAGCAACGAAGCCACTCCCGGTTACACCGGCGGCGCCTTTTGAGCTGAGCAGCATGACCCCGATCAGGGCCGCAATCTGACCGATAGAAAGATGGATGTTGCAGGCCTGCGCAATAAAAAGCGTAGCAAGCGTCAGATAAATCGCGGTTCCGGACAGATTGAACGAATAGCCCATCGGCAATACGAGCCCCACGACCGACTTGTGGCAACCAAGCTTCTCGAGCTTTTCCAACATCCGAGGTAGCACGGGTTCGCTTGACGACGTGCCGAGCACGATGAGGAGCTCCTCTCGGAAATAGCGCAACAGGCGCCAAATCGAGAACCCATGCAGACGCGAAATCGCGCCAAGGATCACGATGACGAAAAACAACGCGCTGATGTAAAACACCGCAACGAGCTTTGCCAGCGAGCCCAGCGAACCGAAGCCATAGCGACCCACGGTAAACGCGATGGCGCCGAACGCGCCGAGCGGTGCCAGCTTCATGAGATAACCGAAGATCGTAAAAGTGATCTTCGAGAATGCTTCGACCACCTCGAGAAACGGTTGTCCCGCCTTCCCGCTTCTGGAAAGTGCGAACCCCGTGAGCACTGCCAGCAGCAAAACCGGCAGCACTTCTCCGTTGGCAAACGCGCCTACGTAGCTAGTCGGGATGATGCGAAGCACAAACTCCGCGACAGTGATATGCGACGCCGTGTGTACAAAGCTGCTGACGGAAGAGGCATCGAGCGTTGCCGGATTCACGTTCATGCCGGCGCCCGGTTTCAAAATCATCACACTCACCAGCCCGCAAGCAAGAGCGAGCACCATGAGTATCTGGAATAGCACGATGGCCTTAAGTGCCGTCTTGCCGAGCTGGCGAGAATCCTCCATTCCCGCGACACCTATGACGATCGTACAAAAGACGACCGGCGCGATCATCATCTTGACCAGCTTCACGAAGGCATCGCCGAACGGCTTCATTTGCGTGGCGAAATCGGGCAGGAAATGCCCGCACAGTACGCCGATAAAGACCGCTATCAAAACCTGGACGTATAACGCCCGATACCACTTGCCCGCTAAATGCATTTCTCGTCTCCTTGGCGGACAAGCTGTTGCGCCTGCCCTATAGTGCTTCGATCCCTCGCGGAGGGCTATAAAAAGAAGCTGGGAATGTAGAGTTCGCCGTTAAAAATCTTGCGGGCCGTACGCATCAGCGATGCACGCGCAATCCGGGACGAATCATCGGTTCCGTCGATCTGAACCTCGACGTTGATCTGCCCCGCTGGGTGAACGACAACGACGTCGCGAATGCCGGGCTTGACGTTGACACCGCTTGCCACCGTTCCCGGCAGCGAAAACGCGCTTGCTACGCCGATGGCGCCTGTCACCGCGTGCGATGCATGGCAACGTCGAGGGGTGAAATAGCGCGATCGAATGCTGTTTGCGTCGTCGCCGTCACTAATCAGCACGGGCTTCGGAATCACGCTCTTCGATACATCGCCGAGCCCCATCATGAATCCAGCAACGCGACGCAGCGCCTCGATGCGTTCGAGCAAGGCCGCGTTAGCGTCAAGCTCGGCCGGCGTTTCGTGCCCGCTTACCCCCAAGTCGCGCGCTCGCACAATCATCAGCGGCATGGCGGCGTCAATTAGCGTGATTTGCGTGCGATCGATCAGATCGATACGGCGACCAGTCGGAAAGACGTTTCCGGTGACGGCACCCCAGGCGTCGATAAAGTTCAGATGGATCGGCGCCGCGGTGCCCGCCACACCGTCGATTCGCGCCTCTCCGTCGTAGGTGATCATTCGCCCCGGCGTGCGAACGGTGATCTCTATCCGTGATCCGGTGTTCAGATTAAACACACGCGCGGTCGTGGTGCCTTCGGACGCCTCGACCAGACCTTGCTCGATCGCGAACGGCAGAACGCCCGACAGCATGTTTCCGCAATTGGGCCGCGTGTCGACCGTCGGTTCGCCCACGCCCACCTGCGCGAATAGGTAATCGAGATCGCAATCGCTGTAGCTCGAACGAGATACGATGGCGACCTTGCTGGTGAGCGTGCTCGCGCCACCTATCCCATCGATTTGCAAAGGGTCTGCCGCGCCGATCGCGCCGATCAGAATCCGATCTCGGTCTGCTACATTCTCGGGCAGCCACTCGCGCAGGAAGAACGGACCTCGTGAGGTCCCGGCTCGCATCAATACGCATGGAATAGTCTTGTTCATGTAGACCATGATGGTTGAGACGCGAAAACCTGTGAATTGCATTTTTCCGAACGATTGATGCACACTGTCGATCAATCGTTTCTGACGAGCGCCCCCCAATGACGATCAATTTCGACCTCAATGACCTTCAAGCCTTTCGCGCAGTGGCCGAGCTGGGCAACTTCCGCAGGGCAGCGGAAGCGGTACGGATTTCGCAACCGGCATTCAGTCGACGAATCGAAAAGCTCGAGGAAGCGCTCGGTGTCAAGCTACTGGAGCGCACGACGCGACGCGTGAGTCTCACGGCGATCGGGCGTGAATTCGACCGCAAGGTGCAGCAGCTTTTGGACGATGTGGACAACACGCTGCTGGCGATTCGCGGTGTGGCGGCAACACGCATGGGAGAAGTGACCATCGCATGCGTGCCCTCCACGGTCTACTACTTCCTCTCGGAAGTGATTTCCCGCTACCACGAGCGCTATCCGAAGATTCGGGTCAAAGTGTTCGACGCCAGCGCGAACGACGTCCTAGCGGCGGTTGCAAGCGGCGAGGCGGACTTTGGCCTGAATTTCATCGGGAGCCAGGAAGCCGATATCGAGTTCAAACCGCTGCTGCAGGAGCGCTTCGTCGTTGCATGTCGTCGAGACCACGAGCTAGCCAGAAAACGGCGCGTATCTTGGACGGAACTCGCTAAGTACGACTTCATTTCGGTCAGCAAAACGTCGGGCAACCGCCTGCTGCTCGATCAGGCGCTGGCACATGTGCCGGGCCGACCGCAGAGCATTTTCGAAACGCAACACGTGACCACCACCCTGGGGATGGTGGAAGCTGGGCTGGGCGTGGCTGCGGTGCCGGCATTGGCAATGCCCGCTGCCGATCATCCGCTGCTAGTGAGCGTGCCGCTCGTCGATCCGATCGTCACGCGCAACGTGGGGCTGATCCGCCGCAAGAGTCGCTCGCTGTCGCCCACTGCGCAGCAGCTTTATGAGTTCCTCATGGATATGAAAGGCAAACGCGGCGGACGAACCCGTCGTCGTGCAGGCCTGTGAGTGCAATGAGCGCGATCGGATCATTTGCGCGGCGCGATGTTGGCAGCGGCAAGGACGCATGCACCAGTTGCTTGCGCACACATGGTATATCTTGCCGCGTAGATGTTAGAGGCGTTGTATCCGGATGCCGACCTCGAGTTCTACTGTCTAGTGTCTCTATTGGCCACCATCGTCCTGCCGATGAAACGACCTTCGTTCTCAACCCAGCTCGTCGTCCTATGGGCACTCGTGGCGGCCTTATGCGCCATGCTCGTCGGCATCGTCTGGTTCATGGCGATCTCTGCCGAAGGCCAGCAGATGGCCGGTGCCGCGCAGCAAGCAGCGGCCGCCTGCGAAGCGGTGGCCTCGCGCTACAGTCTCTCGCGTCCATTGACGCGGGCAGCATCAAACACTGACCTCATGCAGGCCGTGCTGGACACTGTCGAGCCCGCATCTGAGAATAGCCGTATCCGATAATGGACCGGGGGTGCCCACAGAACAGCGCGGGCGCATTTTTGAACCGTTCGTGACTGGGCGCCCCGATGGGGCCGGCTTGGGTCTTGCCGTCGTCCGCGAAGTGGCATCAGCGCATGGCGGACAAGCCTGGCTCGACGGTACGCCGAGCGGTGCATGTTTCGTAATTGATATTCCATGGCAACGATCCTTGTAGTCGATGACGACGAGGCATTTCGCGAGGGCCTCGCGGAGACGCTGTCCGACCTTGGGCATCATGTGCTTCACGCCGAGTCGGGCGAAGTCGCGCTCGATAAGCTGCGTGGCACCCAGGCGGTCGACTGCGTCTTTCTCGATTTCCGGCTTCCTGGCCTCGACGGTCTAGACGTACTCGAGCAACTGCGCGGCGACGCTGCGCTGAGGGCCGCTCCCGTCGTCATGCTCACCGCCCATGCCACCAGCGACAACACAATTGGCGCGATGCGCCTGGGCGCCTTCGAACACTTGACGAAACCGGTCGGGCGCAGCGACATCGTCTCGCTGCTCGAACGACTCTTCTCGGCGAGCCAGCCGCCCCTCCCTGGACCTGACGAGACGCCGTTCGCCGGGGAGCCCTTCTCCGGGAAGCCACTACTGCTCGGAGTGAGCGAGGCAATGCGCGCGGTCCAGAAGCAACTCGGGCGAGCTGCCACGAGCGACGCGACCGTACTTATTACGGGCGAAACCGGAACGGGCAAGGAAGTAGCCGCGCGCGTGCTGCATGAGGCATCTCATCGTCGAGACGGTCCGTTCGTGGCTGTGAACTGCGCGGCCATCCCGCAGGACCTGCTCGAAAGCGAACTGTTCGGTCATGGCAAAGGAGCGTTCACAGGCGCTATCTCTGAGCGCGCCGGCCGGTTGGTCGAGGCGAACGGCGGCACGCTGTTCCTCGACGAAATCGGCGATATGCCGCCCGCCATGCAGGCGAAGCTCTTGCGGGTGCTACAGGAGCGGAACGTCACGCCGATCGGCACGAACAAAACTGCCACGGTCGACATACGGGTGATCGCAGCCACACATCGCGACCTCGATGCGATGGTTGTCGCGAGCGAATTCCGCCAGGACCTGCTGTATCGCTTGAACGTCATTCCGTTGCACCTGCCACCGCTGCGGGAACGGGTTGCCGATATCTTGCCGCTTGCCGAACACTTCCTTGCAAACGCCACGAGGGCGGCAGGCCGTGCCCTGCATTTTTCTGTCGAAGCGCAACGGCGCCTTGTCGGCCATCCGTGGCCGGGAAACGTGCGCGAACTTAAGAACGCCGTCGAGCGTGTCTGTTCGCTCGCGCCCGGCCCGGCAATTACCGCCGAAGATATGGCGTTCCTCAACGCGCCGACGGTAGCGGCAGAATGGGCACTGCCGGCCGAATTCGCGGACCTGTCGCTCGCGCAAGCTGTCGAGCGCGTCGAACGCGCGATGATCGTCCGCGCGCTGACGCTCGCGAGTGGGAACCGAGCCGACGCCGCGCGGCGGCTCGGCATCAGCCGACAGTCGCTCTATGCCCGGATGGCAAGTCTCGGAATCAATTCAATCCGCTAAACCTGTCAACGAAGCCGACACTAGGTGTCCAATAACCGTACGCCTTCAACTCCTTGCATGACGCCGGCCCCTCGGCCAACCGTGCTCCTGTGAATGGCATAGCACTTGCGTTTCACTGCACCGTCTTCTGACCGGAGTGAACCCTGTTCGCTCTATGCCAATTTTCTCAACTGAAGGAGAAACATCATGCATTGGATTGATCCGGCATGCCTGCCGGAAACGAAAGGCATCGTCACGCAATTCCTGCTCAATCCGCACGGCGAACTCGATGGCTTCCTGCTCGACGCGAAGCGGCAGGTCCATTTTCCGCCTCACCTTGGCGCGGCCATGGCGCAACGCATCGCGCCCAGAGACACCGTCAGTGTGCGGGGCGTCCGGCCCCGCACGGCGGACATCATCGCGGCGGTATCGATTGCGACCGGCGACGGCGAAACTGTCGTCGACGAGGGACCGCATTCCGATGCTCACGCGCACGAGCGTCCCGAGTTCGAAACCTATGCGACAGAGGTAGCGGGCACCGTCCTTCTATCGTTGCATGGCCCGAAGGGAGAACTACGGGGCGCGCTGCTCGATGACGGCACATCACTGCGCATGCCCTCTCACGCTGCCGAAGAACTGCAGGCATATCTAGCGCCCGGGGCATGCGTGCAGGCGTGGGGCGACATGGTCGAGAACGCGTTTGGCCGCACGCTCGAGGTGAGCGAGATTGCGGAGCAGTCCGATGCCGATGCCGATTCCGCGACCGAGGCATGAGCCGGCGGCCATGATAATGAACTCGTTCGCGTGCACCACGACCTGCCGTTCTGATACCAGCCGCTCCCCGTCGGCGCAAAGCCTGAGGGGCCTCGACGCGCTCAGCTTCCTGATGGCGGACGTGCGCGACGGCATCGGTCCGTTTCTCGCCGTGTTCCTAAAGGGCACCCAGCATTGGTCGTCGGGCGACATCGGGCTCGTGATGGGCGTGAGCGGCTTGGCCGCCGCGCTCAGCCAGATTCCCGCCGGTATGCTAGTCGATGCGGTGCGGGCAAAGCGTGCTGTGATCGCGCTGGCGTCCGGCGTGATCGCGGCAGGCTGTTTACTGATCGCGCGCGCTCCGATACTGCCGGTTGTTCTCGTCGCGCAGACCGTGCTCGCGCTCGCGTCCGCTGTCATTGGCCCGTGTCTGGCCGCGCTAAGCCTCGGTGTGGTGGGTCATCAAATGCTGGCCATGCGTGTGAGCCGCAATGAAGGCTTCAATCACGCCGGCAACGTGACAGCGGCGGTATTGGCCGGCACGCTCGGCCAGTATGCGGGCACCGAGTGGCTCTTCTGGCTCGTGTGCCTGTTCGCTGCCGCGAGTGCGGCGACGATCCTGCTCGTGCGGCCATCCGACATCGACCATGAACTCGCGCGCGGCGGCGAGGCGCTGCGTGCAGCAATGGGCCACGGCCGCCCTGTACCGCTCGGCGAGCTTGTTCGGCGACGCGACCTCATGACCTTTCTCGCCACGGTCGCGCTATTTCACTTTGGCAATGCGGCGATGCTGCCGCTCGCGGGGCAGATGATCGCCAAGGCTGCGCCCGGGCGGGATATCGTCGGACTCGGGGCATGCATGATTGCCGCCCAACTGATGATGGTGGCCGTCGCGGCAAGCGTGGGCCGGGCGGTCCGCGCGGGTGTCGGCCGCAAGAAGATATTTTTGGTGGCCCTCGCGGTGCTGCCGGTGCGCGGCGTGCTTTTCGCGCTCATCGACAACCCGTGGGCGGTCATCGGTATCCAACTGCTGGATGGCGTTTCTGCCGGCATCTTTGGGGTCATTGCCACCGTGATTGCATCGGACCTCACGCGGGGTACCGGCCGGTTCAATCTCGCGCAGGGCGCCATTTCACTGGCCGTAGGCGTAGGAGCAGGACTGAGCAACGTGACGAGTGGCCTGATCGTCGATCGCTTCGGTTTTGCGGCTGGATTTATGGCGCTGGCGATCGTCGCCGCGGCGGCGCTCATTGTCTTCGCCGTTTTCATGCCGGAGACCGGTTTGGGAGAGCAGCGAGCAGGCGCCAAGAACGTGGCGACATGCGGGCTCTGATGCTGCATGCAACAAGAACGGCACGCTGTTCCAACGTGAGGATGGTCGTTAGTGCCCGACGATGTGATTAGATATTGCTTGATAGATACATCCCGATGTTATTTTCAGGACACTATCCAATCAATCGACGACTTCCCACCGGCAGTAACCGGCGCTGGATGAGCCGTCTTCCGGACGGCTCTCTGCTGCTATCGATCTCTTCACTGTGGCACCGCCTTGCCCCGTCCCCTATTCGTCCAT